>NZ_FSRM01000001.1:640419-1280839 GCF_900141745.1 Paraburkholderia phenazinium | reverse complement strand
TGCTTCTGCGCTTACCCGCCCTTCCGGTGCGTTTTCGTTCATCCCGCGTCGCGCTCACGCGCGAAGCTCGGACTCAATCGTCGCTATCGTCGTCATCCTGATTGACGTCTTTCGGCGGCATACCGTACAGCTTGATCAGTTCCGCCTTGAAGCCAGCGAGACTCTTCTGCTCATCGCACAGCTGATACAGATAGGCCTGTTGCGACGGCCAATCCTTCAATTCTTCCGCGAAGATCTTCAACCGCACGACGGTGTCGAAAGCGCCGTTCGTGTCGCCGCTCAGCGCCTGCAGCACCGCATAACGTCGCAACACCGTTTCGCCCGGCAGCAACGCGAGCGCCTGCCTGTGCATGGCGAGCTTGCGAGCGAGATCCTGGGCGTTCATCGGCAGCAGCGTCGCCATCCCGTACTCGCCCCATGCACCGAACAGGAACGATGGATCGCTGGCGTATTGCTGCGCCGGACTCGAGCCGTAGTACAACACCTCCGAGCGGTTGTAGTCGCGATAGACCGGATACAGCGCGGCCAATCCAACGAGCACGACCACCGCGTAGACGCCGAACGACACGCGGCTCGGCACCAGCCGCAACGAGCGCGTCTCCAGCAGGCCAAACACGAACATCGCCGGCAGCAGGAAGAACATGTACTGCTGCGGATACTCGACCAGCGCGTGCATCACCAGCACGCCGATCAGCGCTACGCCGAACACGCGAGCGGCCGTGTGCGGAGCACGCACCACGCGCACGAGCCACGCCAGCAGGCCGAGCAGCACGATCGCAAGGCCGATCAGGCCGGTTTTACCTAGCAGATCGAGGAAGATGTCGTGCGAGTTGTTAGCGATCTCGACGGCGCCCAGCGACCGCACATAGTCGAACTGGTAGCGCGGAAACTCGCCCCAGCCAACGCCGAGCAACGGATGCGCCTTGAACATCGTCCAACCGTATTTCCATAGCGCAAGGCGTGGCGCGATCTGACCGGCATCCTTGAAACGATCGGCAGCGGATTCGGCCAGACCGAGCTGATAGTGCACATTGGCCCAACGAACCAGCGCGTTCACGACGAAGAACAACACGCCGAGCGCTACTGGCGTCAACCATTCGCGGTTACTGCGCCGCAGAACCGGATTGCGCCGGACTTCGGCAAAGGCCATCCAGAACCCAGCCACGACGATCACGCCCATCTGCAACCACGGCCCACGTGAGACGGTCAACGCAAGGCCGCCCGCAAAAACCACCGACAGCAGCGCCCACAGGATGAGCGGAAGCCGCCGCGTCTGTACCAGGAACAAGGCGCCGGTCATCGCGAAGGCGATGTAGGTGGCGAGGTGGTTGGCCTGCGCCATGTTGCCGAACGGCCGGCGATCGACCGTGATGTTGTACGCAACCACGAGCGGCGTGACCTTGGTCTCCAGATGGAACACCTGGATCACCTGGCAAAACACTGCAAACAGTCCGCCGATAATCAACGCGTAGGCGGCCCAGCGCAGCACCTCCTCGCTCATCCTGACCCGGCTGAAGGTGTAGCCGGTGTGGGTCGCCATGAAGGCCGCCAGCAGATAACCGGCACCGAGCCAGTTCATCGACGGCTGCTCGACCTGCAGCACAAACGTCTGCACCACCAGCAACAGGCCGAACAGCAGTGGCACAAGCGCGACCGTGGGCGATTCAAACTCGAAGCGGCGACGCTCCGTCCAGGCCAGCAGCACCACGGCCGCGCTGGTCAACACATACAGCGTCAGCGCGGTAAATTCCGCGTAAAAGGTCGGAATCGGATAGGTATGGTTGACCACTGCGTAAGGCAGAATCAACGCACAAGCCAGTATGGCCAGAGATAAAAAGCGCGCAAATGGGGTGGGCATGAGGAACCGGGGGCGTCAGCAACCGGCGCACTATACAAAAAAATCCTCCCCCTGTGCGCCGGACGGCCTCAAATATCCCGAAATCGGCAAGTCCGTTTCCTTACCGAACCATCAACTGCGGCATTCGGGCGGCGCCAGATTGGACGGCAACGTCGGCGGATCCGCTGGGCTCGGGCCTGCGCCCGGCGCGGGCAGTGACGAAGCCAACTTGCCACCCGCAAAGCACTCCCATGTCAGCGTCCCCGGTTGGGCCGAGCCTTTGACTAGCGCGATCCGGGCGGTCGGCGTATCGGCGTTGTCGGGCACCGACGGCACCAGCACCAGCGTATTGCTGCCGGACGGCGCGACGCGCGTGGTGAAGACCACGGTGATCTGACCTGTGTCGTCATCCACATGGACCGATTCCACATTCTTCGTGGCGGTTGGCGGCGCATAACCGCCCCCGAACGCCGCGCCGCTGGCGGCGTTTTCCGCCACCGCGAGCCGCGCCGACGTGGCGAGCGACAGGCCCTCGCCTACCCGGCTGCGCGCCAGATAGTCCTGATACGCGGGGATGGCATAGGCCGCAATCACCCCGACAATCGCGAGCACGATCATCAGTTCGATCAACGTGAAGCCGAGCTTGCGGCTGACCCGGGCGATCCGCGTGGGCCATTGCACGCCAGGGTCGGAGATCGGTGCGCCTGCAGCAGGGTCGTCGCGCCGCAAGAGCACGCAACGGAATGAAGAGTTGGGGAGAGAAACGGTCATCGGCAGGCTCCAGAAACGAAAAACGCCTGCCCCGTGAATCGGAACAGGCGCATTGATCGTAGCCAGCCACGGTGATTCTAAACAGTCAGCCAGATGGCTAACGTTGGACCTGATGATGGGCCTGTGAAAGCGTGAAGCCGTGCCCTGTTGTCAATGCGAACCCGGGGGCGCATTGGGCGGCAATTGAGCCGCAGCCCGCTCGGCATTACGCCGTTTAAGCACGTAACCAAGGATCACAACGAACAGCGCTCCCGCGATGCTCATACCGTACTCGGCCACGGGCGAGTCGAGAATCGGCCAGCGGTCGCCGGCCGGATCGTTGATGATCAGGCCGCCCGCAATCCAGCCAAGCAGTGCGGCACCGAGCGTAATTACGATCGGGAAGCGGTCCAGCAACTTCAGCACGAGCTGACTGCCCCATACGATCAGCGGAATGCTGACCAACAGCCCGAAGATCACCAGCGCCAGCCGATGCTCCGGGTCCGCCGCTTCCGCCGCGCCGGCAATCGCGATCACGTTGTCGAGGCTCATGACCGCGTCGGCGACGATGATGGTCTTGACGGCAGTCATTAGCTTGTCAGCGGGCTTCACGTGCTCGTGAGCGTCGTGTGCAGGCGCCATGAGACGGACGCCGATCCACAGCAACAACAGGCCTCCAGCAAACTTCAGCAGCGGCACGTCGAGCAGCACTACCGCAAACGCGATCAGCGCGACGCGCAGCAGGATTGCCCCCGCCGTCCCCCACAACACGCCCTTGACGCGCTGCGCCGGCGGCAGATTGCGGCAGGCGAGCGCGATCACCACCGCGTTATCGCCACCCAGCAGGATGTCGATCACGATGATCTGGATAACGGCCCCCCAGTGGAGCGTGGCGAAGAATTCGAGCATTGAATGCAGGATAGACGGCGATTGGAACCGGGCAAAGCGCGATGAAACTGCGTGGGACCGGAGTAAGCGCTAAAGCGCTAACGCCGGTCGACATAAAAAAGCGAGGGAGCAATTGCTCGCTCCCTCGCTTTTTAGGACTTCGCTCTTACGAAAGGACTTCGTAAGAGTATCAAAAAACGGGCCGGACTGGCTGGCCTATTTCGATTTACAGCATCGCCTTCAGAAGACGCGCCATTTCCGACGGGTTCTTCGTGACCTTGATACCGCATGCGTCCATGATTTCCAGCTTGGCTTCAGCCGTATCCGCACCGCCTGAGATCAGCGCGCCTGCGTGACCCATGCGCTTGCCGGCCGGAGCCGTGACACCAGCGATGAAGCCAACCACCGGCTTCTTCATGTTGCCCTTGATCCACTCAGCCGCATTCGCTTCGTCCGGACCACCGATTTCGCCGATCATGATGACGGCGTCCGTTTCCGGATCGTCGTTGAACATCTTCATGACGTCGATGTGCTTCAGACCGTTGATCGGGTCGCCGCCAATACCGACTGCCGACGATTGGCCGAGGCCGATTGCCGTCAACTGGCCGACTGCTTCATACGTCAGCGTGCCCGAACGCGACACGACGCCGATGCGGCCCTTGCGGTGGATGTGACCCGGCATGATGCCGATCTTCAGTTCGTCCGGCGTGATCGTGCCCGGGCAGTTCGGTCCGAGCAGCAGCGTCTTGCTGTTCTTTGCGCGCATGCGTGCCTTGAGCTCGATCATGTCACGGACAGGAATGCCTTCCGTGATACAGATTGCGAGATCCAGATCCGCCTCGACGGCTTCCCAGATCGCTGCCGCTGCGCCTGCGGGCGGAACGTAGATGACCGAGACGGTTGCGCCCGTTTCAGCCTTCGCTTCCTTCACGCTTGCGTAGATAGGAATGCCTTCGAAATCTTCGCCGGCCTTCTTCGGGTTCACGCCCGCGACATACGCTTCGCGGCCGTTTGCATATTCACGGCAGGCACGCGTGTGGAACTGACCGGTCTTGCCGGTGATGCCCTGCGTGATGACCTTCGTGTCTTTATTGATCAGAATCGACATGTATTGACCTCTGTTCGTTTGGCGGGCGCTCTGGCCGACTGCGCGGCGGAATGTTCTCCGCCCGCGTCGCCGTGCGCGCCGCCATTCGTAATCTGGCTAATCCTGGTAAACGCCCGGCAGGCTTACGCCTTGCCCGCAGCGGCCGCGACGACCTTCTGAGCCGCTTCTTCCATGCTGTCTGCCGCAATGATCGGCAGGCCGGATTCAGCCAGCATCTTCTTGCCCAGGTCTTCGTTCGTGCCCTTCATGCGGACCACGAGCGGCACCTTCAGCGAGACAGCCTTCGAAGCTGCAATCACGCCTTCCGCGATCACGTCGCAGCGCATGATGCCACCGAAAATATTGACCAGAATGGCCGTCAGATTCGGGTTCTTCAGCATGATCTTGAACGCTTCCGTGACCTTCTCGGTCGTGGCGCCACCGCCCACGTCGAGGAAGTTCGCCGGTTCGCCGCCGAACAGCTTGATGGTGTCCATCGTTGCCATTGCGAGGCCAGCGCCGTTCACGAGGCAGCCGATGTTGCCGTCGAGCGAGATGTACGCGAGGTCGAACTTCGAGGCTTCGACTTCAGCCGGATCTTCTTCGTCCAGATCGCGGTAAGCGACGATTTCCGGATGACGGAACAGGGCGTTCGAATCGAAGTTGAACTTGGCGTCCAACGCGATGACCTTGCCGTCGCCGGTCAGGATCAGCGGGTTGATTTCTGCGAGCGACGCGTCCGTTTCCCAGAATGCCTTGTACAGGCCTTGCAGGATTGCACGAGCTTGCGGCAGCGAAGCGGCGGGAACGCCGATCTTCGTTGCCAGTTCATCCGCTTCCGCATCCTTCAGACCGGTCGACGGGTCGACGGCGATCTTGTGGATCAGCTCAGGCGTCTTTTCCGCGACTTCTTCGACGTCCATGCCGCCTTCGCTCGAAGCCATCACGACGACCTTCTGCGAGACGCGATCGATCACGAGGCCGACATACAGTTCCTTCTTGATGTCAGCGCCTTCTTCGATCAGCAGGCGGTTCACCTTCTGGCCTTCCGGGCCAGTCTGGTGCGTGACGAGTTGCATGCCGAGGATCTGGTTCGAGTACTCGCGAACCTGCTCCAGCGACTTTGCGACCTTCACGCCGCCACCCTTGCCACGGCCACCCGCGTGGATCTGAGCCTTCACGACCCATACCGGGCCGCCGAGCTCTTCAGCGGCCTTGACCGCGTCATCCACCGAGAAGACCGGCTTGCCGCGCGGTACCGCGACGCCGAATTTCCGCAGGATTTCCTTACCCTGGTACTCGTGAATCTTCATGCGTGATTCCCTTCAGTCTGAGAGTTGGATTGAACTTCGTTTCCGCTGCTGTCGTTCAAACGGGACGTGCCGCTGCCGTTGCCGGCGGACTGGCTTTGCTCGCTTGCTGCATCCGCGCGTTCCGCTGAACGCGGCGCACGACCATACCAGCGCGGATAAAACTGTCGCACCGCCTCACCATCGAATCGCAGCGCGTGGCAGCGACCCAGCTGGAATGGCGGCTTGTCGTTTGAGTGCTCGTCTGAGGCTTGAGGTGAAGCGTCCCCTGAATCCGCTTCGTGTGGCGGCTTGCCATCATTGGTATTCCACACGTCGCCGGCGAACGCCTGAATGGCGGCCGTAGGAAGGAAAGCGCACAACTCGGTGAGATGCGTGCAACCTGCCGTGCCACCGAGCAAACGGGCGGCTTCGCGACGGAAATTGTGGAACAGATTGAGCCCGATGAGGGCACGATAGGCGGGATTGGTGGCTTCGCACAGACCGGGATAGGGCACCCAGTCGGACGACGCTTGCGCGTCGACAACGTTGAGCTTGCGATCGATCGTAATGCGGAGCCAGAGTTCATGGATCGGCTGACCGTTGGGCCGGACGCCCGACGCAAGCGCCACGTCACGTGGCTTTTGGTCGGTTAGGCACGCCTCTATGTCCCACAGGCCGTCCTCGCGCTCGTAAGCTTCCGCACGAATTGCGCGGCGATGGCGCAACTGACGGGAGACGGGCGGGGAAAGCGACATGCGGAAGGAAAAGGCCGAATTGGAAAACCACCTGATTTTAGCATACCGGGTATTTGAGACAGGTTGGATTGTGCACAGCACCAATCCGGGGGCAGGGCTAATCGCCTGACCACTCGTCGTCCAGACCCTTGAGAATCTTGCCGATCGTCGCGCCGGAAAACCCCCGTGCGGCGAGGAAACGCGCTTGCCGCGCGCGTTCCGCGGGCGTTTCCGGAAGCTGACCGTATTTTTTGCTCCAGACGGCCTGGGCACGTGTGAGCTCGGTTTCGCGCAACTGTGCGCTGGCTTCCTCGATGAGTGTCTGGCCAACCGCATGGCGCTTCAATTCACCGACGATCCGGCTGGCGCCAAGACGCGATGCGCGGCGATGGATCAGGCTTTCGGCAAAGCGCGAATCGGACAGCCAGCCCTCTTTCTCGAGTGAATCGAGCAAGGTATCGAGAGAATCGGCCTCTTCGACGAAGGGCATCAACTTGCGCGAGAGTTCGGCACGGCTGTATTCGCGGCGAGATAGATAGCCGAGTGCGCGACCCTTCAGGGAGCGGCCAGGGCCTTTTGATTTGGCGGCGCGGTCTTGATCGGGACCAGACTTATCGTGGTTTCCGCCTCGAGCCTCGCCCGGTGTGCGGCGTGAGCGGGTGTAGGTGGTTTCTGCGGGCGAACCGGCGGTGTCAGTGTTGCCGCTTGGCCCCGCCAGTGCTGAACCCCGCCGCGCGGAGGATGCGCGGCCAGAAGCTTGATCGTGCGCGTCGAAAGACTCGAACGGATCGAATGACGATTCGGGTGAACCCAGTGACCCGGTCAAGTCACTTGGGTCACCGTCGCGCGGGCCGTCCGCATCACGCCCTGCATTGGATACAGGTCGGCCCTTGCGTATCACGCGGCGATTACTCCTCTTCGCCTGCGAGTTCAGCGCCTGCGCCGGCAGCAACATCCGCCATCGCATTCACGCCCAGCGATTCACGGATGCGGTTCTCGATTTCGCGTGCGATCTCGGGATTTTCGCGCAGGAATTCGCGTGCATTGTCTTTACCCTGACCAATACGCTCGCCGTTGTAGCTATACCAGGCACCGGCCTTGTCGACGATCTTCGCGGACACACCCAGGTCGATCACTTCACCCTGACGCGAAATGCCTTCGCCGTACAGGATGTCGAAAATCGCTTCGCGGAACGGCGGCGCCACCTTGTTCTTGACGACCTTCACGCGCGTTTCGTTGCCGATCACTTCGTCGTTCTTCTTGATCGAGCCGATACGACGGATGTCCAGACGCACGGATGCATAGAACTTGAGCGCGTTGCCGCCCGTGGTGGTTTCCGGATTGCCGAACATCACGCCGATCTTCATACGGATCTGGTTAATGAAGATGACGAGGCAGTTCGTGCGCTTGATCGTGCCGGTGAGCTTACGCAGCGCCTGCGACATCAGACGCGCCTGCAGACCCGGCAGCGAGTCGCCCATTTCGCCTTCGATTTCGGCCTTCGGCACGAGTGCCGCGACCGAGTCGATCACGATCATGTCGATCGAACCCGAGCGCACCAGCGCGTCCGCGATTTCCAGCGCCTGTTCGCCCGTATCCGGTTGCGAGACCAGCAGATCGTTCACGTTCACGCCGAGCTTGCCCGCGTACTGGATGTCCAGCGCGTGTTCCGCGTCGATAAATGCTGCCGTGCCGCCGAGCTTCTGCATTTCAGCGACCACTTGCAGCGTCAGCGTGGTTTTACCCGACGATTCCGGCCCGTAGATTTCGACCACCCGGCCACGCGGCAAACCGCCGACGCCCAATGCGATGTCGAGCCCGAGCGATCCCGTTGAGACCACCTGGATATCTTCGACTGCCTCGCCTGCGCCGAGCCGCATGACCGACCCTTTGCCGAACTGCTTTTCGATCTGCGCGAGCGCGGCAGCCAATGCCTTGCTCTTTTCAGCAGTCAGTCCAGCCGGGCCTTTCTTGCTTTCTTCCATGAATCGTCCTTTGCTATGATGAACGGCGTCTGAGGCAGGTGTGCGGCCCATTCATCACAGACAGCACACTAAACGCAGACACTGTATAAAAAAACAGTAGTTTTGGCAAGCACGATTCGCACATCGATGCATTTATGTGTGGTCAAACTGCACCAAACTACCCACAAAATCTTTGGAGACCGCTGTGCGCCGGGATTTCTACGGTGCCGGCAAGGCTAGGCTGGCGCATCATGCGAATTCTCATTGCCGAAGATGACAGCATACTCGCGGACGGTCTGATTCGATCACTCCGCCAATCGGCATACGCCGTTGATCATGTGAAGAACGGCGTCGAGGCGGATACCGCCTTGTCGATGCAAACTTTCGACCTCCTGATACTCGATCTGGGCCTGCCACGCATGTCCGGACTCGAGGTGCTGCGCCGTCTGCGGGCACGCAATTCGAACCTGCCGGTGCTGATTTTGACCGCCGCCGACAGCGTCGACGAACGCGTCAAAGGCCTCGATCTCGGCGCCGACGACTACATGGCCAAGCCGTTCGCGCTCAATGAACTCGAGGCCCGCGTGCGCGCGCTGACCCGCCGCGGCGCGGGCGGCGGCCCGACGGTGGTAAGGCACGGTTCGCTGTCATTCGACCAGGTCGGGCGTATCGCCTATATCAACGAGCAGATCATCGAGCTGTCGGCACGCGAACTGGGCCTGCTCGAAGTGCTGCTGCAGCGGATCGGCCGGCTGGTATCGAAGGAGCAACTGGTCGATCATCTGTGCGAATGGGGCGAAGAGGTCAGCAATAACGCGATCGAAGTCTACGTGCACCGGCTGCGCAAAAAAATAGAGCCAAGCGGCGTGCGCATCCTCACCGTGCGCGGCCTTGGCTACTGCCTGGAGAAGGCCACCGCGGCAGTGGGGACAACAGGAACTCCCGAATCCAATACGCCCTCCTCACCCGCATCCGCCCAGATGCCCGCGAGCCACCCCTTCAAATAGAGAGCGCTCATGTCCGCACGCGCAGAGCGCGCCGCGGCGCCAGCGGTGGACCTCGACGACGAGGCGCGCGACGCCCGCTACGCGAACCCGTTCGCGCCACCCGACGAAACCGAAGCCGCCGCCGGGGCACGCCCGCGCTCGCTGTTCGGCGAGATCCTCGACTGGATGCTGGCGCCGCTGCTGCTGTTGTGGCCGATGAGCATTGCGGTCACTTACCTGGTCGCCAAATCGATCGCCAACGGCCCGTTCGACCGCGCGCTCGAAACCGATGCGTACGTGCTGGCCCGCCAGATCCATCCGGTGAACGGCGTGGCGGAGCTGTCCCTGCCCGCTGCGACGCGCGACTTCTTGAGCGCGGATAACGTCGATAAGGTCTTCTATCAGGTGCTGGGCACGCGCGGCGAGCTGGTGAGCGGCGATCGTGATATGCCGCTGCCGCACGAGGAAGACCGGCCGCCGCCGGGCCTCGTTGAATTCCGCGACGACGTGCTGCACGGCAACGACATCCGCGTCGCTTACACGACGGTCGAGTTCCCGCACACGCCGGGTGCGTTGCCGGTGCTCGTACAGGTGGGCGAGACGCTTGACAAACGCAGTCAGCTCGCCAACGACATCATCAAAGGCGTGATCCTGCCGCAGTTCGTGATCCTGCCGCTCGCGATCGTGCTCGTGTGGTTCGGACTCTCGCGCGGGCTCGCTCCGTTGCATGCGCTGCAGGCGCATATCCGCGCGCGGCGTCCCGACGACCTGTCGCCGCTCGAAGCGCGCCGCGCTCCGCCAGAGATCGAGCCGCTAGTAACGTCGTTCAACGATCTGCTAACGCGCCTCGAACAGAATATGGAGTTGCAAAAGCGTTTTATCGCCGACGCCGCCCATCAGATGAAAACGCCGCTCGCCGGTCTACGCACTCAGGCCGAACTGGCGCTGCGCCAGGACGTGTCTGCGGAGGTTCACCGTTCCCTCGAGCAGATCGCCACCAGTTCCGAGCAGGCCGCGCGGCTCGTCACCCAATTGCTGGCGCTCGCGCGCGCGGAAAACCGGCTGTCGGGACAGATTTTTGCGCCGGTCGAGATCACCGAAGTCGCGCGCAATGCGGTGCGCGACTGGGTGCAGGCGGCACTCGCCAAACAGATGGATCTGGGCTACGAGGGACCGGACGAAGCGGTTGAAATAGACGGCAGCCTGCTGATGCTGCGCGAGATGCTGTCGAACCTGATCGACAACGCGATCCGTTACACGCCAGCCGGCGGCCGAATCACAGTGCGGGTGCGTCCAGACCCGGCATCCAGCCAGGTACACCTTGAGGTAGAGGACACCGGGCTTGGCATTCCAGCTGCCGAACGGGCGCGGGTGGTCGAACGCTTCTACCGGATCCTGGGCCGCGAGGGCGACGGCAGCGGACTCGGGCTGGCGATCGTCCGCGAGATCGTCACCATGCACGGCGGCACGCTAACGATCGACGATAACGTCTATCAAAGCACGCCGCGTCTCGCCGGAACACTTGTACGCGTCAGCTTGAGGGCGCGAGAAACGGCCCGGGACTTACCCTAACGGGGGCCAGACTGGACCGCCGCAAATTTGCGACATAGCGCCATTTTAATCAACGATGGCTGATAATTAGCTTTAACTTAACGACAAATACCAACATCCGACGCCACATCTCCCCTACCACGATTTTGAGATGCCACGTCAGTAGGCCGTAAGTTTCCACTCCAATAATCCGAGACACGGGTACGCCTTGCGGGCGGACCGAGTACACATATCAATATTGGAGACGACATATGGCTACCGTTGGCGGGCAAATCTCCCACGTGCCGATGACGCACGAAGAGAAGCGGGTGATCTTCGCATCGTCGCTAGGCACTGTTTTCGAGTGGTACGACTTCTACCTTGCCGGTTCGCTGGCAGTCTTCATCAGCAAGAGCTTTTTCTCCGGGGTCAATCCCACAGCCGGCTTCATCTTCACGCTGCTTAGCTTCGCGGCAGGCTTCGCCGTGCGGCCGTTCGGTGCAATCGTGTTCGGCCGACTGGGCGACCTGGTCGGACGTAAATACACTTTCCTGATCACGATCGTGATCATGGGTCTGTCGACCTTCCTCGTTGGTCTGCTGCCGGGATATGCGGCGATCGGCATGGCTTCACCGGTGATTTTTATCGCTATGCGGTTGCTGCAAGGGTTGGCGCTCGGTGGCGAGTACGGCGGTGCTGCGACCTATGTCGCGGAACATGCTCCGGCCGGCCGTCGCGGCTTCTACACCGCATGGATCCAGACGACAGCCACATTGGGCCTGTTCCTCTCCCTGCTCGTGATTCTCGGCGTGCGCACCTCGATCGGCGAAGACTCGTTCGGCGTCTGGGGATGGCGCGTGCCGTTCATCGCGTCGATCATCCTGCTGGGCGTGTCGGTGTGGATCCGGTTGCAACTGCACGAATCGCCGGTGTTCGCGCGTATCAAGGCCGAAGGCAAGACGTCCAAGGCGCCGCTGACAGAAGCGTTCGGCCAATGGAAGAACCTGAAGATCGTGATTCTCGCGCTCATCGGGCTGACCGCCGGCCAGGCCGTTGTCTGGTACACGGGACAGTTCTACACGCTGTTCTTCCTGACGCAGACGCTCAAGGTTGCCGGTCCGACCGCCAACATCCTGATCGCGCTGGCACTCCTGATCGGCACGCCGTTCTTCCTGTTCTTCGGCTCGCTATCGGACAGGATTGGGCGCAAGCCGATCATCATGGCCGGCCTGCTGATCGCCGCGCTGACCTACTTCCCGCTGTTCAAGGCGTTGACGCACTTCACCAATCCGGCGCTCGAAGCCGCCACGCAGAAGTCGCCGATTGTGGTGATCGCCAACCCGGATGAGTGCTCGTTCCAGTTCAATCCGGTGGGCACGTCGAAGTTCACGTCCTCATGCGACATCGCGAAGAGCGCGCTGTCGAAGGCGGGCTTGAACTACGAGAACGTTGCGGCACCGGCGGGCACCGTCGCGCAGATCAAGGTGGGCGACACGGTGGTCAACACGTTCGACGGCAAGGCGCCGGATGCGAAGGAGCAAGGCAAAGCGTTCGACGAGACGCTCGGCTCGACGCTGAAGGCCGCCGGCTACCCGGCCAAGGCGGACCCTTCACAGATCAACTGGCCGATGAGCGTGGTGATCCTGACGATCATGATGATCTACGTGACGATGGTGTACGGGCCGATTGCGGCGATGCTGGTGGAGATGTTCCCGACGCGCATTCGTTACACGTCGATGTCGCTGCCGTATCACATCGGCAATGGCTGGTTCGGTGGCTTCCTGCCGGCGACGGCGTTCGCGATCGTCGCGGCGAAGGGAAATATTTACTCCGGGCTGTGGTATCCGATCGTGATCGCGCTCATTACCCTGGTGATCGGTCTGCTGTTCGTCAAGGAGACCAAGGACTCGGATATTTACGCGCAGGATTGAGGCTGGGGTTTTCTGGGGCTGGGCCAGCCTTATTCAGGCTGGTTCGGGCCGGGTCGCGGGGTTTGACGCCGTGCCGCGGCGGGGGTTGACAGGCGCCGCGACCATCTTCATAATCTCGCTTCTTCTTTGGCGAATTAGCTCAGCCGGTTAGAGCGACGGAATCATAATCCGCAGGTCCGGGGTTCGAATCCCTGATTCGCCACCAGTTTTACTAAAGCCCCGACTCGTCGGGGCTTTTCGTTTTCCGCGTGGCGAAGCAACTCGAAAGCTCGAATTCTCATCAAGCTTTCGCCATGGCAATCACCCATCTCCGTTATCCTGCCTTCATCGCAGCCGGACACCAGCCCTGCGTACCGAATATCGGTAACATCGTACCGGCTTCCGGTACCCCCTCATCGAGCACAAACCTCCATAGCCTGCACCATCGCATCCTGCTCCATCGGATTCTGAAAAAACGCCTCGAGACTCACATGCTCCTCGTTGGAGACTTGCTGCAGACATCGTGTGTTGTTTGACCTAACGCTCGACGGCGCCTTAACAACTGCCAACACGAACAACGCAAGTATCAACAGCATGTTGGCGATCCCCACCATCCATTGCCATCCCACCTCGGAAATGAGCCGCGCCTTCAGGGGCGCAGCCTGATCCATCACTTGTTTCTGAACACTCTTATTCATTTCGCATTCCTATTTAGTATGTCGCGACCGCTTCCACAATTTGACGTCAGCACCCCTACCTGGCCAGCGGCAACAAAATATCCAAAAGCCGCCGCAACCACCGCAAAGGTCTTCGCCTTAACAATCGCCTTCGCTCGACATACTCGCTCGTCAAAGTGACTTCCACCGGCCGGTCACCATCGGCGCTCAGCCAGATGCGCTCCCCGCGCGCGATCCGAATCACGTCGCCAACCTGCATCCAATAGTCGTGCGGGGAAAAAATGCGCGTGAGCCACACACGCGAGCCGTGTGCGCGGACCTCGCAGTCCGCGACGACCCGCCATGACACGGTCTGCCGTGGCACGAGACTCAGGTGAATCACCATCCGCGGCGCGTACGTCTCACGCACGGCATCATGATCACCGGATAACTGGGAGCAATCGAACTGCGGGTTAGCGTGTTGCATGGTCATCTCCGTCGATTGAGCCGACTGACGGAGAAGCCACCAAAAGAAAAAGGCCCCATCCGTTTCCGGCGAGGCCTTGTGACTTGCGTTACTGCTTACTGGCTAACGCGCACACGCCCCCGATGATCTACCCCATACGGTGATCATTCGGTGTTTAATCGCGATGGCGATAAGGGCTGGCGTGTTCATGTCATGAAGTTTCTATTGCATGGAATAGCTTGTCAATCAAAAATTTTGACAATGTTGACGTTAGCGCGACACGTATTCCTGCCGTTTAAGCGAAGCGCATCGTCAGTCAAGTGAGCGGTATCCGCACGCACCTTATCGACAACCGACAGCACTGCATTGATCACCAGATCGGGCCTGTGAAACTGGATGTAGTGGCTGGAGTCGTAGACCAGTTGATGCTGGCTTCTGGACGCCACGTCGCTTCATCATCCTGCATCTGCTTCCAGATCGCCCTGTCCTTGGCACCCTGCGCCGCACTTATCTTCATCTGCTGAAGTTCCTCTTCGGAGAACGGCTGCATGGCGGAGGAAACTCCTGGCGAGCTTGATGTCGCCGCCGAAACTCATAGGCGCTCCCCGTCACAACGATGAATGCGATCAGCACGGCAAACGCCGATGCAATACGGATAACCCATCGCTTCACAGTTGTCCCTTGTCGAACCCTGACGAGGGAGCAGAATGTTCCGCGAAAATAGCGACGTTACGACGGCTTAGCTCACCACCTCGAGTTCAAATGGAAATCGGATCTCAAACGTCGTCCCGCGCCCTTCGCGCGACTCGAAATGGATTTGTCCATGCAACACGCGGCAAAGCTCCTTGACGATTGCGAGTCCCAGTCCTGTGCCAGGAATATCGTCGCCGGCGGCGCGCTCAAATTCATCGAACACCCGGTCCGCATCCGAAGGCGCAATCCCGATACCCGTATCGGAGACACGAATGGACCAATGCCCGTCTCCCACGCGGGTCATGGCGAGTTCTATCTCACCGGCCGCCGTGTACTTGGTCGCATTCGACAGCAGGTTGAGTGCAACCTGTTTCAGCTTCAGGCGATTCGAAATCACCGGCGCCAGCGACGCGTCGAACGCGGTAAGCAGACGCAGGCGCTTTGCCTCGATAGCGGGTCTCGACGATATCACCAGCTCATCGAACAGCCCTCTCAAGTCGAATGGCTCGACGGCGAGCGGACTGCTATCCCCCAGCACGACCGAGTACTCCACCATCTGGTCGACCAGTTGCTTCATATCCGCCGCCTGGCGATTGGCCAACGTCAACGCAGCTTCCGCCTTCGCAGGTGCCCGTTCGATCAGCGCCAGAGCAACCGAAAACGCGTTCAGAAAATTACGCAGGTCATGCACAACGCTGCGGGTGATTTGCATCCGCGATTCATGCAGATCACTAACCAGCCGCTGATTGAACTTCAATTCGTGATTCGCGCGTTCAAGCTTGCCGGTGTACTCGTCGATTTTCCGGTCGCGTTCGTTGACCACCTCGCGTATCGACATCAAGGTGACGAGACTCAATGCCTCTGCAATCAGGCGACCCGCTCGTTTCTCATGGCGGCGCGTGAAGGCGCTTTCGGTCTCCGCGAACGCATCGAGAGCGTCGATCAGCGTCTGGTGAAACAGGTCGAGTTCGCGCACCAGTTCTTCGATCCGGTATCCCTGGCGCCAGCGCACCATGCCGTGCATTCGCGCGTCACGCTCGATTGCCGGCTCCACTTTCTCGAGATCTTCGGCTTCGAGGGCTAGACACAGCGCGTCGAGAATTTCCGGAAGGTGGTCGGCAAGCTGTTCATACGTCAGCTTGTCGGCTTCGACCAGATCGGCGTCGCCGAAGACCGCCTTCATCCATTGGTTGGTCAGGCGAAGCCGCTCGCGGCGAAGATAATTTGCGAACCCGCGCAGGGGCCCGGTAGGTGTATCGGTCATAACGGCCACTCAGTGAAGATCGTTTCTACAACAGGAATCTGCTTCTACCGGGTCAAACAGTTTAGGCGGTAAGCGCTGTGGCTCATCCGTACGACTTCCGCGCGGCTTCGCGCCCGTGGCCGTCATCGCGCAACCGGTTACGGCGCGGGCGTTGACCGTCGACCTCGCAGCCTTGCGCCAACTGATCGCTCGCCCATTATGACGCACCGCAAACAATGGAACGACTTTTGCATGCGCTAATACGGCCCAACCCATGCTCACAAACCGGCAGTCGCGAATGCACTCAATCTTGCTTGTGGATGACGACCCGGACATGCTCGCCGCATGGCAGGCTATTCTGGTCCACGAAGGATACGCGGTATGTTGTGCGCGCAACGGTCTGGAAGCCCTCGATCACCTGAAAGTCCGCATCCCCGATCTCGTGATCACCGACTGGATGATGCCGCTGATGGGCGGTGCGGAGTTGTGCCGTCAATTGAAAGCCCACCCTGAGCTGGGGCATCTGCCTATTCTCGTCCATTCGGCCGCGCCGCCGCGTGCCGAAGAAGTACAGACCTGGAATGCCTGCCTGCAAAAGCCCGCTCCTATGCAAATGTTTCTGACTACTGTCGAGGGGCTATGTAAGGGTGACCGATCTTGATGTGGCATGCGGCTTGCTGCTCGTCGACAGTCAACGTTTTAAAGGCGGTCGAAATTGTCCCAACTCCACTCTCCGTGCCAAACCTGGAGCGCTCGCAAGCTTCGTCTCCTGAACGCCGTACCACGCGTGCTGGTGGTCGACGATAACCCTGAAGCGGCCGAGGCCCTAGCCGTCTATCTGTCGTACGAAGGTGTGGAAACACGTACTGCCAATGGTTGTGGAGAAGCGTTGCGCTGCGTAAAGGACTGGGTTCCCGACGTAGTCGTGCTCGACATCATGATGCCGGAGCGCGACGGTTTTGAAACCGCCGAGGCGTTACGCACGTATCTGCCGACGACCAACCTCGGGATCGTGGCTTTTACCTCGCTTGACGACGACCATGTCCGCGAAACGGGAAAAGCGCGCCACAACTTCGATGGCTACTGCCGCAAAGGTACGGCCCCGGTGGCACTCCTCGCATTGATGCAAAAGCTTTGGCGCTAAGCCATTTCATGAGAACCAGACCTTAATACATGGCGCAAACAAAACAGATCCTTCTCGTTGACGACCAGGCAGACGCAATCGACGCCCTGGCCATGCTGCTCGAGCTGGACGGGCACGGCGTCCGCACTGCGTACAGCGGCGCGGACGCATTGGCCGTGGTTGAAACGTTTATCCCCGACGTGGCTTTGATCGACGTCTCCATGCCGGACATGAGCGGCATGCATCTCGTGCAGCTGCTGCGCAGCAACCCGGCGTTGGCGAACACGCGGCTGATCGCGCTCACCGGATACGCCGGCGACGCGGACAAGAAAAAAGCCGCCGAAGCGGGCTTTGACGCACACGTGACCAAGCCCGTGTCGATGGACCAGCTGACGCGCCTCGTCGCAGAAGCAGGCGGGGATCGCCCGGCAACCTAGGCGCCGCCCGGGCGGCATGGTTGTTGCGGAAAAGCAGAAGACTCCTGACTTTTTCGACCTATGTCTACCATTCTCCTCGTCGACGATGACGTCGATTCGCTCTGGCTGCTTCAACTGGCGCTCGAGGGACACGGCCACCACGTGATCCTCGCGGAGGACGGCAAAGCGGCGCTGGACAAGGCGAGCCGATGCCTCCCCGATTTGATCGTGACAGACTGGAACATGCCGGGCACGGATGGCGTCGAACTGTGCCGACGGCTAAAGTTTTATCCGGCGCTCGCCCAGATTCCGGTTGTGATGTCGTCGGGGCAGACTCCGCCCGCGGAAAAATCGGCGTTATGGACTGTGTTTCTTCCAAAGCCAGTTGAACTGAATACGCTTGAGTCAACCATCGATACGTTATTGGCGAAGCGTCTGGCGAGCCCTCACCACGCCACGACAATCGCAGCGCCGGCACCTTCGCGCTGGCAGCCGGCGCCAAGGAAACTCTGGAATTGACGCGGCGACTCCGGTCTGAACCGGATCGCGAGCGCCTGACGGGATCAAGGGCGTCTTTCAATGGCCGCCTACCGGTCCACAATCCGGCTGAGATTGCCACGCACCCGCTGCAGCAGCGCGATGAACTGTCTGGCCTCCTCATCGCTGAAGCCGCTCAGGCCCTCCGCCGCCACTTCGTCGCCCACCTTGCGGGCCTTGCCGAGCGCCCGCTCCGCCTTGGGCGTCATCCGTACCTGACGCTCGCGGCGATCCTCGGGATTGCTCCAACGCTGGATCCAGCCACCCTCTTCCATGCGGTCCAGCAGGCGTCCGGCTGAGATCGGCGCGACTTCGAGCAGATCCGCGAGGCGCGCCTGGTTGACGTCGCCATAGTGCGCGAGATACGCGAGGGCGCGGGCTTGCGCGCGGGTCAGATCGACAGTCGACTTGGCGAGGTCGTCGAAGCGCTTGCCGCACAGGCGGCCAACGTCCGAAATCAAGAAGCCGAAACGCTCTTCGAATTGGGCTTTTTCCATCGCGCGATTATACGAAAGCAGGAGCTAAACGGGCGGCGAACAGCAGTCCGGTACCTGCCTATAGACGGCCGTCCTCGTACTGTTCCTAGTAGTCGCGTAGTGTGTGCTCCATTATACTAAGCATGCTTACTATCTTTCTCCGCGTAGCCCAATCGTCCGTCCATGTCTGCAGAAACCTCGTCAGGGAGCAGTACCGCCGCGCTTAACCGGCCCATGATCACCGTCTCGATCATGCTCGCCACCCTGATGCAGACGCTCGACAGCACCATTGCCAACGTGGCGCTGCCGCACATGCAGGGCACGCTGTCCGCCTCGCAGGACGAAATCACGTGGGTGCTGACCTCGTACATCGTCGCCGCCGCCATTGCCACGCCGCTGACCGGCTGGCTGTCCGACCGGTTCAGCGTCAAACGGCTGCTGGCCTTTTCCATCGCGGGCTTCACAATAGCCTCGGCGTTGTGCGGCATGTCGGAAACGCTGACCGAGATCGTCGCCTCGCGCCTGCTACAAGGTATTTTCGGCGCGTCGCTGGTGCCGCTGTCGCAGTCGATCCTGCTCGACATCAATCCGCGCGAGAAGCAAGGTCAGGCGATGGCGGTGTGGGGCATGGGCGTGATGGTCGGTCCGATTCTCGGGCCGACGCTCGGCGGTTGGCTGACCGACAGCTATAACTGGCGCTGGGTTTTCTTCATCAACCTGCCGATCGGCGCTTTCGCGCTGTTCGGCGTCCTGACGTTTCTGCCGAGCAAGGAACCCCGCCACGACGTGAAGTTCGACGCCTTCGGCTTCGCGACACTCGCGCTTGCGATCGGTGCACTGCAGGCGATGCTCGATCGGGGCGAGCAACTCGACTGGTTCGGCTCGAATGAAATCGTCACTGAGGCATTGCTTGCGTCCATCAGTTTTGCGTTCTTTCTGGTGCACACGGCGACAGTCGGCAAGACATCGTTCTTCAAGTCCGAGTTACTGAAAGACCGCAACTTCGCCACCGGCACGTTCTTTATCTTCGTGATAGGCGCGGTGATGTACGCCACGCGCGCGCTGCTGCCGCCGATGTTGCAGACGCTCATGAACTATCCGGTCGCGACGACCGGCCTGGTCACGGCGCCAAGCGGCGCTGGCACGATGATCGCCATGCTGTTTGCGGGACGTCTGCTCAAACGGATCGACGCGCGCCTGCTGCTGCTCTCAGGATTCCTCATTTCTGCGTTCGCGCTGTGGCAGATGATGCACTACACGATCGTGCTCTCCGCGTCGGATATCGTATGGCCGGGCGTCATTCAGGGATTCGGGCTCGGCCTCGTCTTCGTGCCGCTGAGCGCGCTGACGTTTTCCACTCTCACGCCACAGCTGCGCGCAGATGGCACAGCCACGTATAGCCTGATGCGCAATATCGGCAGCAGTATCGGCATTTCGATCGTGCAGACGTTAATGACGCGCGGCACGCAAGTCGCGCATTCGGATCTCGCCGCGAACGTCAACCTCTTCAATCCACTCATGCGACCGATGCTCGAAAGCGGATCGGCGTACGACCTCGCGGCGATGAACGTTTCAATCACGCAGCAAGCGGCGATGATCGCGTATCTGAACGATTTCAAGCTGATGTTCGTGGCGACGCTGCTGGTCGTTCCGCTGTTGCTGCTGATTCGGCCGGCGCGCAAGGTGCCGGATGCGACGGTGGCGCACGCGGCGATGGATTGACGCGACGGCCTGGCTGCGCGGCCCCGAAGATTAGCGACTCACCGCTCAGCCTTCGATCCGCCGCCGCGTAACGCCGAGCAAACCCGCCATGGCCAGCTGCGCTGCTATCGCATCACGCGCGCGGATCGCTTCGAACACGGCAGTATGTTCAGCCAACGAGGCGTTATAGACCTCCGCCCGCTTCGCATTCAGTCGCAACTGCGCTTCCAGCGTGCGCTCGATCAGCGTGCCCAGCGGAATCAGCAATTCGTTGCTGCACGCGGCCAGCACGCTGATGTGAAAGCGCAGATCGGCCCGCACCCATTCGTCGACGTTACGCGCGGCCACCATCGCCGCGTGCGCCGTTTCGAGTGCATCGAAAGTCTCCGGACTGTGCGAAGCGGCAGCTAACGCTGCGGCATAAGGCTCGATCATCTCGCGCATTTCCTGCAACTTGAGCGCGAACGTCATCGGCTCCGCGACGCGCGAATACCAGTCGAGCACGTCGACATCGAGCAGATTCCACGCATGCCGCGGCCGCACCCGCGTGCCGACCCGCGGACGCGACTCGATCAGCCCTTTGGACGTCAGCGTGCGCAGCGCTTCGCGCAGCACCGTGCGGCTCACGCCGAATGTCTCCATCAACTCGGCTTCGCGCGGCAGGATGGTTTCCGGCGCATAGTCGCCGCGCAGAATGGCGGTGGCCAGTTGTTGGGCGACACGCCCGTGCAGATCGTGTTGGATAGGTGCTCTCCCCGCCGTCTTCCGGCGCTCTTTATGTTTGGAACGAACGCGATTATCCGGCATCCCAACGGTAAATCCAGCGCGCCCGGCGACCGTATGCTTGGCGTCAATAGTACTATTAATAGTACTTAAAGGCGATTTTGTTGTAGGATGTGACTCCTCAGATATCGCGCCGATGGACGCGTGCGCCTCAGCAAGCAGCGCCCACCGGTATTCGCCAGCCCATGACGGGCCTCGTTTGCAGACAACCCGTGCAGCCAGGCCGCCACCAGGAGACGCTCACCATGAAAATCACCAAGCTCGAAACCTTCATCGTCCCGCCGCGCTGGTGCTTCCTCAAGATCGAAACGGATGAGGGCATCGTCGGCTGGGGCGAACCGGTCGTCGAAGGCCGCGCGCATACCGTCGCGGCTGCGGTCGAAGAACTGTCGGACTATCTGATCGGCAAAGACCCGCTGCTGATCGAAGACCACTGGCAAGTGATGTACCGCGCGGGCTTCTACCGCGGCGGCCCGATCACGATGAGCGCGATCGCCGGCGTGGACCAGGCGCTGTGGGACATCAAGGGCAAGCACCACGGCGTACCGGTGCATGCGCTGCTCGGCGGACAGGTGCGCGACAGGATCAAGGTGTACTCGTGGATCGGCGGCGACCGTCCGAGCGACGTCGCCAACAACGCGCGCGCCGTAGTCGAACGCGGCTTCAAGGCCGTGAAGATGAACGGTTCGGAAGAGCTGCAGATCATCGACACCTTCGACAAGGTGCAGGGCGTCATCAATAACGTAGCAGCCGTGCGCGAAGCCGTGGGGCCGAACATCGGCATCGGCGTGGACTTCCATGGCCGGGTGCATAAGCCAATGGCGAAGGTGCTCGCCAAAGAGCTCGACCCGTACAAGCTGCTGTTCATCGAAGAGCCGGTGCTGTCGGAGAATGCCGAGGCATTGCGCGACATCGTCAACCAGACCAACACGCCCATCGCACTCGGCGAGCGTCTCTACTCGCGTTGGGATTTCAAGCACATTCTGGCGGGCGGCTACGTCGACATCATCCAGCCGGACGCCTCGCACGCGGGCGGCATTACCGAGTGCCGCAAGATTGCGTCGATGGCCGAAGCGTATGACGTCGCGCTCGCGCTGCACTGCCCGCTTGGCCCGATCGCCCTTGCCACCTGCCTGCAGATCGACGCGGTTAGCTATAACGCGTTCATCCAGGAACAGAGCCTGGGCATCCACTACAACCAGGGCAACGACCTGCTCGACTACATCAAGAATCCCGAGGTCTTCAAATACGAAGACGGCTTCGTGTCGATTCCGCAAGGCCCGGGACTCGGTATCGAGGTCAATGAGGAGAAGGTCCGCGAGATGGCGAAGGTCGGTCACCGCTGGCGCAATCCGGTGTGGCGTCATACGGACGGCAGCGTCGCCGAATGGTAAGCCGCTGATCCGATGAAACGCCGCCTGCGGGCGGCGTTTTTGCTTCAGGCGAGATCTGAAGCACGAGCCATAAACCGGCCATTGTAAAAAGGAGTCGTGGTGGAGACATCCACATTCGAAACCCAGGCGACCGGCAAACGCCACCGCCTGCTGGTCATGCTGTTCATCACCGTCGTCATTACCTATCTGGACCGCAGCAACCTGTCGATCGCGGCCACCGCCATCGCGCAAGATCTGCAGCTCGACCCGGCCCACATGGGGCTGGTGTTCTCGGCCTTCGGCTGGTCGTACGCCTTGCTGCAGATTCCCGGCGGCATGCTGGTGGACCGCGCGCGGCCCCGGCTGATGATGGCGCTGATCATCGGACTGTGGTCGATTGCCACCGTCCTGCAGGGCTTTGCCAGCGCCTTTGCGCTGCTACTGTCGCTGCGCGTGCTGCTCGGCGTGCTCGAGGCGCCGGCCTATCCGACGCTCAACCGCATCGTCACCACCTGGTTCCCCGACAGCGAGCGGGCGCGCGCCATTGCCGTCTACACCTCCGGCCAGTACGTTGGCCTCGCCTTCCTGACGCCCGCGCTCGTCCTCACCCAGCAGCACTTCGGCTGGCACGGCATGTTCATCCTGACGGGACTCATCGGCGTGGTGTGGGCGCTCATCTGGTACGCGCTGTATCGCGAGCCGTCCGAAGCAGCCGGGATCAACGAGGCGGAACTCGACACGATCCGCCGGGGCGGCGGCCTCGTCGAACTCAGCAGCGCCAGCGTGTCTCGCGCACGATACAACTCGGCCGACTGGCGTGCCGTGCTCGGTAACCGCAAACTCTGGGGCATCTATATCGGCCAGATCGCCGTGACTTCGACGCTGTGGTTCTTTCTGACGTGGTTTCCCACCTACCTCGTCAAATACCGTCACATGGACTTTCTGAAAGCCGGCTTCATGGCCGCCGTGCCGTTTCTCGCCGCTTTCGTCGGCATTCTGGCCTCCGGCCTGATCTCCGACGCCATGATCCGCCGCGGTGTGTCGGCTACGGTCGCGCGCAAGGTGCCCATCGTCACGGGCTTGCTGCTGTCCACGGCGATTGTCGGCGCGAACTTTGTCGACAGTCCCTCGATGGTCATCCTCTTCATGGCCATCGCTTTTTTCGGCAGCGGCTTTTCGTCGATCACCTGGGTGCTTGTCTCATCCATGGCGAAAAAAGAACTGCTCGGACTCACCGGCGGCATGTTCAACCTGATGGGCAACCTGTCGTCGATCTGCGTGCCGATCGTGATCGGCCTGCTCGTCAAGGGCAACGACTTCGCGCCGGCGCTCGTTTTCATGAGCGCGGTCGGCGTGGTGGGCGCGCTGTCGTATTTGTTTCTGGTCGGCCGCATCGAACGGATCCGCTAGGCGGATGAGACACCTCCGGCGACGTTACGTGCGCTAGCGAACGCAAGAGTCTCAGTTACGTAACATCCCGGACCGAATCGCTTTAAAAGCGCCTTCCACGCACCTCCGCGCATCCCACCGACTCGCCTGAAAGCCTTTCTGGTATAGGCTTTCAGCTCTCCCGCCACAACCGCATTTCCCGCTTGGCCCACTCCTTGCTTTTTAGCAGTCAAAGACGATGCGAGAGGGCAATCATGGGCGAATTTCTTCCTGACTATTTGATCCGCGAACAAGCAGCTGTGGGCGCGCTGGTGGTGTTCGGCGTACTGCGGGTAATCGGTGCGGTCATGGCATTCCAACGCGGCTGGCGCATCTCGACGGTGGAGAAGTGTTTCATCGCTGCAGCGGTCATTTACTGCGCGCCGCAACTGTTCGATTTGCTGACCCAACTCTATGGCTCGCATGCCGCCGGCGCCGAGCTCGAAGGCAAGGCGAGTGGCTGCGCGATCGCGCTGTTCTGCGCGCCGATCCTCGGTCACAAGCTGGGCTACGAATAAGTCGCGCCGATTCAAAAATGAAACGGGCCAAGTCCGCGGACGACTAAGCGCCCGCACCGCCCGAAGCAGCCGACGCGACGAACTGATTGGAAGACCGAAGTGATGAAAGCGATGTTTCTACCAAAACGAACGACGTACCGCGGCGGCGATGTGCTGACGCTCAAATCGGGTGGCCGTCCGATGACCGCCACGTGGGTGGGGCCGGTCGTATTTGCACCGGGCACGTGGCTGATCTGCCAGTGGTTCGACGACGACGGCGAACTGCGTCAGGAGATGTTCCCTGAAACCATGCTGGAGCGAGTGCCGAAAGCGCTCGCCGCTTAACGGGCAGTACCGGGGCAACCGGCTCCTGCCGGGCGACCGCGTGTGTTCACGCCGCACAGGCTTGCTGTGCGGCGTTTTTTTACGTGGCGCCCACCGTGGACGGGTACTTCGCGCCCTCCCAGCGACCGCTCAGCCGAGCGGGACGAAGGCCGGCACGCTGTTCGACAACGCAGCGGCCGCAATGAACACGCCGATCATTGCCAGCGCTTCGAGGTAAAGCACGTTGGTGAAGGTGTGAGCGTCCATCGTCGACGCGGTGCGGCGCAGCCGCGGCAGGGCCAGGAAGCGATTCAGGCCGCCGAGCACGAGCGCCAGAGCAACCAGCGCCAGCTTGAGCGTCAGTACGTGTCCCCATGTGCTGATCTCGATTGCCTCGAACGATCCGCCCGAGACCCGCACGGTATTGAAGATCCCCGTCAGCAGCACGAACGCGACCGCAACCAGCGACACGTTCGAGATCTGCATAGCGGTACGGATCAACATACCGCGCGCGGTCGAAGTGCCCAACGCCGGCAACACCGCGAGGCCAGCCGTCACGACCAGTCCGCCCCATACGCTGGTGGCAAGCACATGCAACGTATGCACGCCGATGGCCGCGGACGCCGGACCGGCATCGGCCGCATGCCCGAGCGACGCCTTGCCGGCGGCGATCGCAATCACCGCGAGCCACAGCAGCGCATTACGCAGCGTGCTCGCGTGCGACGACATCGCGGTCAGCAGCAGCACCAGCGCGCCGATAAACGCAACGCTCCACGCATAGCCGATGTGCGTCTGCGAAAGCACGGTTGGGATGACGCTGAAGGCCTGCGGCAACGCACTGCCGCTCATCGCCGCGGACTGGTACAACAACCAGCCGAGGTCGGCGAGGACCAGCACGACGCACGCCGTCAGCATCGAGCGCTGCGCACGCAACCAGGCCGGCCGCGCCGGCGAAACTTTGACCTGGGCATCCTTCGCAAGCCACGCGCCGAGCAACGCTGAACCGACTGCAAATGCAAACGCGACGTTCATGAGCGCGGCCATGGCGACCTGCCCGATCCACAATCCGTCTACTCTCATTTGGCCGTAAACGCGTCAGTGTCGTGGGTGGGGAGGCCGTCGAGGGCAGGGCGGGAGAAATCGGATAGCTTCATGAAAGGCGAATGGCTTGTGGAAAATACAGAGGGAAGGGTTGCACGCGCCGCAGCAAGACACCGGCGCCCCGGGAGTGTACGCTTCGATGGTCTGCATGCGTGTGGGTTCAACCTGGTTACACGCTCGCGCAGCGAAAGCATCAGTGAAGGACGCGGCAACCGATCCAGAAAAGCAGGTTAGATATAGCCAAACGCACACTATGTCAAACTGTCTTAACAGCTTTTACGAGGAGGAACGGGGCTCGCCCGTGCCAAATAGTCACCATTACCCATCGATGATAGAATGCTGCGTCGCCGCAGCCCCACTGCCCCCAAGCCGAGCCGTCCGAAGCCCGGTCGGGTCCCCGAATCTGATGGAGTTACGCGTGTCTTCAAGACGCATTTTCCGCCCGCTGCTTGCCCTTCTGCTGATCGGCGCTGCAGGCGTCTATAGCGCTGCGAAAGCGCAGACTCAACCGACGACCCCGGACACGATGGAAGCGCGCGTGCAGGCCTGCGCGGCATGCCACGGCACACACGGTCAGGGCACGGACAACGACTACTTCCCACGCCTCGCGGGCAAGCCGGCTGACTATCTGTTCAACCAGCTGCAGAATTTCCGCGAAGGGCGCCGCAAGTATCCGCCCATGAACTACCTCGTCACGTACCTCTCGGACGACTACCTTCATCAGATCGCGACGTACTTCTCGCAGCAACGGCCGCCGTACCCGCCGCCGGGCAAGCCCACGGTGTCGTCGGATACGCTGGCGCGCGGCCAGGACATCGTGCTGCACGGCGACGCATCGCGGCAGATTCCGGCCTGCGCCGCCTGTCATGGCAAGGCGCTGACCGGTATGCAGCCGGCTATCCCGGGTCTGGTCGGTCTGCATGCTGATTACATCAGCGCGCAGCTGGGCGGCTGGCGTTCCGGTTCGCGTCATGCCATTGCGCCTGACTGCATGCACGAGATTGCTACCCGCTTGACCGATGATGACGTGAATGCCGTCGCTTCATGGTTGTCCACGCAGACGGCTCCGCAAAACCCCGTGCCGGCTCCGGCCCGCTCGATGAAGACTCCGCTTGCCTGCGGCAGCGAACCGCAATAAGGCACCGGGAGAGACAATCAAATGAAACGCAAGTCTTTGTTCGCCCTTTCGGCAGTTGTCGTGGCTGCGGCCGCTGCCCTCGTTCCCGTCCTGTGGTCGGGCGGCGACAACCTGCACAACGGCACCGCCATGGCCGCCACACCGGCCGACCAGGCGGAACTGATCAAGAAGGGCGAGTACCTCGCCCGCGCCGGCGACTGTATTGCCTGCCACACGGTGCGCGGCGGCAAGGAATTCGCCGGTGGCCTGCCCATGGCCACGCCGTTCGGCACGATGTTCACGCCGAACATCACGCCTGACGACCAGTACGGCATCGGCAAGTGGAGCCAGGACGACTTCTACCGCGCCATGCACACGGGCCGTTCGAAGGACGGCAGCCTGCTGTACCCGGGCTTCCCGTTCACGAGCTACACGAAGGTGTCGCGCGCCGACTCGGACGCGATCTACGCCTTCCTGCGCTCGGTTCCGCCGGTCAACGTGCCGAGCCGTCCGCACGAACTGAAATTCCCGTTCAACAACCGCAACCTGCTGATTGGCTGGCGCACGCTGTTCTTCCGTGAAGGCGAGTACAAGCCGGATCCGACCAAATCAGTCGAATGGAACCGCGGCGCTTACCTGATCGAAGGCCTCGGCCACTGTGGCATGTGCCACACCTCGATCAACGCCATGGGCGGCCCGGTCAATTCGGCGGCCTTTGCGGGCGGCCTGATTCCGCTGCAGAACTGGTACGCACCGTCGCTGACGTCGAACAAGGAAGCGGGTCTGGGCGACTGGGACATCAAGGACATCCAGGCGCTGCTGAAGAACGGCGTGTCGCAACGCGGCGCGGTGTTCGGCCCGATGGCTGAAGTGGTTCACAACAGCTTGCAATACATGTCGGACGAAGACATCCAGGCGATGTCGACGTATCTGAAGACCATCCCGCAGAAGAGCGAAGCGCCGGAAAACCTGCAGCTGGAAACTTCGGCTCAGTTCGGCACACAACTGCTGCAGCAAGGTCAGAAGGTATATACCGACAACTGCGCGAAGTGCCACGAGGCAAACGGTCTCGGCCAACCGCCGAATTTCCCGCCGCTTGCCAACAACCAGTCGATCCAGATGCCGTCGGCTGTGAACCCGATCCGCATGGTGTTGAACGGCGGCTTCCCGCCGAGCACGGAGGGCAATCCGAAGCCGTATGGCATGCCGCCGTTCGCGCAGTCGCTGTCGAACCAGGAAGTCGCTGCTGTGGTCACCTATATCCGTATGTCGTGGGGTAACCACGGTACGGCGGTGTCGCCGCAACAGGTGTCGGATCTGCGCTCAGCGCCGCTCGACTAGGCGGCGCACGAGACAAGGAGGGCGCGGCTGGCGGGAAACCGCGGCCGCGCCCTTCGTTTTTTAGGACCAGGGTTAGCCAGTACGTGCACAATGGCGTATTGAACCCAGCAGGAGAAGATGTCGTGCATGTCGGTGAGCGTTTCAACAGCATTACCCACCTCGTCGGCGCTGTATTGTCGGTGGCGGGACTGGCTACGCTCGTCACGATGGGCGCGCTGCAGGGCGACGCGTACAAGGTCGTCAGTTTCAGCGTTTATGGCGCCATGCTGCTGGTGCTGTATGCTATCTCCACCCTGTACCACAGCGTGCGCAATCCGCGCTTCAAGGCGGTCCTGCAGAAATGCGATCATTCGGCGATCTACCTGCTGATCGCCGGCAGCTACACGCCGTTCACGCTGGTTACGCTGCGTGGACCGTGGGGCTGGTCCCTGTTCGGGGTGAGCTGGGGCCTTGCGGCCCTCGGTATCGTGCAGGAACTCACGCTCGGGCGACGCACCCGTAGCGTATCGATGGTGCTGTATGTCTTGATGGGATGGCTCGCGCTCGTTGCCATTCGTCCGCTGGTCGAAGCATTACCGGCTGCGGGCACCGCATGGCTCGTGGCCGGCGGGATCATCTACAGCGTCGGCATCTACTTCTTCATCAACGACGAGCGCATCCGGCACGGACATGGTATCTGGCACCTGTTCGTACTGGCGGGCAGTCTGTGTCAATTCGTCAGTGTTGCGCGCTACGTCGCGTGACACCCCACGGCGGCGAAGTGCAACTTAAAGCCAGTCAACGTGTCTTGATAGCGCGTTGAAGCATTCGGCACACGCTGGCGTGTGCCGCCGATTTCCCTGCGACTGGATCTGGGCTTTGGCCTCGAAGCGCGCCTTTTGGCCGCGCATTCGCCGTTCGCGATACTGCATTGCAAAGAGCTTTTATGTCTTTTGATTCCCTCGGCTTGTCCGAACCGCTGGTCCGTGCTGTTCACGAACTCGGCTACACCATTCCTACTCCGATCCAGTTGCAGGCCATCCCGGCCGTGCTCAACGGCGGCGACCTGCTTGCCGGCGCGCAGACCGGCACCGGCAAGACGGCCGGCTTCACGCTGCCGATCCTGCAACGTCTGAACACCATGCCGCCGGTCACCACGGCTGCAGGCAAGCGCGTGATTCGTGCACTGATCCTCACGCCGACGCGTGAGCTCGCCGCGCAGGTCGAAGAAAGCGTGCGTGCGTATGGCAAGTACCTGAAGCTGAAGTCGACGGTGATGTTCGGCGGCGTCGGCATCAATCCGCAGATCGACGCGCTGCGTCGCGGTATCGATATCGTGGTGGCCACGCCTGGACGTCTGCTCGATCATATGCAGCAGAAGACCATCGATCTGTCGCATCTCGAGATCCTCGTCCTCGACGAAGCCGACCGCATGCTCGACATGGGCTTCATCCACGACATCAAGCGTGTGCTCGCCAAGCTGCCGCCGAAGCGCCAGAACCTGCTGTTCTCCGCGACCTTTTCGGACGAGATCAAGACGCTCGCCGACAACCTGCTGAATTCGCCGGCACTGATCGAAGTCGCACGCCGCAACACGACGGCTGAGCTCGTGGCGCAGAAGATTCACCCGGTGGATCGCGACAAGAAGCGCGAGTTGCTCACGCACCTGATCAAGGAACACAACTGGTTTCAGGTGCTGGTGTTCACACGTACCAAGCACGGTGCCAATCGCCTGGCCGAGCAGCTGACCAAGGACGGTATCAGCGCGCTTGCGATTCACGGCAACAAGAGCCAGTCGGCTCGTACCCGCGCGCTTGCCGAGTTCAAGACCAACACGCTGCAGGTGCTGGTGGCGACCGATATCGCCGCACGTGGCATCGACATCGACCAGTTGCCGCACGTGGTCAACTACGATCTGCCGAACGTGCCGGAAGACTATGTGCACCGCATCGGCCGTACGGGCCGGGCTGGGGCATCGGGCGAAGCGGTGTCGCTGGTGTGCGTCGATGAACTGCAACTGCTCAAGGACATCGAGAAGCTGATCAAGCGCGCCGTGCCGCAAGAAGTGATCGCCGGGTTCGAGCCAGATCCGACGGCAAAGCCGGAGCCGATCCTGCGTCGTGGTCAGGGCGGCGGCGGTGGCGGTGGACGTCAACCGCGTCAGGGCCAGGGCGCGCCTCGCGGCGACGGTGCCCGGCGCGATGGCGGGGCGGCCAAGCCGGCGGCGCAACGCTCGGGACAGCGCGCGGCCGGTGGACAGCAACAGGCGAAGCCGCAGGGAGCGAAACCGCAAGCCGCCAAGCCGGCTGGCTCGCCCACGCAACCGCAGGTGCGCAAGGACAACCCGCGCCACGAAACCACGCGTCATCACGGTAAGCCGGCAGCTGCTACGCATGACGGCGCCGGTGCGACACATGCGCCGCGCAGCAAGCCGCAGGCGCAAGCCAAGCCGCAAGGTGGCAATCCTGGCGCATTGCTGGGCGGCGCCAAGCCGCGCGGCAGCGCGCCGCGCAGTGGCTCGCAACCGCCGCGTAACGGCGGCCAGCGCGGGCGTTAAGCCGCTCTGACGCTGTTCAAGGCCCGCGCACCGCGGCAGCCTGCTTCAGGTGCTCGATCTGCTGTTCCCAGCGATCGAGCACCGCCGCTCCCCCCTCTTCCAGTTCGAACGTAATGCCGCCCGTCAGGCGTGCATACGGCACCCGTTGCGTTTCGCCGGTATCGATCGAGCCGATGAAGTACGCGAGGCCGCTCGCATCGCCGGCCACCGGCTGCAATGCCTCGAACCGCAACTGCACCTGATAAAACACCGCCTCGCAGACAAACGTCAGCGCCGCGCGGCCGCCGTGCGCCAGCACGCCCGCGGCCCGCGATTGCGGCCATAACGCGAGGCACAAGGTACGGGCGTCGGGTGCGTACAGCTCGCCCACCCCCAGCAGTGAGGTCCGTACGTGGCCGTTCGTATTGGTGGTCAACAACGACGCTGTAAAACCAATCTTGCCCGCGAGCGAAGTGCCATCGAACAACGCCCGCACCGCCGCCGGCCATTCGTCGAACGCGGTTTGTTCGAGTGGGTGTCTGGATACAGAATCGGTCATCGCCGGACTCCGGTTGATCATTCGTCGTGAATCGAAATGGCCGCCCTGCAAAGACGAATGGCCCGCGCAGGCGGGCCATTTCGTTCTACTCTCGTTTATTACTTCAGATGGTTACGCAGGCCTCGACGAGCGAGCCGCGCCACCTTCCCAGCCTCGATCCTCAACGGAAGAATACATGCTGGGTGATCTTCGCGAGCGGATAGTGAACGCCGGGTTGAATCCGCGCGGGCAGATCGAGCGGCTTCAGCAGCATCTTCACGCACATGTCGGCCGACAGATTGCGGCGCACCAGCGCATTGATGCGTGCCGCACGTTCGCGGTTATAGCCCGAATCGTTCACGCGCTCCGGATAGCGGACCGCAAACACGTGGCGTAGCGCGATCTCCGAGTCTTCGTTCTTGATCTCCAGCACACGGCGCATCAGCGCACCGAGCACAGCGAGACGACCGTTGCCTTCAATCTTGTTGTACTTCTTGAAAAACTTGAAGAAGTGCTTGTAGTGACGGACTTCGTCAGTACGAATAAGGTCGGTGATCTCCTTGAGCACTGGTTCATCCGAGCATTCGCCAATCGCGCGATACAGCGTCGCCGTACCGGTTTCAACCACGCAGCGTGCAACCATTTCGAGCGCGCGCGTCTTCTCGAAGTCTTCGACGGAACAGGTTTTCGAGTACTCCTCGAAGAAATTGCGGAAGGCCGTGTCCCAGTCGAATTCCGGCCACACGTATGCGATATAGGTCTTCAGTGCGCGGCCGTGCTGCATTTCTTCCGGCTCCCACTCGTTATTGAGCCACGCCGACACTTCAGGGTCGCCGTTGAAGAAGGTACTCAGGTTACTTGTATAGAGATCTGTACCACTTTCGATAAACGAAGACGCGCACAACAGAAGCAGCAGATCTTCGTTGGCCACGGCCCGCTGCCGGTCAATCCGGCTGAGGTCGATGTCCTCAATCCGCCAAGGCATCACGTGGTTAAGCTCGGTGTGCATTTGTTCCTTACTCCGAAAGCTGTATCGACTTCGGGAGCGTGCCTGGAAGCACTCGCGTTTGCCAGGCCGCTCTCGTTCCGATACAGCGCCTTGAATTAGAGTTAACCCCTTATGTCTTGCATCTTAGCTGGTGTTCCGCAACTCTGCAGACAACACAGCACAGACCATGCCCATGTCCAGCAGTTCCGGAGGCACGATAGGCGAATTGTTCCAAAGCAAAACAAGGCGGGCGCAGCGCACAAAAAAGGCAGCCCACTGGGGGCTGCCTGAGCTTGAATCAACGGTCGGCAAGCGAGGGTGGCAATGCCTCAGAGCACGCGGAGGCGCCGCCCGGCAGGCCTTAGGAGGGATACAGCAGGGCTTTGTCGCGCCCGGCATGGCGCCTGCGCCACGCGACGATCACCAGCGACAACCCGGAAAGCAGCGCCGCAATCAGCACGTAATAACTTGGCGCGAGCTTGTCGCCGGTCAAATGAATGAAGGTTTCGACGATCGTCGGTGAGAAGCCGCCGAAGACGGTCACGCCGATGCTGTAAGCGATCGAAAGGCCGGTCGAGCGCACATGGGTTGGGAAGATCTCGGACATCAGAGCCGGCATCGGACCGGAGTAAGCCGCCTTGAGGATGCCGGATGTGCCCTGCAGCAGCAACAGCCAGCCGACCGTGGGGTAGCTCTGAAGCAGTGCGAACATTGGATAGATCAGCAGGCCCATCAGGATCGATGTGCCCAGCATGATGCGGATCCGGCCGATGCGATCGGACCACGCGCCCATCACCGGCGAAAGGATCAGCTGCAGCCCGCCATTGAGCACCACAGCGCCGAACGATACAGCCGCCGGCATGTGCAACTGTTTCACGGCGTACATGGGCATGTAGAGTTGCAGCACGTACACGCCTACCGTCGATTGAGCGACGATGCCGATCGCGAGAAGCAGGTTCACCCATTGGCTGCCGAACGACGCGGTTGGGTCAACTGCTGCCGCAGCGGCCGTATCGCGCTGCCGGCGCATCGCCAGAAACTCGGGCGTCTCATCCAGATGCGAGCGGATGTAATAGCCAATCGGCCCAATTAGCACACCGAACAGGAACGGAATACGCCAACCCCAGTTGCCCAGATGCTCGGGCGACATCCACGCGGTAAGCATCGAGCCGAACGCGGCCGCGAGAATCGCCGCAAGCCCCTGACTCGCGAACTGCCAGCTCGCGTAGTAGCCGCGCTTCGTGGGGCTATGCTCAACCATGAAGGCCGTAGCGCTGCCGAACTCGCCGCCCACGGCAAAACCTTGCACGAGCCGAGCGACCAGGATCAATACCGGCGCCGCAAGCCCGATCATGGCGTACGGCGGCATCACGGCCATCGTCAGGGTGCCGACCATCATCAGCGTAATGGCCAGCGTCAGCGCCGCCTTGCGGCCTTTGCGGTCCCCGTAGATGCCGAGCACCACCGCGCCGATCGGGCGCATCAAAAAAGAGATGCCGAACGTGGCGATGGCGAGCAGCGTCGACAGCCACTCGTCGTGCATTGGAAAGAACTGCTTCGCGATGATGCCGGCGAAGTAGCCATAGACCGAAAAGTCAAACCATTCGAGCGCATTGCCGACCGACGACGAAAAGATAATGCGCCTGATCATCCCTTTCGACATCGGCGGGGCAGCGGAGTCCGGGGAAACCGCCGCGGCGGCAACGGGCGAAGCGATATCGTTCATGATCGGCTCTACAGGAAGCGCGAGGCCGCCCAGGCTGGATCGTTACCCAAGGCACCTCGCGTGCAACGACACGCTTGAAGACTGACGAAGCTACGCTCAGAAGCCGGCTGCGAGGCCGTCGCGACGGCTGTCGCTCGCCGCCACATAGCCGCGGTCCGGATCGTTGCGATCGAGTTTCCAGATGTACTGGCCGGAGCCGAAGTCCATGTACGGATCATCGACCGACTTGATCGTATGGCCGAGGTTTTCGAGTGCGCGCGCGGTGTTCGCGTCGAGCGTCGCTTCGATGTCGATGGTGAAGTCGCGGTTCACCTTCCAGCGCGGCGCATCGCAAGCAGCCTGCGGTTGCTGGCCGTAGTCGAGCATCCGTACGATGGATTGCAGATGGCCCTGCGGCTGCATATCGCCGCCCATCACGCCGAAGCTCATCACCGCTTCCTGCTTGCCGTCGACCTGTTGCGTGAGGAAGGCCGGGATGATCGTATGGAACGGCCGCTTGCCGCCTTCGACGACGTTCGGCGACTTCGGATCCATCGAGAAACCGCAGCCGCGGTTCTGCATCGAAATGCCGCTATCCGGCACGACGATGCCCGAGCCGAAGCCCATGTAGTTCGACTGGATGAAGCTCACCATCATGCCGTTCTCGTCAGCGGCGGACATGTAGATCGTGCCGCCCGCTTTCGGCATGCCGAAGTCGAACTGCGTGGCGCGCTTCGGATCGATCAGCCTGGCCCGCTCGGTGAGATACGCGTCGTCGAGCATCTGCTCGGGCGTCACGTCCATGGAACGCGGGTCCGCAACATAGCGGTAGACGTCCGCAAACGCCAGCTTCATTGCTTCGATCTGCAGGTGCTGCGATTCGACGTTGTCGAGCGCGAGCGAAGCCACATCGAACTTCTCGAGGATGCCGAGCGCGATCAGCGCAGCGATGCCCTGGCCGTTCGGCGGAATCTCATGCACCGTGTAGCCGCGATAGTCCTTGCCGATCGGCTCGACCCAATCCGCGCGGTAATTGCGCAGGTCGTTCGCGGTCATGGCGCCGCCGCACTCGCGCGAGAACGCGGCGATCCGCTCGGCGATTTCGCCTTCGTAGTAGGCGCGCGGACCCTGTTCGGCCAGCTTGCGCAACGTCTTCGCATGGCCGGGGAAGCGCACCAGCTCGCTCACTTCCGGCGCCCGGCCGCGCGGCATGAAGGTCTGCGCAAAGCCCGGCAGATCCTTCAGCTCCGGGATAGCCGCGGCCCACTTGTAGGCCACGATGCTCGCCACCGCATGGCCGCGCTCGGCGATCTCGATGGCGGGTTCCATCAGATCGGCGAACGGCAGCGTACCGAATTTCTCGTGCAAGGCTTCCCAGCCGGCAATCACCCCCGGGACCGTCACCGCATCCCAGCCGCGCTTGGGTTGCTTCGCGAGACCGTTTTCTTCACCGTACTTGCGCTTGAAGTAGTCCACGTTCCACGCCGCCGGCGACACGCCCGACGCGTTCAGCCCGTGCAGCTTCGCGCCATCCCACACCAGCGCGAACGCGTCGCTGCCCAGGCCGCAGGAGACGGGCTCCACGACCGTGATGGCCGCCGCAGCCGCGATCGCCGCGTCGACGGCATTGCCGCCCTTCCACAACATGCGCAGTCCGGCTTGGGCTGCGAGCGGATGCGAAGTCGAAACGATGTTGCGCGCGAATACGGGCAGACGCGGCGTCGGATAGGGGTTTTGCCAGTTGAAGCGGGTCATGTAGGAGACTCTCGGAAAGCGCGGCCCAGCGCAGAAGATCCGCCGGAACCACTAGAAACGCGTCACAAAGGAATCGACGATTGCAGCGCGAACCGGCTGAAAAAACAAATTCATTTATCAAATGAATAAATGCAGAAATATGCTGAATATGTCGGCCGCGATCTTATGCATGTTGCGTAGGTTGGCGGACAACCCGGCACTTGGTCTTACAATAGCTCACCGTTTCCACCATTGCTCGCTCCAGGCGCTGGCTGCCTCACCCGGCGCCAACGCCAACACTTGACCCGAGACACATGACCCGAGACCCCCGCCTGACCCTCAACGCACGTCAACAGGAACTGCTCGAGTGGGTGCAACGCGACGGCTTCGTGACCGTGGATGACCTGGCTGCCCATTTCGACGTCACTCCGCAAACTATCCGGCGCGACGTGAACTGGCTGGCCGATATGAACCTGCTGCGTCGCTACCACGGCGGTGCGAGCCTGCCGACCAGTTCCGAAAACGTCTCGTACACCGCGAGGCAACGGATGTTCCACGACGAGAAGCGGCGCATCGCAGCGCTCGTCGCCACGCATATTCCCGATCAGGCATCCCTCTTTATCAACCTCGGCACGACCACGGAAGAGGTGGCGCGGGCGCTGAACCGCCATCGCGGGCTGCGCGTGATCACCAACAACCTCAACGTTGCCAGCATGATGAGCGGCTATCCGGAATCCGAGGTGCTGGTGACCGGCGGCATTGTGCGACCTTGGGACAAGGGGATCGTCGGCGAACTGGCGATCGACTTCATTCGCCAGTTCAAGGTAGATTTCGCGATCATCGGCACCTCGAGCATTGAAAGCGACGGCACGCTGCGCGATTTCGATACGCGTGAAGTGCGGGTGGCCGAGGCGATCATCGAGCACGCGCGCACGGTGTTTCTCGCCTCCGACCACTCCAAGTTCGGCCGCCCGGCGCTGGTCCGCCAGGGTCATCTGAACCAGATCGACGCGCTCTTCACCGACAAGGCGCCGCCGGCCGACATGACGGAGACGCTGGCCAACGCGGGCACTCAGGTCTATATCGCGGAGTGACGCGCTGAGGACGGCAATCCTCCGAACGCCGTATGACCGAATCCGCCAGGCGCGCGACGCCATGGCGTTTTGCTGCAGCGCACGCAAAACCTCGCGTGAAATCAAGGATTTGCCCGCCGATCCAGACCGCTTCTTCGGTCTCGAATTGTCAAATGGAAAATTTTCAGGGGACGATTTGGCGTTCAGCGTGCGGTTGACTACACTCCAGTTCCCCGACGCTATTTTCGTGCCGCGTCGGCGGTGAAACGCTGTTACTCCCGCCCGATCCTGTAGCGGATCGCGCTGCGCCCCGCCGCCCCGGCCGGCCAGCCAGTCGCCTCAAAGGCAGTCCGCATTACGCTTGACATGGAGAGAACGATGCTGAGTCCGCATGAATTCGCCACGTTGTTGCTCGTCAAGGATGCTCCCCACCAGGTTGACATGGATCGGGAGGAGCTGGATGCGCTGTTCGAACGACAGCTCGTGCAACTCGAGAAGCTCGCCTCCGGCCTCAAGCAATGGCGCGTCACCGACATCGGCGACACGGCAATCCGGGTCATCAAGCGTCTGTCCTAATGCCCCACCATGGCCATGCGCCGAGTTGCCCCGGCGCGTGATCTCCCAGCAAGGTGAATCCGACGGATATCGTCTGATGTTCGAATTCGAGCATTCGAATCATCATGCGCGTCTCACCACCTCGCCTCATACGGCTGCGAAGTGACCACTCACAGTGCGTGTCCCACCTTGGAGATAGAGGCTGAGGCGCGTCTGATTGAGTGCCTCCAAGCTTAGCCGCACAAACTCCTTTCAACCGCTGCGCAGCGTCGGGTCGACCGCTGCACGCCAGCTAACCGCCTTTGCGCGCTGGTCCAGAAAGAATGCCACCCACTGATTGCGCGCTTGCGGGTCGCTGCTCGAGCCGAGCGTCGTGTAGTTCTGCGCGATCGCGGTCTGGAACGAGCAGTAATCCGCCGTCGACACTTTGCCGCGCCGATTAGCAACATACGCATCATAGAAAGTCGTATAAACCGACTGCGCGTCGTTGCCGTAGTTGACCGGCGCCGCACTGCACATCTGCTGCAGCGCCGCGAACGACGGCGCGCCCATGCTGCCACTCAGGCTCGGCGTACCCACACATCCGGCCAGCAACGCCGCCGCTCCCGCTACCCAAAGTCTCCGCATGTCTCACCTCGATATGGCTATTGCTATGGCTATGAGTATCGTCGGTGCCGCCGCGTTACGCTACTACCCAGGAAACCGGATCACGAAACTCGAACTTTACTTTTTCGATTTTGTTCATTAAAGTTCGAAAACGAACACTATCGGTTCGATAGCATTTCATCCATGACGCAGGGGACACAGCAGGTGACGCAAGGCTCTAGATACGATTTGCTCGTGGTGGGCGGCGGGATCAACGGCGCCGGCATCGCACGCGACGCCGCGGGGCGCGGCCTGTCTGTCTTGCTCTGCGAACAGGACGACCTGGCGGCGCATACGTCGTCGGCGAGTACCAAACTGATCCATGGCGGTCTGCGCTATCTCGAGTACCGCGAATTCGGCCTCGTGCGCAAGGCGCTGCAGGAACGCGAGACCCTGCTGCGCGCCGCCCCGCACATCATGTGGCCGCTGCGCTTCGTGATGCCGCACATGCCGAACCTGCGGCCTGCATGGATGATCCGCGCGGGCCTGTTCCTTTACGATCATCTCGCCCGGCGCGAACTGCTGCCGCCCTCGCGCGGCATCGACATGCGCCGCCATCCGGCCGGCGCACCTCTGATCGAATCGATCAAGCGCGGTTTCGTGTACTCGGACGGCTGGGTCAACGACGCGCGCCTCGTCGTGCTGAATGCGCTCGACGCGCAGGAACATGGCGCCGCCATCCTCACGCGCACCAAGCTGATCAGTGCCGTGCGCGCGGGCGGCGAATGGCACGCGCAACTGCGTCGCGACGACGGCACGCAACTGGACGTGCGCGCCTGTGCAATTGCAAATGCCGCCGGCCCGTGGGTAGGCGAACTGCTGCACGGCGCGCTCGGCCGCGAAGCGAACCATAGCGTGCGCCTCGTCAAGGGCAGCCACATCGTCACGCCGCGCCTGTTCGAACACGATCACGCGTACATCTTCCAGAACCCGGACAAGCGGATCATCTTCGCGATTCCGTACGAGCACGACTACACGCTGATCGGCACCACGGACATCGAATACCACGACGACCCGGCGAAGGTAGCGATCAACGCCGACGAGACGCAGTACCTTTGCGATTCGATCAACCGCTATTTCAAACAGCAGATTTCGCCGAAGGACGTGCGCTGGACCTACTCGGGCGTGCGTCCGCTGCTCGAGGAAGAAGGTGCGGACAATCCGTCCGCCGTCACGCGCGACTACCGGCTCGAACTCGATGCACCCGCAGGTGAAGCGCCGTTGCTGTCGGTGTTCGGCGGAAAGATCACGACGTTCCGCAAGCTCGCGGAAGAAGCCGTCGACGAACTCGGTCGCGCGCTGCGGAATCCGGCTCCGGCCTGGACGGCCGGCGCAGCGCTGCCGGGCGGCGATATCCCGCAAGCGAATTTCGAGCGCTTCGTCACGCAGTTCAAGCAGCAGAACGCCTGGCTGCCCGCCGACCTCGCGTACCGCTACGGCCGCGCATACGGCACGCGCGCGAGGCACGTGATCGGTCAGGCACGCTCGCTTGAAGACCTCGGCCGCGCCTTCGCTCCAGGTCTGTTCGAAGCCGAGCTGCGCTATCTGCGCGACGTCGAATGGGCTCGCAGCGCGCAAGACGTGTTGTGGCGCCGCTCGAAGCTCGGCCTGCATGTCGAGCCGGGCACACTGGAAAGCGTCACAAAGGACATCGACGGCTGGTTTGCCAGCGCTCCCGCGCCGCTCGAGCGCGCGGCACTCGGGCAAGCTCCGGCGAGTCAGCACGCATAGACACGGACAGGCATGGTCAAGCGCGTCAGCACGCACCAGAACCAGTAAGCACAACCAGGCACCGACAAGCCCATCACGCCCAACGCAGGCGTGATCAGTACAAGCCACCCATAACACCGTATTCCGGCATGCGGATCGAGATCGGCACACCGGAGTGCACGAAGCCACGGCAGTTGCAGCAGCCCAGAACAACAAGCCGTTCCCATCGCCGGATCACCGTTCCGGCGACTCATAACATGGAGAAGAGACAATGCAGGATCAGTACATACTTGCGCTCGACCAGGGCACAACCAGCTCGCGCGCGATGCTTTTCGACCATCAGGGCAACGTCGTCTCGACGGCTCAGAAGGAATTCCAGCAGATCTATCCGCGTCCGGGCTGGGTCGAACATGACCCGCAGGAAATCTGGTCGACCCAGGCAGGCGTTGCGGCCGAGGCTGTCACGCGTGCGGGGATGAATGGCACGTCGATCGCCGCTATCGGCATCACCAACCAGCGCGAGACGACGATTGTCTGGGACCGCGAAACCGGCCATCCGATCTACAACGCGATCGTCTGGCAAGACCGCCGCACCGCCGACTTCTGCGACGAACTGAAAGCGCAGGGGCTCGAAGAGAAAGTCCGTGCGAAGACTGGTCTGCCGATCGACTCGTATTTCTCGGCGACGAAAATCCGCTGGATTCTCGACAACGTCGAAGGTGCTCGCGAAAAAGCCAAGCAAGGGCGTCTCGCATTCGGCACCGTCGACAGTTGGCTGGTGTGGAATTTCACCAAGCACGGCCTGCACGTCACCGACGTCACTAACGCATCGCGCACGATGCTCTTCAACATCCACACGCTGCAATGGGACGACGAGCTGCTTCAGGCGCTCGATATTCCGCGCAGCATGCTGCCGGAAGTGCGTGCGTCATCGGAAGTGTACGGTCCGACCAAGACCACGGTGTTCGCCTCGAAGATCCCGCTCGCCGGCATTGCGGGCGACCAGCACGCCGCGCTGTTCGGCCAGATGTGCACGCGCTCGGGCATGGTGAAAAACACCTACGGCACAGGCTGCTTCCTCGTGATGAACACCGGCGACAAGCCGATCGAATCGAAGAACAACCTGGTCACGACGATTGCCTGGCAGATCGGCGATCAGGTCAACTACGCGCTCGAAGGCAGCATCTTTATTGCGGGCGCGGTGGTGCAGTGGCTGCGTGACGGGCTCGGCATCATCAGGAGTGCCGCAGACATCGAAACGCTCGCCCGCACGGTGCCGCATGGCGACGGTGTGTATCTCGTACCGGCCTTCGCGGGCCTCGGCGCTCCGCACTGGAACGCACGCGCACGCGGCACGCTGTTCGGCGTGACGCGCGGCACGACCTCGGCGCATATCGCGCGCGCTGCGCTCGATTCGATCGCCTATCAATCGCTCGACGTGCTGAAGGCGATGGAAGCCGATTCGGGCATCCGCATCGACGAACTGCGCGTCGACGGCGGCGCCTGCGCGAACAATCTGCTGATGCAGTTCCAGGCAGACATTCTCGGCGTCGACACCGTACGCCCGAAGGTCAGCGAGACCACGGCGCTGGGTGCGGCGTATCTGGCGGGTCTCGCGGTTGGCTACTGGAAGGACGTGAACGAGCTGCAAAGCCAGTGGGCACTGGATCGCCGCTTCACGCCGGATATGGAGCCGCGCGAGGTCACGGACAATCTGGCCGGCTGGCAACGCGCGGTCCGCGCCGCCAAAGCCTGGGCCGATACGCCTTGATTCACTAGCGCTACGAGGCCGTATCCGAGGCGGCCTCGGCAACTAACAAATATATTATGGAGAACATATCATGTCACCTTACATTGCCGAATTTATCGGCACAGCGATGCTCGTCCTGCTTGGCAACGGGGCGGTCGCGAACGTGTTGCTGGCACGCACCAAGGGCAAGGGCGCGGACCTGATCGTCATCGTTATGGGCTGGGCGATGGCGGTCTTCATCGCCGTCTTCATGACAGCATCGTTCAGCGGCGCCCACCTGAATCCGGTCGTGACGATCAGCCTCGCGCTGGCCGGCAAGTTCGCCTGGAGCAAGGTAGCCGGTTATATCGCCGCACAGATGCTGGGCGGGATGGCAGGTGCGGGACTCGTGTGGATGGCCTACCGGCAGCACTTCGAAAAGGAAGAGGATGCCGACATCAAGCTGGGTGTGTTCTGCACGGCGCCGGCTATCCGCAGCGCCCCGCATAACTTCCTGACCGAAATGATCTGCACGTTTGTGCTGATTCTTGGCGTGCTGTACCTGGCGTCGCCGCAAGTGGGCCTCGGTGCGCTGGATGCGTTGCCGGTCGGCCTGCTGGTTCTCGGTATCGGCATTTCGCTCGGCGGCCCGACAGGGTATGCGATGAGCCCGGCGCGCGATCTGTCGCCGCGTCTGATGCACGCATTGCTGCCGATCCCTAACAAGCGCGATAGCGACTGGCGCTATGCATGGGTGCCAGTGCTAGGCCCGCTCGCGGGCGGTGCGGCTGCCGCCTGGATCTACCTGCACGTGCATTGATCTCCGTACCGGACAGAAGCGGCCGGGGCGCGCAGACGGCGCCAAAGCACGTATCATGATGCTTTCGGTTTGCGCACGGCCCGAAACGTCCACGCGCCCCTCGCTCCCTGTTCCGGCATGCTCGATCATCTTATTTGCGATTGCGACGGCGTTCTCGTCGACAGCGAAGTTATCGCTGACCACGTCATCCTCGAAACGCTGTCCGCCACTTTCCCCGGCCTCGACTTCGCCAGCGTCATGCAAACGGCGTTCGGCCAGCAGACCTCGCGCTTTCTCCAAGGCATCGAGGCGTCGTTCGGCATCACCATGCCGAACGATTTTCTCGAGACGATCGACCATAACGTCGAGCTGGCGTTGAGTTCAAAGCTCACTGCCGTGGGCGGCGTGCGCGATGCGCTACAACGCGTGACGCTGCCGGCGGCGGTCGTATCGAATAGCCGCATGAAGCGGGTGCAGGCTTCGGTGAAGCGCGCCGGGTTGCAGCAGGTGTTCGGCGAGCGTGTTTTCAGCGCCGAACAGGTGGCGAGACCCAAGCCCTACCCCGATGTGTATCTGTTCGCGGCGCAGCAGTTGGGCGTGGAGCCGGCGAGGTGCCTGGTGGTCGAAGACAGCGTCGCCGGGTTGAATGCGGCGCGCGCAGCGGGCATGAAAACGATCGCCTTCGTCGGCGCGAGTCATATTCCCGATGGCTATGCCGATGCGCTACGCAAGATGGGCATCACGCGCATCATGGAGCATATGGATGAACTGCCAGCGCTCGTTGAAGCAGGCGTGCGCGGCGAGTTTGGGGACGTGCAGTCGTAAGAGCAATGCGGGTAGTGAAGCGGACGGCTGATCAACTATCTGTGCCGGACCCGCGCTCAACACACGCACGCCCGGCACGTCCCGCTCATCCTTCAATTACGCCGAACTCACACCTCGTCCGCGCAGCACTCACGCGCCGCAGCCAGCGCTTCACGGAATTCCACCAGTTCGGCAATCGTCAGCAACGGCAGATTGTGTTGCGCCGCGAAGCGCTCCACCTCCGCGCCGCGCGTCATCGTGCCGTCGGCGTTCATCAATTCGCATAGCACGCCGGCGGGCTTGAGGCCGGCGAGAATCGCCAGATCCACCGTGCCTTCCGTATGACCGCGCCGCGCGAGCACGCCGCCGGGCGTCGCGCGCAGCGGAAACACATGGCCGGGGCGGACAATGTCGGCCGGCTTCGCCGTATCGGCAATCGCCGCACGAATCGTCGTGACGCGATCGGCGGCGGAGACGCCCGTCGTCACGCCTTCACGCGCTTCGATCGAGACCGTAAACGCAGTGCCGTGACGGCTCTCGTTGTTCACAGCCATGGGCGGCAGCTCAAGTGCACGGATCTTGTCATCGGGCAGGCACAGGCACACGATCCCGCTGCACTCGCGGATCAGCAGCGCCATCGTTTCGTTGGTAAGACGCTCGGCAGAGACGATCAGGTCGGCTTCGTTCTCGCGGTCGTGGTCATCCTGCAGGACAACGGCGCGGCCATCGCGCATGGCTTGCAACGCAGCGGCGATGCGCGGCGGAACCGGTTCGGCGGCAAGCAGGGGGAGATCGGCGAACGCATCTTCCGCGAACGTCGAAGGGGCAGGAAAAGTAGTCAAGGACATTTGAAACGCTCTCGCAAAAGTTGGGCGAAAAACGTTTCAGGGCATTGCAAACAGGCAGCACTCGCCCCGCCGGACGTTCGCACAGAACGCCCACACCCTGCCCAGACCATCGGGCAGCGCAACGGGAACTGACATGACTATCTGCACATCTTCTTCCATCCGGACTGTGACCGTCGGCTCTGGCATCGCACCAGATCTGCTGACCCCGCTGTACCTGTCGATTCTCCCGAAAGGTCACTAGCGGGCGCTCGCGGGCTCGCTGGAAGCGCGATTGCGCTGCCTGCATACCGCCGGTGGGGAATTTCACCCCGCCCTGAAGACGCACTGATTGCCGGAAAATCCGGCAGGTGAAGCATACAACAGCCGCACGCGATCTGCAGCGCAGCGGCTATGAGCCAGAACGACGCCGCGGAGGCGTCACTGCATCAAACCGGTGCCGCATGCCGCGCCGCATCGTGCGGCACGTCCCAGCGCGGCGGCGTTTCCGCATTCAGCGTGACGCGAAATGCGCGCGCCTCGGTGTCGCCGGGGTTGCGCAGCGTGTGCGGCTGATCGGCGTCGAAGACGATCGCGTCGCCGGTAGCGAGCAACTGCCGCTGATCGTGAACGCTCACCTCCAGCGTGCCCTCGCTCACTACCAGATTGACCGTCGTCCCGGGCGCGCGACGCACACCCGGTTCGGTATGCAGCGGCGCGATACGCAATTCGTGGAATTCGGCGGTGGCCGGTTCCGCATCGGGATACAGCGGCCGCGCGGAATAGCGCCCGTTCGAGCTGACGAGGCGGGTCGCCTTGTCAGCCGGCAGATGCTCGAAGCCGTTGGTCGCATGGCGCCGCAAGAACGCGGCGACCGAGACTTTCAATGCTGCCGCGACCTTGCACAGCACTTTAATCGACGGCACGCTGCGGGCCGACTCGATCTGCGCCAGCATGGCGCGCGATACCCCCGAAGCACGGGCCAGCGCGTCAAGCGACAGTTGCCGCTCGGCCCGCAAACGGGCCAGATTGACACCGACCAGATGTTCCAGCGCATCCAACGGCTCCGCGGCGCGCGGCCCATCGTGTGCATCCAGCGCGTCATCGCGAACCAGCGCAAGCGGTGAATTCATGAGTGCCTCCAGTAGCGCCGCCAGATGGCGGAGCAAAGGGTTAGTGGAGGCAAGATAGCATTGCGATTCGCTACGCCCAACGAAGTTATCTTCACACTGTTATCAGTATTGCGGAGGACGGTTCCCGCAAAGCTTGTGCGAAATTGTCATATGGCTTCGCCACAGGCGACGCGCCGGGCCGCCGGGACATCCATGCGAGCCGCGATCCATGTCAACAGCAGCGCCGCGATCGACACCGTCGCGGCCACCCAGGGCAGCGCATCCAGGCCGAGGCCATGGCCGATGGCCAGCCCGCCAAGCCACGCGCCGCCGGCGTTTCCCACGTTGAACGCGCCGATGTTCAGCGTCGAGGCCAGATTCGGCGCGGCGCTCGCCTTTTCGACCACCCGCATCTGCAGTGGCGGCACCGTCGCGAAGGCAGCGATCCCCCAGACGAATATCGTCACCGCGGCGGCCACTTGTGAGTGACTGGTGCGCGTGAAGACGGCCATGACCACGGCGAGCGCCAGCAGAATCCCCATCAGTGAAGGCATCAGCGCGCGGTCCGCGAGCTTGCCGCCCATCGTGTTGCCGAGCGTCAAGCCGGCGCCGAACAGGACCAGAATCAGCGTCACGCCACGAGGCGAGAAACCACTTACCTGTTCGAGAATCGGCGCGATGTAGGTGAACACGACGAACACGCCTCCGAACCCGACAACCGTCATCGCCAGCGCCATCCACACTTGGGGGTCCTTCAGGACGCGCACTTCGTGCATGAGGCCTACGGGCCCGGTGTCGTGCTTATTCGGCACCAGCGCCGCGATGCCTGCCAGCGAGGCTACGCCGAGTGCGGCGACGACCCAGAAGGCCATGCGCCAGCCAAACTCCTGGCCGATGAAGGTGCCGAGCGGCACGCCGAGCACATTGGCCAGCGTGAGGCCGGTGAACATCAGCGCAATCGCACTGGCGCGCTTTTCCTGCGGCACGAGCGACGCGGCGACCACCGCGCCAATGCCGAAGAATGAGCCGTGCGCAAACGACGTCACGACGCGCGCAATCATCAGCACCGAATAGCCCGACGCCACCGCGCACAGCACGTTGCCGACGATAAACACGCCCATCAGCAGTTGCAGCGCGAGCTTGCGCGGCATTTTGCTGGTGACCACCGCGAGCAGCGGCGCGCCGACTGCGACGCCAAGCGCATAACCGCTCACCAGCAGACCGGCCGACGGGATCGAAACGGACAGATCGCGCGCCACCTCGGGCAGCAATCCCATGATCACGAACTCGGTCGTGCCGATGGCAAAGGCGCTAATCGCTAGCGCGAGAAGGGGGATGGGCATCGCAAGACTCCAGATTTCAGTAATGAGCGTGACGAACATGAAGCAAGGCCGTCACACATTCGACGACGACGCCCGGCGCGAGCGCGACATACAGCCGGCATTCGCCGGCGAGCGGTACTTCGGCGAGCTAGTAGCGCGCTTCGGCCGTGAGCAACCGGCCGAGCAGCACCTGTCACTCGGCGGTGACAATCGTGGCGTCACCGAGATGCATGACCAGGGTCGGTTTCGAGCCGGATAAGGGATTTCGACAGACGCATTCTCTCTGGCCAGCACCGCTTTGATAATTGGTCTAGCCTTTGAATAATTCTCAAATTAATGTTGAAAATCACGCTACGCCTCGGCCCGTCCAGGTACCTGTTGTTCAGCCGTCACCGCCGGAAACCCGCCCGCAGTGACGGGCTATAATGCTGGATTACGCTGTCGACGTGCTGCCAGGTCTCCCTAAGACTGCGTCCGGCCTCGCGCCACGCCCCGAGCCGCGCACGTTTTCGCCTCTCTTCACTTTTTAACGACGCCCCCAGATAAACCACTGCGACCGGCGAAATTCGATGACCAAGAAAGTTTATGTAAAGACCCACGGCTGCCAGATGAACGAGTACGACTCCGACAAAATGGTCGACGTACTCGGTGCGGCTGAAGGCCTCGTCAAGACCGACACCCCGGAAGACGCGGACATCATTCTCTTCAACACCTGCTCGGTGCGCGAAAAAGCGCAGGAAAAGGTCTTCTCCGAGCTCGGCCGCGCGCGCGAACTGAAGGAAGCGAATCCGAACCTGATCATCGGCGTGGGCGGCTGCGTGGCGAGTCAGGAAGGCGCGTCGATCATTACCCGCGCTCCATATGTGGATCTGGTGTTCGGTCCGCAGACCCTGCACCGCCTGCCGCAGATGATCGACAAGCGCCGCGAAAGCGGCCGTGCCCAGGTTGATATCTCGTTCCCGGAAATCGAAAAGTTCGACCATCTGCCGCCGGCCCGTGTCGACGGCCCGAGCGCCTTCGTCTCGATCATGGAAGGCTGCAGCAAGTACTGCAGCTACTGCGTCGTGCCGTACACGCGCGGTGAAGAAGTGTCGCGTCCGCTCGACGACGTGCTCACCGAAATCGCCGGTCTCGCCGATCAGGGGGTGCGCGAGGTGACGCTGCTCGGCCAGAACGTGAACGCCTATCGAGGCGCACTGACCATCGGCTCATCGGAGATTGCAGACTTCGCGACGCTGATCGAATACGTCGCGGATATCCCCGGCATCGAGCGCATCCGTTACACCACGTCGCATCCGAAGGAATTCACGCAGCGCCTGATCGATACGTACGCCAAGGTGCCGAAGCTGGTGAGCCATCTGCATCTGCCGGTGCAGCACGGCTCGGACCGCATCCTGATGGCCATGAAGCGCGGCTACACCGTGCTCGAATACAAATCGGTGATCCGCAAGCTGCGTGCGATCCGCCCGGACCTGTCGCTCTCCACGGATATGATCGTCGGCTTCCCCGGCGAGACCGAGGAAGATTTCGACAAGATGATGACACTGATTCACGAGATGAAGTACGACACCAGCTTCTCGTTTATCTACAGCCCGCGCCCCGGCACGCCGGCGGCGAACCTGCACGACGAGACGCCGCGCGAAGTGAAGCTCAAACGGCTGCAACATTTGCAGGCCACGATCGAGGAAAACGTCGCGCGCATCAGCGAGTCGATGGTGGGCAAGGTCGAGCGTATTCTGGTCGAACGCCCGGCGCGCAAAGACCCGAACGAACTCGCCGGCCGCACCGAAAACAACCGCGTGGTGAATTTCCCGGCGCCGTTGGCATCGCACGCGCGGCTGACTGGCCAGATGGTGGACGTGAAAATCGTACAAGCGTACCCACATTCGCTACGTGGCGAGCTCGTATTGGTTCACGACGACGCGCCCGCAACCACCCATTAAGCGTACTGACTACCGACAGGATCGATCCAACGCCTTGAAGACCTCTCAGCAGCATCTGGAATTCACCGCACCGCGCGAAGACAACGCGCGGCTCGCCAACCTCTGCGGACCGCTCGACGAAAATCTGCGGCAGATCGAGCAGGCGCTCGACGTCACGCTGCAACGCCGCGGTCACCGTATCTCGATCCGCGGCCGGGGCGCGAAGCTCGCGCTCACCGCCCTCGAAAATTTCTACAACAACGCGCGCGATCCGCTGTCCGTGGACGATATCCAGCTTGCGCTGGTCGAAGCACGTCATCCGCCGCGCAAAAGCAGCAACGGCGCCAACGGCGGCGAAGGTCCGGACGCGCGCTTTCGCCACGACCCGGATCATCCGTTCGACGAACCGGCCGATACCGGCGAAGAAGACCTCGAAGCGCTCGGCCCGAAGCTGTACACGCGGCGTGCCGATCTGCGCGGCCGTACCCCGGCGCAACGTGAATATCTGAAGCAGATCATCGCGCACGACGTGACCTTCGGCATCGGGCCGGCCGGCACGGGCAAGACGTATCTGGCGGTGGCCTGCGCGGTGGATGCGCTGGAACGTGACCAGGTCAAACGCATTGTGCTGACGCGTCCGGCAGTGGAAGCGGGCGAGCGCCTGGGCTTCCTGCCGGGCGATCTGGCGCAGAAGGTCGACCCGTATCTGCGTCCGCTTTACGACGCGCTGTACGATCTGCTCGGCTTCGACAAAACCGCCAAGATGTTCGAGCGGCAGATGATCGAAATCGCGCCGCTCGCCTACATGCGCGGCCGCACGCTGAATCACGCATTTATCATCCTCGACGAGGCGCAGAACACCACGCCCGAACAGATGAAAATGTTCCTGACGCGGATCGGCTTCGGCTCGAAGGCTGTGGTCACGGGCGACACGACCCAGGTCGACTTGCCGCGCGGCCACAAGAGCGGTTTGATCGAGGCACAGCAGGTGTTGTCGGACGTGCGCGGAATTGCCATGACGCGGTTTACCAGTGCCGACGTGGTGCGGCATCCGCTGGTGGCGCGCATCGTGGAGGCTTACGACGCGCACTCGCAGAAAAACGCCAATCCCGCCGACGCACGTTGAACCGGCCATGCCGTCACGTATTGAACGCCGCCTTCACCCGTTAAGCACGCAATAAAGCCCAGACGCATGAGCCGCACCCCGAAACTGACGTTGAACGTGCAATTCCCCGCCGCCAAGGCCTGGCCGGAGCACAAGGCGATTCTGCCGCGTGCGACGGTCGCCGGCTGGGTGAAGGCAGCTCTCTTCGCCGACGCGGAACTGACCGTGCGCTTCGTCGATGCCGAAGAGGGCCGCACGCTGAACCGCACCTATCGCGGCAAGGACTACTCGACCAATGTGCTTACCTTCGCTTACGCCGAATCGGAAGACGATCCGGTGACAGGCGATCTGATCCTGTGCTGTCCGGTGGTCGAGAAGGAAGCCGCCGAACAGGGCAAGACGCTGACCGAGCACTATGCGCACCTTTTGGTGCACGGCACACTGCACGCGCAGGGCTACGATCACGAGGTCGAGGAAGAAGCGCAGGAAATGGAGGCGATCGAGACCGAGATCCTCGCCGCGCTCGGCTTCCGCGATCCCTATCAATAGACCCGTAACCGCACCAGGCCCGTAGGCCATTCCCGTGAGCGCCCCCTACCCCGTACCCGACGACCGACCGCCCTGCCCCGGCTATCCGCCCGAGCTGGGCGAATCGCGTCTGCTGACGGACGAGGAGTTGCGCGCCTCACTCGACTGCACGCTGCGCGACTGGGACCGGAAAAGCGATCTGTGGCTGTTCGGCTATGGCTCGCTGATCTGGAATCCGGGCATGCCGACGGTCGAAGCGACGCGCTCCAAGGTGCACGGCTATCACCGCGGCCTGTATCTGTGGTCACGGGTGAACCGCGGTACGCCGGAACAACCGGGCCTCGTGCTGGCACTCGACCGTGGCGGCTCGTGCACCGGCATTGCCTTCCGGCTGGCCGCCGAGGGCGCGATGCCGCATCTGGAAGCGCTCTGGCGGCGGGAAATGGCGATGGGTTCGTACCGGCCCGCCTGGTTGCCGTGCAATCTCGCCAACGGCCGGCGCGTCGAGGCGCTCGCCTTCGTGATGCGCCGCGACGTGCCGTCCTACACCGGCAAACTGGCCGACGAGATCGTGCAGACCGTGTTCGGCTGCGCCTGCGGGCGCTACGGCACAACGCTCGACTACGTCAGCCGCACGGTCACCGCGCTGCGCGAGAGCGGCATGCCGGACCGCGCACTGGAAGCGCTGCTGGCCCGTTGCCGCGAAGCGCAGAGCGACGGCGGCTGAATGGCCGAACGGCCGCGAACGGCCGTTCGCCCGGGACGCGTGCACCTCACCGCGAGCCCTGGGTTCGTGGCCCGGAACGTCTGAACCTCCAATTGGCCTTACACTGAGCTTGCGTCACGGATTTTTGCTCCATTGCCCTTTGGCCAGCGTTATCCGTTAGCATTGAACCAGGCCCTGCGCATGCGGTGCGCCCCGTTGTCCCCTGGCGAGGCCGCCGGGACACGGTCCTGCCATGTGCGTGGTGTATCCTTAACGCTCTGCAACAGCGCGCCCAGTCTTGCCGGGCGCACCACCATGAACGACACGTATCCCAGTCGACACCGAACTAGCGACAAACCACAGGAAAAACGCTCCCTGCTTGAGCGTCTGACCGACTTCATCTCGCCCGAGCCCGAATCCCGCGGCGAACTTCTGGAAATCCTGCAGGACGCGCACGAGCGCAACCTGATCGACGCAGATTCGCTGTCGATGATCGAGGGCGTTTTCCAGGTCTCCGAACTCTGCGCACGCGACATCATGATTCCTCGCGCCCAGATGGACGCGATCAACATTGCGGAAACACCGGCGGAATTCATCCCTTTCCTGCTGGAAAAAGCGCACTCGCGCTATCCGGTCTTCGAAGGCAACCGCGACAACATCATCGGCGTGCTGCTCGCCAAAGACCTGCTGCGCTACTACGCAGAAGAAGAGTTCGACGTGCGCGGCATGCTGCGCCCCGCCGTGTTCATTCCGGAGTCCAAGCGCCTGAACGTGCTGCTGCATGACTTCCGCGTGAACCATAATCACATTGCGATCGTCGTGGATGAATACGGCGGCGTCGCGGGCCTCATCACGATTGAAGACGTGCTGGAGCAGATCGTCGGCGACATCGAGGACGAATACGATTTCGACGAGGAAAGCGGCAACATCATCGCCTCACCGGATGGCCGCTACCGCGTGCGTGCGCTGACAGAAATCGAGCAGTTCAACGAAGCGTTCAACACGCACTACTCCGACGACGAAGTCGACACGATCGGCGGGCTCGTCACGCATCACTTCGGGCGCGTGCCGCATCGCGGCGAGAAGGTGCGCATCGACGACCTGATCTTCGAGATCCTGCGCGGCGACGCGCGGCAGATTCACATGCTGCTGGTACGCCGCGATCCGCTCGCCGGCCAGCGCGAGCGCGACGCGCAGCACGTGCAGACCTGATCTCTTTCTTCCTCAAAACGACCGCGCAATAATGGCCGACCCGATTACTTCCCGTCTGCGCCGTGGCGTGACGTCCACAGCGGCGCAAGCGCCGGGCCGGACGTTGCCGCGGTGGCACTACCTCGTCGCACTGGTCGCCGGTGCCGCGAACACGCTCTCGTTCGCGCCGACGCCGCACGGCGGCTGGCTCGAAGTGGCGATCTTCGCGTTTTTCTTCGCGTGGCTCACGCGGACCACGGGATGGAAAAGCGCCGCGTTGACAGGCGGAGCGTTTGGCTTCGGCAACTTCGTCACGGGCGTGTGGTGGCTGTACGTCAGCATGCATGACTACGGCGGGATGTCGCCGCCGCTGGCCGCAGCGGCGCTGGTGCTGTTTTCGCTGTATCTCGCGGTGTATCCGGCTCTGGCTGCGGGGGTGTGGTCGTTTTGCGCTGGGCATGCGCAAAACGGCGCGCTCGACGACAAACCGTTTTCTCCTACTTGGCATGGCGCGTTTGCATTCGCCAGTGCGTGGGCGGTCAGCGAGTGGTTGCGCGGCTATGTGTTCACGGGGTTTCCTTGGCTTGCGAGCGGCTATCCGCAGGTCGACGGGCCGCTTGCAGGATTTGCACCAGTGGCGGGTGTGTACGGCGTGGGCTGGATGTTGGCGCTGGTTGCTGCGCTGATCGTGCAGGCGGTGGTGCGGGTGCGTGAGCCTGCAGAGCTGCGTAAGGGCGCGACGCGCGTGGCCCGGGTTGCGCCTGCCGCTGTTGTCGCAGTGGCATTGCTCGCGGCGGGCATGCTGCTGCCGTTGGCCACGTGGACGGTGCCGGCTAACGCACCGCTTAAAGTGAGGCTGCTGCAAGGCAACGTGAAGCAGGAGATGAAATTCGAGCAGGCCGGCATGGTTGCCGCCATCAACGAATATCAGCAGATGATTACCGCAAAGCCGGCGGACCTGGTCGTGACGCCGGAAACGGCGATTCCGGTGCTGATCCAGGAATTGCCGGTGCCGTTTGCTACCGCGGTTCGCAACTTCGTCGATTCGACCGGCACGTCGATCCTGTTCGGGGCGATTGGCGGCACCATCACGCCGGAAGGACGACTTGTCGACTACACGAACAGTACGTTCGGCATCACGCCGGGCTCGCGCGAGTTGTACCGCTACGATAAACATCATCTCGTGCCGTTCGGCGAATTCGTGCCGTGGGGTTTCCGCTGGTTTGTGAACCTGATGAATATTCCGCTTGGCGATTTCTCGCGCGGGGCGCCGGTGCAGAAGCCGTTCATGGTGCATAACCAGCCGGTTTCGGTTGATATCTGTTACGAGGATATTTTTGGCGAGGAGATCGCGAGGTCGATTCGGGAGAGCGATACGCCGGCTGGAGTGTTGGTTAACTCTACTAACCTTGCCTGGTTTGGTGACACGATCGCGCTGGATCAGCATCTGCAGATTGCACGGATGCGCTCGCTGGAGACGGGGCGGCCGATGTTGCGGGCTACTAACACTGGAATGACCGCTGCGATCGATGCGCACGGGAACGTGGTCGCGCGGCTGACACCTTTTACAGTTGGGTCGATTGATGTGACCGTGCAAGGGACGTCGGGGAATACGCCGTATGTGACGAGTGGGAATAATACCGTGCTGGCGGTTTCGCTCTTTTTGCTGGCGTTTGGGTTTGCGTTTGGGCCGGGGATACGGAAAAGGAGCGGAGGGGGCTAAACAAAGTGGCGCTCTGGTTGAAAAGAGCGCCATTTTTTTTGCCTGGATGTAGCGGAAATTTCAGCCCTCCTTTCAGCTCAATTCTCGTGACGCCGGTCGGGGCGACGACCTCGGTGGGCATGTCTGGAAGAAGCGTCTCGATAAAAACACGAGGCGTGGCGTTGTTGTCAATAAACTGGGCGATTTCTGGGTTTTCGTCTATCTGTTCGCGAAGAGCGATCGGGAAAACATTGACGACCGGGAATTGCGCGACTTCAAGAGGCTTGCTCGGGACTACGGCAATGCGAATGGTGCCGATGTTGATGAAATGTTGAGATCGAAGGAATTAGTGGAGATCTGCAATGGCTAAGACCCGATTCAGAAGTGATGCTTCGGAGGCGATTCACAGCGCGGCTTCCGGTCTGTATCGAGCGGAAGTCATCGATAAGAAAAACGATGCGTGAGTATGACGACCTGTGCATCGAGGAAGCACCCGCGTTCAATCCGAAGGATATTGTGCATATCCGCAAGGGGGTGATTGTCAGTCAGAGCGTGTTCGCGATGTATCTCAACACGACCGTGTCCACGGTGCGGCAATGGGAGCAGGGCGACAAGAAGCCGAGCGGAATCGCTGCGCGTATGCTCCAGCTCGTGCAAAAGAACGGTCTTGAGATTTTCGATTGATCTCTTGGGAGCTTAAGTAACAAAGGGCCGCAAATCTCGGCTCTTTGTGTTCCTATGACCGCCCCGCACAGCCAACCTCCCACCCCACCCCCAAAAACCCTCACCCCCCGCCCTTTCCGTTAAAATCTACCGTTTAGCACTTTGCTCCACGGCCGCCTCGCGCGCCCCGGCGCCAGCGGCGCGGCCTCCATGCCCGAAAGGCACTTCATGCTCACGTTTCAGCAAATCATCCTGACGCTGCAATCCTACTGGGACAAGCAGGGTTGCGCGCTGCTCCAGCCGATCGATATGGAAGTCGGCGCGGGCACCTCCCACGTCCACACGTTCCTGCGCGCGGTCGGCCCGGAACCGTGGCGCGCGGCCTACGTGCAGCCGTCGCGCCGCCCGAAGGACGGCCGCTACGGCGAGAACCCGAACCGTCTGCAGCACTATTACCAGTACCAGGTGGTGTTGAAGCCGGCGCCGGAAAACATCCTCGATCTGTACCTCGGCTCGCTCGAAGCGCTCGGTTTCGATCTGAAGCAGAACGACGTGCGCTTCGTGGAAGACGACTGGGAAAACCCGACGCTCGGCGCGTGGGGTCTCGGCTGGGAAGTCTGGCTGAACGGCATGGAAGTCACCCAGTTCACCTACTTCCAGCAAGTGGGCGGTCTGGACTGCAAGCCGGTGCTCGGCGAAATCACCTATGGGCTCGAACGCCTTGCCATGTATCTGCAGAAGGTCGAGAACGTCTACGACCTGGTGTGGACCGAGTGGGAAGAGCAAGGCCCGAACGGTCCTGAAATGCGGCGCCTCTCATACGGCGACGTGTATCACCAGAACGAAGTTGAGCAGTCCACTTACAACTTCGAGTACGCGAACACCGATCTCCTGTTCACGTTCTTCAACAGCTACGAAGCGGAAGCGAAGCGCATGATGGAAGTGCCGCTCGCACTGCCGGCGTACGAACTCGTGCTGAAGGCCGGCCACACGTTCAACCTGCTCGACGCGCGCGGCGCGATCTCGGTGACCGAGCGGGCGGCGTATATCGGCCGCATTCGTAACCTGTCGCGCCAGGTGGCGCAGGCTTATTACGAATCGCGCGAGAAGCTCGGCTTCCCGATGCTCGGCAATCCGGTGCACGGTGTGCCCGGCCTCACGACTGACGAACAGGACGCCGCGATGCCCGCCTGGGCGCCGCCGCTCAAAGTCGAACGCAAGATCGACGCGGACTGACGAGAATACCAACAGATGACTCATCCCCAACACGCCACCCTCCTCGTCGAACTGCTGACTGAGGAATTGCCGCCCAAGGCGCTCGCGCGTCTCGGTGACGCCTTCGCCGAAGGGATCGCCCAGCGCCTCGCCGCGCGCGACCTGATCGAAGGCGAACTGTCGTTCGAACGCTATGCCACGCCGCGCCGTCTCGCCGTCACGATCAGGAATGTTCGCGACGTTGCGCCGGAAAAGCAAGTGCGGGAAAAAGTGCTGCCGGTGTCTGTTGCGCTCGATAAAGACGGCCAGCCGACCGCGCCGCTCGCCAAGAAACTCGCCGCGCTAGGCTTCGCCGATTTCTCGGTGAGCGATCTCGAGCGTGCATCGGACGGCAAGGCCGAAGCGTTTTTCCTGCGCTATACCGCCCCCGGCGCGACGCTCGCCGAAGGTCTGCAAGCTGCATTGGATGAAACGCTGACCGTCTCGAAGCTGCCGATTCCCAAGGTGATGACATACCAGCGTCCGGACGGTACCAACATCCAGTTCGTGCGCCCCGCGCAGCGGCTCACCGCCCTGCACGGTGAACAGGTCGTGCCGGTTACAGCACTCGGTATCGACTCCGACGACACCACGCTCGGCCACCGCTTCCTGTCCGAAGGCTTCGTGCAGATCCAGCACGCCGACACGTACGCAGAGACGCTGCGTCACAAGGGCCACGTGGTCGCGAGCTTCGCGGATCGCAAGGAAACCATCCGCACGCACCTGCTCGCACAAGCCGAGGGTGACCAGGTCGTGATGCCTGAAGCGTTGCTCGACGAAGTGACCTCGCTGGTCGAATGGCCGGTGGTGTACACCTGCCGTTTCGAGGACGAGTTCCTGCAAGTGCCGCAGGAATGTCTGATCCTGACCATGCAGACAAACCAGAAATACTTCGCGCTGACCGATGCCAACGGCAAGCTGCGCTCGCGCTTCCTGATTGTTTCGAACATCGAAACCGCGACGCCGGGCGACATCATCGAAGGCAATGAGCGCGTGGTACGTCCGCGTCTGGCCGATGCGAAGTTCTTCTTCGAGCAGGACAAGAAGAAACCGCTCGCCGACCGTGTGCCGCTGCTCGCCAACGTCGTGTATCACAACAAGCTCGGCTCGGCGCTGCAACGCGTCGAACGCGTCGAAGCGCTGGCGGGTGCAATCGCCACATTGATCGGTGCGGATGTCGCGCTCGCCAGGCGTGCCGCCCTGCTCGCCAAGGCCGACCTGATCACCGACATGGTCGGCGAATTCCCCGAGCTGCAAGGCACGATGGGCACGTACTACGCGCGCCACGACGGCGAGCCGGAAGAAGTCGCGCTGGCCTGCTCGGAACACTATCAGCCGCGCTTCTCCGGCGACGCGTTGCCGGCCACGGCAACCGGCACGGTCGTCGCGCTGGCAGACAAGCTCGAAACGCTGGTGGGCATCTGGGGCATCGGTCTGCAACCGACCGGCGAGAAAGACCCGTTCGCGCTGCGCCGTCATGCGCTCGGCGTGCTGCGGATCCTCGTCGAGAAGCAGTTGCCGGTCGACCTCGTCGAACTGCTGCGCACCACCTACGCGCAGTTCGCCGCCGTGCCGAACGTCGCCGATTCGACCCAGGCCATCTACGATTTCTGCATGGACCGTCTGCGCGGCCTGCTGCGCGAGCGTGGCTACTCCGCCGGTGAAATCGACGCAGTGCTGGCGCTGAACCCGACGCGACTCGATGACATCGTCGCGCGTCTCGATGCAGTGCGCGAGTTCTCTGCTCTCAACGAAGCAGCCTCGCTCGCCGCGGCAAACAAGCGCATTTCGAATATCCTGAAGAAGTCGGACGGCGCGCCGGCGGCCGGTGTGCAAGTTAATCTGCTGCAGGAAGCGGCGGAAAAAGCCTTGTACGCGCAGCTCGAACAGGTGGCGCCGCGCGTCCAGTCGCAACTGGCGGCACATGATTACACGGGTGCGCTGACAGCGCTTGCTGCGTTGCGCGAACCGGTCGACACTTTCTTCAACGACGTGATGGTCAACGCTGAAGACCCAGCGTTGCGGGCTAACCGTCTGGCCTTGCTCGGCGCACTGCATCAGCAGATGAATTGCGTCGCCGACATTTCCAGACTCGCAGCCTGATCGCCGGACAATCGCTGAACAACCGACAAACAAGCTGCGCAACCAGGCGCCCGCGCTATGCCGACCAACCCTAAAAAAGTCGTTGTCCTCGACCGCGATGGCGTGATCAACGTCGATTCGGACGCGTTCATCAAGTCGCCGGACGAGTGGGTCGCGCTACCCGGCAGTCTCGAAGCGATTGCCCGGCTCAACCAGGCCGGTTATCGCGTCGCGATCGCAACGAACCAGTCAGGCATCGGGCGCGGGCTGTTCGACATGAACGCGCTCAACGCGATGCATCTGAAAATGCACCGCATGGCAGCAGCGGTCGGCGGACGCATCGACGCAGTATTCTTCTGCCCGCACACGGCAGGGGACCACTGCGAGTGCCGTAAGCCGAAGCCCGGCATGCTGAAGACGATCGCCGAACGGTTCGAAGCCGATCCCAAGGTAACGCCAGTCGTCGGCGATTCGTTGCGCGACCTGCAGGCGGGCGCCGCACTCGGTTTCCAGACGCATCTGGTGCTGACCGGCAAGGGACGCCAGACGCTCGACGCGGGCGGCCTTCCCGAAGGCACCAAGGTTCATGACGATCTGCGCGCCTTCGCGCTAGACTTTCTTGCCACAGAACAAGCCTGACGCGAACCGAGCGCGTCCCTAATACTGACTCCCCCGCCGATGCGCTTCCTCCGTTCTCTGCTGCTGCTGATCTTCCTCGTGGTCTACACGATCCCGTACGCGATCGCCTGCTTCATCGCGTTCCCGTTCTTGCGCGCCGAGCGCCGCTACTGGATGGCGGCCGGCTGGTGCAGCTCGACGCTCGCCGTGGTGCGCAGCCTGAACGGCATCGACTACCGCATCGAAGGCTTCGAGAATCTGCCTGACGGTCCGGCCGTGCTGCTATCGAAGCATCAGTCTGCATGGGAGACCGTGGCGTTCCCGGCATTGATGCCGCGCCCGCTGTGCTACGTCTTCAAACGCGAGCTTCTCTATGTGCCGTTTTTTGGGTGGGCGCTCGGCCTGCTGAAGATGGTGCATATCAACCGCAAGGACGGAAAATATGCGTTCGAGTCGGTCATCAAGCAGGGCAAGGCGCGCATGGACGAAGGTGCGTGGGTCATCATGTTTCCGGAGGGCACACGCACGCGCACCGGAACGCAAGGCAAATACAAAACCGGCGGTGCGCGTTTCGCGGTGGCGACCGGTGCGCCGGTCGTGCCGATTGCTCACAACGCCGGACGTGTGTGGCCACGCAACTCGTTTCTCAAATATGCGGGTATAGTCACAGTGTCGATCGGCAAACCGATCGACACGAAGGGGCTCACGCCCGATGAAGTGAACACGCGCGTCGAAACGTGGATCGAAGCTGAGATGCGTCGCATCGATCCCGCCGCGTACGGTGCTGCGGACAGCACTTCCGCCGCCGCACAATTCTGACGCGCCCACGCCCTCGAAGGCGTATTTGCGCCGGGGCGTATTGCCCGAAGCCGAAACCGATGCAGAAGTCTCCTACGCCGCAGCCCGCTGCGGCGCTCGATAGCCGGCAACTCGATCTGCCGCTCTTTGCAGAGCCGGCCCTCCCGCCGTCCACGCCGCCTTCAGCGCAGAAGCCGGACACGCCGCGCGCGCCCGACGGCACGAAACTGCGCAGCCTGACACTGGGCGCGCAGACGCTTCATTACCAGCTCAAACGCTCATCGCGACGCTCGATCGGTTTTGCAATCGACAGCAGCGGTCTGATGATCACCGCACCACGTTGGGTCACGCTGGCCGACATCGAAACCGCCATCACCGAAAAGCAGCGCTGGATTTTCTCGAAGCTGATCGAATGGCAAACCCGTGTCGAGCAGCGCGCGCTGCCGCAGGTCGACTGGAAAGACGGCGCCCAGGTGCCGTATCTGGGTCAGCCGGTGCGCGTGATGCTCGGTGCGCCGCAGGGCACGCTCGCCTTCGATGCGACACAGGCGGCGCTTGCGCTGCCACTGCCGTTGCAGGCCGACCCGCAGCAGATCAAGGACCGCGTGCAAGGCTGGCTGCAAGGCGAAGCCAAGCGCCTGTTCGGCGAGCGGCTCGCGATCTACGCAGAAAAGCTGGGGGTAAATTATCGCGCCTACGCGCTTTCGTCAGCGGCGACTCGTTGGGGTAGCTGTTCGAGCGACGGCAAGATCCGCCTCAACTGGCGGCTGATTCACTTCCCGTTGTCGATCATCGACTACGTGGTGGCACACGAACTCGCCCATTTGCGCGAGATGAACCACAGCCCGCGCTTCTGGGAGACCGTGGAATCGATTTTCCCGGAGTTCCGCGAAGCGCGGCAGACGCTCAAGCATCATCCACCCGAGCTGTTGCCGACGCTTTAAAGGTGATGCGACCTCGCTGTCCACGAGGCGCTCACTCACTCCGCGCAGAACGTTTCCTGCAGATGCCGCCACTGCACCTTGCCGTGCGCGTCGATTTCCAGCACCGCCGTCGAGCGCCGCACATTGCGGTTGTGCTCGCCGTCGGACTGCCGTTCGATGTACGTCACCACTGCGCCGGATGGATACCGGGCGATGAACGCACTGCCCGTAATCTCGATTGCGAAGTTCGGCCGCTGTCCGCCATGCTCCTCGAAAATCTCGCGCAGCGTCGGCCAGTCCAGCGTCGCACCGTTCGGCAAAATCATCGAAAATTGCGGAGAGAAGTGCGCCATCAATTGGTCCAGCGCACCGGGCCCTGCTGTGCCGGCGTACCAGGCCTGAACCTCGGCGTTCACAGCCTGGATCTCGTCAAAGAAGGGATTCGAGTCGCTCATCGTTCGTATCCGTGGTAGCCACCGGTTCGCGCAATTCACTCCGCCGCGCGCAGCTCACGCAAAGCTCATTTCTTCTTCTGAATGAACTCGATCTTGTAGCCGTCCGGATCGGTCACAAACGCGATCACGGTCGTGCCGTGTTTCATCGGACCCGCTTCGCGCACCACCGTGCCGCCTTGTGCCTTGATCTTGTCGCAGGCTGCGTATGCGTCATCGACCTCGACTGCGAGGTGACCGAACGCGTCGCCCAGGTCATACGATTCCGTGTCCCAGTTGTGGGTGAGTTCGATGGCGGTGGCAACGCTCTCATCCTCATAGCCGACGAATGCCAGCGTGAACTTGCCCTCCGGATAATCGTGGCGGCGCAGCAATTTCATGCCGAGCAATTCGGTGTAGAACTTGATCGAACGGTCCAGATTGCCCACGCGGAGCATGGTGTGAAGAAGGCGCATCGTGTACTCCTGTTGCTTGATGTCGAGGACGTAAATGTACCCGGAATCGCGCGATGCTGCTGAGAGCGGCGCAGGGTGGCGGCGTCGCTATCCAGCTTCGCCACGACCCGGCCGCAGTGCGTTTACCCCTTCTTTTGAGCCTCATCACGCAAGGCCCGGCGCAGGATCTTGCCGACATTTGTCTTCGGCAGTTCGGACCGAAACTCGATGATCTTGGGCCGCTTGTAGCCGGTTAGCTGCTCCTTGCAGAAACTGAAAATGTCCGTTTCGCTGAGCGAGGGATCGCGCTTGACGACAAACAGCTTGACCGCCTCGCCGGTGTGCTCGTCCGGCACACCTACCGCGACGACTTCGAACACACCCGGGTGCTTCGCCACGACGTCCTCGATCTCGTTCGGATAGACATTGAACCCCGACACCAGAATCATGTCCTTCTTGCGATCGACGATCTTCACGAAACCGGCTTCGTTCATCAGCCCGACGTCACCCGATTTGAAGAAGCCATCCGCCGTCATCGCGCGCGCGGTTTCGTCAGGCCGATTCCAGTAACCGGCCATCACCTGCGGACCGCGAATGCAGATTTCACCGGGCTGGCCGAGCGGCACTTCGTTGCCGGCGTCGTCGCGGATCGACACTTCGGTCGACGGCAGCGGCAAGCCGACCGTGCCGTTAAACGCGGTCGCGGTGGGCGGGTTGGTGGTTGCGCACGGCGAGGTTTCGGACAAGCCATATCCTTCTACGATAGGCACGCCCGTCGCTGCCTGCCAGCGTTGCGCGACTGCTTGCTGGACGGCCATACCACCGCCTGTGGACTGCACGAGCTTCGAGAAATCGAGCGTTGAGAATGCCGGGTCGTTGAGCAGCGCGTTATACATCGTGTTGACGCCGGGAAACGAATTGATCGCGTAACCGCGCAACGTCTCGATCATGCCGGAGATGTCGCGTGGATTCGGTATCAGAATGCCCATGCCGCCGCAGCGCATCGTCAGCAACGCGCATATCGTCAGGCCGAAGATGTGATACAGCGGCAACGCGACAACGGTGATGTACTGGCCGATGTCGGTGCGATCACGGTAGATCGGTTCACGCCACACCTCGGACTGCACCACGTTCGCCACCAGATTGCGGTGCAGCAGCGTTGCGCCCTTCGACACGCCCGTCGTGCCGCCGGTGTATTGCAGGACCGCCACCTCGTCCGCCGCGATCTGCACGGGTGTGAAACCCGACTCCGTGCCGTGAGCGATTGCGTCGCTCAGGCTGACTCGGGAGTGCGACTGAGAATGCAAGCGCGTCGCGTCGTCATCGGCACCTGGTTCGCCTGCGACAGACAGCGATGCTCCCATCATCTCCGCAACCGAGGTCACGACTACGTGCCGCACCGCAGTGTGTGCCTGCACGGCCTGCAACGTGGCGGCGAACGTATCGAGAATCACGATCGCTTCCGCACCACTATCGTTCAACTGATATTCGAGTTCACGCGCCGTATAAAGCGGATTCACGTTAACAACGACACAGCCGGCGCGCAAGATCGCCGCCATCGTCACGGGATACTGCAACAGGTTCGGCAACATCACGGCAATCCGTGTGCCTCGCGCAAGCCCCTGCGCCTGAAACCAGGCGGCAAGGTGGCGCGATTGCCGGTCCAGTTCCGCGTAGGTCAGCTTGCGGCCCATGCAGATAAACGCGCAGGCATCCGCATACTCGCGAAAGCTGCGTTCGAGCAGATCCGCCACGGAACCGTATTGTGTGGCGTCGATCTCCGCCGGCACGCCAGGCGGATATGACTTCAGCCAGATCTTTTCCATCTCCCAGATTCCTCCTTGTGCCCGCTTCGCGGCGCTGGCGGCTAGCGGCCGGCGAGCGCCGGCATACGCCGCGCCGGCTGATCGAAGCTATTGAAGAATGCGCTCAATTGCTCGCGCGTGCCATGCTCGAGCGCAACCGTTCCGCTTTCCAGTCCAGCCGGCAAGCGTGTGGCGATATCGCGAAGCAGGTCATACAAGGTCTTCGTATCGAGCGCGAGCTGCAACTGGACCGCTGCAGGTGCCTGCTCATGCACCTGCAAGATGCCGCGCCGCAACTCCAGCGCGTAGCTCTCCTTGCGATCGGTCATTCGGAATACGAGCGTGACGTGCAGGTCGGCACAGCGGGCGGGATCGATGCAGACACTCAAACGCTGGAATACATTGCGTAGCGGTTGCGCCCGCAACACGTCGCTCGAGGCGAGGCTCGCGCTGCCGGCAAATGGCAACGCCTCATACGCACGCTCGAGTTCACGCGCTGCGCTCAGATACCAGTTGCGCCAGTTGGTGTTCACCGTGAGGTAGCCCAGTTCACGCAACGCCGTAGCCTTGATGCTGCGGGCGTCGGCGTCTTCGACATCGAGCCGGACCAGCAGCGTCGCCAGTTCCGCGGCCCAGCGCCAGTCTCTGTCGCCGAGCGCGATTCGCGCGGCGGCGCGCACCTGCTCTGCACCGCCCATCATGGCGATCATGCGGCGCGTGCGCTCGCTGCGCGGCAACGGGTCGAGGGACGCCGGATCGCCGTCGAACCAGCCTAGTTGCCCCGAGTAAACCTGGCGCACCGAATGTTTGACCGTGCCGTAGTACTCGCCGAGCCATGCATGCCGCGCAAGATGCGGTGGCAACGCAGGAATCGCTTCGGCAAGTTCATCCGGCGTCATGCCGAAGTTCATGTGACGAATCGTCTGATCGTGGATGAACTGGATCGCGTCGCGATACACGGTCAATACATCGGCGACGGCTGCCGTGCCCGAAACCGGACGACCATGCGCCGGCACCATGTGCGCAGCGCCGAAGCTGCGCATCATGTCGATGGTCTGATACCAGCGCACGGGGTCACGGTAGCGCGTGCCGCGCAACGTATGCACGTTTGCCAGACACTCGCCCTGGATCACTTCCGCCGAGAGCAGCACGCCGAGGTCGGGCAGCCACATCACGATTTCATCGTCCGCTTCCGACGGCGCATAGCGGAACTCGAAACGCACACCGGCCAGCACGATGTCGAGCCGCTCGTCGAAGACGCGCGTCGGTGCGAAGAAGCTTGCCGGTTCGGCGATCAGCACCGGACCGATCCCCGCGTTGACCTTGCCGGTCGCGCCAGCGGGCAGCAGCGTGCCAAAGCTGTAGGCTGAACGCGTGGCGAGAATCGGCGCCACCAGATTCGCGTTGTTGATCACCGTGTCCATCAGCGTGCGATGCGCGATGATTTCCACTTGCCCCGCTTCGAGTGCCGCTTCGTCGACAAACGCGCGAACGCCGCCGGTATGGTCCGTGTGGTTGTGGGTGTAGACAACGGCCTTCACGGGCAGCGTAGCGTGCCGCGGATCGATTGCGCAAAAGTCTTCGTAGATGCGCTTCGCCGCCGATACCGCTTCGGTTGCATCGACCACTACGATCCCATCGTCGCCGACCACGAAGATGATATTGGCAATCGCGTAACCGACCGCGCAATACACCCGTTCGGCCACCCGATAAATACGCTGGGCCATGCGGCGCGAGTGTTCGGTGAGGCGGGGCGGTACGGTGGGCGCTGCAATTGCGAAGGCCAGGTTGACGCCCGCATCGAAAGCAACGTCGAGCGGATCGCCGACATGCGGCGCATCAAAGGCAGGATTGCGAACCATCTCGGGGCAACATTGGGTCATACAGTGTCTCCTTGGATAAAAGCTGGCTACGCGAGGCAATTGCCAGCCTCATCAATCAGAACCGGAATTCTTGTTCCGTTTTTAGGGTAAAAAAATCAGCTGTCCGGCAGCGTGAGACAGCGGCGAAACGCCGTCTGCAGATACGGACGCAGCCGCCGGCTCGCGAGCGAGAGCGGTCCTGGATCGTTCAGGATGCTGTTGACCAGCAGACCATTGATCATCTGCAGCGACGCGCGCACCTCGAAGTCGAGCTCGGCCGCATCGGCCACCGGCGCGCCGCGTGCCGCGAGCAGCGCATCGACGAGGTGCGGCACGAGCAACGCCAGCACTTCGCGATTGGCCTCCTTGGCCGCATCCCAACTGGGCTTGAGCTGCGAGGAGCGCAACAGCGAAGCGTGGTACAGGCCACGATTGCGTCGGAACACCATGACGTAAAACGCCACCACGGCATCGGCAATCGCGCTCGCGTCGCTGGAGCGCCATACGGGCTCGCGCTCGAGCATGTCGCGCACGTAGGCGAGACCTTCGGCCATCACCTGGTCCTGCACCACTTCGAAGAAGGCATCCTTGTTGTCGAAACGGCGATAGAACGCGCCGATCGACGTACCTGCACGATCGACGATATCGTTGATGGACAGATTGTCGAGGTTGCCGCTCGCCTCGATCAACTCGCGCCCGGCTTGCAGCATTTTCACGAGGCCGAGCTGGCTGCGGCTCTGGCGCGGCGCCGCGATAGCGGAGGAAGATTTGCGCTTGTGCGCAGGCGTGCTTGTCATGCGGCTTTCAACTTCGTATTGAGGCGTGGAACGCGAGATGCCCGGCAAGCGGCGTCAGAAAGACGCCGGCAAACCGACCGGCTCGATAAACCGGAATCCGGATTCCGAATCGTGGTGGATGGACCAGGCTTTGTCAACCAGCCTCAGGGTAAATCCTGAGCCAGCGGCTGTGCAGGATGCAGCAGCTCATGCGCGGCTCGATTGGCCTCGACCATGATCTGTTCGGTCAGCACCAGCGCCGAGCTTGCAGCAGGCGACGGCGTGCGTTCCGCAAGGGAAACAAGCGCGAACTCGAGACTCAGGCGCGGTGGGCTAGTCAGCGCGATGCGCGCGAGCCGCCCTGCTTCGAGATCGCGTCGCACCGCCGCCCCAGTGGCGAACAACACCGCATCCGTCTGCGCGACGACGTTCTTGAGCACGGCAACGTCGTTGCATTCCACCTGCAGAGGAATATGCTCATGCGCCCGATACTTCAGCAGCCGGTGCAGCGCGTCCTTCATAAACGCGGGCACGGTCACCGACACCAGTGGAAACTCGCGCAACGCAACCATCGGTACGGGTCCGCCTTGCAGCAGCGGATGTCCTGGCCGCACAAACCAGCCACCTTCGTGACGCGGCAAGCGATGCAGGGCGATGTCCGGCGTCGCGGGCAGCACGCGGCGATCCATGACGAGAAAGTCGACCTGCTCGGCGCGCAGTTTGGCGAGCAGCGCTTCGCCGTCACCATCGCCCAATTCAATCGAAACCTTGATCTTCGGAAAGCGCCGCGAGAATTCGACCAGCAGATCGGGCAGCAGCACGACAGCTGCGTAAGGGCCGAGACCGATATGCACCTCGCCCAGTTCATGAGCCTTGAGTAACTCGACGTCGCGAAAGAGACAGCGCGTCTCGAACAGCACGCGGCGCGCACGCTCGACGAGCAACCGTCCAGCCGCCGTCATCGCGACACCGCGTGCGGCCCGGTCGAACAGTTTCATGCCCAGCTCATCTTCGAGCGCCTGAATGCTGCGGCTCAATGCGGGCTGGCTCAGATGCACGCGCTCCGCCGCGCGCGCGAAACTGCCTTCTTCGGCGAGTGCGATCAGGTGAGTCAGCCGGCGGGAGTTAATCTCATGCATGTTTTGCAAGTTTCCGATAAGCAGATTGCACTTGAATAATTCTCTTATACCACCTCAAATGGGCAAAATTCCGCGGCTGCCAGCAGACTGGTCATCCGGACGGCAATAGGACCGCTCAGGTCATACACGTCGTACAAAACATCATTGGAGACAGGGTTTGCCCATCTCGCCGCGCCCCGCGTTGTCCGTCAGCGGCGGCCGGTCGACGGCACACCCTCAGGAGTATTGAATGCTCGAAGCACATAGTTCCACCTTGACCGACGCGCCTGCGGTCGCGGCACCGGTTGATCGCGCCACGGGCCGGCGCTGGGTCATCGTCGGGTCGCTGTTCCTGTTCATGCTGATCAACTTCGCCGACAAGGCTGTGCTCGGTCTGGTGGCGATCCCGATGATGCACGACATGGGACTGTCGCACGAGCAGTTCGGCCTCGTCGGCAGCGCGTTCTTTTTGCTGTTTTCGCTCTCAGGCATCGCGATTGGCCTCATCGCCGATCGTGTCAGCATGAAATGGCTGCTGGCTGCGCTCGCACTGACGTGGGCTTGCGCGCAGTTGCCGCTTGCCTGGCCAAGTAGTTTCGCAGTCCTGCTGCTGTGCCGTGTCCTGCTGGGCGCGGGTGAAGGCCCGGCATCGCCGCTCGCGCTGCACGTCGTCTATACGTGGTTCGACGATCGCGAACGCAGCCTGCCCACCACGATTGTTCAACAAGGTGCAACGGCCGGCGTGATTGTTGCGGGACCGCTTCTCACCTATATCTCGCAACGCTGGCACTGGCACGCCACGTTTCTCACGCTCGGGATAGTAGGTGCCGCGTGGACTGTGCTTTGGCTTTGTGTCGGCAAGACGGGCAATCAGCATTCGCGCCGCGCGCGGCCCATCGCAACGGCAAAGAATGTGCAGACGCGCGTCCCTTGGCGGACGCTGCTTTCAGATCACACGGTGATTGGCGTGATGCTGCAATGCTTCGTTGCCTACGCGGTGGTCGCGATCGGCTTCACGTGGGTGCCGGCGTATCTGCGCCTCGGGTTGGGCTTCCCGGCCACCCAGGCGGGATGGCTGTTCGCAGCGCAAGTGGCGGTGCAGATTCCGGTCGGGATCGCGCTGGCGATTTACTCGCATCGCCTGCTCAGGCGCGGCGTGCCAACGCGGCGTGCACGTGGCACGCTGATCAGCTCAGCCTGCGTGATAAGCGGTATCGCGTACGGCGTACTCTTCCTGGACGTGCCGCCGTTCGTCAAGGTTGCAGTGATGGGGCTGGCCAGTGCGCTCGCTATCCAGAATTTCACGTTCGGCCCGATGCTGATCGCCGAGGTCGCTCCAGGCGCTCAGCGTGGTGGCTTGCTCGCGATCACCACCTCGATCACCACTACCGCCGGGCTGATCGGCCCGGTCGCAATGGGCAGACTGCTGGGCGCAGCCGGCGATGCGCATGGCTATGAGATCGGTTTCGTCATCAACGGTGCGCTGTTGCTGGCCGTTGGCGCAGCCGGCTTCGCGCTGCTCGATCCGCAGCGTTCGCGTCGCCGCCTGCAGATCCAGTCCTGATGGCGTACGGCGGGTGGCGCTCACGCCTGCCTTTCACCTTACCTTCAGGCCACACCATTCGCCGCACTCGCACATTGCGTCGCAGCGGCGCGTTGACTATTCTGTGACACACAACGTGCGGAATCCTATCGAAAGCTCGGCGCCCAACGAGGTGATCGAGCGACGAAGCAATCCCCATGGGCATCGACGCTGTCCGCCCTGGGAGGAGGATCTATGCGTCGAGCGTATCCGCCGTTGGTGCCGAGCCGGACTTTTGAGGCAATCTCTTCAGCGCTGGGGGTGCTGGTCCTGCTAAGGCTGCAGCCAGCGCTCGCGGCCTGCGACAACTCCACGCCAGCAACCGGGCAAACCGTCACGTGCAGCGGTACGACCTCGCCCAATCCCACCACCACGCCGGTCGCGGCGACAAGCGGTAGCACGGACGTAACAGTCAACGTCGCAGCGGGCGCGGAACTCGACGTAAGCGGGGACAACGGCATCCTTGTGTACAGCCACAGCACGGTCACGAACCTCGGCACTATCCGGGTGACAGGCGATACCTTCGACGGCATCTCGGCACAAGGTACGGGCGCCGGTCAAAACGTGCTGACCAACCGCGGCTTGATCGTGACAACCGGCACCGAATCGGAAGGCATGTTCAACAGCGTAGCCGCCGTGACGATGCTCAACGACACGGGCGGGGTCATCCAGACGAGCGGCGGCGACGCGGACGCGATGCACGATTACGCCAGCCCCGGCGGCGGCACCCTGACCAATAACGGCCAGCTTTCCACCAGCGGGAGCGGCTCCGCTGGTATGGCCGCGGAAACGAACAACGACACACTCGTCAACAACGGCACGATCACGACAACAGGGGACGGCGCGCCTGGCATGTACACCAACGGCAACGCGGTCAGCGGGCCAGGCAACAACATCATCACGAACGCCGGCACGATCAGCGCATCGGGTGTGGACTCGGACGGCATCGTCTCGAACGACAGTTCGCCGGGCGTCATCACCAACAAGGGTTCGATAACCGTAAGCGGCTCAAACAGCCTCGGCGCCTTCATCTCAGGCAGCGTCACGTTCAATAATGAAGCCAACGCAAGCATCGTCAGCAAGCAGGGCAACGGCATCGATGCGAATGGCGGCGGCACGTTCAACAACGCTGGCACCATCTCCGCGCAGTTCGTCACGCTCTCGTTTGTCGGCGCGGGCGCGACCATCAACAACACCGGCACGCTCGATTCCGCCACTACCGAGGTCATCGCGGCCACTGGCGCGATCGACATGACGATCAACAATACCGGCACCATCGCGGGCGGCAACGGCCGCGCGATCTACACCGATACCGGCAACGACACGCTCAACTGGAGCGCGGGCACGATCACAGGATTTATCCGGCTCGGCACGGGTCACGATACCGCGACGCTCACGGGCCTGACCGACACCAATCTCAACGGTGTGCCACTGCTTGCAGGCGGCAACGTCTCGAGTGTTCTCAACTTCGACGACACTCAGGCGAGCGGATTGAGCCGCTTCACGAACTGGTCGACCATCAACGCGACGAACGGCAGCCAGCTCACGCTCGACAACAACGGACTGACGCTCGGCAACAGCGGCACGCAGACAGGCACGCTCGCCATCGATTCGACCAGCACCCTGTTCGCGGGCGGGCTGGGAGACCCTGCGATTACGCCTGCGGTGAGCGGGCAGCTCGTCACCGTCAACAACGCTGGCACGATCGACCTCACAAACGGCGGCACCAGCACGAGCGATGCGCTGGTGGTCAACGGCAACTACGCGGGGCTCAACGGCAAGCTTCTGTTGCAGAGCGTGCTCAACGGCGACGGCTCTCCCAGCGACAAGCTGGTGATCGTGCAAGGCACCGGGTCGGGAAAGACGACGCTGGGGATTACGAACGTCGGCGGTGTCGGCGCGGCGACGCTCACGAATGGCATTCTGGTCGTGCAGGCGACGAACGGCGCGACGACCGCAGCAGGCGCATTCACCTTGCCAAAGCCGCTGCTGGCTGGCGCTTATACCTATTACCTGTTCAAAGGCGGGGTAAGCGCCGGGACAGCCGACAACTGGTATCTGCGTTCGAGTCTCGCGGCGGCTCCGACGCCTACGCCCACCCCTACACCAACGCCCACACCGACACCTACGCCCACCCCATCGCAGACCCTACAGGGTCCCCAGGCGGCCTCCGGCACGCCTTCCCTACCCGCTCCTCCACCAGCGGGCTCAGCGGCCACACCGCTCTACCGGATGGAGGTGCCGGTCTACGCAGAGGTCCCCGAACTTGCGCGCGAACTCGGCATCGATCAGGTCGGCACGTTCCACGACCGCGAGGGCGCGCAATCGCTGTTGACCGAAACCGGCGCCGTGCCCGCCTCATGGATACGCGTCTGGGGCGAACATGCCACGCTGAGCAACGGCGGCGCGGTCAATCCGGAATTCAGCGGCACGATAGGCGGCATCCAGGTCGGCCAGGATCTCTACGCCAGCGCGACGCCCGGCGGTCAGCGCGACCACTATGGCCTGATCCTCGGTTTTGCACGCGCAGAAGGCGACGTGAGCGGCCTCGCCCTCGGCTTTCCGAATCTGGCTGCGGGACGCCTGTCGATCGACGCCTACAGCGCCGGCGGCTACTGGACCCACATCGGCCCTGGCGGCTGGTACACCGACGCGGTCCTGATGGGCAGTTCGCTAACCATCAGCCCTATGTCCTACGACAATATCGGCGCCACCACGCATGGCTATGCCGAGGACGCATCGTTCGAGGCCGGACTGCCGATTCCGCTGCCAGCCCATCTGAGCATCGAGCCACAAGCCCAGCTGATCTGGCAGCACACCTCAATAGACGATCTCAACGACGGCATCTCGAGCGTATCGTTTCATTCCGCGAACGGTCTGATCGGCCGGCTGGGGCTTCGGCTCGAAGGCAAGTTTGAAGGCGGTGGGGCAATCTGGGAGCCGTACTTGCGCGCCAATCTGTGGCGCTACTTCAACGGCACCGACGAGGTGAGCTTCGCGGGCAGCACCGTGATCCCGACCAGCGTGCCGGCGACCGCAGCCGAGTTCGGCCTCGGCATCGCCGCGCATTTGAGCGCGCGTGGCAGCGCGTATGCCGCGGCAGGCTATACGACGAACGTGAACGGTGCGCATCGGAGCATCGTGGAGGGCAATGTGGGGGTGCGCTGGAGCTGGTGAAGCTTGATAGGACTATTGCGCCCGGATATCGCAACGCTGCTGGTTCTCGCAGGCATCGCGCTCGTCAAAGCGTCAACGGGACGCCGCCACGATCTGCGCAACCTGCACATACTCGGCGACCGACACGTCTTCGGCACGCCGCTGCAGATCGAAGCCGAGCGCCTCGAAATCCACCGTGTCGCGATACGCGCCCAGCGTATTGCGCAGCATCTTGCGACGCTGCGAGAACGCGGCGGTTACGACCTCGCCGAGCACGCGTTCGTCGACCTTCGGCAATTCATGCGGCTCGAACGGAATCATCCGCACGATCGCCGAATCGACCTTGGGCGGCGGCTGGAAAGCTTCGGGTGGCACATCGAGCTGTTTGTCGATCACGTAGCGGTACTGCAGCATCACCGAGAGGCGGCTGAATGCCTTGTTACCCGGCTCCGCCACCATCCGCTCGACCACTTCGTTCTGCAACATGAAGTGCTGATCGATCACGCAATGCGCGAACGAAGTCAGGTGGAACAGCAGCGGGCTCGAAATGTTGTACGGCAGGTTGCCGACGATGCGCAGCGTCGGTTTGCTCTCGGGCACGCCCGGCCCCACGGGCAACGCCAGCGAACCGAAGTCGAAGTCGAGCGCATCGCCCGAGTGCAGTTCGAGCAGATCGCCAAACTTCTTCTTTAGCCGCACGATCAGATCGCGATCGAGTTCGACCGCATGCAACGGCGCCTCCGGCGTGGCGAGGCGTTCGATCAGCGGCTCGGTGAGCGCGCCCAGACCCGGTCCGATTTCGACCATGCGCTCGCCGCGTTGCGGCCGGATCACGTCGACGATCGAATCGATCACACCCGTGTCGACCAGAAAGTTCTGTCCGAAACGCTTGCGCGCGAAATGGCCCTGGTGCTGTCTGCTGGTGGACATCGAATGACGCTACAAAAAGGTACGGGAAAAAAATCAGGCGGCGCGACGGTGGCGCGCCATCGAGACTGCAGTGTCGATGGCGGCAATCAGACTGCCCGCATCCGCGCGGCCGGTGCCTGCGAGGTCGAGCGCCGTGCCGTGATCGACGGACGTACGGATGATCGGCAGCCCGAGCGTGACATTGATGCCTTCGCCGAAGGTCGCGTATTTCAGAACTGGCAGACCCTGATCGTGGAACATCGCGAGCACGCAATCGGCTTCGGTCAGATAACGCGGCTGGAATAGCGTATCGGCCGGATAGGGGCCGCGGGCATCGATGCCTTCGTCGTTCGCCAGCTTCAGGGCCGGCGCGATTAGATCGATTTCCTCGTGCCCCAGATAACCGTTTTCGCCCGCATGCGGGTTCAGGCCGGTCACGAGAATACGTGGCGCCGGCAGGCCGAAATGGTGACGCAGGTCGTGGTCGATGATCCGCAGCGTGCCAAGGATACTGTCGACCGTCAGTGCCGCCGAGACATCTTTCAGCGGCAGATGAGTCGTAGCCAGCGCAACGCGCAGCGGCCGCGGGCCGGTGCCGGCCAGCATCATCACCACATGCGGCGTGTGGGTGCGCTCGGCCAGATATTCGGTGTGGCCGGTGAACGGCACACAGGCGTCGTTGATGGTGCTCTTTTGAAGCGGTGCGGTGACGATCGCGTCGAACTGGCCGCTCACCGCGCCGTCGATCGCACTATCCAGCAGGTTCAGCACGTAACGGCCATTCGCGGCGTTAAGCTTGCCCGCCTGCGACGGCACGCCGAGCGGCTGATGCTGCACGCGGACCCGATGGTGACCAGCGTGACCCTGCCCATGACTGGGTCCCAATAACGCTGCCCAATCCACGCCAACTGCCTTGGCGCGCGCCGCGAGCAGATCCGCGTCTCCAAGCACGGTGAACTGTGCATCGGGCCAATGGGCTGCCGCCCCCGCCAGCGCCTGCGCAGTCAGCTCGGGACCAACGCCGGCGGGTTCGCCGGTTGTGATCGCGATCTGCAGCGGGACGTGAGACGGTTGGGCAGCGCTCGTCATGATGCTTACTGCAGGTTCGGCTTGCCGATCTTCACATCGACATACGCCGTATCGCGCAATTCACGCAGCCAGTCCGCATAGGCTTGCTCCGCCTTGCGCTGACCGATGGCCTGGCGCGCCAGATCCATCTGCTGAGCAACCGAGCCTTCGGCGTCGCGGCGGCCCATCACCTGAATCAGGTGATAGCCGTATTCGCTGCGCACCGGATCGCTGACCTGGCCGTCCTGCAAGCTGTTCATGGCACGCTCGAATTCCGGCACGGTTTCGCCCGGACTGATCCAGCCGAGGTCGCCGCCTTGCGCTGCCGAACCGTCCTGCGAATAGGTGCGGGCAAACTTGGCGAAGTCGCCGCCTTCCGAGATCTCACGCTTGATTTCGAGCAGCTTTTGACGGGCCTGCGGCTCCGACATGCCGTCGCCGACGCGCAGCAGGATGTGGCGCACATGCGTCTGCGTGAGGTGGGTCGAATCGGCGCTCGCCGCACCCTGGCTTGCGCGGCGCTCAACGAGGCGCATCACCTCGAAACCATCCGCGGTGCGGATCAGATCGGGGTTCACCTGGCCCGGACGCAGCGTCGCCGCCGCCTTCACGAACTCAGGCGGCAGTTGCGAGGTGGACTGGAAGCCCATGTCACCGCCCTTCGAAGCATCCGCTGCCTGCGAATTCGACTTGGCGAGCCTCTCGAACTTCGAGTCGCCGCTGGTCGCCTGCTGCAGGATCCCCTGGGCCTTCTGCTCGGCGGCAACGATGTCGGCCTCCGTCGCATTGGCCGGCACCTTGATCAGAATATGTTCGAGGTGCAGATCGCTCGTCAGCCCGACGTTCGGTCCACGCTGGCTGGCAATGTAGTTCGCCACTTCGGCGTCCGACACCGTCACCTTGCTGTCCACTTCCTTTTCGCGCAGACGCGACAGGGTCAGTTCCGTGCGGGCGTCGTTCGTGAAGGTGGCCCAGGGCACGCCTTGCGCCTCGATCTTCGAGCGGTACACGTCGAGCGGCAGATTGTTGGCCGCCGCGAGCCGTTCGAGCGTCTTCTGCACCGCTGCGTCGTCGACGGTGATGCCGTCTTCCTTGGCGCGCTGCAACTGGATACGCTCCAGCACCATCTGGTTCAACACCTGCTGGCGCAACTGGTCGATCGGCGGAACCGGCGCGTTTTGCTGCTGCAGGCGCCGTGCGATCAGGCCAAGGCGCTCATCGAGCTCGCGCTGCGTGATGACGCCGTCATTGACCACCGCGGCGATCGTATCGACCGTTTGGCCATTGCTGGAGGCCGCCTGCGTCGGCTGCCCGCCGGCGTTGGGTAGATCCTGCGCCTGTGCTGGCGCAACCGACAGGAAAGAGGCCACAAGGGCCAGACTGGCCGCAAGCGATGGCAAGCGAAGCTTTTTCATGATTCCCACAGATACTCCAATGATGTCGGGCGCGCCCCGCCCGTCTTTGCGCATTTTATAGACGATCAAACGACCGTCAGTCGTAGTTGGTAAAACGCGCCTCCGGCGCCGGAGGCGGCGGCAGCGGCGTATAGCCCGGCACGGCCCCGCGGAACGCGGCAATCAAGCCGTTGTCCACACTCGACAGACCCTTGAACGTGATTTGCGCAAGGAAACGCGTTCCTTGCTCCGGTAGCCCAAGGGTGTTGACCCCGTCTGCATAACGCTGAATCCCGACGCCTAGCACCCAGCAGTCCGCATCGTACTGCAGGCCAACCAGGCTATCCACGATCGCCCGTCCCTGCAGATCGTAGTTCAGGCGCGCCACACTATACACGTGGTGCGTGAGCGGCCACTGTGCCGAAATGGTGATCTGGCTGACCGGCGTGAAATCCAGCGTCGTATCGGCACGCGTGTAACGATAGGCGACGTTAAGCACCTTGCCCGATTCCGGACTGAATCCGAAGCCGACACTGGCCTGCGTCAGCTGGTTATTGTCGGCATTATATTGGACCGCGGTTTCCGACGCGAAACCGCCCCCTACCTTCAATGACATGCCGGCAATCAGGTCCGAATGGGTTGCCTCTGCCGGTGTCTGCGTAGGCAGCAGCGTGACGCGCTGGTCCTGGAAATAATACTGTTGTGCGAGCACGAAGCGCGCACGCTCGTCACCCGTCGCCGCGTCGATGAAACGCGTGGTAAGGGCTGCGGTCAGCCGGTTCGCGTCGGCGATCCGGTCGTCGCCGACGAACGTATTCGGCGTGAAGATTTCCGCGAGCCCGAAATCCGCGTCGGCCGTGTCGAACAGCGGCGCGAAGGTCTGATTGTGATACGGCGTGTACACGTAGTACAGGCGCGGCTCGAGGGTCTGGATATAGTCCTGGCCGAACAGCCGCACCGAACGCTCGAAAATCAGCCCGGTGTCGAACGAGAAGGTCGGAACCGACTCGGTGAAATCCTTCGGTTGTCCGACCGGCGATCCCGATCCGATGTTGCTCAGGTTGTACGACGCGAAGTGGTACTGCACCTTCGGTGTAACGAAGTAGCCTGGGCCCACGACCGAGTACGACATGTACGGATCGAAGGTGACCCGGTCGCCTTCGGTCGAATCCGCCGTGGTGATGCGAAACCGCGAGAAATCGCCGGTCGCGCCGTAATCGAAACCGCCGACGTTGTACTGGTTGTACTTGACGTTCAGTTCCGGCTCACGTCCGTATGGCGCCACCGAAGGCGTGATCGTCTGCCAGTTTTGCTCGCGCGCCAGCACCGACCACGGGCCGTTGTTGTACGTCAGCCCCGCTTCCTGCTGGTAGAGCAGCTGCGTGCCGTTGAGAATATTGCTGGAGGTCGAGCCAAGGTCTTCCGGAAAGGAATTATCCGAAACCTTGTTGTAATAAACGTAGCCGCCGAAGCCGTTACCGAAGTTCTGGTTATGCTGGAGGAACAGCGCCCAACGGTTCGTCCTCGTGATGTTGTCGTCGGGCAGATACGTGCCGGTGATCGAGCCCGAGTAATCCGGCGAAAGATAGCGGAAGGTCGCATTCTGCTCCAGACCGCGCTTCGAGATGTAGTTCGGCGAAATCAGCAGATCGCGGTTCGGCGCGATATTGAAGTAATACGGTATGTTCAGCTCGAAGCCGTTACTCGAACTGAGCGAAAAAGTGGGCGGCAACAGGCCGCTGCGCCGGTCGCCCGAGAGCGGGAACGACAGCCACGGCGAGCCGAAGATCGGAATGCCCTGGAAGAACAGCACGCCGTTGTGCGCCACGCCTTCGTCGGCGCCGGTGTCGAAGTCGAACTCGCTGCCGCGGATGTACCAGGCCGGATTGCTCTCGCACTGACACGCCGTGTAGGTGCCCTGGGTGAACACCGAACGCTCGTTGTCGAGCATGTCGACACGCGCCGCGCTGCCCGAGCCGCCCGTCATGTTGAAGTGATACTTCGGCGAGGGCATGTAGCCTTCGCTCGAATCAACCTGCATATGCGCTTCCGGCCCCACGAAGGTGGCGCCGTTGTTGATCACGACCACCTTGCCATAGCCGTCGGCCATGTCGGTGTCCTGATCGTAGTGCAGCGCGTCGCCCTTGATCGTGAAGGTGGGACGGCGCACTTCGGCGGAACCCTTGGCCGCCAGGTCCTGATCCGTCGTGCCGCTCGTGTAGTCGCCGAGCACGAAGGTGGCCGCTCTCTGGTCCGGCTTCAACGGATGCTCTTCGAGCTGGGGGGCTAGCCTCATGCCCCAGGGCGCGTCGATAGGCTGCGGCTGCGCGGCGTCGCCCGACAACTGGGCGTGCGAGAGCGCGGGCATCAGGCCCGGCACGGCAATCAACGCCGCGACGAGCCGCCTTCTGCGGGGCACGCCGCCACGAGAGGGGGTCGTTTGGGAAAGCTGTCTTGGCGGCATGTATCGTTTGGCGAATTGGCCCGACCGCCCGCTCCTGCAACCACGATCCTCCGCCTGAGCAGCCTGACCGTGATGGTCGGCGACCCATCAATCAAAATTTACAACCGGTCGAACGATGAGGCGGGCGGTGAAGCGGGGCGAGCGAAAGCTGGCGTGCGTCGTGTCAAAAAAGTCGTGGGGTATTATATGGCAAGACGTTGCCCCCCTGAATTTGCCTTCCGGTTTTCATGACGCTGCCCTCCGATTCCACTTCTCCCGACGCCCGCCTGCAACTGCTCACCGCCTGGCTGGAGAGTCACGCGAACCGTTATGCACTCGACCTTGCAACGCTGGTACCCGCTTCCAGCGACGCAAGTTTTCGCCGCTATTTCCGCCTGAAGGGTAAGAATTTGAAAGACGCGGCAAGCACCACGCTGATCGCCGTCGACGCCCCGCCGCCGGAAAAGTGCCGCGAATTTGTGCAGGTGGCGCAACTGCTGAGCGCGGCCGGCGTGAATGTGCCGCAGGTGCTGGAGGTCGATTTCGAGGCCGGCTTCATGCTCGTCACCGATCTGGGCACCACCTCCTACCTCAGCGCGCTGACGCCGGACAACGCAAAGGCGCTGATGCGCGACGCGCTCGACGCGCTGATCCGCTGGCAACTGACATCGAAGCCGGGTGTGCTGTCGCCGTTCGACGAAGCGTTCCTGCGCCGCGAGATGGAGTTGCTGCCGGAGTGGTTCATCGGCCGGCATCTCGGCCGCGAGGTCGACGAGAAGACCCGCGGGCTGCTCGACCGCACGTTTGCGCTGCTGATCGCCAGTGCCCAGGCACAGCCGCAGGTTTTCATGCTGCGCGATTACATGCCGCGCAACCTGATGGTGATGCCGGAGCCGAACCCGCTGAACCCCGGCGTGCTCGACTTCCAGGACGCGGTCTATGGTCCGATTACCTATGACGTCGCCTCGCTGTTGCGCGATGCCTTCCTGAGCTGGGACGAGGAGTTCGAGCTCGATTGCTTCGTGTACTACTGGGAGCGCGCGAAAAAAGCCGGCCTGCCGGTCGATGCCGATTTCGGCGAGTTCTACCGTCAACTCGAGTGGATGGGCCTGCAGCGGCACATCAAGGTGCTGGGCCTGTTCTGCCGGATCAACTACCGGGACCACAAACCGCACTACATGAAGGACCTGCCGCGCTTTATCGGTTATGGGCGCAAGGTCGCCGGGCGCTACCGTCCACTTGCACCTTTTGCGAAGCTGCTTGATGAGCTCGAAGGCCGTGCCGGCGAAGTCGGCTATACCTTCTGAGCTTTCCGAACAATGACGATGTCTCTCACCAAAGCGATGATCTTCGCCGCCGGGCGCGGCGAACGGATGCGTCCATTGACGGACCACACCCCGAAGCCGCTGCTCGAAGCAGGCGGCAAACCGCTGATCGTCTGGCAGATCGAGCGTCTCGCGCAAGCCGGACTCCGGACCATTGTGATCAATCATGCATGGCTCGGCGAGCGTTTTGAAGCGGCACTTGGCGACGGGTCGCGCTGGGGGGTGGAGCTGCGCTATTCAGCCGAGCAGGAAGCGCTGGAGACGGCCGGCGGGATTGCGCAGGCGTTACCGCTGCTGGAGGACGCTCCGGCAGCCGAAGGCGCGCCCGGCGAGATCTTTGTCGGCGTGGCCGGTGATGTCTATGCCGACTTCGATTACGCATCGCTGCGTGCGCACGCTACGCGGCTCGCCGCGCAGGCGGAGCCGGGCATGCATCTGGTGATGGTGCCGAACCCGCCGTTTCATCCTGCGGGCGATTTCGGCCTGGTCGACGGTGTGGTGTTGTCCGATGGAAAGCCGCGTCTCACGTTCGGCAGCATCGCGCTGTACGACACGCGTATGTTCCGTGCGCTGCCGCGCGGCACGCGGCGTCCGCTGACGCCGTACTACTTCGAAACGGTTGCGCGCGGCCTCGCGAGCGGCGAAGTGTATGAGGGACTGTGGGATAACGTCGGGACGGTCGCGCAGTTGCAGGCGCTTGATGACCGGCTAAGGCAGGCTGCGGCACAATCGTAACGGCCTGGTTGACCATGGCCAGGCATAAATTGCTTCGGCCACGCATAGATACTCTGGCCACGCCTGGCTAGCGCCCACCCTCACCGGCCACTACCACTTCGGGCGCGTCCTCCACTTGTGCAGCGCGTTGCTGCTGCAGCGCCCACATCTGCGCGAACAACCCACCGGCCGTCAGCAACTCCGCGTGCGTGCCGCGCTCGACGATACGCCCCTTGTCCATCACGATAATCTGCTGCGCATGCACGACGGTCGATAACCGGTGCGCAATGATCAGCGTAGTCCGCTCGCGGGCGATCAGGTCGAGCTCATGCTGAATGGCGCGCTCGGAGCGCGAATCGAGCGCGGAGGTCGCCTCGTCGAACAGCAGGATCGGCGGGTTCTTCAGGATCGTGCGGGCAATCGCCACGCGTTGCTTCTCGCCGCCGGACAACTTCAGTCCGCGCTCGCCGACCGGCGTCTCGTAACCGTTCGGCAATCCTTCGATGAAATCGTGAATGTGTGCGGCGCGCGCCGCTGCAATCACTTCGTCGCGCGTCGCCGACGGGCGGCCATAGGCGATGTTGTAATAGATCGAATCGTTGAACAGCACTGTATCCTGCGGCACGATGCCGATCGAAGCCCGCAGCGAGTCCTGCGTCACATCGCGGATGTCCTGGCCGTCGATCGTAATCGCGCCGCCCGTGCCACGCTCCAGATCGTAGAAGCGGAACATCAGACGCGCGAGCGTCGATTTGCCGGAGCCGCTGTGGCCAACCACCGCGGTCGTGGTGCCGGCGGGAATCGTGAAGCTCACGTCGTGCAAGATCTGCCGCGCCGGTTCATACGAAAAGTTGACATGCTCGAAACGCACTTGCGCGCCGCCCACGATGAGGTCCGGCGCATCCGGCGTGTCCGGTACTTCCTGCGGCGCACTGAGGAGCGTGAACATCCGATCCATGTCGGTGAGGCTCTGCTTCAGCTCGCGATACACCACGCCGAGAAAGTTCAGCGGAATGTAGAGCTGCAACATAAACGTGTTGATCAGCACCAGGTCGCCGAGCGTGAGCTTGCCCGCCATCACGCCTTCGGTCGCGCGCCACAGGATGAAGACAAGCCCCGCGCCGATAATCGCCTGCTGGCCGAAATTGAGCACCGACAGCGAGTTCTGCGATTTGATCGCCGCGCTGCGGTAGCGCTGCAGGTTTTCGTCGTAGCGCTGCGCTTCCCACTCTTCGTTGCCAAAATATTTGACGGTCTCGTAGTTAAGCAGCGAGTCGATCGCCCGCGAGTTGGCGCGCGAGTCGAGATCGTTCATCGTGCGGCGAAAGTGCGTGCGCCACTCGGTCATCTTCACCGTGAACGTGATGTACACGGCCAGCGCCACGAACGTGACGATCGCGTAATACACCTCGTATTTGACGATGAAGAAGCCGAGCACGAGGCCCACTTCGACCAGCGTCGGCAGAATGCTGTAGAGCGAATATGAAATCAGCTGCGTGATGCCGCGTGTGCCGCGTTCGATGTCGCGCGACATGCCGCCCGTCTGCCGTTCGAGGTGAAAGCGCAGCGACAGCCCATGCAGATGACGGAACACTTTGAGCGCGAGCTGCCGCACCGCGCTTTGCGTCACCTTCGAGAAGAGGATTTCGCGCAACTCGGTGAACAGCGACGTGGACAACCGCACTACGGCATAGGCGACCACCAGCAGACCGACACCGCCCAGCAGCACGATGGCCGGCGCATGATCCGCGCGTCCGAGCGCCGTCAGATGCCGCACCGACGCGAGGCTGTCGACGATCCGCTTCATCACGATCGGCACGCCGAGATTGGCGACCTTCGCGCCGATCAGGCACGTGAGCGCAAGCACCACCCGCCCCCTGTATGTGGCGAGGTAGGGCAGCAGCGAGATGATCGTCTGCCAGTCGTTGCGCGGCTGGGTCGAGATCGGCGAGAGTTCGGAGGAGGCGGAGGAGCGGCGCATGGGGATCAGCTGGCGGTGGGGACGGAATCGACAGAGGCATCAGCAGGGCGCGCCGCCATCGGGTACCCGCCGCCCGCGCAATCCCGGCGGCAGGCATTTCGGCGCGCGACCCGGCTGGGCGCTTTCCCGTACAATTCCTGATCTCTCTATTGTCGCAGAAGCCGGCTGGCGCCGCTTTCCACGGGCTGGCCGGTTGCCGGTTGTCATGTTGTCGTGAAGAACCCGCCTGCTGGTCGAGCCAATCTGTTTCTCATGGGTGCCCCGATGAACGATCAACTTCAACTTCCGCAAAAATCCTGCGCGCTGCGCGTCGTGCCGCAACCGTCCGACGCCAATGTTCACGGCGATGTGTTCGGCGGCTGGATCATGGCGCAGGTCGATATCGCCGGGTCCATTCCCGCCAGCCGGCGCGCCAACGGGCGGGTGGCGACCATCGCGGTCAATTCGTTCGTGTTCAAGCAGCCGGTGTTCGTCGGCGATCTGCTGAGCTTCTACGCGGATATCGTCAAGACCGGCAATACCTCGGTCACGATTGAAGTCACGGTGTACGCGCAGCGGATGAGTCTCGCGGAAGAAGTTGTGAAGGTCACCGAAGCGACCCTGACGTACGTCGCCACCGATAGCGACCGTCGTCCACGCGCGTTGCCCTCAATCGACTAGACGAAGCGGCGAGGCGGGCAGCCGCTCGCCTCTTCAGGCGGCTTGCTCAGGCTAGCCTCCAGTCCTTGCGCAGCAGGCTGAACTGCAGCAGGTCATGACGCTCACCCTGCCAGTAACCGGCTTCGCGCGCCCGCCCTTCCTGTACGAAGCCGAGGCCGTGCGCCAGCTTGAGCGAAGCGGCATTGTCCGGATGAATCTGCGCTTCGATGCGGTTCAGCATCATCTGCTCGAAGCCCCACGCGAGCGCCGCGGACAACGCTTCCGACATCAGCCCGGCGCCACGCGCCGAGCGAGCCAGTTCATAGCCGACCGTACAGGTCTGCCAGCCGCGATTCCATTTGAACAATCCGCACGAGCCGATCAGCATCGCGTCGGACTTGCGTTCAATCCCCCAGCGCACTCCCGGGTTGGGCATCTTGCGCCAACCGGCAAAAGTCTCGATCAGCTTTTGCGCCTGCCGGACATCGACCATCGGGTCGACGCCGTACCAGCGCATGCTGGGCGCGTCGCCGTGAATCGCAAACAGCGCCGGGGCGTCGCCGGCGACGAGTTCGCGCAGCAGCAGCCGTTGCGTTTCGAGCGCGGGGAAGTCGCTCATCGAGCACCTGGGGAATGAGGAAATGCGAGGGCCAATTCTACACGGCCACCCACGCATGCCGACGCGATATGGGCTGAGATAGCCTCACAGGCTTCGATCGAGAATCGCCAGAAATTTTGTGCGCTCAGCTTGTTCGGAAACGCGAAAGCGCTCCCATTCGGTGCTCACGCGCAAATCCGCAAACAGGCCCGCTGCGTCCTCATGAAAATGCAGAAACGCTTTGCCTTTGCGATAGAAAACGCCCGGACGCGGCTCCTTGAGTTCTCCGCGCTCGCGTATCGAGCCGATCAGAACTGCGAGCGTGTCGAGTGCCGCTGGACCTGCATGCTTCATCTATCGCGCTCCCTCACAGATGCCGGTAATAAACCGTCGTCGCGCAAAACTCACCGTCGGGCATCAGCGCGTACTTCGGCACGACGCCCACACGCTGCCACCCGGCCTTTTCGTACAAGCCCTCCGCCGCGCCGCCGGTGACGGTATCGAGCACCAGCACGCTCCTGCCCTCGTCACGCGCGGTATCTTCGACCGCCGCCATCAAGCGCTGCGCGATACCTCGCCGCCGCGCCTTGCGGCACACCAGCATCTTGCCGACGTCCGCACGATGCGGCTGATTGTCGGGTTGCGCGAAGATCAACTGCACTGTACCGAGTATCTCACCCGCGCGGTTCTCGGCAATCAGCAGCGCCCGCTCGTTGCGCGCCACGCCCTCGGCGACGCCGCGCCAGAACCCGAGCGCTTTCTCGCGCGCGAGCGGCAACATATAGCCCACTGACGCCCCGCCTTCCACGCAATCGATCAGCACGTCCGCCAACGCGTCTACACAGGCGACAGCCTCATTGGCGCCGATCCGGCGCACGCTAACGTCTTCGCTCATCCGTTTCTCCTTGCCGGCGTAAATGGCGCAAACGGTGTAAAGGGCACGCTGGTCAGCGCCACCAGATAGCGGGCCGGCTCGCGCGTGGGATTACGAAACGCCGTGGGACAGTCGAGCCTCATCGAAAGACAGTCGCCCGCCTCCAGACGCCAGTGCGCGTCGCCCACCGTCATCTCCATCACGCCTTCGATCATCCAGACCTGCTGATGAATCTCGACGTCGCGCTCGCTGGTGTCGTAAGCAACCTGCTGCCCCGCCGGAAAGTTGACCTCGACCAACTGGATCGGCGAGCGTGCCGCAGACGACAGGTTGCGGCGGACATAGCCCGAAGTCGGATCGGTCCATACCGGCTGCTCGCCAGCGCGGGACATCGGTGAAGGCTCGGCGGACTCGCTTGCGCTGTCTTCGAATAGCGAAGCGAGCGTCACGCGCAGGGCGGTGGCGAGCTTGTCGAGCACGGTTGCCGTTGGGCTGCTCTGACCGCGCTCGATCAGCGAGATCGTGGAGCGGCTCACGCCGCTGCGTTCGGCAAGCGTGTCGAGGGAATAGCCCTGGGCGTCGCGAAGCTCACGCACACGGCTGGCGATCCGGTTGTTGATGTCCATGAATCCAGTTTAATGGAAAATAAATCCAGTAAACTAGATTTTTACCGCTACGCCACCATCGCCGCCGCCCCAGCCTGCAGCAAGGCAGGAATCGCGTCGGTCGGCATCGGTCTCGAGAAGAAGTAGCCCTGCATTTCGTCGCAGGCGCGCTCTTTGAGAAAATCGAGTTGCTCCGACGTCTCCACGCCTTCGGCGATCACCTGCAGGTTCAGCGAATGCGCGAGCGCGATGATGGCCGACGTAATCGTCTCGTCGTCGCCCGACGTGCCGATGTCCGACACAAACGAGCGGTCGATCTTCAGGCGGTCCACCGGAAAGCGCTTCAGATAGCTAAGGCTTGAATAGCCGGTGCCGAAGTCGTCGATGGCGAGCCCAATGCCCAGCGCGTGCAGCGAGTTGAGCATCAACACCGCTTCTTCGGCGTTGCGCATGATGGTGCTTTCGGTGAGCTCAAGTTCGAGGTATTGCGGCTCGAGTCCAGTCTCCGCGAGGATCTGCGTGACCACCTTGGCGATGTCGTGGTGCTGGAATTGCCGCGCCGAGAGGTTCACCGAGACGCGCGCCGGCGGCAAGCCCTCGTCCTGCCAGGCCTTGTTCTGGCGGCACGCTTCGCGCATCACCCACTCGGACAACGGCCCGATCAGTCCGCACTCCTCCGCCACCGGAATGAACGACGACGGCGGGATCAGCCCCACCTCCGGGTCGCGCCAGCGCACCAGCGCCTCCATGCCCACGATCTGTCCGGTCACGATATCCACCTGCGGCTGGTAGTGCAGCAGGAACTCGTTATCGCGCAAGGCGCGCCGCAGACGTCGTTCGAGACTCAGCCGCGCGCCGGCGCTCACATTCATCTCCGGCTGGTAGAACTGGAAGTTGTTACGGCCCATGTCCTTCGCGCGATACATCGCGAGGTCGGCCTTCTTCATCAGGGTTTCGGTGTCGTCGCCGTCCTGCGGGAACAGGCTCGCGCCCATGCTGCAGCCCACGTACAGCTCGGTGCCGTCGAGCCACACCGGCTCGGAGATCGACGCGCGCACGCGCTCCATCCACGCAATCAGCGACTGCTCGTCGACGGTGTCGGTCATCACGATCACGAATTCGTCGCCGCCATGCCGTGCCACCGTGTCGCTCGCGCGGGCGCAGCGCGCCAGGCGCTCGGCGACGACGCCCAATAGCCGGTCGCCGACGCTGTGTCCGAGGCTGTCATTGACGTTCTTGAAGCCGTCCAGATCGATAAACACGACTGCGACACCCTTGTGGTGGCGTCGGGCGACGATCAGCGCGTGCTGCAGACGGTCGCGCAGCAGATTGCGGTTGGGCAGCCGGGTCAGGCTGTCGTAGTTCGCCTGGTATTCGAGCTGCTCCTGATAGCGCATCAGGTCGGTGACGTCGTTGATGACGCCGATGTGATGCGTGGTCTCGCCATCCGGATTCGGCACCGGCGCGATAAACAGCTGGTTCCAGAACAGCGCGCCGTCCTTGCGGTAATTGCGCAGCACCGCGCTCACTTCGCGATTGGCGGCAAGCGACTGGCGGATCGCCGAAATCCCTTCCTGATCCCGGTCGTCGCGTTGCAGCAGGCGGCAGTCCTGGCCGATCACCTCGGCCGGATCGTAGCCGGTGATGCGCTTGAACGCCGGATTCACGTATTCGATCAGATTGCCCGTCTCGGTCGGCCCGGTGATCAGAATCGCGTTGACGCTGGCATCGAGCGCGCGGCTTTGCAGACGCAGCGCCAGATCGGCGCGCTTGCGCTCGGTGATATCGGTGTAAGAACCGAGCACGCCGATCACACGGCCGTCGCTATCGGTGAACGGCAGCTTGCTCGTCACTGTGGTGCGATGCACGCCGTCGATCACCAGGTCGGCCTCGAAGTTCATCTTTGGCACGCCGGTGGTGATCACTTCGACGTCGTGCGCCTGCACCTGATCGGCCAGCGCGCGCCAGGGCAGATCGTGATCGGTCTTGCCCACCACCTGCTCCGGATACGCCAGCCCGGCATCGCGAGCAAACGCCATGTTGCAGCCCAGATAACGCGATTGCTGATCCTTCCAGAAAATCCGCTGAGGAATATTGTCGATCACCGTTTCGAGCATCTGGTTCGAGCGCTGTGCCTCGGCTTCGGCATTGATCTGCTCGGTGACGTCATCGGCCAGCACGAAGATCGCGGGGCGGCCCATGTAGGTCAGCGAGTGATACGAGATGTCGGCGCTGATCGTCGAGCCGTCCTTGCGCCGGTGATGCCAGACACCGGCCATCGTGCGGCCCTGGTTGGGGCCATCGTCGCTGCGCAGCAGATGCGACTCGAGGCGGCCGATCTCGCCGTTCGGACGGATCGCGCGGACCGTCATTGCAAGGAATTCGCTCTCCGAATAGCCGTATTGCTGGACGGCTGCCGCGTTGACCGCGAGAAAACGCAGCGTCTCGCGATCGAAGATATACATCGGCACGGGATGGGTGTCGAACAGGCCGCGAAAACGTTCGTCGTTGCGGTACAGCGCCTTGGCCATCCGCAGCCGCTCACGCGCCGCGCTTTCACGTGCGCCGAACGTGAAGATCAGGAGCGAGCAACCGGCCAGCATTGTGACGATCAGCAGCAGCATCGCGTGCTGCGTACGCCGGTGCGATTCCGCCAGCGACACCTGCAAGGCGCGGTTTTCCTGCTGCCGCAACGCTGCCAGCGCCGTTTCCACGTGATCCAGTTCCATGCCGAGCTGCGTGTAGGCCGACGCCGCCCATGCTCGCGATTCGTCCGGGCCGCTCGCCTGAGCCAGCGCCAGCGCGGCCGCGATTTCCTGCTGCAGTGTCCGGCTCTCGCTACTCAGCTTGCCCAGTGTGGCGGCCATGGCCGGTTCGTCGGCGAGTTCCGCCGCGAGCCTGTGCTCGAGCCCGGCGAGCGAAGCCGACATCACCGACGCCGCATCGGCCGGTCCGGGCCGCCCGGTCGCCTCGAAGCGGCCCAGCGTCGCGAGGCCGTCATCGAGCGCCGAGCGATAAGCGTCGAGATTCTGGCGGATGTCAGTCGAGCGGAGCGAGCGCACGTCGGCATCGCGCTGGCCGCAGATCTGCGTGTAGGCGACAAACGCGTTCGCGCCGACCGCTGCGGCGACGACTGCCAGATTGATCAGTAACCGCCTCGATAGGAAAGGAGTCATGGGTTCCGAACGTTATTCGTTCTGCAGGCGGGAGTGCGCTGAGGTCCGTGCGCATGAATGCATATGCAGCACGTGCTTGTTCTTGCCTCTGCGGGGTCTTTTTACGCGCCAACCCTTGGATAACGGCAACGAATCGGAACAGTTTGAGGGTGCGATGCAAAAATATTTGCGGGATGGGGACGACTAGCCGGCCAGACCAAACTCTTTCATGGCGGGTACAAAGTCGTGGTTCGCTTCGGGTTTGCGCGACAGCTTGGTAAGCACGTAGCGTTTGAACGGCTCGAGCGTGGCCCACTGGTCGGTGCTCGGGGCGTGCAGGCTGGCGAGTGCCACCTGGTGCATCACGCCCTCCGGCACGGCGTTGGTCCGACGCCAGGCGGGGGCATCCTCGGGGGTGAACCACTCCGGCTCGACGTTGGCGTGCGTGCGCAGCATTTCGAACAGCGCATGATCGAAGTTCGGCTCGATGCTGGCGTCCTCTTCGACCGGAAAACGCGCGAGCAGCTTGCGGTCTTCGTGTGGCAGCATCTGCCACTGCGCGAGCGAGATGCGCAGCCCGAAGCGGTCGAGATTGAAGCGCACCGCCATCGGGATGTAGGTCAGATCTTCCGAAGACTCGACTTCGAAGTTGAACAGGAGCGGCGCCTCGTTGAGTCCCATGACAGTGTCCTCTTTGGTGGCGGGCCAACGCACAACGCCCGCTTGAGGTATTTTAGAACCTTATTCGTGCGGCGGCGGCCCGGCCAGGCTGGGCCAGGGGACACTTCCCCGCGCGCCGCATCGGTCTAGGAGTCAGGGTTTTGAACGAACTTGAAACGGCGGATCAACCGGGCGCTGTCGAGCGCCAGGTGCGCCGCCACCGCGGCGGCGCGGTGGAAACGGTCATTGACCACGTCGGTCAGGAGTGGCCGGTGGCGCTCGTCTTCAATGGCATTTCGCATGCGGTAATGATGTGCACGCCGCGCGATCTGGAGGCGTTCGCGGTCGGTTTTGCGATTTCGGAAGGGATCGTGGAGCGCGGCAGCGATATCCAGGACATCGAGGTAGAGCTGCATGACGGCGAAATGCCGCATGCCGAAGTGCAATTGCAGGTCGTGCAACAGGCCTTCGTCGAGCTGAAGGAAAAGCGCCGCGCGCTCGCGGGCCGGACTGGCTGCGGCGTGTGCGGGATCGAAAGCATCGATCTGCTGGATCTGAAGCCGGAGCGCGTGCCTGACACCGGTTTTCTGCAGCGGCTCGCACCGGATGCGATTGCCCGCGCTGCACGTGAGCTGCCTGCGCATCAGGCCCTGACCAAACTGACGGGCGGCCTGCACGCCGCGGCATGGTGCGACGCGGAAGGCGCCATCAGCCTCGCATTCGAGGATGTAGGCCGTCATAACGCCCTGGATAAGCTGATCGGGCAGCTGGTGCTCGACCGGGCGGATACCAAGGAAGGCTTTGTTTTCCTGTCGAGCCGTGCGAGCTATGAACTGGTGCGCAAGGCAGCACGCGTCGACGTGCCGATGCTGGCGACCATCTCGGCGCCCTCGTCGCTGGCGATTGCGATTGCACGCCAGGCCGGCGTACGGCTGGTGAGCTTTTGCCGCGAGGCCGGTTACGTCGACTACGACACGCTTGCGCCGACGTAAGCCCGTTGCCTGTTGCCTGTTGCCTGTTGCCTGTTGCTGCTCAGTCGAACTGCCGGAAATCCGGCTTGCGCTTTTCGAAGAACGCCTTGAACGCCTCGCGCGCTTCCGGCGCGAGCAGCATCTTGCCGAAGTGCACGGCTTCATCGGACATCTGCGTTTGCAGTTCGTGGTGGCTCGCTCGCTTCATCAGCGACTTCGTCACACGCAACGACGAAGCCGGCAGTGCCGCCAGCTTGACCGCTTGTTCGAGCGCGAATGCATCGACTTCCGCGGCCGGTAGCAGGCGGTTCACGAAGCCCATCTGTTGAGCTTCGCGCGCGTCGAACGCTTCACCCAGCAGCAGCTTTTCCGCTGCGGCCTGATAGCCGGCGACGCGCTGCAACAGCAGGCTCGAAGCCGCTTCCGGGCACAGCCCAAGTTGCGCAAACGGCAGCGAAAACGTCGCTGTATCGGCGGCATACACCAGGTCGCAATGCAGCAACAGGGTCGTGCCGATCCCCACCGCCGGGCCCGCCACCGACGCCACCACCGGTTTCTCCGCCGAGCTGATCGCGCGCAGGAACTGGAACACCGGCGCGCTTTCGCCCATCGGCGGCGTCTTCATGAAATCTTCCAGATCGTTGCCGGCGCTGAAAATGCCGACGCTGCCGCGAAACAGGATCGCCCGCACGGACGTGTCGCCCTGCGCTTCGACCAGCGCGTCGGCCATCGTCTGGTACATGGCGGCCGTAATCGCGTTCTTCTTGTCCGGCCGGTTGAAGGCAATCGTCAGCACGCCGTTGGCGCGCTCGACCAGAATGTCCATCGTCATCTCCTGTTAGTCCCGCTCAGTGCTGCGCAACACTGCCTGTCGAGGCGGTAATGCGGCTGTGATGCGGCTGAATGAAAAAACGGTTCGCAGGCCTCAGGGCTTACGAACCGTTCTGAGGTCTTCAAAGGACCTGTGCGTACACGATTACAGACGCTCAATGATGCCCGCTGCGCCCATCCCTGTGCCGACGCACATCGTGACCATGCCGTACTTGTAGTTGCGACGGCGCAGGCCGTGCACCACTGTCGACGCACGAATCGCGCCCGTCGCGCCGAGCGGATGGCCCAGTGCAATCGCGCCGCCAAGCGGGTTGATCTTCGACGGATCGAGACCGAGGTCCTGGATCACCGCCAGCGACTGCGCGGCGAACGCTTCGTTCAGCTCGATCCAGTCCAGGTCTTCGATCTTCAGACCCGCGGCCTTCAGCGCAGCCGGAATCGCTTCCTTCGGACCGATGCCCATGATTTCCGGCGGCACGCCGCGCACGGCGAAGCTGACGAAACGCGCGAGCGGCGTCAGGTTGAACTCCTTCAACATCTTCTCCGACACCACGATCAGCGCGCCCGCGCCATCCGAGGTCTGCGAGCTGTTGCCGGCCGTCACCGAACCCTTGTTGGCGAAGACAGTACGCAGCTTGGCCAGACCTTCCAGCGACGTGTCCGCGCGCGGACCTTCGTCGAGCGCGACTTCGCGCGTCTTCACCTTCACTTCGCCGGTGGCGAGATCGGGGAAACGCTCGGTGATCGTGTAGGCGGCGATTTCGTCGTTGAACTCGCCGGCCTGCTGCGCGGCGATGGCGCGGCGATGCGATTCGACCGAGAACTGGTCTTGCGCTTCGCGGCTGATCTTCCAGCGCTCGGCGACCTTCTCGGCGGTCAGGCCCATGCCGTAGGCGATGCCGAAGTCTTCGCTGCGATCGAAGATGTGCGGCGACATCGACGGCTTGTTGCCCATCATCGGCACCATGCTCATCGATTCGCAGCCGCCGGCGATCATCGCGTCGGATTCGCCGACGCGGATGCGGTCGGCGGCCATCGCCAGCGCCGTCAGACCCGACGCGCAGAAACGGTTCACCGTGACGCCGCCCACCGTATTCGGCAGACCGGCAAGCAGTGCACCCATGCGCGCCACGTTCAGCCCTTGTTCCGCTTCTGGAATTGCGCAGCCGATGATGGCGTCTTCGATCACCTTGGTATCGAGACCGGGCACCTGCGCCACGGCCGCTTTGATCGCGTGCACCAGCAGTTCGTCGGGGCGCGTGTTCTTGAACATCCCGCGCGGCGCCTTGCCGATCGGCGTGCGGCTCGCGGCGACGATGTATGCGTCTTGCAATTGCTTTGTCATTTGAAGAGCTCCTATGTCGGCCAGAGTTAGCGCTTTAGCGCTTACTCTGGCCCCATGCGATTTATGCGGGCGATCGTCGCGCGTTAATTACGCACCGGCTTGCCGGTTTGCAGCATGCCCATGATCCGTTCCTGCGTCTTCTGCGTGCCGAGCAGATCGACGAACGCACGGCGCTCGAGTTTCAGCAGCCATTCTTCGTCCACCAGGCTGCCCGCTTCGACATCGCCGCCGCACACGGCTTCGGCGATACGGCTCGCGATCAGGTAATCGTGATCGCTAATGAAACGGCCATCGCGCATATTGACGAGCGACGCCTTGATCGTCGCAATCGCCGAGCGGCCTGCGACCGGCACCTGCGTCACACGCAGCGGCGGACGATACCCGGCCGCGGCCAGCGCACGCGCTTCCTTCTTCGCCACATCGAGCAGCTCAAACACGTTGAAGACGATCGTGTCGGACGGCTTCAGATAACCCATTGCACGGGCGTCGAGCGCGGAGGCCGAGACCTTCGCCATCGCGGCGTTTTCAAACGACTTCTGCACGAACTTCAGGAGATCGTTGGTGGCACCAGCCTGCGTCGCCGCTTCCGCTGCGCGCAGCGCCGCTTCCTTCAGACCGCCGCCAGCGGGAACCAGACCCACGCCGACTTCCACCAGACCGATGTAGCTCTCGATATGCGCCACACGCTTCGCGCTTTGCAGCACGAGTTCGCAACCGCCGCCGAGCGCGATGCCCGACACAGCCGAAACCACCGGCACGTTCGCGTACTTCACGCGCAGCATGCCTTGCTGGAACTTCTGCACGAACGGCTCGATACCCTTCGCGCCACCCGTCATGAACGCAGGCAGCGCCTCTTCCAGATTCGCGCCTGCCGAGAACGGACCGCCCGGCGTACCGAGCTTCAGCGACGTGGGCTGCCACACCACGAGGCCCTTGTATTCCTTTTCGGCCAGTTCAATTGCTTGCGTGAGGCCATCGATTACCGACGGTCCAATCGTGTTCATCTTGCTCTTGAACGAGACGATCAGGACGTCGTCCTCGCCCGCACGATCGTCGACCCATGCGCGAACCGCATCGGTTTCGAACAGCGTCTTGCCGTAAGTCTTCGGATCGGCACCGGTCTCGCCGACCAGCGGCGCACGGAACACCTGTTTGTCATAGACGCTCAAGGAAGAACGCGGCACGAAAGACTTCGAAGCCGGCGACCACGAACCTTCGTTCGTATGCACGCCGCCCTTCTCGGCAACCGGACCTTCGAGCACCCAAGACGGCAGCGGCGCACTCGACAGCGCGTTGCCTGCGGCGATGTCTTCCTGCACCCACTCGGCGACCTGCTTCCAGCCGGCCGTCTGCCAGCCTTCGAACGGGCCTTCGTTCCAGCCGAAACCCCAACGGATGGCCAGATCGACATCACGTGCGTTGTCGGCGATCGACTCCAGATGCACACCGATGTAATGGAACACATCGCGGAAGATCGACCACAGGAACTGCGCCTGCGGATGTTGCGATTCACGCAGCAGTTTCAGGCGCTCTGCCGGCGGACGCTTGAGGATGCGGCCCACCAGTTCGTCGGCCTTCGCGCCGCCGTCGACATACTCGCCCGTCTTCGGATCGAGCACCTTGATCGCCTTGCCCTCCTTCTTGTAGAAGCCGCCGCCGGTCTTCTGACCGAGCGCACCCTTCTTCACGAGTTCGGCGAGCACGGCCGGTGTTTCGTAGACCGGGAAGAACGGGTCGTCCTTCAGGTTGTCCTGCATCGTCTTGATGACGTGCGCCATCGTGTCGAGACCGACCACGTCGGCGGTGCGGAACGTTGCCGACTTCGCGCGGCCCAGACGCGAACCCGTCAGATCGTCCACTTCGTCGAAACGCAGGCCGAACTTCGCCGCTTCGGTGATGACCGCGAGGATCGAGAAAATGCCCACCCGGTTGGCGATGAAGTTCGGCGTATCTTTCGCACGCACGACGCCCTTGCCAACCACGCTCGTCAGGAACGTTTCGAGCTGATCGAGAATTTCCGGACGCGTCGCCGCGGTCGGAATCAGCTCGACTAGATGCATATATCGCGGCGGATTGAAGAAGTGCACGCCGCAGAAGCGCGACTTCAGTTCATCCGAGAAACCTTGCGACAGTTCGGTGATCGACAGACCCGACGTGTTGCTCGCGAAAATCGCGTTCGACGCGATATGCGGCGAGACTTTCTTGTACAGGTCGTGTTTCCAGTCCATCCGTTCGGCGATTGCTTCGATCACGAGATCGCACTCGGCGAGCTTCTCGATGTCGTCGTCGTAGTTGGCAGGCTGGATGTATTGCGCGTCTTCCTTCACGCCAAACGGCGCCGGCGACAGCTTCTTCAGATTCTCGATCGCTTTCAGTGCGATCGCGTTCTTCGGGCCTTCCTTGGCGGGCAGGTCGAACAGCAGCACAGGCACCTTGGCGTTGATCAGGTGCGCAGCGATCTGCGCGCCCATCACGCCGGCGCCGAGCACGGCTACCTTGCGAATGATCAGATTGCTCACGTCGTTCCTCCGGGGGAGTTATGCGGGTGTCGCGTAATGTTTGCGTGGGTTTCGCGCGCGGTGCACGCGGGCTTCGCAATGTGTGGCTGGCGGCAGGGCCACGCGTTTCAGGCACGCGCGGCCCTGCCGTGATGTGGCTTTAGAACAGCGACTCTTCGACGTCCATCAACGACTTCGAACCGGCGCGTGCCTGGCGAATCGTCATGGCCGTTTCCGGCAGCAGCTTGGCGAAGTAGAAGCGCGCGGTGGCGAGCTTGGCCTTGTAGAACGGATCGCCGGACGCTTCCTTGTCCAGGGCGATGCGCGCCATGCGGGCCCAGAAGTACGAGAACACCAGATGGCCGACGGTGCGCAGATACGGTACAGCCGCGGCGCCGACTTCGTCCGGGTTCTGCATGGCCTTCATGCCGATTTCCATGGTGAGCTTCTGCACCTTGTCGCCGATGTCGGCGAGCGGGTTCACGAACTCCTGCATTTCCGGCTTGATACCTTCGGCTTCGACGAACTCCGTCACCAGCTTGCCGAACTTCTTCATCTTCGCGCCCATGTCGCCGAGGACCTTGCGGCCGAGCAGGTCGAGCGACTGGATCGCGTTGGTGCCTTCGTAGATCATGTTGATGCGCGCGTCGCGCACGTACTGCTCCATGCCCCACTCGGCGATGAAGCCGTGACCGCCGTAAATCTGCATGGCGTGGTTGGTGCTCTCGAACGCGTTGTCCGAGAGGAACGCTTTCAGGATCGGCGTGAGCAGCGCGACGAGGTCGGCGGCATCCTTGCGCACCGATTCTTCGGCGTGCGACAGTTCCTTGTCGATATGCAGCGCGGACCAGTACGAGAAAGCGCGCGCGCCTTCGGCGTAGGCCTTCTGCGTGAGCAGCATGCGGCGCACGTCCGGGTGCACGATGATCGGGTCAGCGGCCTTTTCAGGCGCCTTCGGGCCGGTCAGCGAACGCATCTGCAGACGCTCTTTCGCGTAAGTCAGCGAGTTCTGATAGCCGATTTCGGTCAGCCCAAGGCTCTGCATGCCGACGCCCAGACGCGCGGCGTTCATCATCACGAACATGGCGTTCAAGCCCTTGTTCGGCTCGCCGACCAGCCAGCCCCTGGCGTTGTCGAGATTGATCACGCAGGTGGCGTTACCGTGGATGCCCATCTTGTGTTCGATGGAACCGCACTTCACGGTATTGCGTTCGCCCGGCTCGCCGGCTTCGTTCGGCACGAACTTAGGTACGATGAAGAGCGAAATGCCCTTGGTACCGTTCGGTGCATCCGGCAGACGCGCGAGCACCAGATGAACGATGTTCTCCGCGAGGTCGTGTTCGCCGCTGGAGATGAAAATCTTGGTGCCGCTGATCGAGTAAGAGCCGTCGACGTTCGGTTCGGCCTTGGTGCGCAGGATGCCGAGATCCGTGCCGCAATGCGGCTCGGTCAGACACATCGTGCCGGTCCACGTACCGGAGACGAGTTTGGGCAGATACGTCTGCTGCAGTTCCGGCGTGCCATGCGCATGCAGGCATTCATACGCGCCGTGCGACAGGCCCGGGTACATCGTCCACGCCTGGTTCGCCGAATTAAGCATTTCGTACAGAGCGTTGTTGACGAACGCGGGCAGGCCCTGGCCGCCGTATTCCGGATCGCAACCGAGTGCCGGCCAGCCAGCCTCGACATATTGCTTATAAGCTTCCTTGAAACCCTTCGGCGTGGTCACGACGCCGTCGCCGACGTACGTGCAGCCTTCCTGGTCGCCGCTCTGATTCAGCGGGAACAGCACTTCGGAGCAGAACTTGCCGGCTTCTTCCAGCACTGCATTGATCGTATCGGCATCGAGATCTGCGTGCTTCGGCATCTGCTTGATCTCATCTTCGACATTAAGCAGCTCGTGCAACACGAATTGCATGTCGCGCAACGGCGCGGCGTACTGTCCCATGACTCTCTCCAAAGTTTGACAAGGAGCCAGGCCGTCAACTCCAGTCCGTGTCCGGACCTTTTCAGCGCCGCTGGATCCGCCGGATCCGGCTGCCCTGCTAACGGCTTTCGCTCTGATACGAAACAATCAGTTTTTCGAGCGCGGCCCAGGTCAGAGGCACTGCATCCGGTAAGTGCAGGAAGCGTGCGTCGTGATGCAGGCCGAGCGTGAAGCTGTACAGTTCGAACAGCATCAGTTGCGGGTTCGTGTCCGCACGCAGATGCCCTTCTTCCATTGCCTGCGAAATGGCCCGGGTGAGCGCTGCACGCCAGATCGTCACGCTCGACACCAGTTGCTCGCGCACCGGGTTGTCCGCGCGGTCGTCATACTCGACCGCACCGCTGATGTAGATGCATCCGGTAGTCACTTCCTGGATGCGCTTCTCAATCCAGCGGGAGATCATTGCGCGCAAACGCGGCAAGCCGCGCGGCTCACGCAGACTCGGGAAAAACACCTCGTCTTCGAAACGACGGTGATATTCGCGCACCACTTCAACCTGCAAGTCCTCGCGCGACCCGAAGTGCGCAAACACGCCGCTCTTGCTCATCTGCATGCGCTCGGCCAGCAGCCCTATCGTCAGACCTTCCAGTCCGTCGCGGCTTGCCAGATCGAGTGCTGCATCGAGAATCGCGACCCGCGTTTGTTCGCCTTTTCGCATAGCTGTTTTTACCGTTCTTATGTGACCGAAAGAAAATCGAACGGCCGTACTATTATTGAGTGCTGCCGTCCGCGAAACAAGGACTTTATTAGAAACCGGTTTCTAACCGGAGCATCAATTTTGCGTCATACGTCTATCGGACGCGGGAGATTTTTTTAGAGGGGTTTGTCTTGTCGGCGCGATCCGGTTTGACGCGTGTCGCAACTCCCGGGGCGATTTGGCGCGATGGACGCGCAGGGGACGTTCGGGCAGGCGGGTTTGCCCTGGGCCTCGGGGCGACCGCGTGCATGATTCATTCAGCGCCAGAGCATCGCGGTCGAGCAATGACATCATCCGTTCCCGAGCTTGCTTGCGGCAAAACCGGTCTAGTCGTACCCGCCGACCGTCAGCAGTTTCATCACGACGCGGTAGGTGTTGTAGGCCAGCCAGTTCAGCGCACGCTCGCCTGCGGGACGGGCCTCGTAGTGCTCGATATCGATACGGCGCGACTCGTCGAAGGCAGTCAGGATCGCCTCGCGCAACGCCTTGATTTGCGGGTCATGCACTAGCACGACGTTGGCCTCGTTGTTCAGCATAAGACTCAGCGCGTCGAGATTCGATGAGCCTACCGTACCCCAGGCCGAATCGACAACGGCCACCTTGCCGTGCAGCATCGTCTTTTCGTATTCGGCGATCTTCACGCCGGCCTTCAGCAACGAGCGGTACAGGAAAGGCACTGCGTAATCGAGCGCGGCAAACTCTTTCCTCCCGATGATCAGCTTCACGTCCACCTCACGCCGCGCCGCGAACACCAGCGCACGGCGCAGCTTGCGGCCCGGCATGAAGTAGGGATTGGCGAGCAGCACCTCGGTGCGCGCCTGACCGATCGCGGTGAGGTAAGCCTTCTCGATGGCGCGGCGGTTGATCAGGTTGTCGCGCGCGACGAACGCCACCGCGGGTTCGCCAACGCCGCGCAGATCGGCGCTGCGGTTGTGGCCGCGGGCCGGTGCGCCGGAACTGGTGTCGTCCTTGAAGGTGAAATCGGGCTGCAGCGCTTCGACCGGACGGTGACCGAAACGGATCCGGTGCCATTGGCTCTCGAACGCCTCGCGGACATCGGCGACCACCGGCCCCTGCAGCTCGACCGCAAAGTCCCAGCGCCGATACGGCAAACGCGCACCGTCGTTCTCGTAGTCGTCGACGATATTGATGCCGCCGCACCACGCGAACTGATCGTCGACCACGGCCAGCTTGCGATGCGTGCGCGAAAAACCGAAGCGGCCAAACAGATGCGGGTTGTAGATCCGATGCTCGATGCCGCGCTCAGGCCAGTCGTGGAAAATCGGCAGACGGGCGGTGCCGATGCCGTCGGTGATCACGCGCACACGCACGCCGCGGGCGGCGGCGCGCAGCAACGCGGCACTGACCACCTGGCCGGCGTCGTCATTGCAGAAGATGTAGGTTTCGAGAACGACGTCTTTCTCCGCCGCATCGACGCGCGCGATCAACGAAGTAAAAAACGCCTCCCCGGAGCGGAACAGTTGGACTTCGTTACCGGCGGTGAAGCGGAACTTCGACCAGTAACGACGACCGAACAGGGTTTGCCGAAGCCGCTCGAAATGCCGCGAACCGCCGGCCGTCATCGGAGCCGCCTTTTCAGGCGCTGCGGCAACTGCAGGATCGCGTCGGCGTTCGACGAGGAGAAGCAGCGCTCTGCGGCTTCTTCATGCGGCAGCCAGAGGTGCGCGGTGTGCTCGAGCGGCGCGAGCGTCACCTCGCAACGCTGCGGCACCTCGAGGCTGAACCAGTGTTCGGTGTTGTGCGTCACGCCCTCGGCGTAACGATGCCGCCAGACCGGATAAATCTCGTACTCGATCTGATACTGCCAGTCCAACAACGCCTCGCGGGGCACAGCGGAGCTGCCGATCACGATACCGGTTTCCTCGGCCACTTCGCGTATAGCGGTCGAGGCAAGCGGCTCGTCGAGCGTTTCTTTCGAGCCCGTCACCGATTGCCAGAAACCCGCGCGATCAGCACGCTCGATGAGCAGCACATCTAATTCCGGCGTATGGATCACCACAAGTACGGATTCGGGAATCTTCGGCGGTTTCGGCATGGCGATAAGACTAGGCGCGTACTGCGCGCGGTACATGTCGGTCGACGGCTTTATCTGGGCTATTGTTTCACCCGTTGCTCCGACTGTAACGCAAAAAACGAAAAAGGCGCGTGCCGCGCCTTTTTCGTTTGCTTGACCGCGGCCCATTGAACCGCTGGATGAGCCGCTCAGACAGTGAGCATGCAGCCTTACGCCTTCGCTTCCGGCTGACGCAGACGGATGTGCAACTCGCGCAACTGGCGCTCGTCCACTTCGCTCGGCGCCTGCGTGAGCAGGTCCTGTGCGCGCTGCGTCTTCGGGAACGCGATTACGTCGCGGATCGAGTCGGCGCCGGCCATCATCGTGATGATGCGGTCCAGACCAAACGCGATACCACCATGCGGCGGCGCGCCGTATTGCAGCGCATCGAGCAGGAAGCCGAACTTGGCGCGTGCTTCTTCCGCATTGATCTTGAGCGCGCGGAACACCTTGCTCTGCACTTCTTCGCGGTGAATACGCACCGAACCGCCGCCGATTTCCCAGCCGTTCAACACCATGTCATAGGCCTTGGCGAGGCAGCGGGCCGGATCCGTTTCCAGATACTCGAGGTGTTCGTCCTTCGGGCTCGTGAACGGGTGATGCGCGGCGACGTAACGGTTTTCTTCTTCGTCGTATTCGAACATCGGGAAGTCGACCACCCACAGCGGCTTCCAGCCGGTTTCGACGAGGCCGTTGGCCTTGCCGAATTCGGAATGACCGATCTTCAGACGCAGTGCGCCGAGGCTGTCGTTGACGACCTTCGCGCGATCCGCCGCGAAGAAAATGATGTCGCCGTCTTGCGCACCGGTGCGCTCGATGATGGCCTTGATGGCTTCATCGTGCAGGTTCTTGACGATCGGGCTTTGCAGACCGTCGCGGCCCTTGGCGACTTCGTTAACCTTGACCCAGGCCAGACCCTTCGCGCCGTAGATGCGCACGAATTCCGTGTAGCTGTCGATATCGCCACGCGAAAGCTCGCTGCCCTTCGGCACGCGCAGCGCCGCAACGCGGCCATCCTTGGTGTTGGCAGGCGTGCTGAACACCTTGAAATCGACGTCCTTGACCGCGTCGGTCAGGTCGGTGAATTCGAGCTTCACGCGCAGGTCCGGCTTGTCCGAACCGAAGCGGCGCATGGCTTCCGAGTACTGCATCACCGTGAATTTCTCGTCCAGTTCAACGCCGATCGTCACCTTGAAGACGTGACGGATCATCGCTTCGAACAGGTCGCGAATTTCCTGTTCCGAGAGGAACGAGGTTTCGCAGTCGATCTGCGTGAATTCCGGCTGACGGTCGGCGCGCAGGTCTTCGTCGCGGAAGCACTTGACGATCTGGTAGTAGCGGTCGAAGTTAGCGACCATCAGCAGCTGCTTGAACAGCTGCGGCGACTGCGGTAGAGCAAAGAACTGGCCGGCATTGGTACGCGACGGCACGAGATAGTCGCGCGCGCCTTCGGGCGTGCTCTTCGTGAGCATCGGCGTTTCGATGTCGATGAAGCCCAGCGAGTCCAGATACTTGCGTACTTCGATCGAAACACGGTAACGCAGACGCAGGTTGTGCTGCATCTGCGGACGGCGCAGGTCGAGCACACGATGCGTGAGACGCGTGGTTTCCGACAGGTTGTCGTCGTCGAGCTGGAACGGCGGCGTGACCGACGCGTTCAGCACGTTCAGTTCGTGGCACAGCACTTCGATCTTGCCGCTCTTCAGGCCAGCGTTGGTCGTGCCTTCCGGACGATTACGCACGACGCCCTTGATCTGCACGCAGAACTCGTTGCGCACGCCTTCAGCGGTCTTGAACATCTCCGCGCGATCGGGGTCGCACACGACCTGAACGAGGCCTTCGCGGTCGCGCAGGTCGATGAAGATAACGCCGCCGTGGTCACGGCGACGGCTCACCCAGCCACACAGCGACACGGTTTGGCCCAGCAGTTCTTCGGTCACCAGACCGCAGTATTCAGATCGCATCGACATGATGTTTGTCTTTCGTTTTGCATTAGTTGAACGGCGCGCAGCTCATGAAACTGAAACAATGCGCGCCGGCATTACATCGGCGGTTCGATGGTGGAGCGGCGCACCTGCTGCGCCGGTGGCGCGGATGGCGCCACCACGCCCATCGAGACAATGTACTTGAGCGCAGCGTCGACCGTCATATCAAGTTCGACCACTTCGCTCTTCGGCACCATCAGGAAGAAGCCGGACGTCGGGTTCGGCGTAGTCGGCACGTACACGCTGACGTGATCTTCCTTCAGGTGGTTGAGCACGTCCCCGCCCGGAATCCCGGTCAGGAACGCGATCGTATAGGAGCCCTTGCGCGGATACTCGATAAGCAGGGCCTTGCGAAACGCATTGCCGCTGCTGGAGAGCAACGTATCGGACACCTGTTTGACGCTCGTGTAGATCGGCCCGACCACCGGAATATGGCCGACCAGCAACTCCCACCACTTCACGAGCTTCTGCCCGATGAAGTTCTGCGTCAACAGTCCAACGATGAAGATAAACGCCAGCGTCAGCACTGCGCCCAGGCCGGGCAGACGGAAGCCGAGCGCGCGCTCCGGCTGCCACGACTCCGGCAGCAACAGCAGCGTCTGATCCATCGTGCCGATAATCAGACCGAGCACCCACAACGTGATGGCCAACGGCACCAGCACCAGCAGGCCGGTCAGGAACACCGATTTGAGCGTCGCTTTTTTCGTCGTCATGTGTATCGCCAGAAAGCCACGCCGGCCGGGCCGGTTGTGGCGAGTGCGCCGCCTCGTCGAGGCGGCAACGCTAGCTAGGCGCTGCCGGAGCCGTTGCCGCTGGTGCTAGCCGGTGCGGCCGCCGGCGCTGCAGGTGTTGCGGCGCTGGTAGAGCTTTCGGTCGAGCCGCCCGACGAGCCGGTGTCGGCGGAGCCGCCCTCGGACTTCACGGGCGCGGCTTCCTTGTCGCCGCTCGCGCCACTCGGCGCCGCTGCGCTCTTCGCGCCGTTGCCGCCGCGGAAATCGGTTACATACCAGCCCGAACCCTTCAATTGAAACCCGGCTGCGGTCACCTGCTTGCGGAATGTGTCTTTTCCGCACTCGGGGCAGTTCGTCAACGGGGCGTCGCTCATCTTCTGAAGCACGTCCTTCCCGAAGCCGCATGATTCGCAGCGATACGCGTAGATCGGCATGATCTTTTCCCTACATTAATCTGGCAAACGCTTGCAAAGCCTTGAATTATAGCCGCAAACAATCTCCCACCCCCGGTTTTCAGGAGTGGGCGGCCGACGCAGCCACCGCGGGCACATATTGGGGCGCCCAACGTGGGATCAAGTCCTCGTCGAGGCGCGGCGGCGCCAGGTGAGCCAGCGCTCGCGGCCGGCGAACACCGGCATCGAGTCGCTGACGGGCTCGTCTTCGATCAGTTCGAAATGCGGATTCAGCAAGGCGTCGAGTTCGGCGCGCTCGATTCCGAACGGTGGCCCTTTCGGGGTCGCGCCCAGAAAGAAGAAGCCGGCCAGCAGAGTCTGCGCCGGCAGAAGTTCGGCCATGCGCTGCGCATAATCTGCGCGGCGGTCCTTCGGCAACGCGCACAGAAATGCGCGTTCATACATCCAGCCTGGGGTGAAGGGCGGCTGCCAGGAGAAGAAATCGGCCTGATCGACGACGTTTGCGTATGCGCCTAGCTGTGAGCGCGCAGTCGCCACCGCAGCCGACGAGAAATCGATCGCCTGCACCCGGCGACCCTGACGGGCTAGCCAGAGCGCCTCCCACGCGCTGCCGCAACCGGGAATCAGCACTGCGGCTTCGGGATGGCGCGTCGCGAAGGTCTGAAACGCCGCCTGCACGCCCGCCTGGTCCCATGGCGTAAAGCCGCGTTCAAAGCGTTCATCCCAGAATGCCGGCGAGTTCGGATCGCGGGTGGCGAAGTCGGGGCCTGCTGGATTCAACGGATCCACTTTATCCACCATAAACTAGTGCGAGCCAGGCCCGCGCCACCACCGCGCCAATGCCGACCGCAATACCGAACATCAGCAAGCCTTGCAACAGCCGGTTGGTGCGCTTCTGCTCGAGCAGGATCTGGCGAATCGTGTCGTCGCCCGGGCCGCGCTGGTTGTCGTGACGTTCCGCCAGCACGTGGTGGATCAGCCGCGGTAGTTGCGGCAACGTTTTGCTCCACTGCGGCGCTTCGATCTTCAAACGCTCGAGCCAGCCACGCAGGCCGATCTGCTCATTCATCCAGCGTTCGAGATACGGCTTGGCCGTCTTCCACAAATCGAGTTCGGGATCGAGCGAACGCCCGAGGCCTTCGACGTTCAGCATCGTCTTCTGCAACAGGACGAGCTGCGGCTGGATCTCGACATTGAACCTGCGCGACGTGGAGAACAGGCGCATCAGCACCTGACCCAGCGAAATGTCCTTCAGCGCGCGGTCGAAGTACGGTTCGCAGACTGCACGAATTGCGCTTTCGAGTTCCTCGACACGCGTAGTGGGCGGCACCCAGCCCGACTCGAGGTGAAGCGTGGCGACCCGGTGGTAGTCGCGCTTGAAGAACGCAAGGAAGTTCTGAGCGAGGTAGTTCTTGTCGAAGTCCGACAGCGCGCCGATGATGCCAAAGTCCAGCGCGATATAGCGCCCGAAGTGCGCCGGATCGAGACTGACCTGGATATTGCCGGGGTGCATGTCCGCATGGAAAAAGCCGTCGCGGAACACCTGCGTGAAAAAGATTTCGACGCCTTCGCGAGCCAGCTTCGGGATGTCCACGCCCGCGGCGCGCAGGGTTTCCACCTGACTGATCGGCACGCCGACCATGCGCTCCATCACCAGCACGGTGGGTGTGCAGAACTCCCAGTACATCTCCGGTACCAGCAGCAGATCGAGTCCCGCGAAATTGCGACGCAACTGGCTGCCGTTGGCGGCCTCGCGCATCAGGTCGAGCTCGTCGTGCAGGTATTTGTCGAATTCGGCGACGACCTCACGCGGTTTCAGACGCTTGCCGTCGGCCCACAGGCGTTCGGCCCATACGGCGATATCGCGAAGCAACGCAAGATCCGAGTCGATCACCGGCAGCATGTTCGGGCGCAGCACCTTCACCGCCACGGCCTTGCCTGCATGTTGGCCGGCTTTCACCTTGGCAAAGTGCACCTGCGCGATCGACGCGCTCGCCACCGGCACCCGCTCGAAATCGTCGAACAGCACGTCGACCGGCGCCCCCAGCGACTTCTCGACGAGCCCAATTGCCACCTCGGACGGGAACGGCGGCACCTGATCCTGCAGCTTGGCCAACTCGTTAGCGATATCGACAGGCAGCAGGTCGCGCCGGGTCGACAACACCTGGCCGAACTTCACGAAAATCGGCCCGAGGCTTTCGAGCGCGAGACGCAGCCGCACGCCTGGCGGCTGGTCGAACTTACGGCCGATCGTGGTGATGCGCAGCAACAACCGCACACGGCGGTCGTTGATACGGCTGAGCATCATCTCATCGAGACCGAAGCGGATAACCGTAAAGAAAATTTTGAGGAAACGCAGAAAACGCATGGTTGAGCCCGGTGACTAGCGCGTGCCGCGCGACGTGGCGGCGCCGCCCGGCGCATTGGCGCCGCGGGCTTCGACCTTCTTTTCAAGACGCTCGAGACGTTTTTCGACGCGTGCCAGCGCATCGCGGGCGCTGGCGAGGTCGGCATTGAAGTCGTCAAGCGCGGCGCGGCGCACTAGTTGCGGATTCTCATCGAGCAGGTATTCGGCCACCGAGTCGAGCAGATTGCGCCCAGTGCGGCGCGCATGCTCACCGACCGAGCGCGCCACCGAGGCGACCCGCCAGGCCGGACCGTCGCCGATCATCCGCGCCAGGTCTTCCTCCGGTTCCCAACGCAGATGCTCGGCCAGCTTCGCGATCACCGTGGCGAATTCTGCGTCGCCTTCGATCTTCACATGCTTCATCACCGCCGCCTGACCGCCCTGTACAAAGGCCGGCAACGCCTCGGGCGGCACCAAGATGGTGACGTCGAACTGCTGCGTTTGCGTTTCGTCGACCGCGGCCAGATAGCCGTCGGGCTGGACGAGCAGCATCAGAACGACCGGCGGACAGCTCAGCCGGGCGGTCTTGCCGGCATAGGGGGCGAGGCGCTCGCGGGCCCACGATTCGCGGGCGAGCAGGTGATTGACGGCAGCAGCGAAGGGCTTGGCGGCGAGGGTCATTGAGAGTGGCAAGAAAAAACCCGCGCGGGCGATGTGCCCGCGCGGGTTCCTATTGTAACGTCCGTTCGCTTCGCGGCTTAGTCGGCCGAACAGCCAATGCGCAACGCGTCACGTCAATGCGCGGAGGTGGCCTGACCGATCCCCGCCTGCTGGATACCGGCGAGCAACCACCCTTCCCCTGCGCGGCCTGACTTCGACAGGTTCCAGATTTCCACGAACGGCTCGGCCGGCGCGCCCGAGTTCTCGCGGATCAGGCCGGAGAAGCGCACGCTGGCCAGATATTCACTGCCGCGGTCCTCAACGCCCAGCAGCTCGGCGTTCAACTGCACCACGTCGGTCAGCGTGGCCTCTGGCCCGCGCGAGTCGAGGTCGATCTTCACTTCGGCGAACATTTCGGGCGTCGTGAATTCGCGGATATCGGCGATGTTGCCCACGTCCCACGCGGCCTGCAGGCGCACGAAGTAGACCTTCGCATTGCGGACAAACGCTTGCGAGTCGAAACCGGCGGGAACGACAGGCGTCGCGAGCATAGCCGAAGCGGCATTGACCTGCGGCTCGCGGTAAAAGCCGTTTTGCGCCGACGGCGCCTCGGTGAAGCTCGGCTCCTGCGAGTAGCCGTTACGTCCAGCGTTCAAACTGGGCGCTGTGCCCGCATAGGCAGGTGCTGCGGCATCGCGCTTGCGGCCCACAAAACGGCGGATCAGCCAGACAGCCAGCATCGCGATGGCGGCTATCACGAGCATATTGGCCATGGCGCCGGCAAACGCCTCACCCATCCCGAAGTGCGAAAGCAGCGCGGCGATACCGAGGCCAGCGGCCAGACCCGCAATCGGCCCGAGCCAGCGCGAGCGGTTAGGTGCGGCGGCCGGCGTCGGCGCCGGTTGCGCGCGCTGCGCCTGGGCGGCTTGTGCCGATTGCTGTGCCTGCTGCGGAGATTGGGCCGGCGGCGTGGTTTGCCGCTGCATCGCGCTCGACTGCTGACGGCCGATGCTGCGCCCACCACCCAGGCGCCGCGCCTCGGCGTCGAGCGAGGCAACGGTGGCGAACGCGATCAGACCGACCATCACTGCCAGTCCGATTCTCCTCGCCAGCGACCCCTTAACATTACGGGAAGATAACAAACGCGAATCGGACATGATGGAAATTTCCTTTAAAAACGATGGGTTAGGGACCCTAGTATTTGGTCCCCACGTGTAAAGCTACCACACCAGCTGACAGATTGTAATATTTGACGCCGTCGAGGCCAGCTTGTTCCATCATCGTCTTTAAAGTTTCCTGGTCCGGGTGCATCCGGATCGATTCCGCCAGGTAGCGGTAGCTCTCCGCGTCTTTCGCAAAACGGTCGCCGAGCCACGGCAGCACCTTGAACGAATAGACGTCGTAGACTTTTTTCAGCGGATCCCACACCTTCGAGAATTCGAGCACCAGCAGACGGCCAGCCGGCTTCAGCACGCGGCGCATTTCTGCCAGCGCGATATCCTTGTGGGTCATGTTGCGCAAGCCGAACGCTACCGTCACCACGTCGAAGTAGTTGTCTGGAAAGGGGATTTTTTCCGCGTCGCACAACAGCGCCGGCGTCACGATGCCTTTATCGAGCAGGCGGTCGCGGCCCACGCGCAGCATCGATTCATTGATGTCCGTGTGCCAGACCTCGCCGGTCGGCCCCGCCTTTTTGGCGAATTCCTTGGACAGGTCACCCGTGCCGCCGGCGATATCCAACACCTTATAGCCCGGCCGGACATTCGCCTGTGCAATCGTGAACATTTTCCACGCCCGGTGCAGACCGCCTGACATCAGGTCGTTCATCAGGTCGTAGTTGGAGGCGACAGAGTGGAACACGCCGGCCACCTTCTGCGCTTTTTCCTGTTCGTCTACCGTCTGAAAGCCGAAGTGGGTTTTGCTCATCGCGTTCGTCCTTTCGCGTATTTTTGAATGTTGCGCCGCATCAGTGTGGCGTCAGGCCGAATCGTATCAGTGACAATGACCGTGCGGGGCGCTGGCTGACGCCATCGGCGCGTCGCGGTCGACGCCGGCCGCTTTCAGTTTGTCGAGATATTCGCGCCAGAGTTCATCCTGGCGGGTGGCGATGTCATACAGCAGATCCCACGAATAGAGCCCGGTAGAGTGACCATCCGAGAAGGTCGGCTGCAACGCATAGTTGCCCACGCCCTCGATGGCGGTGATCGTCACCTCGCGCTTGCCGGTCTGCAGCGTCTCCTGCCCCGGCCCGTGGCCACGCACTTCCGCCGAGGGCGAGTACACCCGCAGTAATTCGAACGGCACGCGGAACGATTCGCCGTTTGCGTATTGCAGTTCGAGCGCGTGCGATTTGGCGTGTACCACCACGCCGGTTGGCACCGGTGTGTCGCGAGTCAGTCCACTCATGTTGACCTCAGGCCAAAGCTTGTTCGATTTCCTGCCGCACCGCATCGCGCAGCAACGTCGCCTGCGCCCGGCGTGACGACAGCAGCGCCTCCGACACCGTGCGCTGGCGCGGCGCCCAGATCGGCAGTGGGAAATGGGCGTCGTTAGAGAAACGCGGAATCACGTGCCAGTGCACGTGCGGCACCTGGTTGCCGAGGCTCGCCAGATTCACCTTGACCGGTTGCAGGATGCGCCGCATGGCGCGTTCGACCGCATACACCGCACGCATCACACGGTCGCGATCGCTCTCGGCAAGATCCGAAAACTCGGCAACGTGCTTGTTCCAGATCACCCGGCAGAAGCCCGGGTAATCGTGTTCGTCGGCAAGGACGACACGCATCGTATCGTCCTGCCACAGCACGTCGCCGCCATCTTCACGGCAAAATACACAGTCCATCGTCGTCCTCAAGCGGAAATCGTCAGTCGTGCCATTAAACCAGCACGCGCTCGATTCCGCCATTGTTCGCACGCTGGACGTAATCGGCCATCCAGTCTTCACCCAGCACGTGGCGCGCCATCTCGACGACGATGTAGTCCGCCTCGATGTTGGCGTCCTCGTTGTAGCGCGACAGCCCTTGCAGGCAGGACGGGCAGCTCGTGAGGATCTTGATTTCGGTGGCGCCGTTGGGCGTCGGACCGTCGCCGGCCTTGAGCACCGAGCCATCCGGCGCGCCCGCTGCACCGGCCGAAGCATTGGCCGGGTTGATCCCGTTGGCGCCAGCTTCCGCCACCAGCGGAATGCCGCGCAGCTTGGCCGCGCCCTTGCGGATTTCCTCTTCCTTGCGGAAACGGACCTGCGTCGAGATGTCCGGACGCGTCACCGCGAGTGTGCCGGATTCGCCACAGCACCGATCGTTCTTCTCGATCTTGTAGCCGTCCTTCTCCGAGCCCATCAACTGATTGACCAGCTTCACCGGGTCCATCGTCTTGATCGGCGTGTGGCATGGGTCGTGATACATGTAACGCATGCCATTGACGCCATCGAGCTTCATGCCCTTCTCGAGCAGGAATTCGTGAATGTCGATAATCCGGCAACCGGGAAAAATCTTTTCGAATTCATAACCGGCGAGCTGGTCGTAACACGTGCCACACGACACCACCACCGTCTTGATGTCGAGGTAGTTCAGCGTGTTGGCGACGCGGTGGAACAGCACACGGTTATCCGTGACAATCTTCTCCGCCTTGTCGAACTGGCCCGAACCGCGCTGTGGATAACCGCAGCACAGATAACCCGGCGGCAGCACCGTCTGCACGCCCGCTTCCCACAGCATGGCCTGGGTCGCCAGGCCCACCTGCGAGAACAGACGCTCGGAGCCGCAGCCCGGGAAATAGAACACCGCTTCCGTATCCGCCGTAGTGGTCTTCGGATTGCGGATGATCGGCACGATCTTGTTGTCTTCGATGTCCAGCAACGCGCGCGCCGTCTTCTTCGGCAGATTGCCCGGCATCTTCTTGTTCATGAAGTGGATCACCTGCTCCACCGCCTTCGGCTTGCCGACGGTAGCGGGCGGATGCGCCGTCTGCTTCTTCGCGAACTTCTTCAGCACGTCGTTGCCGAGACGCTGCGCCTTGTAGCCGATGCCCATCATCGCGGTGCGCGCGAGGTTAATGGTCTGCGGATTGGTGGCGTTGAGGAAGAACATGCCGGCCGCGTTGCCCGCGTTGAACTTCTTCTTGCCCATCTTGCGCAGCAGGTTGCGCATGTTCATCGTGACATCGCCGAAGTCGATCTTCACCGGACACGGCGTCACGCATTTGTGACAGACCGTGCAGTGATCGGCGACGTCGTTGAACTCGTCCCAGTGCTTGATGGACACGCCGCGGCGCGTCTGCTCTTCGTACAGGAACGCCTCGACCAGCAGCGACGTGGCGAGAATCTTGTTGCGCGGGCTGTACAGCAGGTTGGCGCGCGGCACGTGGGTCGCGCACACCGGCTTGCACTTGCCGCAACGCAGGCAGTCCTTGATCGACTCGGAGATCGCGCCGATATCGCTCTGCTGCATGATCAGCGACTCATAGCCCATCAGCCCGAAGCTCGGCGTGTAGGCATTGCGCAGATCCGCACCTTCGAGCAGCTTGCCGGCATTGAACCGGCCGTGCGGATCGACGCGCTGCTTGTACTTGCGGAATTCGCCAATCTCGTCCTCGGTCAGGAATTCGAGCTTGGTAATGCCGATGCCGTGCTCACCCGAAATCACGCCGTCGAGCGAGCGCGCCAGCTTCATGATGCGCGCGACGGCCGTGTGCGCGTCCTGCAGCATCTCGTAGTTGTCGGAGTTGACAGGGATGTTCGTGTGCACGTTGCCGTCACCCGCGTGCATGTGCAGCGCGACGAACACGCGGCCGCGCAACACGCGCTTATGAATGGCCTGTGCTTCTTCGAGGATCGGCTTGAATTCGCCGCCGTTGAAGATCTGGCGCAACTCCGCACGAACTTCCTGCTTCCACGACACGCGCACCGTACGGTCCTGCGTCACGTCGAAGACCGTCACGCTAGGCTGCGCATCGACGCGGTCCGCGAACTTCTCCGCGAGCCCCGCGTAGCCGAGCTGAACCATGTAGTGCTGCGCCTCGCGCAACGACAGATCGAGCTTGTCGCGCAGAAATTCCCAGCGCGCGCGGACCTGCTTGAGCAACTCGAGCGCATGCTGCACGCGGTCTTCCAGCAGTTCGGCGCTTGGAATCTCGTTGGCATCGTCGCTCTTGCCGAGCGGCAGCTTGCCGCCCTTGAAGAACGTTTCGAGCGCGTCGAGCAGTTGCAGCTTGTTCTTGATCGACAGTTCGATGTTGATGCGCTCGATCCCGTCCGTGTACTCGCCCATGCGGTTGAGCGGAATCACCACGTCTTCGTTGATCTTGAACGCGTTGGTGTGCTTCGCAATCGCGGCCGTGCGGCTGCGGTCGAGCCAGAAGCGCTTGCGCGCCTCGGCGTTCACCGCGACGAAGCCTTCGCCGCTCTTGCCGTTAGCCATGCGCACGACTTCCGAGGTGGCTTGCGCCACCGCATCCGCATCGTTACCGACGATATCGCCGATCAGCACCATCTTCGGAAACGCGTTGCGCTTGCTCTTGGTCGCGTAGCCGACTGCGCGCAGATAGCGTTCGTCGAGGTGTTCGAGGCCGGCGAGAATCGCACCGCCCTGCTTCGACGTTTCGAACAGGTAGTCCTTGATTTCGACGATGCTCGGAATCGCATCGCGCGCCTGGCCGAAGAATTCGAGGCAGACGGTACGCGTATGGGCCGGCATCTTGTGCAGCACCCAGCGCGCCGACGTGATCAGGCCGTCGCATCCTTCCTTCTGGATACCAGGCAGGCCGGCGAGGAATTTATCCGTGACGTCCTTGCCGAGGCCTTCCTTGCGGAACACACGGCCCTTGATGTCGAGCGATTCGGTGCGCAGCAGCTTTTCACCGGGCGCGTATTCGCCGTCGAACCACTTCAGTTCGAAGCGGGCCACCTCGATGTCATGGATCTTGCCCATGTTGTGGTCAAGGCGCGTGACTTCGAGCCAGTTGCCTTCCGGGTCGACCATGCGCCACCAGGCGAGATTGTCCAGCGCCGTGCCCCACAGCACGGCCTTCTTGCCACCTGCGTTCATGGCGACGTTGCCGCCAATGCATGAGGCGTCGAGCGAGGTCGGATCAACCGCGAACACGTAACCAGCCTGCTCGGCGGCTTCAGTCACGCGGCGCGTGACGACACCAGCGCCCGAGAAAATGGTCGCGACCTTGTTCGGCACGCCAGGCAGGTCGGTCAATTCGACCGCGTCGAGTTGCTCGAGCTTTTCGGTATTGATGACCGCAGAGAACGGCGTGAGCGGCACCGCCCCACCCGTGTAACCCGTGCCGCCCCCTCGCGGAATCACCGTCAGACCGAGTTCGAAGCAGGCCTTGATCATGCCGGCGATCTCGACTTCCGTGTCCGGCGTCAGCACGACAAACGGATATTCGACGCGCCAGTCGGTCGCATCGGTCACATGCGAGACGCGTGACAGCCCGTCGAACTTGATGTTGTCTTTCTGCGTGACGCGGCCCAGCACCTTGGTGGCACGGCGGCGCAGCTCAGCGGTCTTGTCGAACTCGTTGGCGAAGTCATCCACGGCGCGGCGCGCCGCAACCACTAGCGTTTCCACGCGTGCAGCGCGGTCTACCCCCGCTTCGTCGCCGTGTTCGGTCAAGTCGGCGCGACGCCGTTTCTCGATCTCCGACAGACGATGGTGCAACGCTTCGATCAGCAACACACGGCGCTTGGGATTGTCGAGCAGGTCGTCCTGCAGGTAAGGATTGCGGCGGACCACCCAGATGTCGCCGAGCACTTCGTACAGCATGCGTGCCGAGCGGCCGGTGCGCCGTTCGGCGCGCAACTCGGCCAGCGCATCCCACGCTTCGTTACCCAGCAGGCGGATAACGATCTCACGGTCGGAAAACGAGGTGTAGTTATAGGGAATTTCGCGCAGACGCGCTTCAGGGGCGGCGGCCACCGCAGCGGCGGCTCCGTGCGGATCGAATACTTGAGGTGCGTTCATGTTTGGACGACTCGGTAGGTCAACTGGGCGCGCTCGCTAATGACGATTGAGGAGGCGCTGGCTGACGGTGCGCGTGGGGCGCAATTCTGGAAATCTTCTAGTTGGCCGAAGCACCTGCCGGCGGGCGATACACGCCGGCCGCTTCGTGGCACTCAGATGCAGCTACACGATCGCGCACAACAGACGTGCCTCTGCGCCGCGGGACGGGACCCACGCGGGACGGGCATCAAATGGGCGATCTGAGGCTGCCAGTGCATCTTCCGATCCTTGTTCCAAAATCGAATTCTACCGCATGATCCGCACGCGCGTTGACGCTCGAATCACGCTCTAGCAGGGCTTTTACACGACCAGGCGAGGAAATATGTTCAAACTGGTGAGTCCACAATTCTTCGACCGAACGGTCGGGCGGGTGGTGTTTCCGGATCTTTCCTGCGCGTTGGCCATACGGCCGAGGCCAGAGCGCGGGCCGTTGGCGCTATCATTGACCTTTCCCGTCTCACACAGCGCACCGCGCCACCCGCATGGCTTCCCACGACTATCTGAAGAAAATCCTGACCGCGCGCGTCTATGACGTCGCCCACGAGACCGAACTCGAACATGCGCCGAATCTGTCGGCACGGCTGCGCAACCCGATTTACCTGAAGCGCGAAGACAACCAGCCGGTGTTCTCGTTCAAGGTACGTGGCGCATATAACAAGATGGCGCACATTCCGGCCGAAGCGCTGGAGCGCGGTGTGATTACGGCTTCGGCGGGCAATCACGCACAGGGCGTCGCGCTGTCGGCGGCACGCATGGGCGTGAAGGCGATTATCGTGGTGCCAGTGACAACCCCGCAGGTGAAGGTCGACGCGGTGCGCTCGCATGGCGGCCCCACGGTCGAAGTCGTGCAGGTGGGCGAGTCGTACAGCGACGCCTATACGTACGCCGCCAAGCTACAGGAAGAGCGCGGCCTGACGTTCGTGCATCCGTTCGACGATCCGTATGTGATTGCCGGCCAGGGCACGGTGGCGATGGAGATCCTGAGCCAGCATCAAGGGCCCATTCACGCGATCTTCGTGCCGATCGGCGGCGGTGGTCTTGCGGCTGGGGTTGCCGCATACGTCAAGTCGGTGCGCCCGGAGATCAAGGTGATCGGCGTGCAGACCGACGACTCCTGTGCGATGGCACAGTCCCTGAAGGCCGGCGAGCGTGTCACGCTGAATGAAGTGGGTCTCTTTTCCGACGGCACTGCGGTGAAACTGGTTGGCGAGGAAACGTTCCGGCTGTGCCGCGAATACCTCGACGACGTGCTGATCGTGAACACCGACGCCCTGTGCGCGGCGATCAAGGACGTGTTCCAGGACACGCGTAGCGTGCTGGAACCCGCGGGCTCGCTGGCGGTGGCAGGTGCGAAACAATACGCGGAGCGCGAGGGCATCGAGGATCAGACGCTGATCGCCATCACCTCCGGCGCGAATATGAATTTCGACCGGATGCGTTTCGTGGCCGAACGCGCCGAGGTCGGCGAGGCACGCGAAGCGGTGTTCGCCGTGACGATCCCGGAAGAGCGCGGCAGCTTCAAACGCTTCTGCGAACTGGTCGGCACTCGCAGCGTTACCGAATTCAACTACCGTATCGCCGAAGCGAGTTCCGCGCATATCTTCGTGGGCGTGCAGATCAGGAACCGCAGCGAGTCGGCGCAGATCGCGGGCGCCTTCGAGGCGCACGGCTTTGCCACCGTCGATCTGACCAGCGACGAACTGTCGAAGCAGCATATCCGTTACATGGTGGGCGGCCGTTCGCCGCTCGCGCATGACGAGCGCCTGTTCCGCTTCGAATTCCCGGAACGGCCGGGTGCGTTGATGAAATTCCTGTCGTCGATGGCGCCGAACTGGAATATCAGCCTGTTCCATTACCGGAACCAGGGCGCGGATTACAGCTCGATCCTCGTTGGCATCCAGGTGCCCGGCACGGAGAACCCCGAGTTCGACCGCTTCCTCGCGACGCTCGGCTATCCGTACTGGGAAGAGACGACGAACCCGGTGTACCGGTTGTTCCTCGCCTAGGCTGACAGGACCTCGCCGATGGCATTCACGCTTCAGGACAAGCTGGTGGTCGCGATTTCATCGCGCGCGCTGTTCGACTTCGAAGAAGAGAACCGCGTGTACGAAGAAGGCGACCTGCACAGCTACGAAACGCTGCAGCGTGAGCGGCTCAGTGTGCCCGCCAAACCGGGCGTGGCGTTTCCGCTGATTCGCAAGCTGCTGGCGCTGAACGCGGGCGCGCACCGGGTGGAGGTGGTGATCCTGTCGCGTAGCGATCCCATTAGCGGACTGCGCGCGTTTCACTCGTGCCGCGAACACGGCCTCGCGATCGAGCGCGGCGTCTTTACGCGTGGACGTGCGCCGTTTGGGTATCTGAAACCGCTGAACGCATCGCTGTTTCTGTCCGCCAATCAGGACGACGTGCGCGATGCGCTGGCCGCCGGATTTCCGGCTGCGCGCGTATTGCCGGAATCGGCGAAAATGGCGAGCAAGTATCCGGACGAAATCCGCATTGCCTTCGACGGCGACGCCGTGCTGTTTTCCGACGAAGCCGAGCGCGTATTTCAGCAGGAAGGCTTGCGGGCGTTTTTGGGCCATGAGATCCACAACAAGGATCTACCGTTAGCCGACGGGCCGCTCAAGCCGTTACTGGAGGCGCTGCACCGTTTGCAGAATGTGGCGGACGAGGCTGCGCCAACGCAGGCAGCACCAATGCATATCCGGACGGCGCTGGTAACGGCGCGTTCGGCACCGGCGCATGAAAGGGCGATCCGTACGCTGATGGCGTGGAACATCGAAATCGACGAAGCGATGTTCCTGGGCGGTCTCGACAAGAGCGCATTTTTGCGTGAGTTCGAGCCGGACTTTTTCTTCGACGATCAAATTGGCCACTGCGAATCGGCCCGCGTCGTGACGGCGACGGGGCACGTGCTGAGTGGCATCGTGAACGCATCATGACACCCGAACAATCACCGCTGGGCAAACCTGCCACCTATACCGAACAGTACGACGCGACGCTGCTCTTTCCGATCGCACGCAAGACCGCGCGCGAGGCGATTGGCATTGGGGCGCAGTTGCCGTTCTTCGGGACGGATATCTGGAATGCTTACGAGCTTTCCTGGCTGAATGGGCGCGGCAAGCCGCAGATTGCGGTGGCGACTTTTTATGTGCCGGCGGACTCGCCGAATATTGTCGAATCGAAGTCGTTCAAGTTGTACCTGGGGTCGTTCGCGCAGAGTTCGTTTGAGTCGTTTGAGGCGGTGCGGGATACGATCAAGCGGGATGTTTCTGCTGCCTGCGGCGCTACGGTTTCAGTGCATCTGACTGGGCCGATGGATTTTGGCAAGTTGCAGCTGGATGAGTTTGAAGGCACGCCGCTGGATCGGTTGGATCTTGATACTGATGTTTATCATCCTGATCCTTCGTTGCTCAAGGCTGCGCTTGAGGAGGCTCCTGTTGAGGAGACCGTGTTTTCTAATCTGCTCAAGTCGAATTGTCCCGTTACCGGGCAGCCTGATTGGGGGAGTGTGCAGATTCATTACGTTGGACCGCAGATTGATCATGCTGGGCTCCTGCGGTATATCGTTTCGTATCGGAATCACACCGGGTTTCATGAGCAGTGCGTTGAGCGGATTTTTGTTGACGTTCTTAAGGTTTGCAAGCCGCTGAAACTCGCCGTTTATGCTCGCTACACGCGACGTGGGGGGCTTGATATTAATCCGTTCCGGACTAACTTTAATTTGCCCATGCCGGATAATTGCCGCACGGCGCGGCAGTAATGCGGGTTTGCCTGCGGCGCCTTGGTTTGGCGGGTGCTTCTGTTGTGTTGGCCTTTCCTTGCGTTGTTATTGGTCTATTAGCGATGCCCCTGTGCGGGGCGGCACTTACTTTCTTTGCCGCCGCAAAGAAAGTAAGCAAAGAAAGCGGGCTTGCAACCGCTAGCCTGTAGGTGTCCACCACTCGCGTGAACACAGAGTGGTCCGCGCACAAAATCGTCCCTCGCACCACCCGCGTTAGTGACAAAGGACTCATTCATCCCGCTCCGCACTGCGTGCGTCGCGGATGGGTATACCTAGGAAAGCGGGCTTGCGCGGCATAATGGCCGACCCGTATGTCCAATGCTTGACAAACTACATCAGCTTGACGAGGCGAGCCGCGGAGCGCACTCAATTCTCTGCTCTCGCGCGCAAACCGATTTTGACATCCCGGCCAATCGAATTCACGCCCCAATAAAGTTAGATTTCCTACAGACTTTGCAGAAGGCGTTATGCCCGACGGCGGGGCGCGCAGCGCGACGCTGGAACGGATGAGTCCTTTGTCACTAATGCAAGCTGTGCGAGGAGCGGTCCCGTGCGCGGACCACTTTGGCTTGATGCCAGTGATGGACACCTACAGGCTAGCGGTTTGAAGCCCGCTTTCTTTGCTTACTTTCTTTGCGGCGGCAAAGAAAGTAAGTGCCGCCCCGCACAGGGGCAACGCCAATAGACCGATAACAATGCAAGGAAAGGCCAAAGCAGCAAGAACAACCACCAAAGCGCCGCGCAGGCAAAACCCAAAAAACCAAACCCTTAACCCTTCCCCTTATAAGCAACGCAATCAACCTCAACCTTACAGTCAATCACCATACTAGAAACCACACACGCCCGCGCTGGCGGATTCTCCCCGAAATACTCCCGGAACACCTTATTAAACGAAGCAAAATCCCGCGGATCATCCAACCAAACCCCACACCGAACCACATGCTCGGCGCCATAGCCGGCCTCTTTGAGAATGGCAAAAACATTCTGAATCGCCTTGTGCGACTGCGCCACAATCCCGCCTTCGATCACCTCGCCATTCTCCATCGGCGTCTGCCCCGACACAAACAACCAGCCATCCGCCTCTACCGCACGCGCGAACGGCATATGTTGCCCGCCAGTCCCCTTGCCACCCTCAACGCCATATCGCTTCATCACAAACACTCCTTATAAGATCCAGCGGCGCGCAGATCAAACGTCAACAGCGCACCGCATCAATAAACCCAAAAACCAAACCCTCAAAACGCGCCGTGCGCATCTGCCTTCGATGCCTCACCACGCGCCACAAAATGCCCCGCCCGCTCGCCGGTCGGCTGACCATCCCGATACGACAACACGCCATTCACCCAAACTGCGTCAATCCCGTCGGCCTGCTGTAGCGGCTTGTCGAACGTCGCCGTATCCCGCACCCGCGCCGGGTCGAACAACACCAGATCCGCGTGGTAGCCAATATGCACCTCACCCCGCTGCGTCAAACCAAACCGCCGCGCCGACAAACTCGTCATCTTGCGCACCGCCTCCTCCAGCGGCAACAATCCCGCATCCCGCACGTAGTGCCCCAGCACTCGAGGAAACGCGCCCCACAAGCGTGGATGCGGCAGCGGATCGTTCGGCAAACCGTCCGAACCCACCATCGATGCCGGATGCGACAGGATGCGCCGTACGTCCTCCTCCGACATGTTGTGATACACCGCCCCCGCCGGTTGCAGGCGCTTGCCCGCTTCCTGCTGCGTCACGCCCCACTCGGCGGCAATCTCCTTCACCAGTTTGCCCGCCATCTCAGGATGCGGTTCCGACCACGTAATCGTGATATCGATCTCGCCTGTCACCTGCCTCAGGTCCAGCGTCGACGAACTGCGGTTATACGGGTAGCAGTCGCAGCCGATCGGCTGCAGGCGGCGTGCGCCTTCCAGTGACTTCAGCACCTCGGCGCTGCGCCCCCAGTTCGACGGCCCCGCGCACTTCAGATGCGAAATCACCACCGGCACGCGTGCATGGCGGCCCACCTGGTAAGCCTCCTCCATCGCGTCGAGAATCGTGTCGAACTCCGAGCGCATATGCGTCGTGTACAGCGCGCCCGCCGCCGCCAGCGGTTCGGCCAGCGCCATCACTTCCTCCGGCGGCGCCGCGAATGCCGAGCCGTATGCCAGCCCCGAACTCAGGCCGAGTGCGCCGTGTTTCAGCGCCTCCTCGAGTTGCGCGCGCATGCCTTCGATTTCCTGTGCGCTCGCCGCGCGGTCCAGGCGGTCCATCTGGTTGTTGCGCAGCGCGGTGTGTCCGATCAGCGCCCCCACATTCACCGCCGGGCGCGCCGCGTTCACCGCTTCCACGTACGCGGCGAAGGTCGGATAGTTGAACGCGTCCCGCGCGCCCAGCAGATTCATCGGATCCGGTGGATCACCTTTCAACTCGACCGGCGACGCGCTAATACCGCAGTTGCCGACGATCACCGTCGTCACCCCCTGGCTGATCTTCGGGAGCATCTGCGGCGCGCGGATCACGTGAGTGTCGTCGTGCGTGTGGACATCGATAAAGCCCGGCGCCAGCGCCCGGCCGTTCGCTTCGATGATCTCTTCGGCCAGCCAGTTCGACAGGTTGCCGATCGCCACAATCTTGCCGTCGCGCACCGCCACGTCGCGTTCGACCGGCGGAGCGCCCGTGCCGTCGTACAGTTGAGCGTCGATGATCAGCGTATCCGCCGCTTCAGGATGCGAATGCATGGGTCAGTCTCCTAACGGTTGTCGGTCGCCGCCGCCGCGGTGCGCGTCGAGCGCGTGCTTCATGCGGCGCAGCAATTCGCGGCTCTCATCGCCCTGACTAACGGCAAGTTCGGTGACGAGCACGTCAAGCGCCATCATCATCGCGTATCGGGATGACGATGGCTTGTAAATGAAATCGGTTTCGAACGCGACGATCGGGATCACCCAGTCCGCCAGCCGCGCCAGCGGCGAAGCGGGTGCGGTCAGCGTAATCAATGTCGCGCCGTAACTGCGCGCGATGCGGCAGTTCTCCACCATCTCGGGCACACGGCCCGTGGTCGACAACGCAATCACGACACATTCGCGCGATACCGTACTCGCCACCATCCGTTGCAGCAAGCCGTCCTGGTAGGTTGCCACGGGTCGGCCGAGGCGCACCAGACGGAAACGCATTTCATCGGCGAGCGCGGTTGAACCGCCGCCCATGCCGAACACGTAGATCATGCGCGCCTCGCGCAACGCGGCGGCCGCTTCGGCTAAGGGTGCCTGGCACAGCAACTGGTGGTTGTGCGTGAGCGCGGTCTGCACTTCGTCGAACACACGGGTGGCGAGCGGTTCGGGCGCGTCGGCTGCCGCGTTGCCTTGCAGAAAACGCTGCCCCACCGCCGCCGCCTGGGCGAGCCGCAACTTCAGTTCGCGGACGTCGCGGCAACCCACCGCCTTGGCAAAGCGCGTGACGGTGGCAACGCTGACGCCGGCCTGCTGCGCCAGCGCACCGATGCTCGCGCGCGATGCGCCGGTCAGGTCGTCGAGGATCAGCGCGGCCACCTTGCGCTCGGCCGAACGCAGTTCCGGCGCGCATTCGGCGATGCGGGCGACGATGTCGAAAGTAAGCGGTTCAGCGCTGGAATTCATGGAAAAACGGAAAGATCGGGAGGACCGTTGCAACGCGCGACACCACCTACGGCAACTTGTACCAGCAGGCGTTGATGCCGTGGTACTAAATAACATTTCAGGAAACATGCTACTTTCGGTAACATGTGAAAGTCAACTTCGCTGTGATTTATCTGGACGATGGAGCAGGATTACATGAAAGTTACAAACTATCAGGGCGCAACGATTGATCCTTATAGCAAGGGCTTGGGCATGGTTCCAGGCACCAGTATCCAGTTGCTGGACGCGGCGCGCCTTGAATGGAATCTGCTGAACGAAGACGTGAGCCTGCCGGCTGCCGTGCTCTACGCGGATCGTATCGAGCACAACCTGAAATGGATGCAGGCGTTCGTCGCCGAATACGGCGTCAAGCTAGCGCCGCACGGCAAGACCACCATGGCGCCGCAACTGTTTCGACGTCAGCTTGAAACCGGCGCGTGGGGCATCACGCTCGCTACCGCGCACCAGGTGCGGGCCGCGTATCACGGCGGCGTGTCGCGCATTCTGATGGCCAATCAACTGGTCGGTCGCCGCAACATGCTGATAATCGCCGAGATGCTCAGCGATCCGGAGTTCGAATTCTTCTGTCTCGTGGATTCGGTGGATGGTGTCGAGCAGCTCGGCAAATTCTTCGGCTCGGTGCGCAAATCACTGAACGTGCTGCTTGAACTCGGTGTGCCGGGCGGCCGCACCGGCGTGCGCGACGAAGCGCAACGCACCGCCGTGCTGGACGCAATCGCGCGCTATCCAGATGCGCTGAAGCTCGCTGGTGTGGAGTTGTACGAAGGCGTACTGAAGGAAGAACACGAAGTCCGCGAGTTTCTGCAAGGCGCAGTCGCCATCACGCGCACGCTGGTCGACGAAGGACGCTTTGCGCGCACACCGGCTATTTTGTCGGGCGCGGGCTCGGCATGGTACGACGTGGTCGCGGAAGAGTTCGTGAAGGCATCGGCGGATGGCCTGGTCGAAGTGGTGTTGCGGCCGGGCTGCTATCTGACGCACGACGTTGGCGTCTACCGGAAAGCGCAGACGGATATCTTTGCTCGTAATCCGGTCGCCAAAAAGATGGGCGAAGGGCTATTGCCGGCGCTGCAGCTGTGGGCCTACGTGCAGTCGATTCCAGAGCCGGATCGCGCCATCATCGGTCTCGGCAAGCGCGATTCAGCATTCGACGCCGGCATGCCAGAACCCGCCAAACACTATCGCCCAGGCACTGAGGCGCCGCGCGAAATCGCGGCCGGCGAGGGATGGGAAATCTTCGGCATGATGGATCAGCACGCCTATCTGCGGATCCCCGCAGGCGCGGACCTGAAGGTCGGCGACATGATCGCGTTCGACATCTCGCATCCGTGTCTGACGTTCGATAAATGGCGTCAGCTGCTGGTGGTCAATCCTTCGTATCAGGTCACGGAAGTGATCGAAACGTTCTTCTGAGCGACCACTTCCCCGATCCTCACTTCAAGCATTCGCAACGCACCGGACAGCGCCGCGAGCGCGTCGTCCGGCAGCGCGGCCATCGTATCGTTGAGGAACGCGGTACGGCGCGGCAGCGCCTCCTCGGTGGCCGCTGTCCCGGCTTCCGTGAGTCGCACGTTGGTGATGCGGTTATCGCGCTCGTCCATGCTGCGCGAAATCCAGCCGAGCACCTCGAGCGCTTTAAGCTGCCGCGTCAAGGCGCCGGGGTCGATACGCAGCCGCTCGACAAGACGCTTCTGCGACGACTCACCACCCTGGTCGTGCAACGCCAGCATCACCCGCCAGCGCGGCATGGGATGTCCCACCTGCCCCTCGAACGCCGACATGAACGCCCGATAGGTGCGGCCGAACTGCTGAACGATGGCGACGCGATCCTGTTGTTCCATGGTGTTCCGATGACGCGGGTATTCGAAATCAATCAGCGAGGATGGTCGGCTCGACCTGACGCTTTAGCTTGATGGGCGGCACGCGGCGGCTTTGCCAGATCGAAGCCACTGCGACGATTGCGGCGAGCGCAAGGCCAAGATGAATCGCCGACACCAGCGATTCGCGCGCCGACTCCAGCAGCACCGCGCCGTTGTGTCCAGCATGCGCTAACTGACCAAGCAGCGTGGCCTGAGCATCATGGTTGATGAGAATTTGCGGATCGCCCATATCCGGGAACCACTGCGTCGCCTGATCGTGTTCCAGCGCGCTGCGCACGCCGCTCGCGTACATATGCGTGACGAGCGTGCCGGTCAACGCCGTCCCGATCATGCCGCCGATCATCCGCAGCGATTGCAGCAGCGCCGTTGCAATGCCGAGATGCTCGCGGCCCGCCGTCTGTTGCGCGAAGATGGTCAGATTCGGCATCACGAAGCCGAGTCCCAAACCGCCGAGCACCATGAACGTCATCAGCAGCCATCCCGGCATGGCGCGCGTTGCTACCACCGCGCCGAGGCATGACAGCGCCATCAGCGTGAAGCCGATATACAGCATCAGATTCGGATTGCTCACGCGCGACACGATCCGGCCATTGGCAATGCTGCCGATCGTAATGAACACGACGAGCGGCGTGATCACGAGACCCGCTTCTTTCGGTGACATGCCGAAGCCGCCCTGGAACAGCAACGGCGCGTAGAACAGCAGCGAGAACATCGAGAAGCCGCCGAGCACCGCCAGCGTGAACAGCGCGGCAAGGCTGCGATTGCGGAACATATCGACAGGCAGGATGGCGGTAGGGCAACGCTGCTCCCATTTCCACAGACTGTATGCAGACGCCACACTTGCGACCAGCAACGCGACCGAGGTCAGCGACACGCCGTGCTTGGGCAACATTTCGACGAACAGTTGCAGGGAACCGAGCGAGATTGCAATCAGCAACGCGCCCGGCCAATCAAGGCGCATCTTGCCCTTATGCTCGACGTGCCGCAAATGCGGCAGAAAACGCCACACGAAGAAGAGCGACAGCAGACCGACCGGCAGATTGACGTAGAACACGGAGCGCCAGCCGTAGTACTGCGTGAGGAAGCCGCCGAGCGACGGCCCAATGGCGTTGGCGATGCCGAACGCCGAACTCATCAGCACCTGCCAACGCAGGCGCACGACTGAATCGGGGAATAGATCGGGAATGCAGGCGAAGGCGGTGCCGACCAGCATGCCGCCGCCGATACCCTGCAGACCGCGCGCAAGGACCAGGAACAGCATGCTGTTGGCCATGCCGCAGAGCACCGAGGCACCGGTGAAAACGATGATCGACGCGATCACGAACGGTTTGCGCCCGTAGTAATCGCCGAGCCGCCCAAAGATCGGCACGGTAATGACCGAGGTCAGCAGATACGACGTGGCGACCCACGCGTAAAGCTCGAAGCCCTTGAGCTCAGCGACGATCGTAGGCAGCGCCGTGCCGACCACGGTCTGGTCGAGCGCGACAAGCATCGTCACAAAGGAAACGCCGAGCATCGCCATGAGCGATTCCCGGAACGGTAAAACTTGCCCACTCGAATGGTGGGCCGCAGTATGGACAGCCATGTTTTTTGATAGCGCAACGGTTGACGCGTCAAACAATGGGGAATCATAGCATGTTATGGCGCTCTAAACTGGCTGTGTTGGCGTTCATCCGGTGCGCCGACGATCAGCTAATTACAGAATTTGCCCGCCACAGGGAGGCACATGGAGTCCACTTCGCTCGCCGAACAGAGCTTGTCCGCCGAGGATCTGCGCGCGCTACGACGCGCGAAACACGAGCTGGAAAGCCCGGCGCTGGCGATGAAACTGGCCAGCATCGTCGGGGCGCCGCTCGAAAAGCTCCTGTCGCGGATGCCGGCCATCGCCAACGAGAAGGTGAACGATGCAACCCAGCTCGCGTTACGCAAGTGCCTGCAGCTCGCTCTACGCACGCTCGGGCGGCACGACCCCGACGCGCCGCCGCTTGCGATTCCCGACCGGCCGAGCAATCTGCTGCACAAGTTCGCGGTGGCGACAACCGGCGCGGCCGGCGGCGCGTTCGGGCTGTTCGCGTTGCCGGTGGAATTGCCGGTCACAACCACATTGATGTTCCGCTCGATCTGCGATATTGCGCGTAGCGAAGGCGAAGACCTCTCGTCAATCGACGCGCAGTTGCAATGTCTGACGGTGCTGGGGATGGGCGGCACGTCGAAAGCCGACGACGACGCCGACTACGGCTACTTCATCATGCGCGGCGCGCTGGCGCAGGCGGTCTCGAAGGCGTCGGCGGAGATCGCGACCAAAGGCTTCACCTCACACGGATCGACGGCGCTGTTGCGCCTGCTCAATACGATCGCGTCGCGCTTTTCCGTGCAGGTCAGCGAACAGATCGCCGCCAAGTCGATTCCGGCGATCGGCGCTGTGCTGGGTGCGATGGTCAACACTGTCTTCATGGACCACTTCCAGCTGGTCGCGCACGGCCATTTCACCGTGCGGCGGCTCGAGCGGCAATATGGACCGGAACTCGTGAAGACCGCCTATCAGACCATCGACATCGCGCTCGACGGTTGAGCGCTGCGCGGGCCCGCTACCTCGCGCACAAAGGCAGCGGCGCCGTCGAGCGCGCGGCGGGCCTCGGGAATGAAAGGCGTGAAGATCTGCCAGACGTGCGGCATGTTCGGCCACACCTGCAACTCGACAGGCACACCCTCGCTGCGTGCGTTCTCGGCTACCCGTCGCGAGTCGTCCAGCAACACTTCCGTGCTGCCGGCCTGAATGAAAAGCGGCGGCAGGCCGTGCAGATCGGCATAGACCGGCGAGGCATACGGATGCGTCGCAGGCGTATCGCCAAGGTATAGCTTTGCAGCCCGGCCGATCGCAGGACCGCTGAACATCGGATCGGCCCCATCGTTGATGCGGATCGACGCGCCGCTCGCGGCCAGATCGGTCCACGGCGAAAACAGCACGCCGCCTGCCGGCAAAGGATCACCGGCGTCGCGTAAAGCAACCAGCGTAGCGAGAGCCAGGCCGCCGCCTGCTGAATCACCCGCAATCACAATCGATTCCGCCGGCCTGCCGCTCGCAAGCAGTAGCCGATAGGCGGCCAACGCATCGTCGAGAGCAGCGGGAAAGCGTGCTTCAGGCGCGAGCCGATAGTCGAGCGAAAACGCCGGTGCACCCGAGCGTGTCGCCAGGCCGAACACAATCGAGCGATGGGAACGCGGCGAGCAGAAGTAATAACCGCCGCCGTGCAGATAGAGAATGGTGGGGGTATCGACAGCGCCGGCTGTCTCGCCGCTGCCGGCGGCCGGCTCGAACCACTCGCCTCGCAACGTTTCGCCGGGGCCGTATTGTTCCAGTAAGCGCCAGCCCGCAGGCACTTTCGGCGACCAGGCACGTTTCGCCGTAAGAGCACGCGCACCCTCGACGCTGATCTCGGTCTTTAATGTGGCCGGTCGAAACTGCCGGCGCAGGTACCAGCACGCGAGCGCACTTTGCCAACTCATCGGGACACCCTCCATGAATGGTCAACCGTCATGGTACGTGGGTTCGCACAATGATCCGCTGGATGGGCGGTTCTAATCCTGCGACGATTCATGCACGCCCGCCTGCTACGCAGCGGACAAATGGAGAGCAGCAGGCCGCGCAACGACTGCTAGTTGGAAGGTCGTACCTGACCGCGAATCTCACCCATCGGGTTCTGCGCGGTGTGGATATTGAAGTACCACTGACCGGCCATCAGGTCGGTCACCTGCTGGTCCGTCAACGTGGCGGAGCCCTTGATCGGACTGGCAAGCGCGCTCTTGTCGATCGGGATCTGAATTTTTGCGTTCTGCCCGACCGGTGCTGGGCCGTGAAAGTGTGCGGCCGAGATGGGACTCGACAGATCCGCATAGGTGACCGTCCACTGCAACGCCTTGGTGGACGTATCGAAGGTGGCGTCAAGCATGCCGTGTGCGTGGCTGACGCGCGGCGGGACTTCGCTCGACGGCTCGAGATCCGCCTTCAGCGCCACCGTGTCTGCGAAGGCGATCCCCGACGCCAGTGCCCAAAAAACAACGCCCAGACTGAGTTTCCGAATTGCATTCATATTTTTTCTCCGGACTTGGTGCACCGCCGTACCACACATGGGTCGCGCACGGAGCCACCCCATACTAGTGTAAATCGCGGGCCGACGTGGGGCTTAGCGCGCAGGGGCCGGACGCCCGTCTTTCTTACAAAATCAGAAAATAGATAATTGCGAGATTCGGATGCAATCAAATCGCTGCCTGGCGCTATGCTTCAGGCAGCGAGAAGTGACTCCTTCACCGAAGGATGTCTCCAATCTTTAACGCGGCTTCGGCCGCGTTTTTTTTCGTCTGGGCAAATGTGAAGGGAATACGCTGAGCGAGTCAGGCGGGTCAGCTACCGCTCACCAGCTGGCTATCTGAATCACTGCCTCGCTGCTATGCGAGCAAAGCGGCCTGCTCTTCGATGCCATCGAGCATGGCGTTGCATTTCTGGACGAGCGCCATGCCATCTGCGCGCAGCCGCTCCGGCGATTTGCCGCCAAGGCCGCTTCGGTATTGCTCCAACGCGGCGAGCAACGGCGCGTACTGCAAGACGCCCGCAGCGCCGGCAACCCGGTGATGCCATTGACGCAACTGAGCGACATCCACATGATCGAGCAACGGCGGCAAAGCGCGAACGTCGTCGCGCACAGATGTCACAAACGAGTCGAGCAGCGCCTTCACCGTTGACTCGCTGCCCCACAACTGCGTCATGTGAGCGAGATCCACAGGCACAAACGCCTCGACAGGCTCCTGACCTTGGGCCACGGCGGCCGGTGCGGTACTGACCGCTTCGACCGACGCAACTTGACGCACAATCTCTGTACCGAACCAGCGGCTCAGATGTTCGCGCAACGTCGCGAGACGGGTCGGCTTCACGAGGCAATCGTCCATGCCGGCGTCGCGGCATTGACTCAGATCCTCAGGCGCAGTGTTGGCTGTGATGCCGAGAATGGGCAGATGCGATATGCCACTGCCGCCGAGACGGCCCTCTTCAGTTTCACGCACACGCCGTGCAAGTTCGTAGCCGGACAGGTTCGGCATGTGACAGTCGGTGATCAGGCATCCGTAGCGGGTCTGTTGCAGCGCGGCGAGTGCTTCCACGCCATCGTTCACCACGTCGCAGGCAAATCCGAGCAAGGCCAGTTGATGACGGATCAGTTCCTGATTCACCGGATGGTCTTCCGCCACAAGAATCAGCCGGCCGCTCGCGATGGCGCGTTCCCTGTCGGGAGGCACCATCGCCGTTTCCGCAGACTCCCGCGCGCGCGGTGCGGGAGTCGACAATCCCGTGAGTGAAGCGGCGCATGCTGCACCGAGCCCGCGCCAGGAGATGGGATTGATACTCACGCGCACCGCGTCGTCCAGAACGCGGTATCCGGTAGGCTTGGGCTTTTCTGTCAGATAGACGACGCGCGCACGTGAGCGCACGGCGGCGGGCACTTCCAGCTCCTCGCCGAGGAACACCAGTTCGACGTCGGTGAGCGCTGCCGGGTCGCTCAACTCTGCGGCACCCTGACTGACCCGCCGCAACTCGATGCCGAGCGCCCGGCCAAAGTGCACCAGCGCCTGTGCGACACGTGCGTCGGAGACGGCGACGATTCCTCGCTTGCCGCGCAAACCACTGACCTTATAGTGCTGCGCCTCGATGGGCATCACCACGCGCACGGTCATGCGGGTGCCTACCCCGGGCGTGCTCTGCAGGTAGAGCGCGCCGCCCATCAGCGCAATGAGCTTGCGGCAGATGGTCAGGCCAAGTCCTGTGCCGCCGAAGCGCCGTGTTGTCGACGATTCAGCCTGCACGAACGGTTCGAACAAGGCCGCCTGAACCTCTGGCTCGATACCGATTCCTGTATCTTCCACGCTCATCTCGAGCGTCTGGGTCTGTTGTGTCTGCTCCGCGACGGCGACGCGCACGTCAACCTCGCCCGTCAGCGTGAATTTGATCGCATTGCCAAGCAGGTTGAACAGGATCTGACGCAAACGCACGCTGTCGCCGCGCAAACTGGCCGCAACTTCGGGCGCTATATCGACGCGCACCTTGAGGCCCTTTTCGTGCGCGCGTCCAGCGAGCAACCCCACAGCGTTGTCCACCAGATCGCGCATGTCGATCGGTTCCGCCTCGAGGGTCAAACGGCCGGCTTCGATCTTCGAATAGTCGAGCAGGTCGTCCAGGATCTGCAGCAATGCGCCGGCGGACTCATGGATCATGCCCAGCATTTCGCCCTGGTCGGCATTCAGCTGCGTACGTTCGAGCACTTCGACGAGGCCTAGCACGCCGTTCATCGGCGTACGGATTTCGTGGCTCATCATCGCCAGAAAATCGTCCTTGGCACGCGAGGCGGCCTCGGCGAGATCGCGGGCCCGTGCAAGTTCCTCCGAACGCGCGTGCTCCGCGCTCGCATCGACCCAGTATCCGCTCCACACCACGCTGCCCGCTGCTTCACGACGCGGCACCAGTTCGGCGCGCACCCACCGCAGACCGTCGGAGCCTTCAGAGCGAAACTCCATGTGAATCGGGGTCTCGGAGCGCGCCGAGCGCTCGAGTTCAGCCAGCACGCGCGGCCGGTCTGCCGCCCACACGCGCTCGAAATCGATGTCACCGGGTTTCGCGAGCGTGTCGCTGTCACCACCCAGCAAGTGCCGCGCATTGCCGCCGATGTAAGGAAACGAGTAGCGGCCGCGCTCGTCGCGCCGCAGTTGAAAAACCACCGCCGGCAACGAGCGCGTCACGTCAAACAGGCGCCGCTCGTTTTCGCGGGCTAGCATCTCGGCGCGCCGGATATCGGTGATGTCGACGACCGTGCCGAGCACGCAGGAAGGCTCGCCATCCACATCGCGGCATAGGTTGGTCCAGAACAGACCGATCCGCATCTCGCCATTGCGGTCCGCAAACTCAAGCTCAAGCTGGAAACGCTCGCCATTTCTCAGCATTTCGCGCGTCGCGCTTTCCAGCTTGCGGCTATTGTCTAGTCCCCACGCCTGCACATCCCGGCTCGTCCGTCCCAGCACCGCCTCGCGCCGCAAGCCTGAACTCACCTCGTAAGCGCGATTGATCGCCATGTAGCGTCCGTCGAGATCTTTTGCGACGAGCGGATAAGGCACCATCTCCATCATCGTCTGCTGGAAGTTGAGCTGTGCCGCCAGTTCGCGCTCGGTCCGCTTGCGCAAGCGCACCTCACGCTGCAGCAGCAGGTAGGCGCGCAGGGTCACCGCCAGCGCTACGCCGATGCCTATCAGCAAAGGCAGCAGACGCAGCCATGCCTGCTCGGAGGGTGTCAGCACGACACGCCGCGGGGCGTAGTCAGATGGCGGATCGAAACTCGTTCCCAACCAGCGAGCGCGGATGGCGGCCTCGTCGGCCGGATACATGGCGGCCAATGCGCGGTCCAACGCGTCGCGCAAGACGGGACGATTTCGCGCCACGGCAAAGCGCAGTTCGCTCGGCCTGCTGCTGTCCTCGAAACCGGTGCGCAAGCCGTGGAACTCGTCATTCGCGAGCGTGTACTGAACCGACGGGGTGAAGCCGAAATAAGCGTCCGCATCGCCCTTTGCGACGGCCCGCAACGCCGAGGCGGTGTCTGCGAACGCGGTGATCTGGGCGTGCGGAAAACGCTCGCGCAGCAACCGGTCCATCGCAAAGCCCTTCTCGACCGCGATCCGGGCGTTGGCGAGCTGCGTGGCATCTTGCACGGCCTTGTCGTCAACCCTGACGACGACCGACGTTGAGGCCCGGAAATAAGGTGCGGTAAAGCTGAGACTGTGCTCGCGCTCCGCAGTGCGCGCCATGCTCATCACCAGGTCGACCTTGCCGGACGAGAGGGCCGCGAGCAGTTGCGGCATATCGGGATAGGTCTGCGTCTCGATGACGACGTCCGGTCCGACGAGCGCCCGCAAATAATCGCCGCTCAAGCCGGTAAGGCGCCCATCGTCGACTGCTTCGAAAGGCGCCCATCCGTTTGCGAGCATGCCGACGACGAGCCTGGCGGGAAACGCGCCACTCGCCGGCGCGGGAGCGTCCGTCGGCAAACTGGCCGCAAGCGCGAACGGCGCGACGAAGAGCATGACGCACACCACAGCGGCCTGCAGCAGATGCCGCAATAGTGCGCGTACAGTCCAGCGCTCTGACGCGTTCACGACAGGTAGGGATCGCTCCGCAGGGGAGCGGGAATCAAGCGACCTCACCTTGCTCTCCGCTCTGGCCGCCCCGGCTTGCGCGTGGCTTACCCCACATGCGCGCGTACAGAATGCCGGCGGCGATGCCCCCGGCCAGCGGTGCCGCCCAGAACAGCCAGAGTTGATCCAGCGCCCAGTCGCCGACGAACAATGCCGGCCCTGTGGACCGAGCCGGATTGACCGACGCATTCGTGACAGGCAATGCAATCAGATAGATCAGCGCGAGGCAGGCGCCTTTGACGAGTGGCGAAACGGAGCGCGAAACGTTTCTGCGCGACATCAGCAGGTTCGTCATCACCAGAGCGAAAGACATCACCAACTCGATCACCAGAGCCGAATGAAACTGATAGTCCGCCGGGGAATGATCACCGAAGCCATTGGCACCGAACTCGCTTGCTGCCAGCTCGAACCCTGGGCGCCCGCTCGCCACGTACGCCAGTACCGCGGCGCCAGCGATCGCGCCGAGGATCTGGGCAGCGATGTACGGCACCAGATCGCGAATCGGGAAGCGATTGGCAACAGCCAGGCCGACCGTGACGACAGGGTTGAAGTGGGCACCGGACAAGCGCTCGAGTGCGTAAGTCGCGGTAGTGAGCGCGAGCCCGAAAGCGAGCGCCACTTGAAGTACACCGTAGCCCGGTTGCGCCGCTGCTGTATTCAGAACGATGCTGCCACATCCCACGAACACCAGCCATGCTGTGCCCGCACCTTCGACCATTAACCGTTTAACCAGGGTCATTACTTCTCCTCCCGCTCTCCGAGTTACACGGTGCGAAAGAGCGCACTTGGCGCCGGCCCGCGGCCATGCAGATTCTCTAATCAAATTTGCATGCCGAATCATCTTTTCGTGAGAGGTCATTGCAACCACTCATGAGACGCATGCCACTCGAAAGTATGGAAGAGCGACGCAGATCTACTAATCGGACGACTCCTAAATCAGCGGAACTACCCGACAATGCCTGGGGAGTTCTCTCACAGGCCCTCAGGTCAAACCAATCTGGTGTGCGTATTGGATCAGGGCCGTATCGGACTCGAGCCCAAGCTTGCGCATCGCACTTCGCTTTTGCGTGCTAATGGTCTTGCCGCTGCGCTCGAACCGCAGCGCGATCTCGCTGATAGGCATGCCTTCTATATAGAGTCGCAAGACCTCCCATTCCCGCGCACTCAGAATACCGGCACGCGGATGTGGGAAAGCTCCCGCCTGGCTGAAGACGGCTTTCACGCTAGCTGATAGAAAGTTACGTCCTGCGACTGCGGCGTCGATCGCTTCCGTCAGCGCATCGACGATATCGCGCTTGTCGACGATGGCCGATACACCCAGATTCAACAGACCGGCCAACGTGGGAGGATTGCAGATCATGGTCAGCACCACGACGCGCGGATGCGGCGCATACCGCAAGATGCGCCGCAGAATCGGCGTGGCGTTGTTGAGACCGTCGATATCCGGCATGCCGATATCGGACACCACGACATCGCAGGGGCACGTGTCGACCAGTTCAGCCAGCGTTTGCGCGTCGGAAGCCTCGCCGACGATCGACAGGTGGGGCACACTTTCCAGCAGATGTCGCACGCCGGCGCGCACGCAGCAATGGTCGTCGGCCACAATGACTCGAGTAGTCGGATTCATCGTTTTGTTGTGTTGTTATCTGACGCTCCGTGCACGCAGTGCATCCCCCGGAGTGGCCAGGTATTTTTCTTACCGCCGCGCAGAATCAGCGCGCGCGACGCCGTATCGGATCAGCGCCGGCCTTTCGGGAAATCGTCGGACAGCACGCCATACTCGACGGAAAACTTGAATAACTCGGAGTCGGTGCGGAGCGCGAGTTTGCGCATGGCGGTACATTTCTGCGCGCTGATCGTCTTGACGCTGCGGCCAAGACGCGTGGCGATTTCCGTCACGCCTATGCCCGATGCGTATTGCTTGAGCACCTCCAACTCCCTCGGTGACAGGAGTTCGCGCACGAAGTTCAGACGCCGCTCCACGGTCGCTTCGGCGATCAGCGCGCGCACCGCTGGCCCCACATAACGCTCGTGAGCAAGCGCACTGACAATCGCCACATGGATCAGATCGACCCGGTCGCGCTTGCTCATCACTGCATCGACACCCAGCGACAGCACATGCTCCAGCGCATCCGCATCCGTCTCCATGGTCAGGACCACCAGCGCCACCTTGGGGTGGAGCTTGCGAAACCGCCTGATGGTGCCGAAGCCATCTCCTCCGACGCTGCCCGGCATGTAAAGGTCCATCACGGCGAGATCGCACTCCAGGCGATCGGCCTCGCTAAACAGCTCAGCTGTGTCGGATGCCCTGCCGACAACCGCTACATTGGGAAAGCCAGACATCAGGTTCTCGACGGCCAGCAGGACAAGCGGATGATCGTCCGCGATGATGGCTCTAATGGGTGTGCTTATGTCGACGCTTGCGTTCATGGTGTCTGGCTCCCCCAGTTCTCGTTTCCCAGTGCTCTCTAACGGAACAACTGGACTAGAGGCGAGCATCAAACATTTGCCAGGACACAAACATCGGATTGCTCCGAAATGCTGACCGATGGTTGCTTCTACAACCGTTTTAATTCGCAATCCGATTTAATCGTCAGACGCCACCCTTGGCTTTGACAAGCGCATACAGACCAGGATCAGTGGTGACACCGAGCTTCGTCATGGCAAAGCGTTTCTGTCGGCGGACGGAGCGAATATCGCGTCCAAGCGCGAGAGCGATTTCAGATACCGACTTGCCTTGTACGAACATTCCGATCACTTCCGACTCTCGCGTCGACAAATGACGCGTCCGTGGCGCGGCGTTCGATTCAATTCGAACTTCGCTGAACGCTTCGAGGATAGACCGGCCGATGTACGGGCGACCCGTGCTGGCGGAGCGCATTGCCGTCACCAGTTCATCCATCGGCTCGGTTTTGTTGAGTATGCTCACCGCATGATCGGATGCGGCCGAACGAAGAATGGCCGCGTTCGTCAGGTTGGTCAGCACCACCACACCAAGCGCTGGCCAGTCATGGCGAATGCGCTGGATGAGACTCAAGCCGTCCGCCATCGCGCCGCTGGACTCGGGCATGTTCAGATCGGTGACGAGCACGTCACAAGGGACGTCGCGCAGCAGGTCGATCAAGCTGGCCGGGCTCGTCGCCTCGCCGACGATGGTGATGTCGCGATGCGCAGAAACTGCGGACCGAACCCCAAGCAAAACGAACGGATGATCGTCCGCCAGGATGACACGAATGTTCACCATGATGTTCTCTCGATTGTTGTATGTGTATGCGCATCGTTCGCTTCGACAAAACGCTGTCAGGCGCGACCCTGACCTGGCTCGAGTCGGCTCGGTCCGACTCGGCACACGGCGTCGAAGCGGCGTGGAATGCGCCTCCATAAAACCATCTGATGAACACGATTTGAATCGGAGCTTTCCGAATCAATTCACATTTCGACCGCAGTTCCTAAAGCGAGGAATGCAAAACTTTATCTACAGGAGTAAAGAAACCTCTTGCGTTAAACCCGAATCTGAACCCAAACCTGAACCGCTTACGGCTCGCACCGCACCTGCGCAGACGTCGCGGCGCGAGCGCCGGCAACCACCGCACGCGGGAACACTGGCAACGCGATCAACGCACACGCACTGGCGAGTGCCCACACCAGCGGCCAGGAACCAACAGAGAGCAGCAGTGGAATGACCAACGGTGTCAGGAACAAGGTCGAAAACGCAAACGTATTGCCCATTGCGAGCGCAGTGCCGGCGCGACGCGTGCCGGCCAGTGTCGCGAGTTCGGTGAAGGCAACGCCATGCCAGGCCGAAGCGCTCACGCCACCCAGCAGGATCAGTACGGTGAGAGCCGCCGTCGACGCCGCGAAATGCGCGCCTGCCACCACGGTCGCGAGCGCCAGCACCGCGAATAAGCCGGCCGTTATCAGGCAGCACGCGCGCATATAGGCTCGGCGGTTGCCGCGCCGGTCGGTCCAGCCGCCGCTCCAGACACGCGCGATCGCGGCGCCGGCTTGCAGGGCCGCCATCGTCGCGCTGATCAGCAACACGCCGACGTGCGTGAAGTCGTGCAGAAACACTGTGCCGAACGTGACCACCGCGATCTGCGGCATGCACAGCGTGCCAATGCCCAGTGCGACCCGCCAAACACGGGCATCGCGCAACGGGCTGATCATAGTTGCGCTCGAAGTACTCACTGCGTCCGACACCACCGCCCCGGCAACGCCAGGCCGACTGTCGGAATGTTCATGTACCGATGGCTCATGCAGCCAGTACCACGCGAACGCTGCCGTCACCGCACACAACAGCGCCGACACTCCGTACACGCTGGCGAAACCGAAGTGCGCCGCGAGCGCCGGCAACATCAACGCGCCCACACCGCCGCCTGCGGGCACGGCGGTCTGCCGGATGCTCATGGCCAGTCCGCGCTCGCCGTCACGGAACCATGCCATCACCGCACGGCCACTCGAACCATTGACACTCCCGCCCAACAACCCGACCAGCAGCAGGCTGGGCGCCAGCATCGTGAGACCCGGCACGTGTGCGCCGCCTGGCACGACGAACAACGCCATGCCTGCCAGCGCGACCGCCGTCGCTCCCAGGCCGAGCAACAGAACCTTCCGGTCACCCCAACGATCGGTCAGGAGCCCCCACGGCAGCTCGCTGAGCGCAATGCCAAGCCCAAGCATGCCGAGTACCAGTCCCAAACCGCTATTGCCGATGTGGTAGCCCGAGCGCAGAAACACCGCGGTCGTCGGGATCCCGGAAAACGCGGCCGAAAAGCTCGCATTGGCGGCAAAGCCCACCCCCAGGACCTTCCACCTGTGATTTGCGCCGCGTGCGCGGGACGCCTGTGCCGCAACCAAAGAACCGCTTCCCATGATGCCTCCCGCAAAGAAGAATTGCGGCCATCGTACGACTGGACGAACCATCGGAAAAGCCGGAAAATCGGAACACTTCCATCGGAGAATCCGAATCATGAACTGGCGTGGTTTCGATTTGGGCCAACTGCGAACTTTCGTCGCCGTGGCTGAGGCCGGCAGCGTGTCGGCGGGTTCAGCGCGGGTGTTCCTGTCGCAGTCGTCGGTGAGCGAGCAGTTGAAGAAACTGGAGGAGCGCGTGGGCCAACCGCTGTTCGTGCGCAGCAAGCAGGGCGTCACGGCGACCCAGGCCGGCGCGCGGCTGCTCGATCATGCGCGCCGCATTCTCGCCATGAGCGAAGCTGCGTTCGACGACCTGCAAGGTCACTCGCTCGACGGCGAGCTGCGCATCGCCATCACCGACTACTACCGCCCGCACGACATCGCCCGTATTCTGAAAACGTTCTCGGAGCAATATCCGCGGCTGAAACTGCACGTCACCGTATTGCCAAGCGCGGTGATCGACGAGCGCGCCGGAGACGACGCGACATTCGACATCGGCCTGTCGTTGCGTCTCGTGACACCGGCTAACCGGCGCGGCGCGGCAGGCGGCGGCCGCCCGCAAGGGGTCGTCGTGCGGCGCGAGAAACTGCTGTGGGCCGTCGCAGCCGATGCGGATCCGCGCGTGAGCCAACCGTTCCCGCTGGTATTGCTACCGTCCACGTGTCAATTGCAGCGCTTTGTCGTCAAACTGCTCGACGATCTCAATGTCGCCTACCTGATCTCCCATTCGGCGTCGGGCGTCGCGGGTCTGCAACTGGCATTGAAAGCCGGACTCGGGATTGGATGTCTGAACGAATCGTCGATCGGTCCTGGGGTTGTCGCGTGTGCGCCGAGCGTGGGCCTGCCGGCGCTCCCCGCGGTCGAATTTCACCTCCTGCCGGGACGTACGGGAGAAAGCGAACGCGTCAGCAGCGCGCGCGCCGCTTTGGTGCGGCTGTTTAGTTGAAGCACCAGACCCGCGCAACTGCCTCATTGGGGTCACCTCGCAGCAACAGAAAAAGCGACGTTGAAAGCGCTGAGGATGCCGCCTATGATTAATCAGCTTTTATATGAGTTACCTGTCCGCAAGCGCTGACGGTAGCTGCAGACGATCCAACAGGTAATCAAACGGGATTTCGAAAAAGTAAATGCCCAGCCCCGTTGTTTCGCACTCCGCATAAACTCACCTCAATTCGTTCCGATTCACAGTTTCGCTGTCGCGGTCTAGAGCAGGTTTGAAGGGCTGTCATGCATCGGCTTGTTGCATGCATGAAAACCAGACGTCAACAACACGTCCCCCGAGGCTTGGCGTGCATCGAAGAACTATCGAATCGTCGATTCTGTTTGTGGCTTTCACCACGTGGGCCTGTACGACACTCGCCGCCACTGACGCGGACGCCCCCATGCCATCGGCAATGGACCAGCGGGTGCGCGCCTGCACCTCCTGCCACGGTGCGCAGGGACAGGGGCGCGACAACGACTACTTCCCGCGCATCGCAGGCAAGCCTGCCGACTATCTGTTCAATCAGTTGATCGCGTTTCGCGACGGCGGGCGGACCTATCCGCCAATGGGTTATCTGATCGCCTTCCTGCCCGACGACTACCTGCACAAGATCAGCGAGTACTTCGCCAACCTGCAGCCGCCCTACCCGAATGCCGACACCGGCAACATCTCGCCTGCGGTACTGCAGTACGGCGAGCGGCTCGTCACGCACGGCGACCCGGCCCGCAAACTGCCCGCATGCGCGGCCTGCCACGGCGCGAGGCTGACTGGCGCGCAACCCGGCATCCCGGGACTGCTCGGTCTGCACGCGAGCTACATCGCCGGACAGATGGGGACCTGGCGCTCCGGTACGCGCCATGCGGTCGCGCCCGATTGCATGCATGCGATCGCCGTCAAGCTGACCGACAAGGACATCACCGCGGTGTCGAGCTGGCTTGCCCGTCAGCCGAGGCCGGACGACCCACGGCCGGCCTCGTCGAGCAACGGTACGTTGCCGTTGGCCTGCGGGAGTCAGCCGCAATGAAGCCGATCTCCGCACATATCGCACGGGTTCCTCGGACGAGTCGCCGCGCGTCTGCGCGTTTCGCCGTCATCGGCGCCATCGCCGTTGCTTTCGCACTGAGCGCCCCGCATTCGTCGTTGATGCGCAACTCGTCCGCTGCCACAAGTACTACCGCAACGAGCGCCACGCCAACAACCGCAGCAATCGCCGCCAACACAGGCGCCGATACCCGCCCTGACATCGTCAAACGCGGCGAGTACCTCGCGCGCGCCGGCGATTGCATCGCCTGCCATACCGCGCCGCGCGGCAAGATGTTCGGCGGCGGACTCGCGATGGAAACGCCGTTCGGCACGCTCTACTCACCGAACATCAGCCCCGACGCGCAGTACGGCATCGGCGCATGGAGTCCGGACGCGTTCTTCCACATGATGCGCACGGGCATCACGCCGGACGGCAAGCTGCTTTACCCCGCCATGCCGATCGCGCAATACACCAAGGTCACGCGTGAGGACTCCGATGCGATCTTCGCCTATCTGCAATCGGTTCCGCCGGTGCGTGAGCCAAGCCATCCGCAGTCGCTGAAATTCCCCTTCAACCAGCGCAAGCTGCTGCTCGGCTGGCGCACGCTGTATTTCCGCGAAGGCGAGTACAAGCCGGATCCGACCCATTCGGTGGAATGGAATCGCGGCGCGTATCTGGTCGAAGGACTCGGCCATTGCACGCTGTGCCACACGAAGATCAACCTGCTCGGCGGTTCGTCTCAGCGCGATCAGTTTGCCGGTGGCCTGATTCCCGTGCAGAACTGGTACGCACCGTCGCTCACGTCCGACAAGGACGGCGGTCTCGGCGACTGGAGCGTGAAGGACATCGTCGATCTGCTGCAGGCCGGCATCTCCGATCGCGGCGCGGTCTATGGTCCGATGGCCGAGGTGACCTATCACAGCCTGCAGTACATGACCGACGACGACATCAAGGCGATGGCGGCGTACCTGAAGACGTTGCCCGATAACGACCGTGGTCGCAAATCCGGGCCGCCGGCGCACACCAACACCAAAACGTTCGAACTCGGCGGCCAGATCTACATGGATAAGTGCGCGCTCTGTCACGGCCACAACGGCGAAGGCCAGTTGCAGCATTACCCGCCGCTCGCGAGCAACCAGTCGATTGAAATGAATTCGGCCGTCAACCCGATTCGCATCGTGCTGAACGGTGGCTTTCCACCAGGCACGCAACGCAATCCCGAGCCGTACGGCATGCCGCCGTTCGGCCAGGAGTTGAGCGATACGGACGCCGCCGCTGTCGTCACCTACATTCGCACTGCGTGGGGCAATCATGGCTCGCCCGTGACGGAGCGCGAGGTCAACGAACTGCGCAAGGCACCACTGCATTGAGCCGCGAGGCACATCCGCCGCGCGAGCGCATGAACTGATCTAAACAAACGTTGCCCGAAGGAGATCCTTCAGATGGACGTCAACGAGAATCCGAGCGCAGCGCCGCCCTCCGATGAAGACATCGAACGCGTGGTAGCGGCCGGACCGCACGGCGCGATCGCCGTGGCCGGGATCGCCACGCTGATCGTGATGGCGATCTGGGTCGGCTTCTATCTCTTCGTCTTCCTGCCGCGTGGAGTCGTTCACTGATCATGGCGACGCCCACTCCTTCTCCTGACCATCCAGGTGGCGCCCATGCCGTCGCGCTGCGCGCCGAGCGGCGCTGGGCGATTTTCGCGTCGGCGTTGATCCTGTTGATGCTGGTGATCATCGTGTTTTCCGGCCTGCATTGGGCCATGATGCCGCCCTCGCGCGTCGAGACCGTGGACCCGACGCGCCTGCAGTTAAGCGGCGAATTCGTCGACGACAATCTCGGCTCCGCAGTCGAAGCCGACGGCTCGGTCGTGGTGCGCTTTATTGCCCAGCAGTACTCATTTACGCCGCAGTGCCTGCTGGTGCCGGCCGGTACACCGGTCACCTTCCGCACCACCAGCGCGGATGTCGTGCACGGCCTGCTCGTCACGGACACGAACATCAACACGATGGTCGTGCCGGGCTACATCTCGACGCTGGAAACCAGCTTCGCACAGCCAGGCGATCATCTGATGCCGTGCCACGAATTCTGCGGCTTCGGCCATCAAACGATGTGGGCGCACGTGAAGGTGATCGACAAGGACACCTTCTTCGCACGGGCAAAGCAATCAAGGAGGCTGAACTGTGTTTCTCGCTAAGCGACTCGTTCTCGCGCACTTCTGGCTCGCCTTCATCGCGTTTCTGATCGCGCTCTTTCTCGGCTCGTGGCAGATGCTGGTCAGAAGTCCGCTGCTGCCGTGGGTCGGCAACCCTGAGCTGTACTACCGCTCGGTCACCGCGCACGGCACGGTGATGGCGTATGTACTGCCGACTCTCGTAGCGATGGGTTTCGGTTATGCGATCGTCGAGCTCGCATTGCGCCAGCCACTGGTAGGACTCAAATGGGCGTGGGCCGCGTTCTTTGTGCTGGCGGTGGGAGCAGTGGTCGCCATGGTGCCGGTGTCGCTAGGGCAGGCGTCGGTGCTGTTCACCTTCTACCCACCCATGATTGGTAGTCCGCTCTATTACATCGGCGTGGTGCTGGTGGTGGTCGGCTCATGGATCTGGGTCGCGCTGATGCATGTGAACCTGCGCGTCTGGAAGCGCGCCAATCCCGTCAAGCCGGTGCCGCTGGCGATGTTCGCGAACGTGGCAGGCGCGTATCTGTGGGCATGGACAGCGATCGGCGCCGCGCTTGAAATCCTGCTGCAGATTCTGCCGGTCGCATTCGGCTGGAAGACCACCATCGACGCCGGTCTCTCCCGCGTCCTGTTCTCGTGGACGCTGCATGCGATCGTCTACTTCTGGCTGATCCCCGCGTATATCGCGTACTACACGATGGTGCCTGGCGCGATCGGCGGACGGCTCTACAGCGATTCGATGGCGCGCGTCTCGTTCATCCTGTTCCTGATCTTCGCGATGCCGATCGGCATTCACCATCTGTTCGCCGATCCGCAGGTCGGTGCGGGCTTCAAATTCCTGCACGCGGTGTTCACCGGGATGGTGTCTGTGCCGACCTTGCTCACCGTGTTCACGATCTGCGCGTCGGTTGAAATCGCCGGCCGACTGCGCGGCGGCAAGGGCGCGTTCGGCTGGCTGACCGCGCTGCCGTGGCGCAATCCAATGATGCTGGTGCTCGCGTTCTCGTTCGTCATGCTGGGGCTAGGCGGTGCGGGTGGCCTCATCAACATGAGCTACCAGTTGAACTCGACGATCCACAACACGCAATGGGTCACCGGTCACTTCCATCTGATCTTCGGCGGCGCCATCGTCATCATGTACTTCGCGATCGCCTACGAATTGTGGCCTCAGCTCACCGGACGCGCGCTGTGTTCGCTGGGTCTCGTGCGGACCCAACTATGGCTGTGGTTCATCGGCATGATGGTCGTGACGCTGCCGTGGCACTACGTCGGCCTGCTCGGCGCGCCGCGACGCATGGCCTACTACGACTACAACGCGCCCGGTCTCGAGCAGCAGGCAGTGTGGGTGGCGATGTCGGCGATCGGCGGTTTCGTGCTGGTGATCTCCGGCGTGCTGTTCATCTACATCCTTGCGAAATCGCAGTTCGGACCCCTCATACAACCCAAGGAATTTCGCTTTAGTCTCGCCATCCATCCGGTCGATCACGTGCCCGCCGCGCTGAACAGCTTCGGCCTGTGGGTCTCGTTGATGATCGCGCTGACAATCGTCAACTACAGCGTGCCGGTCTTCCAGTTACTGCGGCTGCAGCAGACTTCCGTGCCGGCGGTCGTCGTCGGAGCGCAGCGATGAATTACGAACGGGTCTTCAGCTTGCGCAATCCATGGTTCGTGACGAGCGTAGGCGGAACGCTCGTGCTTGCAGTGATTTCGATCCTGATCGGCTTTATCTGGCTGCCGTCAGCCAACAGAGATTTCACCGGGCACGGCTTGTGGGCGACCATCTGCAGCGCGGCAGGCGCACCGTCGAGCTGGTACGGTGGCGGAGCGAACATCGCGGGGCCCGCGCCAAGCGACGTGGTGGTGTTGCCGCCAGCGCGCTATGCCAATCCAGATGCGGTTTCGATTGGACGCGGTGCGACGCTCGCCACGCAGAACTGCTCGATGTGCCACGGCGTGCTCGGCACCGTACAGGTGACGGCTCCTGCGTTGGCCGGCCAATACGCCGATGTGATCTACAAGGAGTTGCGCGACTATCAGAACGGACTGCGCGCCAACGCGATCATGCAGCCGATCATCCACAATCGCAGCGATCAGGATCTGCACGATCTGGCGGCCTATTACGCCTCGCTGCAGCGTGCCGCACCGGCAGAACCCGGCGCTACCGACACTGCTCAGGACGCCAGCGCGGTCAGGCTCGCTATGCAGGGCGACCCGATCCGCAATATTGCACCGTGCGCAGCGTGCCACGGGCAACTCGACCGCAAAGGCGCTGCGCCGTGGCTAGGTGGGCAATCGTCGATCTATCTGGCCGCGCAAATGCAGCGCTTTGCGAGCGGAGAACGGCATAACGACATCAACGAACAGATGCGCAACGTCGCGCGGCATCTGACGCCGGAGGAAATCGACGGGCTGGCGAAGTACTATGCAGCGCAGCCTTGACATCCCGGCGGCCGCGCGCAGTCAGCGGCACAGTTGCGCCGCTCACCACACGCTACGCCGCTACCGGTCTTTCAGTCGACAGGCAGCAGCGACCGCTCTACGCCGCGACCGGCTCGGTGCGGCCGACGCCCGTGTGCGCGCGGCCCGTTGCCGGTGACCGCACGGACGCAGCGCCGGAGCCCGATCCAGTACGGAACACCGCGACCGCAGACGTCAAACGGCGCGCCTGATCTTCCAGCGAACTGGCAGCCGCCGCAGCCTGCTCCACCAGCGCCGCGTTCTGCTGCGTGACTTCATCCATCTGTGCGACGGCGAGATTGACCTGATCGATGCCGGTGCTCTGCTCCGTCGCCGCAGCGGCAATCTCGCCCATGATCGCGCTCACGCGAGCAATCGCGCCGACGATTTCCGTCATCGTCGTACCCGAACGCTCGACCAGTTGCGCCCCCGTCTGCACGCGCGCGGTCGAGTCGTCGATCATCGTCTTGATCTCTTTGGCAGCACCGGCGCTGCGCTGCGCGAGCGAGCGCACTTCGCTCGCCACCACCGCGAAGCCGCGGCCTTGCTCGCCCGCGCGCGCCGCTTCGACCGCTGCATTAAGCGCGAGGATATTGGTCTGGAATGCAATGCCTTCGATCACTCCGACGATGTCGGCGATCCGGCGCGAATCGTCCACCATGTGATTCATGGTGCCCACCACCTGCTGGGTCAACTCGCCGCCCTGCGCCGCCAGCGTCGAAGCGCCTTGCGCCAGCGAGCTCGCCTGCTTGGCGTTCTCGGCGGTCTGTTTGACGGTGGAGGTCAGCTCTTCGATGCTTGCCGCGGTCTCTTCGAGCGACGCCGCCTGCTCTTCCGTACGCTGCGACAGGTCGGTGTTGCCGGCAGCGATTTCGCTGACGCCCGTATCGATCGATTCGGTACCCTGACGAACGATATTGACCGTCGAGATCAGCGAATCCTGCATCTTGCGCAGGGCTGCTGCGAGCTTGCCCATTTCGTTGTCGCTGATGACTTCGATGCGGCCCGTCAGGTCGCCCTCGGCGATCCGCTGAAACTGCCCGATGGTCGCATCCACCGGGTGCACGATCGCCCGCACCAGCACCACTCGCGCAAGCCACGAAAACACCAGCGCCAGCACCATGCCCACCGCAACCGCAACGCTGATTGCAAAGAAGCGGTCCTGCGCATCCTGATAGCGTTGCGCGCCGTGGTTCAGTTGCAGTTGCTCCAGCGTGAGCATCGCCTTTTCATAGGCGTTGTAGAGCGAGGGCAGTTTGTGCGCCTGCAGTTGCTGGAAAGATGTCTTGTCGCCCGACTTGAGCGCGGCCATCGCCGGTTCGACGCCTTCGTGCAGGAAGATGTCGCGCTTGTCCTGCATGTCCTTGATGAGACGTTGCTCTTCGTCACCCGAACCGGCGCGGCTGACATAGTGAGCAAGGCGGTCGTTTGAGATCTTCAGATACTGGTCGAAGCGCTGCAGGACCGCCGACGCGCCATCCTGATCGTTCAGGTCGGAGAGCGAGGCGTAGGTAGCCAGCGCAAGGCGCAGCCGCAGCAACTGGCCGGCGCTTCCCTCGAGATCGGCAACGGCTGGCGTATCTACCGTGTACATCTGCTGCAGCGAGTCGTTACTGGCACGCAACGACAGCAGACCCGCCGCCGCCCCGATTAGCAGTACGACGCCGAAGAAGGCGACCATCAAGGTCAGGCAGGTGCGGATTGACAGCTTGTTAAGCATTTGGGCAAATCTCCATTGGGCGACCTGCCGGCGGTTAGCGAGAAGCTCCGGTCAGGCGTGCTGCGCCCAAGCCCCCTCGGCCAGGTCCGCAACTTGATTAAAATTTAAGCGAACGCCCCACAGGATGGACTACGGCCGTTTTGCCGAAAACTTTATGGTTCGTCAGACAATTACCCTTACCGTTTCTCTTCACGACACCCAATCCTGGATACTGGTAGCCTTGCAAACCTCGCGCCGGCTGGATGCCGACGCCCTACCGGACCGTGCTCATGCTCCGCGCCCTTGCGACCTTGCTGGTGTTCCAATGCCTCGGTGAAGGCGTTTCTTATCTGTTCAAGCTGCCGGTGCCGGGGCCGGTGATCGGCATGCTGTTGCTATTCGGCTTTCTCATGCTGCGCCCGCAAATCGCAGACGCGATCGAGCCGACCGCGCTGGAACTGCTGCGTCATCTTTCGCTGCTGTTCATCCCGGCAGGTGTCGGCATCATGGTGTCGGCCGGCAAGGTCCGCGGCGATGCGCTGGCCGTGGTGGTCTCGCTCGTCGTCAGCACGACCCTGGCGATTGCCGTCACTGCGCTCGTCACTCGCGCGTTGCTGCGGCGGCAGCGCAACGAACCGGCTGCGCAGGAGCGTGCGCAATGAGCGCGATTCCCAAACTCGGCGCCATCTGGGTCTATCTCGCCGCGAGTCCGCTGCTCGGGCTGACCATCACGCTGCTCGCCTATCTGATTGCCCAGGCCCTGTATGCGAAGTCGCGCTTCAACCCGCTCGTCAATCCGGTGCTGATCGCGGTGGCGTTGCTCGTGATGCTGCTCGAAATCACCGGCACACCCTACGCGACCTACTTCGAAGGAGCGCAGTTCGTCCATTTCCTGCTCGGGCCGGCAACGGTCGCGCTGGCGCTGCCGCTTTACCGGCAATGGCCGAAGCTGAGGCGCGCGGCGTGGCCCTTGATCGGCGGTCTGGTGGCGGGTTCGTTGACGGCGATTGCGTCGGCAGTGGGCGTGGCGGCGTTGTTCGGCGCTTCGCATCAGACCATCGCGTCGCTCGCGCCTAAATCGGTGACGACGCCGATCGCGATGGCCGTGGCGGCCGAGATCGGCGGTATTCCGTCGCTGACTGCCGTGCTGGTGATTACGACCGGTGTGTTCGGCGCGGTCTTCGCACGCTCGATCCTGAACCTGCTGCGCGTGACAGAACCCGAAGTGCGCGGCTTTGCGCTCGGCGTGGCCTCGCATGGGATCGGCACTGCGCGTGCCTTTCAGGTGAGCGAAGAGATGGGGGCGTTCGCGGGACTTGGAATGGGCCTGAACGGAGTATTCACGGCGTTTGTCGTGCCGGTGCTGCTGCCGGCGATTGCGCCTTGGCTCATGCGTTGAGCCAAGGCGGCGTTTCGTCGTCGTGCGTGAAGTTGCTTCGCGCACGACGTGCTGGAGGAGTATCTGAACCGCTAGCGGACCCACTCCAGCACGTCATTGCATCAATGCGGTGGCGAGTGTTTGCGCCGCCGCCTTAGCAGGCCACCATCTTTTCACGCGCCCACGCCACTGCGGCGCGTGCCGGAGCAACACCAGTCGCGCGCACGCGCTCCGCCAGTTCGAAGACCCGCGGACCGATCTGCGCGACTTCGGCAAGCACGGCCTGCTCTTCACCCGAGCCCTGATATTCCCGCACGCAACTAATAATGCCGCCTGCGTTCACGAGGAAGTCCGGCGCGTAGAAGATGCCGCGCTGATGCAGCACATCGCCTTCCGCCAGCGAGATCAACTGATTGTTCGCGCCGCCCGCCACCACCTTGAAACGGCACTGCTTCGCGACCGATTCCGAAATCGAGCCGCCCAGCGCACACGGTGCGAACACATCGGCTTCCACGTTGACGATTTCTGCCGTATCCACCACGCGCGCATTGAAGAGTTGCTGGGCGCGGGCCGTTTTAGCGGCGTCGATATCCGACACGATCAGCAGCGCGCCCGCTTGATGCAGACGTTCGCACAGATCCCAACCTACCGAGCCGAGGCCCTGTACCGCAACCGAAACGCCGTCGAGCGTCTTGCGCCCAAGCGCCGCTTGCACGGCCGCCTGCAAGCCTGTGAACACGCCATAGGCAGTGCGCGGCGACGGGTTGCCACCATAGACGTCGTTATCGCGCGGGATACCGCTCACGAAGCCGGTCTCACTCTGCACGGCACGCATATCGTCGGCGGTCGTGCCGACGTCTTCGGCGGTGATATAGATGCCTTCCAGCGATTGCACCAGCCGTCCGAACGCCTTGAACAATGCCGCGCGGTCGAGCACTTCCGGACGGCGCAGGATCACGGCCTTGCCGCCGCCGAACGGCAGATCGGCCAGCGCGTTCTTGAACGCCATACCTTGCGACAGACGCAGTGCGTCGTTGTACGCCTCGTGCTCCGACGCGTACTGCCAGAAGCGGCAGCCGCCGAACGCAGGGCCGCGCGCCGTGCTGTAGACAGCAACGATAGCTTGCAGTCCGGAGGCGGCGTCGGTGGCGAGCACGATGCGTTCGTGAGCGGGTTCACCGTGCAGTCCAAAAAGGTTGCCGGCGGCAGTGGTCGTCAGTCGGTCCATCAGTATTCCTTCCTTGTGGGCGGAGAGTTCAGCATCCGCGCGAAGCGATGGCTTCGCGCCTGGCCGCATGCGGTCCGGATCGCGGTGGCATGCGGAGTACGGGCGAGGCGCTGGTATTCGTGATTTGAGCGCGCCTCGACGGCAAGAGTGTATGCGTCCAAATCCGGGGATTTCTTCCGTTTATCTGGCATGATGCGGCCTATGGCAGAAGTAATACCTATATTTCCTTTTTACTAAAGACGAATCGTCTCCCCACGCGACGCGATGTGGAGAGTGCATCAGAGGACGACATGAAGCTCGACGCGATCGATCAGCGAATCCTGCGCGAACTGCGCAGCGACGGACGTCTGTCCAACGCCAAACTGGCCGAACGCGTCGGCCTGTCGGCCACGCCGTGCTGGAACCGGGTGCGAGCGCTGGAAGAGTCGGGCGTGATCGAAGGTTATGCCGCGCTGCTCAACCAGAAGGCGCTTGGGCTGCCCGATACGGTCATCATCGAAGTCACCCTCGAGAAGCACGACGAACGCACGCTGGAGCGCTTCGGCGAGGCGCTCGCTGATCTGCCTGAAGTGGTCGAAGCGTTTCTGGTGTCCGGCGAATACGACTATCTGATCAAGGTGGCGGTGGCAGGCACCGAAGGGTACGAGTCGTTCCTGCGACGCAAGCTCTACCGGCTGCCTGGCTTTCAGAACAGCCGCTCGATCTTTGCCTTGCGCTGTCTCAAACGCTCGGTCTCCGTAGAGCCATAGAGGCCCGCCCAAAATCGATTCCGAACTGGTGCGTGCTGCACCAGGAGGCGGTAGGTGGTTTCCTCTACTTTGGGCGTATCCAAAATCACGTTTTCTTTCGGCGTGATATAAGCGCGATACCGTTTCGACCGTGCCGGTAATCATGAAAACCATGCACGGCTGGCATTTTGTAATCCAATCAGCCAGTTACATCATGCCAGGCCAGACACCGGACGGATGGACGGAATCGAGCCACGTTTTTTGGCATGCCTTCTGCTTAGGCTGCCGTCGCCTCAAACCAGCGTGCCGCCGACACAATCGGCATCGCACGCTGATGGGACTTTCGATAACGAATGTTGCGCGTCAACGGCAAAACGCTTGCCGGACAACGCGCATGACTGCTGGCGCACGGCTCGTGCGCCGATGTGCAAGTCGTCCATGGTTGTGGCTACAACGACAGGAAGAATCGTAAGTGAAACGTATGCAAGTGACATTAGCCGCCGGACGGTGGCACCGCCTGTCTTCCGACACCCCATTCCTCATCCGATGTCCCCACCAGCACATGGGCCGGGACGTCCTGTCGCGCGGCCTCTTCGGCTAAGCCTCGTCGTGCCGCGACATCACGCATTGCTCTGCGCCCCCTGCCGCCTTGTTGCGCGGGGCGGGGACTTCTCTTGAACCTCCTTCTTCGAACCAGCCTATGAAACTGTCGCAATCCCTTACTGCGGTGCTCTCAGCGATCACGCTCACTTTTGCCGGCGCAGCGTCGGCGGTCACAGTGCCACCGGGCACCACGCTTGCCGCCAAGCAGGAACTCACGCGTCAGGTGCCGGCCGAAGTCGAGTCGCTTGACCCAGCGCATATCGAATCGTGGACAGGCGACACTATTGGGCTCGATCTGTTCGAAGGCCTCACCCGTATCGGCGCTTCCGGCGCAGTCGTGCCGGGCGTCGCCCTGTCATGGACGCGTACTGCTCCCGACACCTGGGTCTTCAAGCTGCGTCACGACGCGAAATGGAGCAATGGCGATCCGGTCACCGCGACAGATTTCGTCTACGCGTGGCAGCGTGTGCTCGATCCGAAGACCGGCTCGAAATATACGATCCTGCCGGAGTTCATCAAGAACGCAAAAGCGATCCTCGCTGGCAAGGCGCCGCTAACATCGCTGGCCGCACGAGTTGTCGATCCGTATACGCTTGAGGTCAAGACCGAAGTGCCGGTCGCTTTCTTCACCGAACTCACCGCCATGCCGGCCATGGCACCAGTAAACAAAGCAACGGTGGATAAATTCGGCGATAGCTGGACGCGCCCCGGCAACATGGTGAGCAACGGCCCGTACACGCTGAGCGACTGGGAGCCGAATAACCGCATCGTGATCGTCAAGAACGCCAAGTACTGGAACGCGCCGCAAGTGGTGATCTCGAAGGTCACGTACGTGCCGGTGGAAAGCGACGAGACGGCGATGCGCATGTATCAGTCCGGCCAGATCGATTACACGTATTCGATCCCTTCGGGTGTCTATGCCCAGGTCAGCAAGCAGTTCGGCAAGGAACTGCAGACCGGTTTGCAGCTTGCAACCTACTTCTACAGCCTGAACAACACCGACCCGGCATTCCGCGACCCGCGCGTGCGCCAGGCGCTTTCGATGGTGATCGACCGCGACCTGCTGACGTCGAAACTCACTCAGGCAGGCGAAGTGCCGATGTACGGCCTCATCGCCAAAGGCACCAAGGGCGCTGCTGTCTACACACCAGACTGGGCGAGCTGGCCGATGGCCAAGCGTGTCGACTACGCGCGCGGTCTGCTGAAGGCAGCGGGCTATTCGGATGCGAAGCCCCTGACCTTCACCCTGACGTACAACACCAGCGATCTCCATAAGAAGGTGGCACTCTTCTCAACCTCCGAATGGCGCACCAAGCTCGGCGTGAACGCGAAGCTGGAGAACGTCGAATACAAGGTACTGCTGAGCGAACGCCATGCCGGCAAGGTACAGGCCTCGCGCGATGGCTGGTTCGTCGACTATAACGACGCGATGTCGTACTTCGATCAATTGCGCTGCAACGACGTGCAGAACGACCAGCAGTTCTGCGACCCGAAGGTCGACGCACTCATCGATCAGGGCAACCTGCAACTCGACGACCAGAAACGCACCGCCCTGCTCACTCAGGCGCACAATCTGGCCATGAGCCAAACGCCGCTGATCCCGCTGTTCCAGTACTCGGCCGACCGGCTCGTGAAACCGTATGTGGGCGGCTATCTGCCGACCAACTATGTGGATCAGCGTGCCTCGCAGGACATGTACCTGCTGGCGCACTAAGCCCCGCTCACTGACCACCGAATATTGAAGTAACGGAATCCGCCATGCTCGCCTACGCGCTGCGCCGTACCCTATGGGTCATTCCAACCGTTCTTGCCGTGATTACGGTGTGCTATCTGATGTTGCACGCGACGCCGGGCGGTCCGTTCGACACTGAAAAGCACCTGTCCGCGGCCACCATCGCGAATCTGAACGCGAAATATCACCTCGACCAGCCGCTCTGGAAGCAGTACCTGCTATATCTAAACGCACTGCTGCATGGCGATCTCGGGCCGTCGGTGCGCTACGTCGACTGGTCGGTCAATGACCTCGTCAGCAAGGCGCTGCCGGTCAGCCTCGGCGTGGGCGGCCTCTCGGTGCCGATCGCGCTCGTGATCGGCGTGCTGCTCGGCACGGCGGCTGCAGTGCGTCGCGACGGCATCACCGATCGCATCGTGATGCTGCTCGGCAACGTCGGCAACGTGATTCCGCCGTTCGTGCTCGGCCCGGTGCTGGTGTGGGTGTTTGCAATTCTGCTCAAGCGCTCGGATGGCCACGGCTGGCTGCCCGCAGGCGGCTGGGGCGACGGTGGCTGGCGCTACCGCGTGCTGCCGATGGCGCTGCTGGTGATCATCAACGTTTCATCGATTGCGCGGGTGATGCGCGGCAGCATGATCGAAGTGCTGTCGGGGAATTTCATTCGCACCGCGCGCGCGAAGGGCATGCCTGGTCATGTGATCGTGCTGCGGCACGCACTCAAGCCCGCCTTGATGCCGGTGGTGTCGCTGCTGGGCTCGATCTGCATCTCTTCGATTACTGCCGCGGTGGTCACGGAGTCGGTGTTCGCGCTGCCTGGCCTCGGACAACTGGTGGTGGACGGCGCCATCAACCGCGATTACACGCTCGTGCTCGGACTCGTGGTGCTTACGACCGTGGCGGCCGTCGTGTTCAACCTGCTCGTCGATCTGGCGTACGCGTGGCTCGACCCGCGCATCCGCTACTGAGATCCCGGCAACGGATCCCACGCCTTGATCATCGAACTACGATCTACGATAGAGACACCATGAACACCTCCCCTTCCACCGCTGCGACTACAGCTACCGCCGCCCCGCGACGCTCGCGCAGTCCGCTTGAGCTTGCCTTCAGGCAGTTTCTGCGCAACCGCGCGGCGCTCGCCAGCCTGGTGATCCTTGGGATCATCATCATTGCCTGCTTTGTGGGTCCGCTGCTCCTCTCCAACGATCCCGCCGCCAACGACTGGGGCGCTATCAGCATGCCGCCCACGCTGCTGGGCCAGCACTGGTTCGGCACCGACGAACTCGGCCGCGACCTGCTGGTGCGCACGCTTGCCGGCGGACGCGTGTCGCTCGAAGTCGGGCTGCTTGGCACGCTGGTGTCGGGACTGATCGGCGTCGCGTGGGGTGCGACGGCCGGCTATATCGGCGGACGGACCGATGCGGTGATGATGCGTATCGTCGACATGATGTACGCAATCCCCTACATGCTGATCGCGATCCTGATGATGACGCTGCTGGGCCGCGCGTTCTACCTGGTGGTGCTGACGATCAGCGCGTTCTCGTGGCTCGACATGGCGCGCGTGGTGCGCGGTCAGACGCTATCGCTGCGGACCCGTGAGTTCATCGACGCAGCGCGCGCGACCGGCGTGAGCACACCGGGGATCATCCTGCGGCACATCGTGCCGAACCTGCTCGGCGTGGTGGTGGTGTACGCGACGGTCACGGTGCCGGGCATCGTGCTGACCGAATCCGTACTGTCGTTTCTCGGTCTGGGCGTGCAGGAACCGATGACAAGCTGGGGAGTGCTGATCAACGACGGCGCGCAGAAACTGGAGTCGATGCCGTGGCTGCTGCTGTGCCCGGCGGTGATGCTGTGCGTCACGCTGTATTGCGTGAATTTTGTAGGCGACGGGCTGCGCGACGCGCTCGATACCAAGGAGCGTTGAGATGGCGTTGCTCGAAGTAAAAGACCTGGGGGTACGCTTCACACGGCGCGACGCCTCGCCCGTGGACGCGGTGCAACGCGTATCGTTCACGCTCGAAAAGGGCAAGACGCTGGGGATTGTCGGCGAATCGGGCTCGGGTAAAAGTCAGACAGTGATGGCGCTGCTCGGGCTGCTCCCCGGCAATGGCCAGACCTCCGGCGAAGCGCTGTACGCAGGCCGCAATCTGCTGGCGCTGAGTCAGCGCGAACTGAACCAGATTCGCGGCGATCGCATTGGCATGGTGTTTCAGGATCCGATGACGTCGCTCAACCCGTTTCTCACGGTCGAGCGTCAGATGACCGAAGCGCTGCAATTGCACCGCGGCGTGTCGCGGCGCGATGCGCGCCGCCAGGCCATCGAGGCACTGCAGCGCGTGTGGATTCCGGATGCGGCGCGACGTATCGATCGATATCCGCATGAGTTTTCAGGTGGCATGCGCCAGCGCGTGACCATCGCAACCGCGCTGCTGACCGAACCCGAAATCCTTATTGCCGACGAACCAACCACCGCGCTCGACGTGACGGTGCAGGCGCAGATCATCGAACTGCTGCGCGAGCTGAATCGCGACCTGGGTACGGCGATTATTCTGATCACGCACGACATGGGCGTGGTGGCAGGACTCGCGGACGACGTGATGGTGATGTACGCAGGCCGCACCGTGGAGCGCGCGAGTGCGCAAGCGTTGTTCGAGAACCCGACTCATCCGTACACGCGCGGGCTGCTCGATGCGCTGCCGCGACTCGACGACACCGACGGCACACACGACATCGATGCCCCGTTGCGCACGATCGCAGGTAATCCCCCTGCGCCGGGCGAGGCCATCGAAGGCTGCGCATTTGCGCCACGCTGTGCGCTGGCAAAGGACCGCTGCCATACGACGCGGCCCGAACTGGAGGCCATCGTCGACCGGACGGACGGCTGGCGTGCTTGCCTGCGCCCGGTCGGCGAGATGATGGAGGTGGTGCGGTGAGTAACACGGTGACGCAAAGGACGGTGGGTATGGGTGACGGGACATCGGGAAAGCCGCTGGGCGGCGCGGCGGGTGAAGCACGTGCCAACGTGGCGGGCGAGCCGGTGCTGACGGTGCGCGATCTCAAGGTGCACTTCCGGGTGCCGCGCGGCGCGTATCCGTGGTCGTCGAAAGCGACCTTGCGCGCAGTGGATGGCGTGTCGTTCGACGTGCGACGCGGTGAGACGCTGGGACTCGTAGGCGAGTCGGGCTGCGGCAAGTCGACACTGGCGCGAGCGATTATCGGCCTCACACCTGTGACGGAAGGCAGCGTGCGCTGGCGCGATACGGAGACGGTGACCGACGGACGCCGTCCGGCCGTTGCGATGGAGCGGCTGCGCAAGGACGTGCAGATGGTGTTTCAGGACCCGCTGGCCTCGCTGGATCCACGGATGACCATCGAGCAGATCGTCACCGAGCCGTTAAAGGTGCAACGACCCGGTCTGGGGCGTGATGAGACTCATGCGCGCGTGGTAACGATGCTGGAGCGCGTGGGTCTTGGCGCGCATCATCTGTCGCGCTATGCGCACGAGTTTTCTGGTGGACAGTGTCAGCGGATCGGGATTGCGCGGGCACTGGTGGGTGAGCCGCAACTGGTGATTTGCGATGAACCCGTGTCGGCGCTGGATGTTTCGATTCAGGCGCAGATCGTCAATCTGTTGCGCGATTTGCAGCGGGAGTTGTCGCTGTCGCTGCTGTTTGTCGCGCATGATCTGGCGGTCGTGAAGGCGATCAGCCAGCGCGTGCTGGTCATGTACCTCGGGCGCGTGATGGAGCTGGGCACGCGGCAGGAGGTGTATGGGTCGCCGCAGCATCCTTATACACGGGCGTTGTTGTCGGCGGTGCCGCGGCCTGATCCTGCGATCGAGCGCACACGCAAACATGCGGTGCTAACTGGAGAGATGCCATCGCCGCTCAACCTGCCCTCTGGATGTGCGTTCCGCACGCGCTGTCCCGAGGCGATTGCAGCTTGCGCCGAAGAGGTGCCGCAGTCGATCTCGCGTGGGACGGCGGATCGCAGGGTGGCGTGCATTCGCGTGGGAGCGGATCTCCGTGAAGCGCCGCCGGTTATTTGAAGGTTAGCAGGAGCGCGCTGGGCGGCTTAACCTCGCGCCTCCGTCACTCCCTTTCTAATCCGCTGCCAGACCGTAATCACCGACAGCGCGGTCAACGCGCACCACAGCCAGTCTGCCCAGTGCGCCAGCGGCAAACCCAAACCAATCCACAAACCAAACGCGCCGACCGCGACGGCGCGATCGCTCTTGCCAAGCGGTCCATCATAACGACGCGTGGCACCAGCCAGCGGTCCGACCAGACCCGCGCATTCGACCACCACCGCGGACAGCACAAACACCCAGATATCGGCCGGATTAAACTCGGGTATCACTAGAAACGGCAATGTCAGGGCTATGTCCGAGACCACATCTCCCAGTTCATTCAAATAGGCGCCGAGCGCGCTCTTTTGACCGAATTCGCGCGCCAGCATTCCGTCTATCGCATTGAGCGCCATGCGCAAAAACAGCCAGACAGGGATCAGCAAAAACAGCCGGTAAAGCGGAAATCCGAAACCCGCCACGATCCCGACGAGTATCGATCCAAGCGCAGCCGATACGGTGACCTGATTGGCAGTGACGCCTGCGCGTGCGAGTTGCCGCACCAACGGACGCAGCAGATTCTGGAACTTCGGTTTTAGTGCGTATACGCTCATAGCGCGCTCGTTGATTGGCGTCTTGAATGGTCTTTCGGGAAGTCGGGCGACATGTCCCGCGCCCGCTCTGTTTGTGCTGTCACAAACAGCGACATCGTCATTTAAACGGCAACGAACGTCAAGACGAGCCCGAGCAAAGCGATGTGGTGCTTGTCATGGAAACTCGTCATAATGCCGCGACTGAAATCTTCTGCTCTCGCATACGATGATTCGCATCGCATAAGAATGCGTCGGTGTCAGAAGGATTCTGGCCGTCGGCAGAAGTTTGGATAACGAAGATAAGCGCGAGGGCAAGCGACCGCTTGCAGCGCATCGCTTCGAGAGGAGCATTCATGAGTACCTGGCACGCGTGGGAACGTGACTTTCTGCTGAGCGTCGTACGCCTCGTGGCAGGTACCTACCCCGTGTGGCATCACGGCGCGCCGAGCGCCTCGCAGACCATCTACTTTTCGAATCACACGAGCCACATCGACACGCTGGCGATCCTCGCCGCGTTGCCGAGTGAGTTGCGTCATCAGGTTCGCCCCGTGGCTGCGCGCGACTATTGGCAGCGCGGCAAAGCCAAAGTGCATATTGCGCGCGATCTGCTCAACGTCGTGTTGATCGACCGCAAGCATGAAGGTGAAGGTGACCCGCTCGATCCGGTCCGCGAGGCATTGCGGCTTGGCGAGTCCGTGATCATTTTTCCCGAGGGCACACGTAGCGCCGAAGCATTGCCGCAGGCATTCAAGAGCGGCATCTTCAGGCTCGCCAGCGAGTTTCCTGATATCGACCTGTGCCCAGTCTACCTGGAGAATCTGCAGCGGATCATGCCCAAAGGCGCAATCTGGCCAGTGCCGCTAATCTGCAAGGTGCATTTCGGCGGCACGCTGCAATTAAAGCCGGAAGAGGCGAAAGCGGATTTTCTGCGCCGCGCCCGCGACGCGATCGTCGAACTTTCTCCTGCTCGGGAGGCGCTCGAGACTGCGGCGAGAACAGCCACTTCAGATCAATAGCATTCCAAAACATTAAACACTATGAGAACAGCGTTCTGGGAACTTGTGGGCGGCCTCACCGGCTTTCTGGCCATTGCATCGATTATCGGTGCGATTCTCGCGTGGCGCGACGGCGGTAAAAGCGCGACCATCGCCAATCTGAACCAGCGTATTCGTGCCTGGTGGGGCATGATCGCGATCATGGCAATTGCGATCGGCCTCGGGCCGACGGCCACTTACATCGTCTTCGCAGTGGTGTCGTATCTCGCGCTACGCGAGTTCATCACGCTAACGCCGACGACGCCGAGCGATCACACCACGCTCTTCATCGCATTCTTCATCGCGATTCCGGTGCAGTATCTGCTGCTGTGGGTCCGGTGGTACGGGATGTTTTCCATCTTCGTACCGGTGCATCTGTTCATCACGTTGTCGCTAGTGTCCGCGCTGACGCAGGATACGCACGAGTTTCTGAGCCGCAACTCGAAGATCCATTGGGCACTGATGGTGTGCGTCTATGGGTTGAGTCATGCGCCCGCTCTTCTGATTCTGGATATCCCGCACTATGAGGGCGAGAACGCGCTGCTGCTGTTCTTCTTCCTGCTGGTGGTGCAAATCAGCGATGTGTTCCAGTATGTTGTCGGCAAGCTGTTCGGGAAGCGCAAAATCGCGCCGTTGCTGAGTCCGTCGAAGACTGTGGAGGGATTCGTCGGCGGAGGGCTGCTGGCTACGTTGGCTGGCGCGGCGCTTTACCGGATCACGCCGTTCAGCTTCGGCGCGGCGTTCCTGATGTCGCTGGCAATCGTGTTGGCGGGATTTGTAGGTGGACTCGTCCTGTCTGCGGTTAAACGCTCGCTAGGCGCGAAAGACTGGGGTTCGATGATTGCCGGGCATGGCGGTGCGCTGGATCGTGTCGATTCGATCTGTTTTGCTGCGCCGGTGTTTTTCCACCTGGTGCGGTATCTTTACGTGCAGTAGACGGATATGAACCGACCGTTCCTGACGGCCGGCCGGCTCCATTATCCGAACCGTTGCGAACACTCGAGCAGTTCAACGAACGAGATCAAGATGAGGAGCAAGACATGGCGATAACACGGCAGGTCATCACATCCCTTCAGCGCGACGGCACCGACCTGCTCGGTACCAAGGGCGTAGCGGTCAAGATTGTGGACGAAAGCATTGTTTCTGGCTCACTGCTAACCGTCGAAAGCAACCACTTCTGCGTGCTGAAATCACGCGGCGCAGTGCTCAACGTGTATGAGACGGGACAGTACGCTCTCACTACGCCTGACAAGCCGCTGCTGGGCTCCATCGCCCAAGGGTTTTTTGGTGGTTCCTCGCCGTGGGTGTTCGAAGTCATCTACATCAACCGCGCCAAACTGCTGATTCGCAGCCAGGGCATCGCGACCAGCGCCGAGATGGCTGAGATGGCGTATCAGGTTGACTACTATATTCACATCGATACCAAGGAAGCAGCGCTCGATCTTATTACGCACCTGCCGTTCAACGGCAACCTCATCGATACGCAAGAGGTCGCGGACTATGCCGGCCCCGCAATCGAGCAGGCGATCAATCAGATCGTCCAGGTGACGAAGATGGAAAACATCAACGAGCATATCAACGAGATCCGTGAGTCGGTCAAGACGCATCTCTCCGATTTCCTGAGAACGTTTGGCATCATGCTGAATGACCTCAAGGTCCTGATCGTGCCCAAGGACGAGCGGATGCGCGAACTCATCTCGCTGCAGGCTATTGGCCTCTCGCCGATCGAAGCGGTTCGTTACTACCTTGCGCTGCGCATGGCGGAAAAGGGCCTCGTGTCTGCGCCGAATGCGGCAGCAGGATTGCCCTTCCAGATCGGCGCGCCCGCCACCGGAATTTATCCGCTCGGACATGAAGCCGGGTTCTCCGGAAAGAGCTAGTCATGGACTCAAAATTCTACGACGAAGGGGCGCTCCGCCAGGCGGCGATCAACCTGTTTCACGGCTGGGGCTACAACTTCTACCGCACCGAAAATCAGCTTCGCGCTGACGATCAACTGGTGCGTAGCAAGGCAGGATGGCTGCTAGGGATGGCGCGTTCCAATGTCGAACGCGCTGAGTCCGATTATCGACGCGAGTTTATCGGCACACCCACCCGCGAGAAGCCGTTCCCGAATCCGTCGAATATGGCGGCTGCACAGAAGCTCGAACGGCTGGCGGGAAACATCGGCACGGTCAGCGGCAGGCTGCAATCCCAGCCGGTTCCGGAGAACGATCGCATGACGCAGCGCTATCGTCAGGAAGCCGAAACATTGAAAGTGTTGATTGGCTGTGACGAGCGGCTCGTAGGGCAGTGTTCGCTGCTCCATGCGATGCTCGATGGACGCAATGGCCTATGGATACTGGAGCATCTTGACGAAGTTGAAGAAGGATTGACGGCCCTTCAGTTGACGTTGCGGAGTCGAGAGGCAGCGTTGCTGGATCGCACGGTCTGATTCTCTCCGCTCTTTCAATCCTGGGCCGACGCTGCAGGCTATTCTGGTGGGTCGGCCCCGCCCAAGCTCACGCAGCAGACATTAGCCCGCGGTCTCACGTTGATCATAGCGAGCTCTCGCACTCTCGACCTCAGGGAGATGCTCGTACGTCCACATATAAAGCGCCTGGAATGGGCCATCGAGCGACCGCCCCAGCGCCGTGATTTCGTATTCGACGGAGATTGGCGAAGTCGCAATCACTCTTCTTTCGACAATTCCGTTTCGCTCGAGCCGACGCAAACACTGCGCCAAGGCTTTCTGCGTGATCCCTTCAATGCGGCGCTTGATCGCGTTGAATCGCATCGGCCCGGGGCGTAGCGACGCAAGGATCAGAACCGACCACTTGTCAGCGATCTGATCGAGTAGCAAACGACTTGGGCAACTGGCAAGAGACAACACCTCTGGTTGACATTCCGACATGGCGGTTTCCTGAATGCTACCTGGTAGCAATGTGGTGACTCATTGACACCTAGTATAAAACATATACCATCGGTTTTTTCGTTCATGAGGTGCATCGATGACTAGTTCGCAACTCGACGTGTTGTTCAGACCGTTTCAACTGAAAACGCTCAACCTGAAAAACCGCATTGTGATGGCGCCCATGACGCGCTCCTTCTCGCCAGAGGGTGTGCCCGGCGCTAACGTGGCGGATTACTACCGGCGGCGCGCATTGGGGGAGGTCGGTCTTATCATCTCCGAGGGGACGGTAATCGATCGCCCGTCGTCGCGCAACGATCCGAATATTCCGTTCTTCCACGGAGAAGCATCGCTTGCTGGCTGGAAGAAGGTGATCGACGCCGTCCACGAAGCGGGCGGCAAGATGGCGCCGCAGATCTGGCACGTGGGGTCCGTTGCTAATCCGTTCACTGAATGGCGGCCTTCCTCGCCGGTCGAGAGTCCTTCGGGTCTTGTGGCACCTGAAAAGCAGCGTGGCAAGACGATGACCGATGAAGATATCGCGGATACGGTTGCTGCCTTTGGACGTGCCGCAGCGGAATCGAAGCGGCTCGGGTTCGACACCGTAGAGATTCACGGCGCGCATGGTTATCTGCTCGACCAGTTCTTCTGGGACGGCACCAATCGGCGCCCGGACTCTTTTGGCGGGAAATCGATTCGTGAACGGTCGCGCTTCGCGGTCGAGGTGATCAAGAGCGTGCGGGCTGCCGTCGGAGCGGACCACCCGATCATCCTTCGTTTGAGTCAATGGAAGCAGCAGGACTACGCCGCTCGACTCGCGCATACGCCGGATGAAATGGCCGACTGGCTTGTGCCCCTCGTGGAAGCTGGCGCCGATATCCTGCACTGTTCGCAGCGGCGCTTCTGGGAAGCGGAGTTTCCGGAAATCGACGGGGAAAACGGCCTGAATTTTGCGGGATGGGCGAAGAAAGTGACGGGCGCGGCGACGATCAGCGTGGGGTCGGTTGGTCTTTCAGGTGATTTCCTCGGCACCTTCGGTGGCGAGAGTTCGAGCCCGGCGGGTCTGGACAATCTGCTCGACCGCATGGAGCGCGACGAGTTCGATCTGGTCGCCATTGGCCGCGCAATACTCAGCGATCCGGAATGGGTGACGAAGATTCGTTCGGGTGAGACCGGTCAGTTGAAGGACTTTAGTCCGGCGGCGTTGGGGGAGCTTTACTGAGTTCAAGAAAAACCCCGCTCGAAGGCGGGGTTGATCTTTACATTTTTTGGGTGCGGGAGGTCAAAACGGAATATCGTCATCCATCTCATCAAACCCGCCACCGGCCGGCGCGCTCGGACGGCTAGCACCGCCACCGCTACCACCACGCGCCCCACCGCCGCCACCCGAAGCCGCGCGACCACCACCACCGCCGCCGCCACTACGCTCCGACGGCTCGCGACTATATCCACCCTCATCGCCACCGCCGCCCATCGCTCCGCCGCGGCCACCCAGCATCTGCATCTGTTCAGCCACGATCTCGGTGGAATACCGGTCCGTCCCATCCTGCGCCTGCCACTTACGTGTGCGAATGCGTCCTTCGATATAAACCGACGAGCCCTTCTTCAGATACTCGTTCACGATCTCGGCCAGACGCCCGAAAAACGAAACCCGGTGCCACTCGGTGGCTTCCTTCATTTCGCCCGACGTCTTGTCCTTGTACCGGTCCGTCGTCGCAAGGCGGATGTTCGCCACTGCGTCGCCGCTCGGAAGATAGCGGACTTCCGGATCGGCTCCGAGGTTGCCGACGAGAATTACCTTGTTCACGGATGCCATGAGTTTCTCCTGTTGATTCCGTTGCAGGTGGCGCGGCAACGCACATTTACCATCTCTGAACCGGCCGGCCCGAGACCCAAACTGCGCCTCGCCGGCTACCGGTGAGTACTTACCATCAAGCCTTCTTGCGCGGCGCTGGCGGCTTCATATTTGCCGCGATTATAAGCCAGCAAAATACCAGCCCAGAGCAGGCGAAGAACACCGCGCTCTGCCCATCCGCCTTCAGCAGCACGCCGCCGATCACGCCGCCGATCGCCAAGCCGATAGACTGCGTGGTGTTGTACACGCCGGTAGCCGCGCCCTTGCGCGATCCCGGCGCCAGTTTCGACACCAGCGAAGGCTGCGACGCCTCAAGAATATTGAAGCCGAGAAAGTAGATAAACAGTATCCCGGCCACACTCAGAATGGTATGGGGTGCGACGCCTAGTAACAACTGTCCGATCAGGATAAGACCAATCGCGCTCACGAGCACGGTCTTCATTTTGCCGCGCGTTTCCGCTGCGATGATGGCCGGAACCATCATGACAAACGACAGCCCCATCACCGGCAAATAAACCTTCCAATGCGACGCCACGGGCAAACCGCCCGCTTCGAGAATCCGCGGCACCACCAGAAACAGCGCCGTTTGCGTCGCATGCAGCACCAGCACGCCGAAATTCAAACGCAGCAGTTCGACGTTATGCAGCACTTCAGAGAACGGCGCGCGCACGTGCGCAGGCATCGGCGCATTCGGCACGATCCAGATCACTACGCCGATTGCGAGGATCGAGAAAATGCCGACCAGCGCGAACAGCCCGCTCATGCCGACCCACTGGAACACGACCGGCGCACCGACAATCGCCACCGCGAACGACACGCCAATGCTGCCACCCACCATTGCCATCGCCTTGGTGCGATGTTCCTCGGACGTGAGGTCGGCAATAAAAGCGAGCACCGCGGACGACACCGCGCCCATCCCCTGAATGACGCGACCGACGATGATCCACGTCATGTCGTGCGCCCCCGCCGCGACAAAGCTGCCGAGCGCGAAAATCGCGAGCCCCGTGGCGATCACCGGCTTGCGCCCTACCTTGTCGGAAATCCAGCCGTAGAAGATGTACAGCAGCGATTGCGTCACGCCGTAGGCACCCAGCGCGATCCCCACCAGCAGGACGTTGTCGCCGCCGGGGATGGTTTTCGCGTAGATCGAGAACACCGGCATGATCATGAAGAGGCCGAGCATGCGCAGCGCAAAGATGCCTGCGAGCGACACGGTCGCGCGCAACTCAGGCGCGCTCATGCGTGAAGATGTAGCGGACGGATTGGACATCGGGAACGTGTTTTGAATAATCTGGACGGCCCGGGGCCGGGCGACTCACCGTGGAGCAGCATACCCTCGGCGGCCTGCCGTGAGCGACCGGCGGACTGCGGCAAAGACCCGCAGGCGTCTTGCAGTCGCGCAAAAAGGCCCCATCTGCAACCTTTTCGCACGGCTCTAAACCACCGTCTTACAGCTTGCCGCGCGCCTGTTGGGCGCTGTCAGGTAGCCGTAACAGCGGTCTCGAAAAGTCGTTATAGTAGCAGGTTTAGCCTCTTCCTCTTTCCGCCAGTCAATGGCCAGGTAATGGATCAACGCGTGGAACAAATCCGTATCCGTGGGGCTCGCACCCACAACCTGAAGAACGTCAGTCTCGACCTGCCACGTCACAAGCTCATCGTGATTACCGGCCTGTCGGGCTCGGGAAAATCGTCGCTTGCGTTCGACACGCTCTATGCGGAAGGACAGCGGCGCTACGTCGAAAGTCTCTCCGCCTACGCACGGCAATTTTTGCAGCTGATGGAAAAGCCTGACGTCGACCTGATCGAAGGTCTGTCGCCGGCCATTTCGATCGAGCAGAAGGCTACGTCGCACAATCCGCGTTCCACGGTCGGCACCGTCACCGAAATTCACGACTACCTGCGTCTGCTGTTCGCGCGAGTCGGCACGCCGTATTGTCCGGATCACGAGATTCCGCTGCAGGCGCAAAGCGTCTCGCAGATGGTCGATGCAGCACTCGCGCTGCCGGAAGACACCAAGCTGATGATCCTGGCTCCGGTGGTGGCGAACCGCAAGGGCGAACACGTCGAGCTGTTCGAGGAAATGCAGGCGCAGGGCTTTATCCGCTTTCGCGTGCGTTCGGGCGGCGGCACGGCCAATGAGGAAGTCGCGAAGATCTATGAAGTGGACTCGCTGCCCAAGCTGAAGAAGAACGACAAGCATACGATCGACGTCGTCGTCGACCGTCTGAAAGTGCGCGCAGACATGAAGCAGCGCCTCGCGGAATCGTTCGAAACGGCGCTACGTCTCGCCGACGGCCGCGCCATCGCGCTCGAAATGGACACCGACAAGGAGCATCTGTTCAGCTCCAAGTTCGCCTGCCCGATCTGCTCGTATTCGCTGCAGGAACTCGAGCCGCGTCTCTTCTCGTTCAACAACCCGATGGGCGCGTGTCCGGAGTGCGACGGCCTCGGCCAGATCACTTTCTTCGATCCGAAGCGGGTGGTCGCGCATCCGTCGCTGTCGCTCGCGGCGGGTGCCGTGAAGGGCTGGGACCGGCGCAATCAGTTTTACTTCCAGATGCTGCAAAGCCTCGCCGCGTTCTACGAGTTCGATATCGACGAAGCCTTCGAAGATCTGCCGGAAAAGGTTCGCAAGATCCTGCTGTTCGGCTCGGGCAAGCAGACCATTCCGTTCTCGTACATCAACGAACGCGGCCGTGCGTCGATTCGCGAGCATGTATTCGAAGGGATCATCCCTAACCTCGAACGCCGTTACCGTGAGACCGATTCGGTCGCCGTGCGCGAAGAACTCGCCAAGTACCAGAACAACCAGGCCTGCCCCGCCTGCGAAGGCACCCGCTTGCGCCGTGAGGCGCGCTTTGTGCGCATCGGCGCGGACGGCGACGCGCGCGGCATCTTCGAAATCAGCGGCTGGCCGTTGCGCGATGCGCTCGGCTATTTCCAGACGCTGCGCCTAGAAGGTTCAAAGCGCGAGATTGCCGACAAGGTGGTCAAGGAAATCGTCGCACGGTTAATGTTCCTGAATAACGTGGGGCTCGACTATCTGTCGCTGGAGCGCAGCGCGGAAACGCTTTCGGGCGGCGAAGCGCAGCGCATCCGGCTCGCCTCGCAGATCGGCTCTGGCCTGACTGGCGTCATGTACGTGCTGGACGAGCCGTCCATCGGCCTGCATCAGCGCGACAATGACCGTCTGATCTCGACGCTGAAGCATCTGCGCGATCTCGGCAACTCGGTAATCGTCGTGGAGCACGATGAGGACATGATCCGCATGGCCGACTACGTGGTCGACATGGGACCGGGCGCCGGCGAACACGGCGGCATGATCATTTCTGAAGGCACGCCCGATGAGGTGCAGGCGGACGCTGCATCGATCACGGGTCAGTATCTGTCCGGCGCGCGCACCATCGACTATCCGGACGAGCGCAGGGAGCCGGACGAGCGGCGTCTGCGCATCGTCGAGGCTTACGGCAACAACCTGCGGCACGTGACGCTCGACCTGCCGGTGGGTCTCCTGACCTGCATCACCGGCGTCTCCGGCTCGGGCAAGTCCACGCTGATCAACGACACGCTGTACCACGCGGTCTCGCATCACCTGTACGGCTCATCGGCCGAACCGGCACCGTACGAATCGATTGAAGGTCTCGAACACTTCGACAAGGTCATCAACGTCGATCAGTCGCCGATCGGCCGCACGCCGCGCTCGAATCCGGCCACCTATACTGGCCTCTTCACGCCGATCCGCGAGTTGTTCGCGGGCGTACCGGCTTCGAAGGAACGCGGCTACGATCCGGGCCGCTTCTCATTCAACGTCAAGGGCGGCCGTTGCGAGTCCTGCCAGGGCGACGGCGTGCTGAAGGTGGAAATGCACTTTCTGCCCGACGTCTACGTGCCGTGCGACGTGTGTCACGGCAAGCGCTACAACCGCGAAACGCTCGATGTGCAGTACAAAGGCAAAAACATCAGCGAAGTGCTGGAACTGACGGTTGAAAACGCCTACGAGTTTTTCAAGGCCGTTCCGGTGGTGGCGCGCAAGCTGAAAACGTTGCTGGACGTGGGTCTTGGGTACATTCGCCTGGGGCAGTCGGCCACTACGCTGTCGGGGGGTGAAGCTCAGCGTGTCAAACTTTCGCTGGAACTGAGCAAGCGCGACACCGGTCGCACTCTATACATCCTCGACGAGCCGACGACCGGTTTGCACTTCCACGATATTGCTCTGTTGCTCGAAGTAATTCACCGTTTGCGAGACCAGGGTAATACCGTGGTGATCATCGAGCATAATCTCGATGTAATCAAAACTGCGGACTGGGTCATCGATCTCGGTCCGGAAGGCGGTGCCGGCGGCGGTCAGATCATCGCTCAAGGCACGCCGGAGCAGGTGGCGAAGTCGAAGGCAAGTTTTACCGGTCGATATCTGGCGCCGCTGCTCAAACGCGACGCCGCCAAAAAATGATGCTGCAAACCCTAGGTTGGATACGGAAATAAGCCATGACCAAGCGTAACGAGGCGCCCGAAGAAGGGCAGGTGCAGGATCTGCGCCCACGCCCGGTCAGGCTGACGAGCGACATGAGCCTGCCCAGACTGTCCGCCGTCGAGATCGGCAGTTACCTGCTAATGCTGGTCGGCATGATCGCAGTCCTGAATCTGCGGCTGCTCGGCGCGTTGCTGGCCGGGCTGCTCGTGTTTCAGCTCATTCAGACAATCGCGCCGCGTATCGAAAAGCACATGTCCAGCCAGCGCGCGCGCTGGCTTTCGGTCGTGATCCTGGCCACGGTGATCGTCGGCGTGCTGACGGGCATCGTAATCGGCATCATCGACCACTTCGAAGGCGACGTGCCGAGCGTGCAGATGCTGCTCAACCAGGCCATGCAGCTGATTGACGAGGCGCGCGGGCGGATTCCGCAGTTCGTCGCCAACTATCTGCCTGTCGACGCCGATCAGATGAAAGCACGCGCCACCGAATTGATGCATACCCATGCCGGCATGCTGCAACAAGGCGGCAAGAACGCGGCGCGGGTTTTCACGCATATCCTGATCGGCATGATCATCGGCGCGATCATCGCGGTCGGGGCGCAGAAACCGATTCAGCGGCTGCCGCTGTCCACCGCGTTCGTCACTCGCGTGATGCGGTTTGCGGACGCCTTCCGTCGCATCGTGTTCGCGCAGGTGAAGATTTCAGCGATCAACTCCGTGTTCACCGGCATCTTCCTGCTGGTGATCCTGCCGATCTTCCACGACCGGCTACCGCTCTCCAAGACGCTGGTGCTCGTCACGTTTATCGTTGGCTTGCTGCCGGTGATCGGCAATCTGATCTCGAACACCATCATTGTCGCAGTCGCGCTCTCCGTGAGCTTTCCGGCCGCGGTCATGTCGCTCGTGTTCCTGATCCTGATCCACAAGCTCGAATACTTCCTGAATGCGCGGATCGTCGGCGGCCAGATCGAAGCGCGCACGTGGGAACTGCTGGTGGCGATGCTGGTAATGGAAGCGGCTTTCGGCCTCCAGGGCGTGATTGCCGCGCCTATCTTTTATGCGTATATCAAGCGGGAGCTGATTTATCTGCGGATGGTTTGAAGGGTGTGATACCGCGAGCCTGAACAGCGGCAGCGGTACGCGTCCCGAACGCCGCGCCCCATGAAAAAGGCCGCCTGTCGCAATGACCGGCGGCCTTTGTTTTTCTGCAAAGAGGCACAGACTCCGCGAATTCAGTAGCAGCAGTTCCCGCTCAACGGAACACCACCGTCTTGCTGCCATTCAGCACGATACGATGTTCGACGTGCCACCGCACTGCCCGCGCCAGCGTCACGCATTCGACGTCGCGGCCAATCGCCGTCAACTGATCCGGCGTCATGCTGTGGTCGACGCGCTCCACTTCCTGTTCGATGATCGGACCTTCGTCGAGATCGGTCGTCACATAGTGCGCGGTTGCGCCGATCAGCTTCACGCCGCGGTCGAATGCCTGGTAATACGGCTTCGCGCCCTTGAAGCTCGGCAGGAACGAATGGTGGATATTGATCGCGCGCCCCGCGAGCCGCTCGCACAGCTTCGGCGACAGAATCTGCATATAGCGGGCAAGCACCACCAGATCGGCCTGATGCTCGTCGATCACTTCGAGCACCCGCGCTTCCTGAGCCGCCTTGCCCTCGGGCGTCGAAGCCAGCAGCGGAAAGTGGTGGAACGGAACGTCATAGCTCGCGGCGAGTTGATAGAAGTCCTTGTGGTTCGAGATGATCGCGGCAATCTCGATGCCGAGCTGGCCGGTACGGTAGCGGAACAGCAAGTCGTTCAGACAATGACCGATCTTCGATACCATGATCACGACGCGCGGCTTCACGGTCGCATCGTGCAGCTCCCAGTGCATGCCGAACTCGTCGGCAAGCGTGCTGAACGCGGTACGCAGCGCTTCCAGACCCGGATCGCCGCCTACCTGCTGGAAATGCACCCGCATGAAGAACTCGCCGGTGTGGCTGTCGCCGAACTGCGCGGAGTCGAGAATGTTGCTGCCGCGCTCAAACAGAAAGCCGGACACCGCATGCACGATGCCGGGCCGGTCGGCGCACGACAGTTTGAGAATAAAGCTGTGATCGGTCGACATGACCTGGGTGACTCCCTTCTTCAATCCGTGATTCGTTTAGTGTGATGCAAGGACGCTGTGCGTCACGCGTTATGCAGCGGCCGGCGGCACGAACAGCGCTTCGATCCCCGCGCAGTCCTCAGCGTCTATCCAGCGGCGGCGCAGCAGGCAGTCGAGCGTAGCGAGGCTGGCATCCACGGTCATCGCGTCTTCCTCGATCCAGCGCGCAACCTCATCGATGCGCGCCAGCCGGTGTTCGCCCACTTCGCCGTCCTGATTGCGCGGCGTGAAATCCGCGGGCAACGCCAGGTCGTAGACGAAGATCTGCTCGGCCTGGGTACCCTCCGGCAGCGATTGCAGTACATGCACTGTGCGCCCTGCCGTGGCGCGCGCAGCGATCGCTTCGGGGATGCCGGCTTCTTCCCAGCACTCCTTGACAATCGTCGCCTCCACGCCGAAGCCCCAGCCTATCCCGCCTGCGACCACGTTATCCAGCATGCCCGGATCGGTCGCCTTGGTGTCGCTGCGGCGCGCGATCCACAGTTGCGGCGCGCCATCCGCGTATTCTACGACGCCGTTCAGATGCACCGCGTAGGTCATCGTGCCGAAAAAGCGCGACGCCGCGCGCTCGATATACGCAAGCGGCTGCGCGTCGAAGTGGTTGCGGATCGCGTAAGTTTCATCGCGCCAGCCTGGAATCCTGCCATCCGCGGCGAGCGCGCCGATTACAGCCCCCAGTGCGGCGCTACGCATATCGAGGCTGGAGTAGCGCGACGATAACGTCACGCCCGCCGCGTCGACATCGAAAACATCCGGCCAGCGGGCCAGCAACGGCACATCCGTTGCGCGGATCCAGCCGACCTGCTGGCCTTCCATCAAGAACGGCCGATGCGCCTGCGCATCGAACCGGCGCGCTTTGGTGATACAGGGCAAGGTCATGAGTGCTCCAACGGCACGGCGCGACGGCGCCGCGCGGGTCAGTTCAGAAGCGGGTCGCAGCAGGCAGCCTAGTCGCGCAGCGCCACGCGAATGCCGATTGCGATAAAGGTCGCCCCAGCGAGACGGTCGAGCCACACGCCGACGCGCGGACGACGCTTCAACCAGCTGCCGATCATCCCGGCGCACACGCCGAAAAGCGAAAACACGACCACTGTCTGCAGCATGAACACCAGACCCAGTTCGAGCATCTGCACCGGCACGCTCTGCACGCCATGCGGCTCGATGAACTGCGGTAGGAACACCAGGAAAAACAGCGTCACCTTCGGGTTCATCATGTTGCCGAACACGCTTTGGCGAAACACCGACCACAGCGGCTGCGCCGGACGCTCATGAGCCGTCGCAAGCCCCTGGCTGCGCAGCGCCTTGATGCCGATCCAGATCAGGTAGGCAGCGCCCGCGTACTTGATGGCCTGAAATGCCATCGGCGAGGAACGCAGCAACGCGGCTACGCCGAGCGTGGCGAGCGTCGTGTGGAACGTGATGCCGGCCGCAAAACCGAGCGCGGCGACCAGCCCGGCGGCACGTCCCTGCGAGATGCCGCGCGCAAGTACTTGCAGGTTGTCGGGGCCGGGGGCGAAGGTGATCGCCATCGAGGTGGCGAGGAACAGCAAAAAATTCGGCATGCGTCTTCCCTCGTGATTGTTCAGTGACCGCCAAACTCAGTGACCGTAAACAGCGGCAACCCCGCCGAGCGCAACAGCGCGGCCCCGCCCAGGTCCGGCAGATCGATGATCGCCGCGCCTTCGATCACCACCGCGCCGAGCCGCTCCAGCAGCTTCTTGCCGGCCATCATGGTGCCGCCAGTCGCAATCAGATCGTCGACGATCAGAACGCGGTCACCCTGTCCGCAGGCGTCCGCATGAATCTCGACGGTCGCCGTCCCGTATTCGAGCTCGTACGACTCGGACTCCGTCTTGTACGGCAGCTTGCCGGCCTTGCGAATCGGAATGAAGCCCACATTCAACTCGTACGCCAGCACCGGCCCGATGATGAAACCGCGCGCGTCGAGGCCCGCGATGTAGTCGAGCTTCGCGTCAATATAGCGCTGGACGAACAGGTCGATCAGTACGCGAAAGGTCTTAGGATGCTGCAGCAGCGGCGTGATATCGCGAAACTGCACGCCGGCCTGCGGCCAGTCGGACACGGTGCGAATCTGGCTTTTGACGAACGCAGCCGCGTCGAGCGGGGCGCTCGCAAGCGCGTTGGACATGATGACTCCAGATGGATCCCCATGGATCCGGATAAAATGCTTAAGAATCTCGCGCGGCGGCCCGACTCTGGCGCCTACTCACGCGCTCACGCCGCCCGGCGATGCCGCGACAGCCGTTCTTCGGCTTCGGCCAGCGCTTCGGGCAAGCCGCGCAACACGACGATGTCGCTCGCACGCAGCTTGGTGGACGGATCGGGCTCCACGCCGCGAATGCCATGGCGGCGGATCGCCGTCACTTCGACGCCCATGTCGACCAGCCCCACTTCCGCGAGCGTGCGGCCCACGGCGTCCGAGTTCTCGTCGACCGGCACCGATTGTAGTCGCACCTGCTCGTGACTGTCGTCGTCGCCCACGTCGTCGGCGCCGTGGAAATAGCCGCGCAGCAGACTATAGCGCTCGTCGCGCATCTCCTCGACACGCCGCACCACTCGCCGCATCGGCACGCCCATCAGCACGAGCGTGTGCGACGCCAGCATCAGGCTGCCTTCGACAATCTCCGGAATCACTTCGGTGGCCCCGGCGGCGAGCAGCTTCTCGAGGTCGGCGTCATCCACCGTGCGCACGATGACCGGCAGCGTCGGCTCGAGTTCGTGGATGTTGTGCAGCACCCGCAGCGCAGACGGCGTATTGGCGTAGGTGATCGCCACCGCAGCCGCGCGATGGATACCCGCAGCCAGCAGCGATTCGCGCCGCCCCGCATCGCCGAACACCACCGATTCGCCGGCCGCCGCAGCCGCCGCGACCCGGTCCGGGTCGAGGTCGAGCGCGACGTAGGACAGGCCTTCGTGTTCGAGCATGCGCGCGAGGTTCTGCCCCGCCCGGCCGTATCCGCAGATGATCGTATGGCCGCTTTGTTTCAGGCTTTGCGTAGCGATGCGCGTCATCTGCAAAGACTGCATCATCCATTCAGTCGACGACAGCCGAAGCACGATGCGGTCCGCGTTCTGGATCAGAAACGGCGCTGCCAGCATCGACAGCAGCATCGCGGCGAGAATCGCCTGCAGCAACGTCGCGTCGACCAGGTGTTTATCGAGAATCAGGTTCAGCAGCACGAAGCCGAACTCGCCGGCCTGGGCGAGGCCGATGCCGGTGCGCATCGCCACGCCCGGTGTCGCGCCGAACAACCGCGACAACGCGGTAATCATGATCAGCTTCAGCAGCAACGGCCCGAGCAGAAAGGCCAGCACGATGAACGGATGCTTCCAGATCACCATCGGGTTGAGCAGCATACCGGTGGTGACGAAGAAAAGCCCAAGCAGCACGTCGCGAAACGGCTTGATGTCTTCTTCCACCTGATGCCGGTAAGGCGTCTCGGCGATCAGCATGCCGGCGATGAACGCGCCCAATGCGAGCGAAAGGCCGAACTTGTCCGTGATAAACGCCGCCCCAAGCGTCACGAGCAGCAGGTTCAGGATGAACAGCTCCTGCGACCTGCGCCGCGCCACCACGTTGAACCAGCGCGTCATGAACTTCTGCCCGACGATCAGCAGCAAGGACAACGCAACGACAATCTTCACCGCTGCGAGCCCGAGCGCGGTCATCAGGGTTCTCGAATCGCCGCCGAGCGCCGAGATGACAATCAGCAGCGGCACCACCGCCAGATCCTGGAACAGCAGCACACCGAAGATATTGCGGCCGTGCTCGGTCTCGATCTCGAGCCGTTCCGCCAGCATCTTGCTGACGATCGCCGTGGACGACATGGCGAGCGCCCCGCCCAGCGCCACGCTGCCCTGCCACGTGATATGCACCCAGCGCTCCAGCACGAAGCCGAGCGCGACGGCCACCGCGACCGTGCCGATCACCTGCAGCAGGCCGAGCCCAAACACCAGCCGGCGCATCGAACGCAGCTTGGCGAGCGAAAACTCCAGCCCGATAGAAAACATCAGGAACACCACGCCAAACTCGGCCAGGTTCTGCGCGCCTTGCGAATCCGGAACGATACCGAACGCATGCGGCCCGACGACGATCCCCACCGTCAGATAGCCGAGCATGGGCGGCAGGTTCAGGAAACGGAAAACGACGACGCCCGCCACTGATGCCAGCAGCAGGAACAGCGTCATTTCGAGCGGGGAAATCATCTGAAAGCGTCCTGGTTCGTCGACATAACCATCGCACGCAAAGCGCCGTGCGACAAGGTTGAGGGGCCGGTGAGGGCAGCGGCCGGGGACAGCCCTCCCGGCGCGGCGAACAAACGCCTTTGCTATACTCCGCGAATGATAGCGAAAATCAATGGCGACCGGGCACTCGCTCGCGCTCGCAACGTGCTCGACATCGAAGCGGACGCCGTGCGCGCGCTTCGCGATCAACTCGACGATGGCTTCGTCGAGGCGATCGACTTCATCCTTAGCTGCCGCGGGCGCGTGGTCGTCTCCGGCATCGGCAAATCTGGTCACGTGGCCCGCAAGCTGGCGGCAACCTTCGCCAGCACCGGCACGCCCGCCTTCTTCGTACACCCGGCCGAGGCCAGCCATGGCGACCTTGGGATGGTCACGGCCGACGACGTGTTCGTCGCCATGTCCAATTCCGGCGAGTCCGAAGAGCTGATGGCGATCCTGCCGATCATCAAGCGGCTCGGCTCCCGGCTGATCGCGATCACCGGCAAGCCGGGCTCGAGCCTCGCCAAACTGGCCGACGTGCATCTGAATGCGGGGGTCGCCAAGGAAGCTTGTCCGATGAATCTCGCGCCCACTGCCAGCACCACGGCCGCGCTCGCGCTCGGCGACGCGCTCGCGGTTGCCGTGCTGGAAGAACGCGGCTTCGGCCCAGACGACTTCGCCCGCTCGCATCCCGGCGGCGCATTAGGCCGGCGTCTGCTTACTTACGTACGCGACGTGATGCGCACCGGCGACCAGGTGCCGAAGGTGATGCCTGAGTCTACCGTACGCGACGCGTTGTTCCAGTTGACGGCCAAGCGCATGGGCATGACGGCGATCGTCGACGAAAACCAGCGCGTCAAAGGCATCTTCACCGACGGCGACCTGCGCCGCGTGCTCGAACGCAGTGGCGACTTCCGCGACCTGCCGATCGCCTCGGTGATGACACCTGGCCCGCGTACCATTGGCCCGGACCAACTGGCCATCGAAGCAGTGGAACTGATGGAGCGCCACCGGATCAATCAGATGCTGGTCATTGACGAAGCGGGCAAGCTCATCGGCGCGCTCAACATGCACGACCTGTTCTCCAAAAAGGTGATCTGATGGCCGCCGCGCCCCTCTCCGCTAACGAACGCGCACGCCGCGTGAAGCTGATGATTTTCGACGTCGACGGCGTGCTGACCGACGGCGGACTGATGTTCACCGCCGAGGGCGACACGATGAAGTCGTTCCATTCGATGGACGGCCACGGCGCGAAGCTGCTGCGCGAAGCCGGCATCGAGACGGCGATCATTACAGGCCGCAAGTCGGGCATCGTCGCCGTACGCGCCAAGGAACTGAAGATCACGCATCTGTACCAGGGCATCGAAAACAAGCCGGAAGCGTTTGCCGATCTGCTCAGGCAGACTGGCCGCACTCCTGAGGAATGCGGCTATATGGGCGACGACTGGGTCGATCTCGGCGTGATGCTGAAGGTCGGCTTCGCTGCGGCGCCCGCCAATTCGCATCCGGAAGTAATCGCACGGGCTCACTGGGTCAGCGAGGCGCGCGGCGGTCACGGCGCCGTGCGCGAAGTGTGCGACACCCTGCTGCGGGCGCAAAACAAGTACGACGAACTGCTTGCCAAGGCGTGCAGTGGCGGTGAGCAGCAGGGCCTCGTCGGATGAACCAGTTCCGCTTCACTTCGCTGATCCCGCTCATCGCGATGGCTGCGCTCGCCGGTATCACGTGGTGGCTGCTGCAGGCCACCGCGCCGCCGCCGCACGAAGGCGAGGTCAAGCCGAAAGAACATACGCCCGATTACTTTGCCGATAATTTCTCGGTGTCCGAACTGGATCAGTCGGGCGCCACGCAGTACCGGCTGACGGCCACGAACCTCGTCCATTACGAAGACAATGAACTGAGCGATCTGATCAAGCCGGCTATCCGCGCCTTCCAGCCGGGTAAGCCGATTGTTACGGCGACCGGCGACACCGGCACGGTGAACGGCGATGCCTCGATCGTCGATCTGTACGACCACGCCCGCATCCTGCGCGCAGCCGGTGACGGCGACCCGGCGATGCAGGCTGATTCCCAGCATTTTCGGGTACTGGTCAACGACGATGTGATCGAGACCGAAAAGCCGGTTAAACTTCAGCGCGGCCTGTCAGTCATGACGGCCAGCGGCATGAACTACAACAACGTCACCCGGGTCATGCAGCTGTTCGGCAATGTCCGTGGCGCGATCGCCGCGTCCGACGCGTCCGGCGGCTCCCTGAAGCAACCCGGGTAATCCATTCCAGCGTGACTGCATGAACGAATCGTTCCACCGTTTTGATACCGGCCGCGCGCGCACCTTGTCTGCGTGCCGGGCCGGACTTGCCGCGCTGCTGCTCGCGTTGCCCTTCATCGGCTTCGCGCCGCCGGCGCACGCCGAACGCGCCGACAAGGACAAGCCGCTCAATATTGAAGCGGACAACATGACGTATGACGACCTGAAGCAGGTCAACATCTTCACCGGGCATGTGGTGGCCACCAAAGGCACGATCGTCATCAAGGCCGATCGTGTCGAGGTGACCCAGGATCCGCAAGGCTATCAGTACGCTACCGGCACTTCGAGCGGCGGCAACCTGTCGTATTTCCGCCAGAAGCGCGAAGGCCTCGACGAGTATGTCGAAGGCACGGCCATCCGCATCGACTACGACGGCAAGCAGGACCTCACCACGTTGACGACCGACGCCACGGTGAACCGTCTGCAGGGCCTCTCGACGCTGATGGACACGGTCCACGGCAGCGTCATCACCTATGACGGCCAGAACGACTTCTACACCGCCAAGGCGGGTAAGGACGTCGCCGGCCCGGGCAACCCGAGCGGCCGTGTGCGCGCGATGCTGGCGCCGCGCAACGGCGGCGCCGCGCCGCTGACCGGCGCCTCCGCTACGCTCGTGCCGTCCAACAAGATCCAGGGAACCCCGCCCCAGTGAGCTCAGTAAACTCCGTCAATTCACCTTCCCTTCCCCACCGCAAGCCGGCGGGGACCAGTAGCTCGCTGGTGGTTCGCAATCTGAAGAAGCGCTATGGCTCGCGCACGGTCGTCAAGGACGTGTCGCTCGACGTCAAGAGCGGTGAAGTGGTCGGACTGCTCGGCCCGAACGGCGCCGGCAAGACAACCTCGTTCTACATGATCGTGGGCCTCGTGCCGCTCGACGCCGGTGAAATCGATCTGGACGGCAAATCGATCAGCCTGCTGCCTATCCATAAGCGCGCCTCGCTCGGGCTGTCGTATCTGCCGCAGGAAGCGTCGGTATTTCGCAAGCTCACCGTCGAAGAGAACATCCGCGCGGTGCTGGAACTGCAGCTTGACGAAAGCGGCAAGCGGCTCAACAAGGACACCATCACCACCCGCACCGAAGCACTGCTTGATGAGCTGCAGATTGCGCATCTGCGGGGCAATCCGGCGCTGTCGCTGTCGGGCGGCGAGCGCCGCCGCGTGGAAATTGCACGCGCGCTGGCGACTAACCCGAGTTTTATTCTGCTCGACGAACCGTTCGCCGGCGTCGATCCGATCGCAGTGCTGGAAATCCAGAAGATCGTCAAGTTCTTGAAGCAGCGCAACATCGGCGTCCTGATTACGGACCATAACGTGCGCGAAACGCTCGGCATCTGCGACCACGCCTACATCATCAGCGACGGCAGCGTGCTGGCCGCCGGTGCGCCTGGCGACATCATCGAAAACGAAAACGTGCGGCGCGTCTATCTGGGCGAGCACTTCCGCATGTAAGTATCCGAGGGGCATGAACGGCGGCGTCCCCCGCCGCCGGCCCCTTGCTGCGGCGGCCTCCCAGTATTTTTGACGCGGCAGGCCGCCCGCGCCCCTGCAGACCCAGTCCGGGCGCACGCGTTATCGCGAATGCCGCAAGGTATCGCGGTCGTGGCAAACTCTTTACAATGAATCTCAACTTGCCATGAAAGCCAGCCTACAACTCCGCCTGTCGCAGCATCTTGCGCTGACACCTCAACTGCAACAGTCCATCCGGCTGCTGCAGCTGTCTACGCTTGAGCTGCAGCAGGAGGTCGCGATGGCGATCTCCCAGAATCCTCTGCTCGAAAACGAGGACGACTGGATCGCGAGCCCCCTGCGCGTCGCCGCAGACGGCTCGCTGATCGCCCAGGCGCCCAACAACGCCGCGCCGGAGCAGATGGGCAACGGCTCGTCGTCCTCCTCCTCGTCGTCGTCCTCCAGCAGCAGTGAAGGTGGCGAAAGCGGCGAGCCGCAGGGTGTCGACGAGTACAACGGTCTCGCGTCCGACAGCAACGGCGATTCGTCCCAGTGGAATCTGGAGGACTACGGCCGTTCCGGTACCGCCTCCGACGACGACGACCTGCCGCCGCTGCAGATTCACGAATCGAGCACCTCGCTGCGCGATCACCTGATGGCGCAACTGCGCGTCACCCAGGCAAGCCAGCGTGACCGGGCGCTGATCACGTTTCTGATCGAGTCTCTGGACGACGACGGCTACCTGACCGCGACGCTGGAAGAAGTGCAGGCTGATCTGCCGGAAGAACTGGAAGTCGACCTGGACGAACTGAACGCCGCACTCGCGCTGCTGCATAGCTTCGATCCGGCCGGCGTGGGCGCACGGTCCGCTTCCGAGTGCCTGAAGCTGCAATTGCTGCGCCTCGACGGCTCGGCCACCCGCACGCTCGCCCTCGAGATCGTGGCTCACCATCTTGAACTGCTTGCCGCACGCGATTTCACGCGTCTGCGCAAACATCTGAAGGCAAGCGACGACGATCTGCGCGATGCACACGTGCTGATCCGCTCGCTCGAACCGTTCCCCGGCGCCGCCTACGGCAAGGCCGAGGCCGACTACGTCGTGCCCGACATCATGGTGCGCAAGATCGGTCAAAGCTGGCAGGCCGAGCTGAACCCGGAGGTCGTGCCGAAACTGCGTATCAATCATCTGTACGCAAACATTCTGCGGAACAACCGCGGCGATCCGGGCAGTGGATCGTTGCGTCAGCAACTCCAGGAAGCCCGCTGGCTGATCAAAAATATCCAGCAACGCTTCGAGACGATCCTGCGAGTGGCGCAGGCTATTGTCGAGCGTCAAAAGAGCTTTTTTGTGCATGGCGAAATTGCCATGCGGCCCTTGGTTTTGCGGGAAATTGCTGATACGCTGGGCCTACACGAGTCAACTGTCTCGCGTGTGACAACCGGTAAATACATGCTGACCCCATTCGGGACGCTTGAATTTAAGTACTTCTTCGGATCACACGTTTCGACGGACACGGGCGGCGCTGCCTCTTCAACGGCCATTCGCGCGCTCATCAAGCAACTGATAGGAGCGGAAAACACCAAATCTCCTCTTTCAGACAGCCGCATAGCCGAACTGCTGGCGGAGCAAGGATTCGTGGTCGCACGGCGCACCGTAGCGAAATACCGCGAAGCCCTCAGGATCCCGGCAGTCAACCTGCGCAAGTCTCTTTAGCTCGCCGCGTAGTGTGGCGGGCATTTTCCGGCCGCTCCGCCCGTTGGCGGACAGGCCGGCCGATGCGACCTGCCAGTAGTCAGTCACGGGGGACGGCTCAGGCGAGGCGAACGATCGACCGGTACCTGCCCCATCGTGCGGACCAAGCGGCCACTAGCATGGAGAAGCACTATGAACTTGCAGATCAGTGGACACCATCTCGAAGTAACGCCAGCGTTGCGAGAATACGTGATCACCAAACTGGATAGGGTGCTAAGACATTTCGATCAGGTGATCGATGGCAGTGTGGTCCTCTCGGTCGACAACCACAAGGAAAAGGTAAAGAGGCAAAAGGTTGAAATCAACCTGCATCTGAAGGGTAAGGACATCTTTGTCGAGAGCTGTGACGGCGACCTGTACGCCGCGATCGATCTGATGATCGACAAGCTCGACCGGCAAGTCATTCGTCACAAAGATCGCCTGCAGGGTCATCAGCACGACGCGATCAAGTATCAAGAGCTGGCGCCGCAACTGGACGTGCCGCCGCAATAAGCAGGACCGTGAAGGATTAGAGGGATTTTTCCCGACCTAGCTAAACCGCCCGGCAACGGGCGGTTTTTCGTTGGCTAGAACACATCGCACGACGAACAGGCATTGGCGCGCCGCACCATCCATGGTCGCGCTGTTCTATAATGGGCCGGTTACCATAGGGGTCATCGGGGTTATTCAGCGGGAGTCCTGCGTTTTTTGGGCTTCCAAGCACATCGCCGTGAGCATCAGTCGAGAATGGAACGCCACTCAAACGCCACAGCGAGGAGTATCCAGGCCACGTTTCCGCCTGCCAACATGAATCGTTTAGCCAAATTTCTTCCCCTCGAAAACGTCGTCGTCGGACTATCGGTCACCAGCAAGAAACGCGTCTTCGAGCAAGCGGGCCTGATTTTCGAAAACCAGAACGGCATCGCTCGCAGCACGGTCACTGACAATCTGTTCGCGCGCGAGCGCCTCGGGTCGACCGGTCTTGGCGAAGGCGTGGCGATTCCGCACGGCCGGATCAAAGGCTTGAAGCAGCCGCTCGCCGCCTTCGTGCGCCTCGCCGAGCCCATCCCCTTCGAATCGCCGGACGGTCAGCCGGTGTCGCTGCTGATCTTCCTGCTGGTACCCGAGCAAGCCACCCAGCAACACCTCGAAATTCTCTCGGAAATCGCCCAGTTGCTGTCCGATCGCGAGACGCGCGAACGGCTGCATACGGAAGAAAACCGCGAAGCATTGCATCGACTGCTCACTCAGTGGCAACCTTGATGCATCGGCGCCCATCCGCACGTCGGTCCCCCGCCTGCGAGCGGCTGGGTCCCCGTGTCGAATCCGGCTCGCGCCGGCTAATCCGGCTGCGCTGACGCAGCCGGCGCATGCGGGGCACAGGCCCACACTGGAGTCACGGACTCATGGATACGTCCAGCATCAACGCCCAAAGCATTTTCGACGACAACGCCGCCATGCTGAAACTCAGCTGGCTGACGGGGCATGAAGGCTGGGAGCGTGGCTTCTCGGCGGAAACGGTCGCCAATGCCACCTCGAGCGCCGACCTTGTCGGCCACTTGAACCTGATCCACCCGAACCGGATCCAGGTGCTCGGCGACGCCGAAGTCGACTATTACCAGCGCCAATCCGAAGAAGACCGCTCGCGCCACATGGCCGAGCTGATCGCCCTCGAGCCGCCGTTTTTGGTGGTGGCGGGCGGGGTCGCTGCGCCGCCGGAGCTGGTTCTGCGCTGCACACGTTCATCCACGCCGCTGTTCACTACGCCAATGTCGGCCGCAGCGGTAATCGACAGCCTGCGTCTGTACATGTCGCGCATCCTGGCGCCGCGCGCCACGTTGCACGGCGTGTTTCTGGATATTCTCGGCATGGGCGTGCTGCTCACCGGCGACTCAGGTCTCGGCAAGAGCGAACTCGGCCTCGAACTGATCAGCCGCGGTCACGGCCTTGTCGCCGATGATGCGGTAGATTTCGTGCGCCTTGGGCCAGATTTCGTCGAAGGCCGTTGCCCGCCGCTGCTGCAAAACCTGCTGGAAGTGCGCGGCCTCGGGTTGCTCGATATCAAGACTATTTTTGGTGAAACCGCCGTACGGCGCAAAATGAAGCTGAAGCTGATCGTTCAGCTCGTGCGCCGTCCGGATGGCGAATTTCAGCGTCTGCCACTGGAAAGCCAGACCGTCGACGTGCTTGGTCTGCCTATCAGCAAAGTCACCATTCAGGTTGCGGCCGGCCGCAACCTCGCGGTGCTGGTGGAAGCCGCCGTGCGCAACACAATCCTGCAACTGCGCGGCATCGACACGCTGCGCGACTTCATGGATCGGCAGCGCCTCGCCATGCAGGACCCGGACAGCCAGTTTCCCGGCAAGCTGATCTGAAACCGCCCGGTGTGTCCGGCGGCAACGGGGCACGCACGCGGGGACCAGATGCTATGATGAAACGTACAGATTTGACGACCTCATGCGCATTATTCTGATCACCGGTATTTCCGGCTCCGGCAAATCCGTTGCACTGAACGCGCTTGAAGACGCTGGCTACTATTGCGTCGACAATCTGCCGCCGCGCTTTCTGCCGCAACTCGCCTCCTACCTCGCAGCAGATGGTTACGACCGTCTCGCCGTTGCAATCGACGCGCGTTCCAGCGCCTCGCTCGACGACATGCCCGCGATGATTCGCGACCTGTCGCGCGAACACGATGTGCGTGTGCTGTTTCTGAACGCCAGCACGCAATCGCTGATTCAACGCTTTTCCGAAACACGCCGCCGCCATCCACTCTCCGGTTCGGCCTCGCACGATGCAGACGTGGGCCTGCTCACGTCGCTCGAAGAAGCGATCGAGCGCGAGCGCGAACTGGTCGGAAACCTGGCTGAGTTCGGCCACCAGATCGATACCAGCAACCTGCGCGCGAACGTGTTGCGCGCATGGGTCAAACGCTTTATCGAACAGGAGCACAGTGGCCTCGTGCTGATGTTCGAGTCGTTTGGTTTCAAGCGCGGCGTGCCCCTCGACGCGGATTTCGTATTCGACGTGCGCACGCTGCCCAACCCGTACTACGATCATCAATTACGCCCGCTTACGGGACTCGACAAACCGGTCATCGATTTCCTCGGTGCTCTGCCCGTCGTGCACGAAATGATGGGCGATATCGAGACGTTCCTCGCGAAGTGGCTGCCGCACTTTCGCGACGATAACCGCAGCTATCTGACTGTGGCAATCGGTTGCACGGGCGGTCAGCACCGCTCCGTTTTCATTGCCGAGACGCTCGCCGCGCGTCTTGCCAAGCAGGCCAATGTGATCGTGCGGCACCGCGATGCGCCGGTCGACGTCGGCGAATCATCGAAGTTAGTGGCTTAACCGGCCGCATCGCGCGGCCTTAACCCGAAGCGTTGCGCGCCATGTCCTCTACTTCTGTGCTTGCCGATGTGCCGCTGTTTCCGCTGCACACGGTGCTGTTTCCCGATGGGCTGCTGCCCCTGAAGATTTTCGAAGCGCGCTATCTGGACATGGCGCGCGAGTGTCTGCGCGAAAAGACTCCGTTCGGCGTATGTCTGCTAAAAAGCGGTGGTGAAGTGGCGCTTCCGGACGAGCCCTCCGTGCCTGAAGCGGTCGGCTGTCTGGCGGAGATCGGGGAGTGCGATGTCGAAACCTTCGGCATGCTGCTGATCCGCGCGCGTGGCACGCGGCGCTTCCGGCTGCTATCGCATCGCGTGGAAGCGAGCGGTCTCCTGGTGGGCATGGCGGAGTCGTTGCCGGACGACGTACCGCTCGAAGGCAACGAACTGCTGGCCAAATTTGGCGCTTGCGCGGAAGTACTGGAGCGGATCATCGCAACAATCCGCGAGCGCGATCCGGATAGCCTGCCGTTCGCGGAACCGTTCAAACTCGAAGACCCGACGTGGGTGTCAAACCGGCTCTCAGAAGTGTTGCCTATTGCCCTGCGGGCGCGGCAAAAGCTGATGGAGTTGCCGGATGCCGGGGCGCGCATCGATGTGGTTCATCACTACATGCAGCAGCATCAGTTGTTGTGAGGGCTCCTGCAAGCTATCTACAGCAAAGACCCGTGCAGACCGTCCAGCAGCTTGCGCACCGGCGCCGGCACGCCGTACGCGTCGATGTCGCGCAGCGCCACCCACACGGTTTCCGCATCACCTAGCACTAGCGACGTCTTGCCACCTGCGACACGACCCAGTTCCGCGATGCGCGGCTCGATATCCAGCCGGAAATGCGTGAACGTGTGTGTAAGCGGCGCAAGCGGTGAGACCGCGCCGTCGCCGCCGAATTCGCGTGCCCGCTTCGCCAACGCTGCTTCATCAGCCGCTTCCGGCAGGCTCCACAGCCCACCCCAGATACCCGACGGAGGCCGCTTTTCCAGCATCACCGTATCGCCGTCGCACAACACGAGCATCCAGGTACGTCGCGTCGGCACAGCCTTTTTAGGCCGCGCGGCCGGCAGTTGACGCTGCCGGCCGGTGACATTCGCCACGCAGTCGGGCGCGAACGGACAGCGCTCGCAGTCAGGCTTGCCGCGCATACACAGGGTCGCGCCGAGATCCATCAAGCCCTGTGTATAGGCGCTCACATCATCATTGCTGGCGTTGGACGGCAGCAATGATTCAGCCAGCGTCCACATGGCATTTTCGACCTTCTTTTCGCCTGGGAAACCTTCGACGCCAAACACCCGGGCCAGCACACGCTTCACGTTGCCGTCGAGAATCGTGGCCCGCGCACCGAACGCAAACGACGCGATCGCCGCCGCGGTCGAGCGGCCGATCCCCGGCAATTCGGCCAACGCCTCCACCGAAGCCGGAAACGCCCCACCCTGCAGTTCGACCACCGCCTGCGCGCACCGATGCAGGTTGCGGGCACGTGAGTAATAGCCGAGACCGGCCCACAGCGCCATCACGTCGTCGATCGGCGCTGCGGCGAGCGCGGCGACGTCCGGGAAGCGCGCCAGAAAACGCGCGTAATACGGAATCACGGTCGACACCTGGGTCTGCTGCAACATGATTTCCGACAGCCAGATGCGATAGGGGTCGCGTGTGTTCTGCCAGGGCAGGTCGTGGCGGCCGTGCTGACGCTGCCAGCCGATCAGACGTGCAGAGAAATCAGCGAGAGCAGGCTCGATGGGTAATACAGGCACGGTGGCCGTCGCGGACGGCGTTAAGCGGGAGGGCATCGGAAAATTAGCGCTGGCAGGTAGGACAAAAGTAGGTCGAGCGCTGCCCTTGCACGATCTGTTTGATCGGCGTACCGCACACACGGCATGGCAGCCCCGCGCGATCATAGACGAAATAATCGAGCTGGAAATAACCGCTTTCACCGTCACTGCCGACGAAATCGCGCAGCGTGCTGCCGCCTTTTTCGATCGCGGCAGCAAGCGTGACTCTCACCGCATCCGCGAGCAACCCGTAGCGGACCAGCGAAACACGGCCAGCGGGCGTGGTGGGCCGGATACCGGCGCGAAACAGGCTTTCGGACGCGTAAATATTGCCCACCCCCACCACGATCTCCCCCGCCAGCAGCGCCTGCTTGACGGAGACCTTGCGCCCGCGCGTCTCCCGGTGCATCAGCGCGCCGGAAAAAGCAGGCGAAAACGGTTCGACCCCGAGGCCGGCCAGCAGCGGATGCTCGAGCACATCGCCGTCTTCGCGCGAGTGCCAAAGGACGGCCCCAAAGCGTCGCGGGTCGCGATAGCGGAGAATGAACTCGTCGAAAATCCAGTCGATATGGTCGTGTTTCGCAGCAGCCGGCAGATGCGGCAGGTTGCGTAGCACGCGCAGCGTGCCAGTCATGCCCAGGTGCACAATGAACCAGCCGTCGTCGATTTCGAACAGCAGGTACTTGCCGCGCCGTTCGACCTTGTGCACCACGTGGCCCCGCAAGGTTCTCGCAAGGTCTGCCGGAATCGGCCAGCGCAGCGCGGGGGTGCGAACGTCGACGCGCTCGACCCGGCGTCCGGAGACGTACGGCTCGATTCCACGTCGGGTAACCTCAACTTCTGGCAACTCTGGCATGTCTAACTGGTCTGCAACTTGCGTGAGTGGTTGTGCGCTTATTGTAGCGAGCGCGTTACAATCGTCCGAAACATTGAACGGATTTCCATGAACTTGTCCTTCGTGAAGCTGTTTTCGAAGCGCCCGTCGCGCGCCTCCCGCGTGCCGCACGCTGTCTCCGCCCGACGCCTGTTAGGTGCGGCGGCGCTTACCGTGTGGGCGCTCGCCGCCTTGCCGGGGCACGCGCAGGATCCCTCGTCCGATTCGGACGACAACTCCGTGTCCATCCCGGACGCGCTCGGTGCGCAAACGCCTGAAGACCAGAAAAATCTGCCCGATATTGCCCTGTCGAGCCAGATCGTGTTCCAGGTGCTCGCGGCGGAAGTCGCCTTGCAGCGCGACCAGCCGGCGCCGGCCTATCAAACGTACCTTGCGCTTGCGCGCGACACGCACGATCCGCGCATGGCGCAACGCGCCACGGAGATCGCGCTGGCAGCGCAGAGTCCTTCGGACGCCCTCGCGGCCGCGCAATTGTGGCAGCAGTATGCGCCCTCGTCGGAACGCGCGGCGCAACTCGATGCTTCGCTGCTCGTTCTGTCGGGCAAGCCTGACGACGCAGAGCCGCTGCTCACACGCGAACTGGCAAAGGTGCCGGAAGCGAATCGCGGCAGCGCGATCCTCTCGCTGCAACTGCTGCTCTCGCGCGGTCCGAATCGTATCGGCGGCCTGCATGTGCTGCAGGATCTGCTGAAGAACGACATGAACCGGCCCGAAGCGCAACTGGCTATCGCCCGTCAGCAGATCGTGGCGAACGATGCGCCGGGCGCACGCAAGTCGCTCGAGCAGGCGCTCGCCTTGAAGCCCGACTATCTGCCCGCGGCACTCACGCTCTCGCAGATGGGCCCGGAAGAGCGCAAGGAAGGCATCGCGTCGCTCGAGAAGTACGTCCAGCAAAATCCGAAATCGCATGATGCCCGGCTCGCGCTGGCCCAGATGTATCTGGCCAGCGACCGTCTCGACGACGCGCAGGCGCAGTTCGTTGAGATGCACAAGGACAACGCGAACGATCTGACGCCGATGATGGCGCTCGCGCTGATCGCGATCCAGAAAAAGGACTATCCAACCGCGCAGACCTATCTGCAGCAGTACGCGCAGAAAGCGGAGAAGACGACGGGTGCCGATCCGGGCCAGGCCTACATCTATCTCGCGCAGATCTCGCTCGAGCAGAAGAACGACGCAGCGGCAGGCGACTGGTTGAACAAGATTGCGCCGACGAGCCAGCAGTACATTCCGGCGCAGATCACGCGCGCCCAGTTGCTCGAAAAGCAGAACAAGCCGGACGACGCCCGCAAGCTGCTGGCGGGCCTGCGAGCGCCTGACCCACGCGATCAGGCCTTGATCGACCGCACCGACGCCGCCATCCTGTTCGACTCGAAGCGTTATCCGGAAGCGGAAGCGCGCCTGGCGCAAGCCACCGCCGACTTCCCCGACGACCCCGATCTGACCTACGACTATGCGATGGCGGCCGAGAAGAACGGCCACTACGACATCATGGAAGCGCAGTTGCGCAGGCTGATCGACACGCAGCCGGACAATCCGCAGGCCTACAACGCCCTCGGCTATTCACTGGCGGACCGCGGCGTGCGCCTGCAGGAAGCGGACAAGCTGATCCAGAAGGCCGCGTCGCTGGCGCCGAACGATGCGTTCATCATGGACAGCGTGGGCTGGGTCAAGTATCGCCTCGGCGATACGTCGGATGCGCTCACGCTGCTGCGCAAGGCCTACAATCTGCAGCCCAATGCAGAAATCGGCGCGCATCTTGGCGAAGTACTGTGGAAGACCGGCGCCCAGGATCAGGCGCGCGACGCCTGGCGTGAAGCCCGCAAGCTCGAACCGGACAACGATACGCTCCTCAAAACGCTCGCACGTTTTCAGGTGAACGATCTCTGATGCTCATTTCGAACCGCTCTATCCGCTCCGCGCACTGGCTTGCTGGCTGGTTCCATTATTTCCAGGCGCCCCGCCGCGCGGCGCTGGGGTTCGCAGCGGCGGCTGTCGTCACGGTGTCCGGATTGACCGGGTGCGCCTCGGTGACACCGCGGCAACCGTCGACGTCTAACGCCACGACCTCGGTCACGGCTCAAACAAGCCGCGCCTATCACGGCCGCTTCGCCGTCCAGTACGTCGATCAGAACGGTGCGCAACGCAACGCCTACGGCAATTTCGACTGGCAGGAAGCCGGCGACACGGTCACGCTCCAGTTGCGTAACCCGCTCGGTCAGACACTCGCGATTGTCACATCGTCGCCAGCCTCTGCCTCGCTCGAACTGCCGAATCGCCAGCCGCTCACCGCCGACAACGTGTCCACGCTGATGCAGAATGCGCTCGGCTTTGCGTTGCCCGTCGAAGGCCTGCGCTACTGGTTGCAGCCATCGGCCGCGCCCACTTCGCGAGCCAGAACCGAGCAGGATCCGCAGGATCCCGCACATCTGAAGGAAATCGTTCAGGACGGCTGGACCATCAACTACGTCGCGTATGCCGATGCACCGGCCACTGGCCTCAAGCGCGTCAATCTGAGCCGCCAGGAACCGCCACTCGAAATCAAGCTGGTACTCGACCAGTGACCTGGCGAAGCGCACTACCCGTACGACTCGCCTGCTGCAATTCGTCTTTACTCATGACCGAAACAAACGATTCGCTGCGCGACTGCCTCGCGCCAGCGAAGCTCAATCTCTTCCTGCACATCACCGGCCGGCGGCCGGATGGCTATCACTCGCTGCAGACCGTGTTCCAGTTGCTCGACTGGGGCGACACGCTGCATTTCACGCGACGGTCCGACGGTCTCGTCACGCGTAGCAGCGACATCTCCGGTGTGCCGCCGGAACAGGATCTGACGGTGCGAGCCGCGGTACTGCTGAAAAGCCATACGGGCACGCAGGAAGGCGTCGACATTGCGATCGAGAAACGGCTGCCGATGGGCGCCGGCCTCGGCGGCGGCAGTTCGGACGCGGCCACCACGCTGCTGGCGCTGAACCGTCTGTGGAAGCTCGCTCTGCCGCGCGAAGAACTGCAGGCAATTGCACTGAAGCTGGGTGCCGATGTGCCGTTCTTTGTGTTCGGAAAAAATGCGTTTGCAGAGGGTGTCGGAGAGGCATTGGAGGTTGTACAATTGCCGCCGCGATATTTCCTCGTTGTGACACCAAGGGTTCACGTTCCAACTGCAGCGATTTTCTCCGAGAAATCGTTGACAAGGGACTCAAAACCCCTCACAATTACGGACTTTCTTGCACAACAAACTTGCAGTACGGGATGGCCCGACAGTTTTGGCCGGAATGACATGCAGCAGGTTGTCGTGGGAAAATACGCAGAAGTTGCGCAGGTGTTGGGATGGTTTGACAACGTCGCACCCGCGCGGATGACTGGATCAGGTGCAAGCGTTTTTGCAGCGTTCCAAAGTCGCGATGAAGCAGAAGCGGTGCAAGCCAAACTGCCAGGCGAATGGAACAGCGCGGTAACAGCAAGCTTGGATATACATCCACTATTCGGCTTCGCGTCATAAAGTTTTGCATCGTCGAGCGGTCCTACACGCTCGGGGAAGCTCAAAGTTAGTGTAGGGGAGTCGCCAAGTTGGTTAAGGCACCGGATTTTGATTCCGGCATTCGAGGGTTCGAGTCCTTCCTCCCCTGCCAAAAATTCTCGCAGTTCCTCGCCCCCCAGCCAGAAGCAGGTGCATGATGAGCAGCCATGACGGCCTGATGGTTTTTACTGGCAACGCGAATCCCGCGCTTGCACACGAAGTCGTAAAAATCCTCGGTATTCCCCTCGGCAAAGCGATGGTCAGCCGTTTTTCGGACGGCGAGATCCAGGTCGAGATTCAGGAAAACGTGCGCGGCAAGGATGTCTTCGTCCTGCAATCCACGTGCGCGCCGGCGAACGACAACCTGATGGAACTGATGATCATGGTCGATGCGCTCAAGCGCGCATCCGCTGGCCGGATCACCGCTGCTATCCCCTACTTCGGCTATGCCCGCCAGGATCGTCGCCCGCGTTCGGCACGCGTCGCGATCTCGGCCAAGGTGGTGGCGAACATGCTGGAAATCGCTGGCGTCGAGCGGATCATCACGATGGATCTGCACGCTGACCAGATTCAAGGTTTTTTCGACATACCCGTCGACAACATCTACGCCACGCCCGTGCTGCTCGGCGATCTGCGCAAGCAAAATCACGAGAACCTGCTGGTCGTGTCGCCGGACGTCGGCGGTGTGGTCCGTGCCCGTGCACTGGCCAAGCAACTGAACTGCGATCTCGCGATCATCGACAAGCGCCGCCCGAAGGCGAATATCGCTGAGGTGATGAACATCATCGGTGAAGTCGAAGGCCGTACCTGCGTGATCATGGACGACATGGTCGACACCGCGGGCACGCTCTGCAAGGCAGCACAGGTATTGAAGCAGCGCGGCGCAATCAAGGTGTTCGCGTATGCAACTCACCCGGTTCTGTCTGGCGGTGCCGGCGAGCGTATTGCTGCATCCGCGCTCGACGAACTGGTCGTCACGGACACGATCCCGCTCGGCGAAGAAGCCCGCTCGTGCGCCAAGATCCGTTCGCTGACGAGCGCAGGTCTGTTGGCCGAAACGTTCTCGCGGATCCGCCGCGGCGATTCGGTGATGTCGCTGTTTGCGGAAAGTTAAGTATTTGCGAAGGCGCGACGCGCGGTTACAAATCGCACGCTGCGCTTTTGCACAATCGGCATGGGCGAACGAAGGTTCGTGCCGTCGAGTCTGGGGCCTCAGCCAATCTGGCATGAAGGCCCCGTTTTTACTGCCTGGTCGCGGGCAGTGCATTGGAGATTCAAAATGAAAGTAGTCGCTTTCGAGCGTTCACAGCAAGGTACGGGTGCGAGCCGCCGCCTGCGTATTACCGGCAAGACGCCGGCAATCGTTTATGGCGCTGGTGCTGAACCGCAAATGATCGAACTCGATCACAACGCGTTGTGGCACGCCCTGAAGAAAGAAGTTTTCCATTCGTCGATTCTCGATCTGGAAGTCGGCGGTAAGGCGCAACAGGTTCTGCTGCGCGACGTGCAATACCATCCGTTCCGTCAGCTCGTGCTGCACGTGGACTTCCAGCGCGTCGACGCAACGAAGAAGCTGCACACCAAGGTGCCGCTGCACTTCATGAACCAGGAATCGAACCCGGCAGTCAAGCTGTCGAGCGCGGTGATCTCGCACGTTCTGAACGAAATCGAAATCGAGTGCCTGCCGTCGGCACTGCCTGAGTTCCTCGAAGTCGACCTCGCGAAGATCGAAGCAGGTCAAACGATGCACGCCAAGGACATCGTCCTGCCGGCTGGTGTCGCGCTGATTGCACACATCGAAGCTGAAAACCCGGTGATCGCATCCGCGACGATCCCGGCTGGCGCTGTCGCTGAAGGCGACGCTGCTGCTCCTGCTGCTGGCGAAGGCGAAACGCCGGCCGCTTAAGCTGCATAGAGCGAGCAATCCTCTCGATCCGTTTCAATGGAACGGACGATATGACCCGCCGCGGTTCGCCCCGGCGGGTTTTTTTTCGTTTTTTTCAGGTCGCGTGGTACGCCGCCGGCCCTTAACCCATCATGAATCAATCATGATCAAGCTGATCGTGGGGCTCGGCAACCCGGGCGCCGAATACACCGCGACGCGTCACAACGCCGGTTTCTGGCTGGTCGATCAACTGGCGCGCGAAGCCGGCACCACCTTGCGTGACGAGCGGCGCTTTCACGGCTTCTACGCGAAGGCCCGTCTGCATGGCGAGGAGGTCCATCTGCTCGAGCCGCAGACGTATATGAACCGCTCGGGGCAATCGGTCGTCGCGCTCGCGCATTTCTTCAAAATCCTGCCCGATGAGATTCTGGTTGCGCACGACGAACTCGATCTGCCGCCCGGCACCGTCAAGCTGAAGCTCGGTGGCGGCAGCGGCGGGCATAACGGCCTGAAGGACATCTCCGCGCATCTCTCGTCGCAACAATATTGGCGGCTGCGTATCGGCATTGGCCATCCGCGCGATCTGATTCCGGAAAGTGCGCGTGCCTGCGCCAAGCCGGACGTAGCCAACTATGTGCTGAAGCCGCCGCGCCGCGAAGAGCAGGATGTGATTGACGCATCGATCGAACGCGCGCTCGTCCAGATGCCGCTCGTTGTCAAGGGCGAGCTCGACCGGGCGGTAATGCAGTTGCATCGCAGCAGCTGAATATGGAGGCAAGTTTGAGCCGTTACTGGAGTGACATCGTCCACCGTCTGACGCCGTATGTGCCGGGCGAACAGCCCGCGCTCGCCCATCCGGTCAAGCTGAACACCAACGAGAACCCGTATCCTCCGTCGCCGCGCGTGCTGGACGCGATCCGTCATGAACTCGGTGACAGCGCGGAATCGCTGCGACGCTATCCCGACCCGACCGCACGCAAGCTGCGCGAGACGGTCGCGGCGCACCACGGCATCCGCGCCGAACAGGTGTTCGCCGGCAACGGTTCGGACGAAGTTCTCGCGCTGACCTTCCAGGCGCTGCTCAAGCACGACAAGCCGATCCTGTTCCCGGACATCACGTACAGCTTTTATCCGACGTACGCCGGCCTGTTCGAGGTCGAATACCGGACCGTTCCCGTGGATGACGCGTTCGCCATCCGCGTCGACGACTACGATTTGCCCAACGGCGGTGTCCTGTTGCCGAATCCGAATGCGCCGACTGGCCACCCTTTGCCGCTCGGCGAAATCGAGCGGCTGGTGGCACGGCATACCGACTCGGTTGTGGTGATCGACGAAGCATATGTGGACTTCGGCGCGCAGTCGGCGATCTCGCTGATCGACCGCTATCCGAATCTGCTGGTGACACAGACCGTCTCGAAGTCGCGCTCGCTGGCCGGCATGCGCGTGGGTTTTGCGTTCGGCAATGTGGCGCTGATCGAAGCGCTGACGCGCGTCAAGGACAGCTTCAACTCCTATCCGCTCGACCGGCTTGCACAGGTCGCAGCAATTGCCGCCTATCAGGACGATGTGTGGTTCCGCGACAGTTGCGCGAAAGTTATCGCGAGCCGCGAGCGTCTGTCTGCGGGCCTGACAGGACTTGGTTTCAGTGTCGTGCCGTCGGGGGCGAATTTTGTGTTCGCCCGCCACGAAGGCTATGACGCGGCCACGCTTGCCTTGCGGCTAAGGGAGAAGGAGATTTTTGTGCGCCATTTCAAGGCGCCGCGCATCGATCAGCATTTGCGTATCTCGATCGGCACTGATGCGGAATGCGACACTTTGCTGGAAGCGCTGAAGGATGTGTTTCGCTCGCACGCGGGCTAAGCACGCGGGAACGTGAAGGATGAAGAGTGAGGCGAGACTCACACGCCTCGCCAAAGCAGACCGCTCAGGCCTTGGCGGCCTGCAGCGCGTGATACTTCGCCATCAGGCCTTCGGGCGTCTCCAGATGTTCCGGGTCGCGCGGAATGCACTCCACGGGGCACACCTGGATACACTGCGGCTCGTCGAAATGACCGACGCATTCGGTGCACTTCTTCGGGTCGATCACATAGATTTCCGGGCCCATCGAAATTGCGTCGTTCGGGCACTCGGGCTCGCACACGTCGCAATTGATGCACTCGTCGGTAATCATCAGGGCCATGCTTTTCTCACTTCGGGCCGGCGCGAGGCCGGCTTTCGTTCCGTCAAACGGCTAGTTTACGCTGGTTAGGACTGTCCCGCCTGGCGGTTGTCCTGATCCAGCAAAGCCACCTTGTCCTTCAGCCACTTTTCCACGGACGGGAACACAAACTTGCTGACGTCGCCGCCCAGCTGCGCGATCTCGCGCACGATGGTGCCGGAGATGAACTGATACTGGTCCGACGGCGTCATGAACATGGTCTCGACGTCGGGCAGCAGATAGCGGTTCATGCCGGCCATCTGAAACTCGTATTCGAAGTCCGACACGGCGCGCAGGCCGCGCACGATCACACGGGCGTTGTTGGTGCGGACGAAATCCTTCAATAGCCCCTTGAAGCTCATTACCTGCACATTCGGGTAATGACCGAGGACTTCGTGAGCGATATCGAGGCGCTCTTCGAGCGTGAAGAACGGCTTCTTGTTGCGGCTGTCGGCGACGCCTACCACCAGCGTGTCGAAAATGCTCGACGCGCGCCGAACGAGGTCTTCGTGACCGCGCGTCAGCGGGTCGAACGTACCCGGGTACACGGCGACTACCATGACACTTCTCCTCTCTTCAGACAAATGGGCACGTCAAGCACGCCCGCAGGGCGCGTTTGCCGCCGGTCGCGCGCGTGACGGCTAGCCGTCCGGCGCTTGTTTTGGAACGCGCATTATTCCTCATTTTCGCGCTGCAGCAAATGATAGTGGACCGCCCCAGCCTTCCCCTGCCGAACGATGGTCCAGCCCGCCAGCGCGGGCGTCTGTGCGACGTCGAGCGCATCGCCGGCTTCCACATAGAGGAATCCTTCGGCGCTGACGAGCGGTGCCGCCAGTTCCAGCGCGCGGCCCAGCAGGTCGGAATCGAACGGCGGATCGAGGAACACCACGTCGAACGAACCGGGTGCGAGGCTCGCCGCGAGGCGCAGCGCGTCCGCTTCGGCCACTTCTATGGTGTTGGGCGCGAGGCGCGCCTGATTGGCACGCAATTGCCCGGCCGCCTTACCGTGGCGCTCGACCATCAAGACCCGTGCCGCGCCGCGCGAAGCCGCCTCGAAGCCCAGCGCCCCGCTGCCGGCGAACAGATCGAGGCAACGCTGGCCGTCAAGGCGCTGACCGAGCCAGTTAAAGAGCGTTTCCCGCACGCGGTCGGGCGTAGGACGCAGGCCGTCGAGGTCGAGGACAGGCAACGGTGTGCGCTTCCAGTCGCCGCCAATGATGCGGATGGCGTGCGGTTTGCCGCGGTGAGACGGAGCAGCGGGCGCGCGGGAGGTAGAGGGACGAGGCATGCAGATTCGAACGGTTAAACGGTTAGGCAGTTACCCACAGACGCTTTTGCACTAGGGTTGGAGAGGCAACGTTACCACAGGGTGAAAAGCATCTCACCCTGGCCGGACGGCTAATGCGGCCAGATCAGACATGCCTGATAAAATAAGCGCCTTCCAGCGCCTTGCATCCCGCATTGTCACGCTGCCTGCCGCTGCCACCGGGCCCAACCGGCTGCGCGCACCGGCGCTCGCTCTCACCACGCCAGAACATGTTCAGCTTTTTCAAACGATTCAAGGGTTCGAAAGACCCTGACGCGACGCCCGAGGAATCGCAGACGGCGCAGGAATCCGTCGCTCCGCAAGCCGAAGCCGCCGCGGCACGGCCGGCCGTGCCTGCTGCACCAACCGCCCCGCGGCCCGTCAGCAACACTGGCACGCAAGCCGCGCCCGTGAGCGACTTCGAGCCGCTTGTGCCCCTGCAAGCGCAGCCTGAAGAGGAAACCGCGCTCGAAACCGTGGAGATCGTGCCGCCGCCGTTGCCCGAAGCTGCGGCCAAGCGGTCCTGGCTCACGCGCCTGAAAACCGGTCTGTCCAAGACCAGTTCGAACCTGACCGGCATCTTCATCAACGCCAAGATCGACGATGACCTCTACGAGGAGCTCGAAACCGCCCTGCTGATGTCCGACGCAGGTGTCGACGCCACCGAATTTCTGCTCGAATCGCTGCGTGAAAAAGTCCGCGCTGAGCGTCTGACTGAGCCGCAACAGGTCAAGGCCGCGCTACGCACACTGTTGATCGACCTGCTCAAACCGCTCGAGAAATCACTGATGCTCGGCCGCGCCCAGCCGCTCGTGATGATGATCGCGGGGGTGAATGGCGCCGGCAAAACCACTAGCATCGGCAAGCTCGCGAAGCATCTGCAGAGCTTCAACCAGTCGGTGCTGCTGGCCGCAGGCGACACCTTCCGCGCCGCCGCGCGCGAACAGCTCGCGATCTGGGGCGAACGCAACAACGTGACGGTCGTGTCACAGGAAAGCGGCGATCCGGCCGCGGTGATCTTCGACGCGGTCGGCGCAGCTCGCGCGCGCAAGATCGATGTGCTGATGGCCGACACGGCCGGACGTCTGCCAACCCAGTTGCATCTGATGGAAGAGTTGCGCAAGGTCAAGCGCGTGATCGGCAAGGCAATGGACAGCGCCCCGCACGAAGTGCTGCTCGTGATCGACGCCAACACCGGGCAGAACGCGCTCACGCAAGTAAAAGCGTTCGACGATGTGCTCGGGCTCACAGGTCTGATCGTCACCAAGCTCGACGGCACGGCCAAAGGCGGCATTCTCGCGGCCATTGCACGGCAACGGCCGATCCCGGTTTACTTCATCGGCGTGGGCGAGAAGGTGGAGGACTTGCAGCCGTTCAGCGCCGAGGAGTTTTCTGACGCGTTGCTCGGCGGCTAAACAGCGCGGATGGGCATCTCGCCGGCGTGAGTCGCAAGATCGCAGCACCAACAAAGAGGGCGCTCCACGGAGCGCCCTCTTTGTTGGTGCCATACCTGGCCACAATGGCTCAGCGGCCCATTGACTCCCCCCTCACTCCGCATCCGGTTGCACACCGGGCGCCGCGCGCGCAAACGCATCAAGCTGCAACGCCTGATCGTGAATGCGATGAATCGTCGGAAAACGATTCAGGTCGATCTTGAAGCGCTGCGCGTTGAACACCTGCGGCACGAGACACGCATCGGCCATCGTCGGCGTATCGCCGAAGCAGAACTTGCCGGTGCGCGAATCGCTCGCCAGATGCTCTTCGAGCGTCGTGAAACCCGCCTCGACCCAATGCCGGTACCACTCGTCCCTGGTTGCGTCGTCGGCGCCTACCGTGTGCTTCAGATATTTCAGCACGCGCAGATTGTTCACGGGATGGATCTCGCAGGCCACCTGCAGCGCCACCGAGCGCACATACGCGCGATCAACCGGCGACTTCGGCAGCAACGGTGGCTCCGGATGCGTTTCCTCCAGATACTCGATGATCGCGAGCGACTGCGTCAAAACGTTGTCGCCATCCACGAGCGTGGGCAGGATCGCATCCGGATTCAGCCGGCGATAAGCCGGCTTGAGCTGCTCGCCGCCATCGCGCAGCAGATGCACCGGCGCATAGTCATACGGCAGCCCCTTCAGATTCAAGGCTATCCGCACGCGATACGCCGCCGAGCTACGAAAATAGCTATAAAGCTTCATATTTATCTGTCTCCTCCCTGCAGCAGCTTCAGACGACGCGTACGCTGAATTCGCCGAGTCCGTCCACGCCGCCCTTCATCGTGTCGCCCTTCACGACAGCGCCCACGCCTTCGGGCGTGCCCGTGAAAATCAGATCGCCGGGCTGCAGTTCGAACAGCGTCGACAGATACGCAATCGTCTCCGCCACCGACCAGATCAGCTGCGACACATCCGAGCGCTGCTTTTCTTCACCGTTGACGGTGAGCCAGATCGCGCCCTTATCGACTTGTCCAATCTTCGAAACCGGATGGATCGGGCCGAGCGGTGCCGAGTGGTCGAAGCCCTTCGCGGTATCCCAGGGGCGGCCCAGCTTCTTCGCTTCAGCCTGCAAATCGCGCCGCGTCATATCGAGCCCGAGCGCGTAGCCATACACATGTTCCAGCGCCTCTCCGACCGGAATGTCTTTGCCCGGCTTGCCGATCGCCGCGACCAGTTCCATTTCGAAGTGGACGTTCTTCGATTGGGCCGGGTACGGAAATTCGCCAGTCTCGCCCGGAGCGACATAGACGACGGCATCCGCGGGCTTGCTGAAGAAAAACGGCGGTTCACGGTCAGGATCGTGCCCCATCTCGCGCGCGTGCGCTTCGTAATTACGGCCCACGCAGTAAATACGACGCACCGCGAATTGATCGCTGGACCCGACGACCGGCACCGCGACTACCGGTGCGGGAGCAAACACGTAACTCATCCCGTTCTCCAATCTTTAGTAAGCGCCGCGAGCGCGGCAATAAAGCATTGAGTTTAACGCGAGGGTGAATGGGCTGCGCGCGAACCCGGCAGTCCAGAGAGGCCCAGCGGTGGCGCCCGGCATGAGATGAGCCGCTGACGCTTGCAGCCCTGTGTCAACTTGCGGAAACGCCATAGATGCGATACTCACTACAGATACCGCTGCGGGTATATCTGCGAATAGCGCAACCGATCCCGCCGCAGACAACGCGAACACCCTTTGAATACCGTGGCCGACGCCGTCAATGGCGCGCCTGGCCACCCAGCCCCACTAAGCCCGATGACCGAATCCGCCGATACCGCCGTCCCCGACTTCCCCTGCGCCCGCTTTATCAAGGAGATTGGCCGCGGCCCGAACGGCGCACGCGCGCTGACGCCCGAAGACACGCACGCGCTCTACAGCGCGATGCTCGACGGACGCGTCTCCGATCTCGAACTCGGCGCGGTGCTACTGGCATACCGGGTCAAGGGCGAAACCGCTGACGAGCTCGCCGCGATGCTGGCGGCCGCCCACGCCTCGTTCGAGCCGATCCAGATTGCACACAGCGCCTACCGGCCGGTTTCCATCCCCAGCTACAACGGCGCGCGCAAGCAGCCGAACCTGGTGCCGCTGCTCGCGCTGCTGCTGGCCCGTGAAGGGGTGCCGGTGCTCGTGCACGGCGTCACTGAAGACCCGGGCCGCGTGACCAGCGCCGAGATCTTCACCCATCTGCAGATCGCGCACGCGCAGGACCATGCGCAGATCGAAGACAGCCTCGCCTCGCGCCGTCTTGCCTTTGCGCCGATCACCGCGCTCGCGCCGAAGCTCGCGCGCCTGCTGGCGCTGCGCCGCCGGATGGGCGTGCGCAATTCCACGCATACGCTCGTCAAGATCCTGCAACCGTTCGCGCCGCCCGGGCTGCGGCTCGTGAACTACACGCATCCACCCTATCGTGACGCCCTGACCCAATTGTTCGTCACTCATCCGGATGCGGCCGCAGGTGGTGCGCTGCTCGCACGCGGCACAGAAGGCGAAGCCGTCGCCGATACGCGCCGGCAGGTGCAGATCGACTGGCTGCATGACGGCATCTGCGAAACACGCGTGGCCGCCGAGCGCTCCTCGGCAGACGCCCCCGAAGTCGAGTTGCCCGAAGCACGCGACGCCGCTACCACCGCTGCGTGGATCGATGCCGTACTGCGCGGCGAAGCGCCCGTGCCGAGCGCGATCGAACGGCAGATTGGCGTGATCGCGGAGATCGCCCGAATCTCGGCGTGACGGGCTTCGCGCGGGCGTTACGGCGCTTCACGCGAGGCTGCGCAACGATCCATTGTGCGCATCCGCGGTTGACACGCTGCGGCCCGCTCGCATACATTTGACTCATGCGTTCCCTCCCGAACACCCTCCGAATTACCTCCGGCCGCCTAGCGCGGCCCCTATCGCTACGTCTAGCGTAAGCCAGGCGTAGCGCCGCGCGTTGGCCGCCCCAGCGGTTCAAAGCCGGTCCTCAAAGTAGTCCCGCAGTTTCCGTTGCACCCCAAACCGTAGTTCCTTTTACAACCTGTCAGTCGTTTGTATTCGTCCGTTTACCGTTCGGACGAATCGCGAAGGTCGCATCCGTGGCAACCCGCCAGCCGCTCGAGGCCACGCCCCTTTGCATACGACAGAACGAACGAGGCTCATCATGTTGCGCAATCCCGCTGAAAAATACCGGCCGTTCCCCGCCGTCCGTTTGACCGGCCGAAAATGGCCCAGCCGCACGATCCAGCAAGCCCCCATCTGGATGGCCACCGACCTGCGCGACGGCAACCAGTCGCTGATCGAGCCCATGAGCATCGCGCAAAAGCTCGAGTTCTTCGAGATGCTGGTCCGGATCGGCTTCAAGGAAATCGAAGTCGGCTTTCCGTCGGCCTCGCAGACCGACTTCGATTTCGTGCGCAAGCTGATCGACGAGAAGCGCATTCCCGACGATGTGACGATCCAGGTGCTCGTCCAGTCGCGCGAAGAATTGATCGCGCGCACCTTCGAGGCGCTCGAAGGCGTGCCGCGCGCGATCGTCCACTTGTACAACGCGATCGCACCGGCGTTCCGCAAGATCGTCTTCAACCAGTCGAAAGACGAAGTGAAGGCGCTCGCGGTCGAAGGCACGCGGCTGATCAAGCAGTACGCGCAAGCACGGCCGCAGACGCACTGGATCTACCAGTATTCGCCCGAGACCTTCAGCATGACCGAGCTGCCGTTCGCCCGCGAGGTGTGCGACGCCGTCGCCCAGACGTGGCGGCCCACGCGCGATCACAAGATGATCGTTAATCTGCCCGCTACGGTCGAAGCCGCGATGCCGAACGTGTACGCCGATCAGATCGAATGGATGGACCGCAATCTCGGCTACCGGGACAGCATCGTGCTGTCGGTGCATCCTCATAACGATCGCGGCACCGCGGTCGCCGCCGCCGAACTCGCCGTGCTGGCGGGCGCGGATCGCGTCGAAGGGTGTCTCTTCGGGAATGGCGAGCGCACCGGCAATGTCGACCTCGTCACGCTGGCGATGAATCTTTACACCCAGGGCATCGACCCTGGCCTCGACTTCTCGAATATCGACGCGGTACGCCGCGTGGTAGAGCGCTGCAACCAGTTGCCGGTGCATCCGCGCCATCCGTATGCGGGCGATCTCGTCTATACGGCGTTCTCGGGATCGCACCAGGACGCGATTCGCAAGGGCTTTGCCCAGCAGAAGCCGGACGCCGTGTGGGAAGTGCCCTATCTGCCGGTCGACCCGGCCGACGTGGGCCGCAGTTATGACGCTGTGATCCGCGTGAACAGCCAGTCGGGCAAAGGTGGCTCGACCTACCTGCTCGAACGCGGCATGGGCTTCACGCCGCCGCGCCGCGTGCAGATCGAGTTCAGCCACGCGGTGCAGGCCGCCACAGATATCAGTGGCGCCGAGATCAGCGGTGAGGCGATCTGTGCGTTGTTCGCCCGCGAGTACTTCGAGACCGCAGGGCCGGCGCGGCGGGTCAACGCTTCAACCGTGCGGTGGGAAGATCGCGACGTCAATGTGGCGGCGACGAATCGGCCCCGTGCGCCGTCCGAGGCGCAAGGGGCGCAAGACGCGCAGCATGCGCCGCACGAGCAACACGCCCGGCGCGTCGCCGCCGCGTTCGCTGCAGCTGCGGGGCGGACGATTGAGGTCATCTCGTTTGAAAGCACGCGTACCACCGATGGGCGCACGGCGGTGTTCGTGGGCTGCAGGGTCGGGGAGCAGGCGGTCCGTTACGGCGTTGGAGTTAGCCCGGAACCTGCGACGGCGGTCGTGGATGCCGTTGTCAGCGCGGTGAACCGGGCAATCGGAACAAACGAGGCGGCCGGGACAGATATGGCAGAAGTGGTAAATCCGGCGGTGTGGCAAGAGCGCGACCGTAGAGTCGCGGCCTGACGGCAACCGGCTGCTCAACTCAGACGCAAAAGCAGACAACAACCTTAAGAGAGCGCGGCACGATCTGCCGCGCCTACGAGCACGGGTCGCTCACCCAGCGTCCCGGCGAGAGAAGCCCACCGGCCTCACTCGATCGCGCAACGCGTTGCCTGCCATGCGACCAGCCGCCACTCACCGTCTTCCTGCGCATGCAGTGCCGTATAGGCAATCGGGAACAGCAACGCGCCGTTGTTCGCCTCCATCTCGATGAGCGCTCGCCCCGTGACGATCACACAGGTTTCACGCCCCACCGGCAGCACCTCCTGTGACTGGATCTCGATCTGCCGATAACGACGGCGCCCCGCCGTGATTCCGTCGATGAACTGCCGCTTCGTTTCCCGTTTGCCATTCGTGTGGACATAGCTGACGGTCTCGGAGAGCAGCGAGTCGAGCAACGGTCCGTTGCCATCGACCATCGCTCGAAAGCGGTCGCGCTCGAGCCCACGAATCGCCTCGATCACCTTTGCGGACATTGCTCAGCCCCTTTGCCTCGACGGGCCGACAGCGGCCGCGGTCTTAGAAGTTACGTTGCAAATATAGCTGGCTGAAATTTATACCAGGTTTGGGCTCTTTGATACCGCCGTTCGCGAAGGGCACCAAAACCGGTAGACCGCCAGACACTGCTGCCGACATACGAAGCCCGCCCCCACGTCAGCTGTCGAAGGGACGCTGGAACATTGCGGCGCGGCCGCGATCCAACTTCAATCGCGGTACCCACCGCGCATAAATTGCCCTTGAAAAAGCCGGTCCTGCACCCCATATACCGAAAGCCACGGGCGCAAGAAATCATAAGAAGAAAGTCGGAATTCAGCAGACCAATACTCGAAAAGGCCGAAAACTGGTGACAGTTCACCAAGGTGCCCCCATCCAGAGCAAATCCTACGCTCATCCCCGTCAAAGCGTAGAAAGCGTATGATGCTATTGAAAATCAAATTTCGATAGCCAGGCGGGAACCATGATACCCCCACACACTCTAAGTATTAGCACTCGGATATTGAGAGTGCTAACATCCACGCTGGAGTCGAAGTTCGACTGAGCTTTTGGCTGATTCCAAAGGAGTTTTCTACGTGAGCAACGCAATGACCCTTCCGAGTACTCTGAGCCCGTCGTCGGCTAAGGCCGCTTCGGCAGGTGCACTGGCGCTCTCGCATTCTTCGCTGCTGCCCGGTCAACTGGGCAATATCGACGCCTACATCCAGGCCGTGAACCGGATTCCGATGCTGACGCCGGCGGAGGAACGACAGTTCGCCACCGAATTTCGCGAGCAGGGTAACCTGGAGTCCGCGCGCCGCCTCGTCCTGTCGCATTTGCGACTGGTGGTGTCGATCGCGCGCAACTATCTGGGCTATGGCCTGCCGCATGCCGACCTGATCCAGGAAGGCAATATCGGCCTGATGAAGGCCGTGAAGCGCTTCGATCCGGAGCAGAACGTGCGTCTCGTGTCGTACGCCATGCACTGGATCAAGGCCGAGATCCACGAATACATCCTGCGCAACTGGCGCATGGTGAAGGTCGCCACCACCAAGGCGCAGCGCAAGCTGTTCTTCAACCTGCGCAGCCACAAGCAGGGCTTGGGCGCGTTCACGCCGGACGAGATCGAAGGTCTCGCCAAGGAACTGAACGTCAAGCGCGAGGAAGTGGCCGAGATGGAAACGCGCCTATCCGGTGGCGATATCGCACTGGAAGGTCAGGTGGAGGACGGCGAGGAATCGTACGCGCCGATCGCCTATCTGGCCGATTCGCATAGCGAACCGACCGCCGTGCTGGCAGCGCGTCAGCGCGACAAGTTGCAAAGCGACGGCATCGCCAGCGCTCTCGAATCGCTGGACGCACGCAGCCGCCGGATTATCGAAGCCCGCTGGCTGCAGGTGCAGGATGACGGTTCGGGTGGTTCGACGCTGCACGACCTGGCAGACGAATTCGGCGTGTCGGCCGAGCGCATTCGCCAGATCGAGGCGAGCGCCATGAAGAAAATGCGCAGCGCATTGAACGAGTACGCTTAACGCAAAATAGCGGCACTCGGCGCCGTCAGATACTAGTCCGCGCCCTGTAAGACATCAGCCCTGCCCTCGTAAGACGGCGGGGCTTTTTCATTTACCACGTCGCAACCCCACCCCATTTCCTTGACGTAGCGCAAGGTTGCTTGTATTAGTGACGTGGACGGCATGCTTACGCGACCCAATGCCACAGTCGCGAACTTCCTCGCTGCCAGCCCCTATCTTAATATCGTTATGCATTCTCCAAGCCGTCTGCGCGGCCTGGATCCGGCCGGGTAAACCGGTGTGAAGTCGAACCATCGACCGATCATGACCATAACGCTACACGAGAGGACTCCGCCTCGCCCTGCCCTGCGCGCGCGAATCGCCGCCTGGGCACGCGGACCGACCTTCGGGCGAGATATCGCCATCGTGCTTGCCATCAAATTTGCACTCCTGATGGTGCTCAAGTACGCGTTTTTTAATCATCCCATGGCGGAGAACATGTCCATGCCGCCCGCGCTCGTCGCGCAGGCGCTGCTCTCCGCGCCCGCCCCGCATCCGTCTCAAGGTGATCAACATGCCCGGTAGCGAAGTCGTCGACCTCTCGCGTCTCCAGTTTGCGGTGACGGCGCTTTATCACTTTTTGTTCGTACCCCTTACGCTCGGACTGTCCTGGCTGCTCGTCATCATGGAATCCGTCTACGTGATGACCGGCAAGCAGATCTACAAGGACATGACGCAGTTCTGGGGCAAGCTGTTCGGCATCAACTTCGCGATGGGCGTCACCACCGGTCTCACGCTGGAGTTCCAGTTCGGCACCAACTGGTCGTACTACTCCCATTACGTCGGCGATATCTTCGGCGTACCGCTCGCGGTCGAAGGGCTGATGGCGTTCTTCCTCGAGTCGACCTTCGTCGGCCTGTTCTTCTTCGGCTGGCCACGGTTGTCACGGGTGCAGCATCTGATCGTCACCTTCCTCGTTGCACTGGGTTCGAACCTGTCCGCGTTGTGGATTCTGGTCGCCAACGGCTGGATGAACAATCCGGTCGGCGCCGAGTTCAACTACGAAACCATGCGGATGGAACTGTCGAGCATCTACGCGGTGCTGTTCAATCCCGTTGCACAGGTGAAGTTCGTGCACACGGTTTCCGCCGGCTATGTGACGGCTTCGATGTTCGTGCTCGGCATCTCGTCGTGGTACCTGCTCAAGCGGCGCGACACGGAATTCGCGCTACGCTCGTTCGCGATAGCGGCGGGCTTCGGCCTCGCATCGACGGTCTGCGTGATCGTGCTCGGCGACGAATCCGGCTACCGCACCGGCGAAGTCCAGCAGGTCAAACTCGCCGCCATTGAATCGGAATGGGAGACCGCGCCGGCGCCCGCACCATTCACGATATTTGGCATCCCGAACCAGAAGGAGGAGCGGACTGACTACGCGATCCGGATTCCATACGCGCTCGGTATCATCGCAACGCGTTCGCTCGATGAGCCGGTGCTCGGTCTGAAGGATCTGATCGCGCAAAACCAGCTGCGCATCAAGGACGGCATGATTGCGTACGGCGCGCTGCAGCAGCTCAAACAAGGCAATGCCACCGACGACGCCAAGGTCGCCTTCGCGCTGCACAAGGACAATCTCGGCTACGCGCTGATGCTCAAGCAGTTCACACCCAACGTCACGGATGCCACGCCGGACCAGATCGCCCAGGCGGCGAAGAAGACGATTCCGCCGGTGTTGCCGGTGTTCTTCTCATTCCGCATGATGGTTGGCCTCGGCATCCTGTTCCTCGTGACCTTCCTGCTCGCGTTCTGGTTCTGCGCGCAGCGCTCGCTGCTGCTGGACAAGCGCCGCTGGTTCCTGCGCTGGGCCGTGTGGGCGATTCCATTGCCGTGGATTGCGGCGGAATTCGGCTGGATCGTCGCCGAACTGGGGCGTCAGCCGTGGACGATTGCAGGCATCCTGCCCACCGCGCTGTCGGCTTCGAGCCTGACGGCCTCGGACCTGTATCTGAGCATCGGCGGCTTCGTGGTGTTTTACACGGCGTTGTTCGTGATCGAAATCACGCTGATGTTCAAATACGCGCGGCTCGGTCCGTCGTCATTGCATACGGGACGGTATCACCATGAGACGCCGCCACAGGGTCAGCCGTCCAAGCCGCTGAGTACCACTGTTGCATGATCGGCCATCAGACTGCGCAAGCTGTCCTAGCTGTGTAAAAGGGAAAAATCATCATGGATTACGCAACCCTCAAAGTGATCTGGTGGGTCCTGATCGGCGTCCTGCTGATCGGCTTCGCCGTTACCGACGGCTTCGATATGGGCACAGCCATCCTGCTGCCGTTCATCGCGAAGACCGACTCCGAGCGGCGCATCGTCGTGAACACCGTCGGCGCGACGTGGGAAGGCAACCAGGTCTGGTTCATCACCGCAGGCGGCGCGATGTTCGCAGCATGGCCGCTCGTCTACGCGGCTTCGTTCTCGGGCTTCTACTTCGCGATGCTGCTGGTGTTGTTCTCGCTGTTCTTCCGGCCGGTGGGCTTCGACTACCGCAGCAAACGCGAAGACCCTCGCTGGCGTAGCGCGTGGGACTGGGCGCTGTTTGTCGGCGGCTTCGTGCCGGCGCTGGTGATCGGCGTCGCCTTTGGCAACCTCCTGCAAGGCGTGCCGTTCGCATTCGATACCGACCTGCGCGTCACCTATCACGGCAGTTTCTTCGCACTGCTGAATCCGTTCGCCGTGTTGTGCGGGCTTGTCAGCGTGTCGATGCTGGCCGCGCACGGCGCTGCATTTGTGAAGATGAAAACGGATGACGTGATTGCGCGGCGTGCCTCGTTAGCCTTGCGCATCGCGTCGCTCGCTGCTGTGGCGTTGTTCCTGCTCGCTGGCGTGCTGGTGGCGACGTTGATCGGCGGCTATCAGATCGTCGACGCGGCGCCGTTCGATACGGTAGCCAACCCGTTGCTAAAGAGTGTGATCGGCGCACCCGGCCTGTGGCTCACCAACTACTCCACCTACCCGTGGATGGTCGCGGCACCGGTAATCGGCGTGGTGGGCGGTGTGCTGGCATTGCTGCTCGCGAAGTCACGCTTCGAGAAGAGCGTGTTCATCTGCACCTGCCTGATGATCGTCGGCGTGATCCTGACGGCTGGCTTTTCGATGTTCCCATTCATCATGCCGTCGTCATTGGATGGACGCAGCAGTCTGACGGTGTGGGACTCGACCTCGAGCCAGATGACGCTGCAGATCATGCTGATCGCGGTGATCATTTTCTTGCCGATCATCCTGATCTATACGAGCTGGGTGTACCGCGTGATGCGCGGCAAGGTGACTGCGGCCGCACTCGAAGAGAACCGGCATTCGATGTATTGAAGCCTTTATTTGTATGACGCAGCGGAGCCGATTGAAACGGACTCATAGGAGCGAATGATGTGGTATTTCAGCTGGATTCTCGGTATTGGCGTAGCGCTCTCGTTTGGCATTATCAACGTGATGTGGCTTGAATCGAACCGTCCGGGAGAGGCCGCCGCGAAGCGCAAGGCGGATTGAGTAGTAGTGACAGCGCCCGCGTGAATCGCAAACACGGACAGCGGTAAACGAAGAACGGCACCCTTGGGCGCCGTTCTTCGTTTCAGCATCACTCAGCGCAACAGAGCAACGCTTGATGCCGCTTTCGCGTTACACGCACGCATCAGGCCGGTTGCGGCGATGCCCCACCGGTTGCGCCTGCCGCCGGCAAACGCGCCGACAATACCTGCGCATACCGCCCTGCAGCCTCACCAACAACGACGTGAAACGTATCCGCTGAGACCCACGCAACGTCGAGCGCAGCAAGGCGCTGCCGATCCACCGCAGTCGGATCGCTCACCACGACACGCAGACGGGTCGATGCAATCGCATCCAGCGAAACGACGTTGGTCGCACCACCGAACACGGCGAGCCAGCGAGCCGGATCAGGATCGAGCGGCCCACCATGCGAGCCCGCAACCGGCGCAGCGGCCGTAGCTGCCGCAGCAGGCACCACCGCTGGCTTCGCTTCGACACCACCACCCTGCGCAATCACAGTCCGGATTTCATCAGCGATGATGTCTGCTTCCGGTCCGATAATCACCTGCACGCTGGTTGCACCGCGCTTCAACACACCACGCGCACCGATAGTCTTGAGATCCGTTTCCGAGACCTTGCTGGGATCGACCACCGACAACCGCAGACGCGTCGTACAGGCATCGACGATAGACAGATTGGCCGCACCGCCCAAAGCAGCGATGTAACGCTGTGCACGCGGCGCGCTCGCAGTAGCAGCCGCTGCCGGCGCAACGAAGCCACCCTTGTCGAACGACTCCACCTGCTCGTCAGCACCGGCAGGTTCGCGACCCGGCGTGGCCATGTTGAACTTGCGGATAAAGAAGCGGAACAAACCGTAGTACACCACCGCGTAGATCACGCCCAGCGGCAGCGCCCACCAGCCGCGCGTCGACAGGCCATAGTTCAGGATGTAGTCGATCAGCCCCGCGGAGAACGTGAAGCCGAGGTGAATCCCGAGCGCCGAACAGATAGCCAGCGAAATGCCGGTCAGCAGCGCGTGAATCACATACAGCACCGGTGCGAGGAACATGAAGCTGAATTCGATCGGCTCGGTCACGCCCGTCAGCAGCGAGGTCAGTGCCATTGAGGCCAGCAGACCGAAGACCATCGCACGGCGTTCCTTCGGTGCCTCGTGATACATCGCGAGGCACGCTGCCGGCAGACCGAACATCATGACCGGGAAGAAACCCGTCATGAAAGTACCCGCGGTCGGATCGCCCGCGAAGAAACGATGCAGGTCGCCCGTCACTGCGGCACCGCCGCCCGGCGGCGTGAAGGAGCCGAACACGAACCACGTCAGCGAGTTCAGGATGTGGTGCAGCCCCGTCACCAGCAGCAAGCGGTTCAGTACGCCGAACACGAAGGCTCCGATCGCACCCGCAGTGGTCAACCAGTGGCCGGCGATATCGATCGCGGCTTGCACCGGTTGCCACACGTAGCCGAGCACAATGCCTATCACCAGACAGGTCACCCCCGTGACAATCGGCACAAAGCGTTTCCCTCCGAAGAACGCGAGGTAATCGGGCAGCTTGATGTCCTTGTACTTGTTGTACAGCATGCCGGCGACGATACCCGCGATAATCCCCGACAGCACACCCATATTGAGCTTGTCGTTGATGTCCTTCATCACCACGGTTTCGACCAGGTAACCGATCGCGCTCGCGAGCGCCGCCACGCCGTTGTTGTCCTTCGCGAAGCCGACTGCCACGCCGATTGCAAACAGCAGCGGCAGGTTGTCGAAAATCGCGCCGCCAGCGTCGGCGATCATCTTGATGTTCAGTACGTCACTCTGACCGAGTCGCAGCAACAGCCCTGCGACCGGCAGCACTGCAATCGGCAGCATCAGCGCGCGGCCGAGTCGCTGCACCTTCAAAAACGGATTCCCGTCCATCTATATCTCCAATCCTTCGTCTCTTCGTCGAGTCGTTGCTTTACATGGTTGTTGAGCGAAATTCCGCCGTGGACCATGCAGGGTTCAGTCCAGCGGCCAGGTTTCGCGGCTCACTGCTCTTACCGCCTGCGCCGATTCCAGCGCCAGGACATCCTGGGCGCGTTGTTGGCACAGCTGATAATTGAGGTTGCGCACTCGCGCCTTGATGCCCGGCACCGACACCGGATCCACGGATAGTTCGGTGACGCCCAGGCCCACGAGCAGCGGCACGGCCAGCGGATCGCCCGCCAATGCGCCGCACACGCCCACCCATTTGCCATGCTTGTTCGCGCCCTGCACGGTAGCTGCGACCAGACGCAGCACTGCCGGATGCAGACCGTCAGCCTGGGCGGCGAGGTCGGCCTGGCAGCGATCCATCGCCAGCGTGTACTGGGTCAGATCGTTGGTGCCGATCGACAGGAAGTCCGCGTGTTTCGACAGTTGATCGGCCAGCAGCGCGGCCGACGGCACTTCGATCATCACGCCAACTTCGATCGGATCGGTACGGCCAAGCTCGCGGGCGAAGTCGTCGATGCGCTTGCGCAGATGGATCAGCTCGCCTACGTCGGTCACCATCGGCAGCAGGATGCGCACGGCGCCGAGCGGCTGCACCGCCAGCAGGCCGCGCAGCTGGTCGTCGAGCAGGTCTGGGCGCACCTGCGCGAGACGGATGCCGCGCAAACCCAGCGCCGGGTTCGGTTCGGGCGGCAGCGTCAGATAGTCGACTTCCTTGTCCGCGCCCACATCGAGCGTGCGAATGATCGCGGTGCGCCCGTTCAGCGCGTCGGCAATCGACTGATAGCTTTGACGATGTTCGTCTACCGTTGGTGCGGACGCACGGTGAATGAACAGCAGCTCGGTACGCAGCAGGCCGACTGCGTCGGCACCGTTTTCAACTGCAGTCTTCGCATCTTCGAGCGTGGCGATATTCGCAGCCACTTCGATAGCGCGTCCATCCGCGGTCATCGCCGCCTGTTGCGACGTGCGGCGGTTCGCTTCGCGTACGTCAGCGAGGCGCGTACGTTCTACGCGGGCACGTTCGACGTCAAGCGCGGTCGGTGCGAATTCGATTCGCCCCGCGGTAGCGTCGACCACAACCTGGGTGCCTTCGGGAATCGCATGCAGCCCATCGCCCACGGCGACGAGCGCGGGAATGCCGCTCTGCCGCGCGAGAATTGCGGCGTGCGAGGTCGCGCCGCCGCGCGCCATCACGAGCGCGGTGACTCGTGTGCGATCGAGCGATGACAGATCGGACGGTGTGAACTCTTCCGCCACCAGCACCGCTTCATCCGGCAGCGTCCGCGCCGCGTTGTTCGAGTAGCCGAGCGCACGCAACACGCGCTTTTCGAGGTCACGTAGATCGGCTGCGCGTTCCGCGAGCAGCGCATCGTCGATTTTCGTCAGGACTGCAATCTGTGCGCGGATCGACTCGCGCCACGCAAAACCGGCGCTCTTGCCAAGGCTGATCAGATCACGCGCTGCGTCGAGCAACGTCGGATCTTCGAGCAGTACACGGTGTACCGCGAAAATCCCCGCCTCACCATGCGCACCGCGCTGCGACGCATCGCGCACGGTTGAATTCAGTTCAGCGTCGACGGTGGCCAGCGCCTTGTCGAGCAGACGGCTTTCCGCCGCCGATGTGCCGCTCGCAATTTCAGGCGGGTCGAGGTCGGCGTCATCCCATCGCACCAGCTTGCCGACCGCAACGCCAGGCGCCGCGCACACGCCAACAAGCGTGTTCGGCGCGAGTGGCGCGCCACCTGTTTGCGCCACCGGTTGCGGTGCCGGGGAGCTTTGGCGTGCCGGCTTTTCCTCGGTTTCGCCATGCGCTTCGCGCAGCAACTCATGCGCGACGGCTTCTACGGCCGCCGCCGCTTGCGCACCAACACCTAGAATCTCTACCGTGGCGCCCTCGCCCGCGCCCAGGCCGAGCAAACCAACGACACTTTCAATCGGCGCCTTGCGCCCTTCATAACGCACTTCGACGCGCGCATCGAGACCACGTGCCGCTTCACGGGCACGTGCCGCCGGCCGCGCATGCAAACCGCCTGCGTGGACCAACGTCACCGTCTGACGCGCTTCTTCGGTCACGTTGGTCGCCTGGCGCGAAGCTTCCGCTGCCGCACCGGCGCGCGGACGCAACAGCAGCAGCGGGGTTTCTCCCGCCTTCAGCATGCCTGCACCGGCGCGCTCGACGATCTCGAACGCGTCCGAGTTCGCAACCGCGATCACCGACACGAGACTCGGTGCATTGCATGCCACCAGGTCCTGATCGAACTCGATCAGCAGATCGCCGGTATGCACATGCGCACCCTGCACAACCTTTGGCGTAAAACCGCGGCCGTTCAACTCGACCGTGTCGATGCCGATGTGCAGTAGAATCTCCGCGCCATCGGCAGTGGCCAGCGTCAATGCATGGCCGGTGCGCGCGAGATGCGTGACCACGCCGTCGCACGGCGCGACGAGTTGGCCCACCAGCGGATCTACGCCGATACCGTCGCCGAACATGCCGCCCGAAAACACAGGGTCGGGCACGTTCGCGAGCGGTACGACCGGACCGGTCATGGGCGCAAGCAGAATAATATGGCCTTGGGATGGGCTCATTAAAACGGACTCCTCAACACGACGCATCTGATTACTCGATCAGTGGGTTTCGGTGACTTTGTTCAGATGGCGCGGCGCATCGGGGTTGCGTCCGCGTGCAGCGGCAAGACCTGCGGCCATCACGTAAAAGGAAAGAATCGCGGCGATCGGATCGAGTGCCGCATGGGCCGTCGTGACGAGCGACAAGGTAGCTTCCGGCACATCTTCCGGCGCGGCCAGCAGCACGCGTGCGCCACGGGTCTGCATATCGCGCGCGAGCTGGATGAGTCCGGCCTGTTCGGGTCCGCGCGGGGCGAACACGAGCAACGGATAGTCGCGATCGATCAGCTCCATCGGGCCATGACGCACTTCGGCGCTCGAAAACGCTTCGGCCTGGATGCCCGAGGTTTCCTTGAGCTTGAGCGCCGCTTCCTGCGCGATTGCGAGGCCAAGACCACGGCCTATCACGATCATGCGCTCGATGCCACGCAGTTCCTCGACGGCTTCGCTCCAGTCGAGTCTGCCGGCGCTTTGCAGCGCTTCGGGCAAGCCTCCGAGCGCGGCAAGCAATGCATCGTCTTGCTGCCAGTGCGCGACCAGTTGCGCGGAAATGGACAGCATCGCGATATAGCTCTTGGTCGCGGCGACGCTCAACTCGGGACCGGCAACCAGCGGCAGATGCCATTCGCAGGCATCGGCCAGCGGCGATTGCGGCGCGTTCACGGCCGCGACAGTCAGCGCGCCGGCCTCGCGCAGCGCGGCCATCGTACCCACCAGATCAGGACTCTTGCCGGACTGCGAGAACGCGATAGCAAGCTGATCGCGCACCTTCAGTGGCGCCTGCTGCAGCGTCGCCACGGACATCGGCAGCGAAGCGACCGGCAGTCCAATGCGGCTCATGGTAAGGCTCGCGAAATAACTCGCTGCGTGGTCCGAACTACCGCGTGCGACCGTCAGCGCGACATGGCGAGGCTGTTCAGCGAGTCTCGCCGCCAGCGCCTGCACGTGCGACGTATCCGCAAGCTGCGCGGCGACCACCTCAGCGGACGCCAGCGCTTCGTTAAGCATATTCGACAATTGATTCTCCTTCGACGTAAGTCGCGGTCAGTGCCAGTTCGCGATCGAACACGACGATATCGGCCCAGGCACCGCGCGCGAGGCGGCCGCGGTCTTCAATGCCGAGATAGTCGGCGGCATAGCGCGACAGACGATTTGAAACGTCGGCCATGGGCAGGCCGAGCGATACCAGATTGCGCAGCGCCTGATCCATCGTCAGGGTGCTGCCGGCGAGCGTACCGTCGGCAAGACGCACGCCGCCCAGACACTTGGTGACGTGCTGGCTGCCAAGGCGGTATTCGCCGTCAGGCATGCCGGTAGCCGAGGTGCTGTCGGTCACCACGTACACGCGCGGAATCGCCCGCATCGCGGCACGAATTGCGCCCGGGTGAACGTGCAGCAGGTCAGGGATGATCTCCGCGAATTCAGCGTGCGCCAGCGCCGCGCCGACCATGCCGGGATTGCGGTGATGCAGCGGCGACATCGCATTGAACAGGTGCGTGAAGCCACACGCTCCATGTTTGAGCGCCGCAACCGCGTCGTCGTACGTGCCGAGCGAATGGCCGAGCTGCACACGCACGCCGCGCGCGGCGATTTCGGAAATGATGTCCATGTGGCCGGAGATTTCCGGCGCGATCGTGACGACGCGAATCGGCGCAATCGACAGGTACTTCAGCACTTCGTCGAGCACTGCGGACACAGCGGCGTCCGGCTGCGCACCGAGCTTGCCCGGATTGATATACGGTCCTTCAAGGTGCACGCCGAGCACGCGCGAGCAACCGGGCGTACGCACACGGGCCACGTCGCCCAGGTTTGCTACTACGTTCATCAGCTCTTCGCGCGGCGCGGTCATCGTCGTGGCAAGGAGGCTCGTAGTGCCGAAGCGGGCATGCGTGCGCGTGATCGTGTCGATCGCGTCGCCCGCTTCCATCACGTCGGCGCCGCCGCCGCCATGCACGTGCAGATCGATAAAGCCCGGCAGGATGTAGGGCGCTTCGTTGGTGGACGGATCGACCCGCTCACCTGTGAGCGACGTGATACGGCCGTTTTCGTATTCGAGCGTGCCGTGAATCCACCCATCGGTGGTGAGTATGTTTCCGGTCAGCATGAGTCTCTCTGATAATACGTAGTGCGATACGTTTCTGATCCGCGCCGTTCAGCGTTGCGCGAGGGCCGCGCCGTTATTGCGTCCTTATTGACGCAGTTCGGCGACAAAGTCGTAGTAGTCGTCCCGGCAGTAGGTGTCTGTCAATTCAATCGCCCGCTGGTCGGCGCTATAGCCGATACGTGTGATCACCAGCAGCGCCGAGCGCGGTTCGATGTCCATCAGCGAGGCAATCTCGCTCGTCGCGTTGACGGCCCGAAAGTGCTGCAGCGCGCGCACGACTGCCATGCCACGCTGCTCCAGATAGCTGTACAGCGACACGCCGATCGCCTGCGGGTCCGGCACGATCGCGGCCGGCAGCGCCGAATGTTCCACCGCCATCACGATGCCGTCCGCGCGCCGCAGACGCCGCAGACTCGTCACCGCTGCACCCGGCGACAGGCCGAGGTGCACCAGCTCGTCGCGGTTCGCTGCGCGAATGCCGCGTTCGAGCCAGACCGAGTCGGGACGAAAGCCCCGCTGCTGCATCTTTTTCGTGAAGCCGGTGAGCCGCGACAGTGGATCTTCGACGCGCGGCGTAATGAAACTGCCAGCACCCGGCGAGCGGCGGATTAGCCCCTGTTCAACCAGCAATTCGATCGCCTTGCGTGCGGTAATACGCGACACGCCGATCGCATCCGACAGCGTACGCTCCGACGGTAACGCCTCACCCGCCGACCAGACGCCACAGTGGATGGCCGTCGCCAGGTTGCGCGCGAGCTGCAGATAGAGCGGCGTGACGTTGCGGGCGTCAGGCATCAATGCGGACCAGCGTGTTTCCATGGGCTCAGGTGGGTCGAAAGGAAGAGCGTGGGCTTCGAAGAGAGAGCCCATTATATAACCACCATAATACCAGTCAATCGAGTTGTTCCATACCGGTCCGATCGCCGTCAAACCTTTGACAGTAAAGGGAATCCGGCAGATTGCGACAGGCTTACCGGGCGTTTCCGGTGATCGGTATTTACCCGTATTCGAGATATCTTGAGGGTCTATAGAGAACCACTGGTTCGCTACCGAACGGATCGCGCGACTTCGCATGCGTACTTTTGTAATACCAATCGCTGTGGCCGGTTAGAGTGTACGTTTTACCGCTTTTTATGCAGTTTTTAGATAGGATGTCATCCAATAGGTTTGTTGTCTGACACCTTCAAGGACTTCCGGGAGCCGTACGTTGACCGATTCCGCAGCGCTGCGGCGCGTTGAGGCCGTCCGCCATTTCAACCGCTTCTACACGAAGCATATCGGTGCGTTGCACGAGCGTCTGCAAAAGAGCCCGTACTCGCTGACCGAAGTGCGTGTGCTGCATGAACTGGCGCGCGGGCGCGCGCAAACCGCCACTGTGCTGGCGCGCAATCTCGGACTCGACAGCGGTTATCTAAGCCGCCTGCTCACCAGCTTCGAACGCCGCAATCTGCTCACACGGCGTCCATCGGAGAGCGACGCGCGGCAGTCGTTAATCGCGCTCACCGACCAGGGGTACGCCGCCTACGAACCGCTCGACGTCGCCGCCATCGAAGAAGTCATGTCGGCACTGGAACGCCTCGCGGAAAGCTCGCAGGAAGAGTTGATCGGCGCGATGAAGCTCGTCGAGCGACTGCTCGACGAGCAACCGCGCCGCGGCGTCGTGACGCTACGGGCGCCGCGCGCAGGCGAATATGGCTGGCTCGTGCACCGGCAAGCCCTCCTGTTTGCGAGCGAACACGGCTGGGATCAGACTTTCGAAGGCTTGCTTGCTGGCATCGTCGCTGACTTCACCCAGCATCACGATCCGGTGCGTGAGATGTGCTGGATCGTCGAACAGGACAATGCGATCGTCGGCGCGGCCATGGTGGCAGGCGTATCGGCCACGGTGGCGCGGATCACGATGCTGTATATCGAGCCCGACATGCGCCGGCTCGGCATCGGCACGCAACTGGTCGACGAGTGTGTGCGCTTCGCCAGGCGTGCGGGCTACACCCGGCTCACCCTGGCCACGGTCACGACGCTCGAACAATCCCGGCGGCTCTGCGAGCGTGCCGGTTTTGTCTGCGCCGACGTGGCGCCGGAGATGCGCTTCGGTCATGAGTTGACGGTCGAACGCTGGGAGCGCGATCTGTAGGTGCACCGAACGAAGCGCAATATGAACCTCAATGCGAAGCCCAATAAAAAAGTGCCATGGTCTCCCATGGCACTTTGCGTTGCGGCGCTTCGTCGTGGCTGCAGCGTGCTTAGAACGACGGCACCACCGAACCCTTGAACTGGGTTTTGATGAACTGGCGCACGTCATCCGACTGATAAGCCGCGACCAGCTTTTTAACCCACGGCTTGTCCTTGTCCTGCGTGCGCACGGCGATCAGATTCGCGTACGGGCTATGGATGTCCTCGAGCGCGATCGCATCTTTAGTCGGCTGCAGGCCGCCGGCAAGCGCGTAGTTCGTGTTGATCGCAGCAGCGTCCACGTCGGACAGCGAGCGCGGCAACTGCGCGGCGTCCAGTTCAACGAGCTTCACTTTCTTCGGATTCTCGGCGACGTCGAGCGGCGTGGCGCTGTTACCGTTCGTGCCGGCGCCAGCCTTCAGCTTGATCACGCCTTGTGCCTGCAACAACAGCAGTGCGCGGTTCTCGTTGGACGGATCGTTAGGCACTGCGACCTTCGCACCTTGCGGCAGATCCTTCAGCGATTTGAACTTCTTCGAATAGATGCCGAGCGGGGAAATGTAGGTCAGGCCCGCGCTGACGATCTTGTAGCCACGCTGCTTGACCTGGCTATCGAGGTAGGGCTGGTGCTGGAAGCTGTTGGCGTCCAGATCGCCTGCGTCGAGAGCGGCGTTCGGCTGGACGTAATCGTTGAATTCGATGACCTTCACGTTGAGGCCTTCGCGCTGCGCCACTTTCTGGACCACCGCCCAGATTTGCGCGTCGGGACCGCTGATGGTGCCGACCTTGATGACCTTGTCGTCGGCGTGAGCGCCGACGCTTGTGACGAGAGCTGCGGAGGCGACAACTGCGGAGAGGGCTTTGAGGATGTTTCTGCGCTGCATGTAAATCTCGCTATTTCTGATCGATGTCAGATTCGGGTGAACGGCTGGCGGCGCAATACGCGCGCCATCAGCTGGGTCGCGAATGGTCTCATAGGCTCTGCGAGAAGTGAAATACCGCTATCGCATATGGGTATGCGGACGAGCGGACGACAGATGGGGCTACGCCTTAACCAAGCAGTAGCTTGATGTCGTGCACCCAAGGTTCGGCGCCCTGGCCATCGCGGGCGAACAGTCGCAACTTGCCGTCCGGATCGAAGACATAGCTGGCAGCCGTATGGTCCATCGTGTAACTGTCCGGCGTCTTGCCCGGCACCTTCGCGTAGTACACGCGGAAGTCTTTTGTCACCTTGGTGAGTTGCGCCTGATCGGCCGGGCGCAAGCCGACAAAGGTCGGATTGAAGGCCGGCACATACTGCGACATCACGGTTGAAGTGTCGCGATCGGGATCGACGGTGACGAATAGCACCTGGACGCGGCTTGCGTCTGTGGGGCCCAACTGCTGCAGTGCCTGCGCGAGTTCGGCCATGGTCGTCGGACAGACGTCCGGACAGTGCGTGTAGCCGAAGAACAGCACCACGACCTTGCCCTTGTAGTCCTCGAGCGTGTGCGTCTTGCCGCTGGCATCGGGCAACGAGAAGTCCGTGCCGAATTGCGTGTTGCCGGTAATGTCGAGATTCTCGAACGAGGGGGCGGGTTTGCCGCAGCCTGAGGCCAGGATCGCGCCACCGAGCGCACAGGCCATCAAGGCAGCACGCGCGAGACGCGCAAACCGGTTTGTGAGCATGGTGTTACGCGCCGATCAGGACACGTGCATAGTGATCGATCAACAGCGCGGCGAACAGCAGCGACAGGTAGATGATCGAGTAACGGAACAACTGACGCGCGAGCGTATCGGAGTACTCCCGATAGATCTTCCACGCGTAGGCGAGGAACACGGCACCGAGCAGCACCGCCGCCACCAGATACACGATCCCGCTCATGCCCGAGATAAACGGCATCAGCGCGACCGCGAACAGGATCACCGAGTACAACAAAATATGCAGCCGCGTGTACTGTTCGCCGTGGGTGTTCGGCAGCATTGGCAGACCGGCGCTTTCGTAGTCCTTGCGGCGATACAGCGCGAGCGCCCAGAAATGCGGCGGCGTCCAGACAAAGATGATCAGCACCAGAATCCATGCGTCGCCCGGCACATGCCCCGTGACCGCGGCCCAGCCAAGCGCAGGCGGCATGGCGCCCGAAGCGCCCCCGATCACGATGTTCTGCGGCGTAGCTGGCTTGAGCAGCAGCGTATAGACGACCGCGTAGCCGACGAAAGTGGCAATGGTGAGCCACATCGTCAACGGATTGGCGAACGTATAGAGCGTCCACATGCCGAGCCCGCCGAGCACGGCGGAAAACAGCAGGATCTGTGGAGTGGTGATTTCACCGCGGGCAGACGGGCGCCACGACGTACGGCGCATCTTCGCGTCGATCTTCTGTTCGACGAGGCAGTTGATGGCGAACGCCGCACCGGCCAGCAGCCAGATACCGACGGTGCCGCCAATCAGCACCGTCCACGGCACCATACCGGGCGTGGAGAGGAACATACCGATGACAGCGCAGAACACGGCAAGCTGCGTGACGCGCGGCTTGGTGAGCGCGATGTATTGGGAGATCCGGCTACCGGGGGTCTGGGAAAGAGTTGTGCTGTCCATGTGGGGTCACGCTGGCGCGGCATCGCGCGCAGGCAACGCGGCGCGGCCGGGACGGCTAGAAGCGATTCGAAAGTTTAGCATAACGAGCAGGAGCAGCAGGATCGCGGCGCCCCCGTTATGGGCGACTGCAATCGGCAACGGCCATTGCAGGACGATGTTGGAGAGGCCCGTGAGGAACTGGATCAGCACTACCAGCAGCACGCCGTCAGCGGGCCGCCGCAGCGATTCGAAGCGACGCACCTTCAGCGCAAACCACAGCAGATAGGCGATCACGACGATGGCGAAAGTTCGATGGGTCCAGTGGATCGCCACCAGTGCATCCTGGGTGATCATCTCACCGTCGCCCGTCATGCCCAGCGCGCGCCATAGGTGAAAGCCGTGCGCGAAATCCATCGGCGGGATCCATTGACCGTTGCAGGTCGGGAAATCTGTACAGGCGAGCACCGCGTAGTTCGTACTGACCCAACCGCCGAGCGCGATCTGCACGACCAGCAGCGCCAACCCGGCGAGCGCCGCCGCGCGCCACTGCGCGGCCTCGGGCTCATAGGCCGGCAGCGGCGTCTGGCGCGCAGCCAGCCAGCCCAGCATACCGAGCAAGGCCAGGCCGAGCAGCAAGTGCGTGGTCACGATCACCGGTTGCAGTTTGAGCGTCACAGTCCACGCGCCGAACACACCCTGCACGAGAATCAGCAGCAGCAACGAAGTCGGCCACCACGGCGAAACATGCAACGGCCGACGCTTGATGCGCGCGACCCAGGCGATCAGCATCTGCGCGACGATCAGCACGCCAATCGCCATGGCGAAATAGCGGTGGATCATTTCGATCCAGGCCTTTGTCATGCTGACAGGCCCGGTAGGCATAGCCTGGTGAGCGGCGGCGATAGCAGCGTGAGCGATGAACGGCGAGGACGTTCCATAACAACCCGGCCAGTCAGGACAGCCGAGACCGGAGTCCGTCAGGCGCGTGAAGCCGCCGAACATCACCAGGTCCAGCGTCAGGAAAGTGGTGACCCACACCAGCTTGCGGAATTTATTGTCGTCGGCCTTGACCCATATATAGGACAGCGGCAACAACGCAATGCACAAGCCAATCAGGCCCAGTTGCAATACGAACATCTCTCTACCTTCTCGCTGGAAACATAGCGGCCAATGGTGCTACAGACGATCCAATCCGCGGTACACCCGGCCGTGCGATAAAACGCCGCATCAACCGATGCTCGACCACTTCAGCAGCTTCGTGATGTCGCCCTTGATCTTGCTCGGGTTCGGATCTTTCGGGAAACGCATCATCAGATTGCCGTTCGGGTCGACCACGAAGATGTGATCGGTCAGCGTCGTGCCGGTGTCGACGGGCAGCCATGCAGCCAGGGCAGCCGGATCGGCGATCAGCTTGCGCGTGTCCGGATAGGCTTTCTGGATCACGTCAGACACGTTGCCCGCGTCCGTGCGCAGCCATACCTCGACCACCCGCTCGCGCTCTGGCCCCTGGGTTGCGCGTATCTGGCGCATGAAATACAGCTTGGTCGCGCAGGCCTTGTCGCACGCGCTGTTGTCGACCGAAACCATGAGCCATTTGCCACGCAGCGACGTGAGCTTCACCGGCTTGCCGTCTTCCCCGGTCACGACCAGTTCTTCCGGAATCGGCCGCTGCGGTTCGATCAGCGTGCCGTAGCTGGTGGTGCCGCCGGTCGGCTTGATGACGTAGTACGTGAAGTACGAGCCAATCACGGGCGCGGCACACACGAGCGCGATCAGCAGCATCATCCAGCGGCCGCGTTGCCATGAACCTTTGGTGCGCGGCTGGCCAGGCGTGACCGCAGGACGAGCAGCGGATTTGCCGGCTTGCGGCGAACGGGGAGTTTGCGTCGACACTACCGAACCTCTTTCAATGATTGCGCGGCGCGAGCGGTCAAGCTGCCGGCCACGCGCGATGCATTTGTCTGCACGACACAGCTTACGCGCTGGGCGCGTGCTCTTTCTTCGCGGCGCGCCGCGCGGCATACAAACCGAACGCGACCGCCGCGATGGCCATGCCCCACCATTGGAGCATATAGCCGTAGTTGCGCTCGACGTCGGTATCCGGTGCAGGCCAGTCGCGCACAAGCTTGTCGCCATCGTCGCTCAACTGCTGGATCACAAACGGCTGCAGCGGCAGACCAGTCTCCGCGGCATAAGCGCCCACGTCGAGATTCTGCCGGATCGCCTGATGCGGGGCCGATCCGCCCTGCCCGAGTTCGAACGCGCGGGTCGCATCGGCCCGCGCAATACCTTCGATCTCGATCTGCCCCGGCGGCGTGACATACGGCTCGATCACCGTGCGGTCATTGATGTTGCGCGGCAACCAGCCGCGATTGACCAGCACGTAGCCACCATCAGCGAGTTTAAACGGCATCACGACGTAAAAGCCCGGTTGATCGTTATACGGGCGATTGTCGAGATAGACCACCTTGTCGGCGACGAAACTGCCACGCGCGCGCACCCGGTGAAACTCGATGTCTTTCAGTGCCAGCGGAGCGCTGCTGATCGGCTCGGCCGGCGCGTTTTCGAACTGCGTGATGTGGGCCTGCAGCGTCTCTTTCTGATGCGCGCGGTCACGCTGCCAGAACCCCAGCCGCACCGTCACCGCCACGACGATCAGAATCAGCAGCGCGGGCAACCAGCGGATCTTCATCGCGCCTGCCCCGACGGTACACGCGGTGCAACGCACGGTGCGATAATAGCCATATTGCCTTCGCGCTCCTGAATTTCAGCTGATTTCATGCACATTCTCGTTCCCATCGCCTTTGCCCTGATCATCGCCAGCATGGCCTCGGCGCTGTACTTCATGGTGCACGACAAGGGCAAGACGAAACGCATGGTCTGGTCGCTGGCTACTCGCGTGGGCCTGTCGATCTCGCTGTTCCTGTTCATCCTGTTCGCTCACTGGATGGGCTGGATTCAGTCGACCGGTATTCCTTACGGCCGCTAGGCCGGGCGCGCGCAAACTTCACCTCTGCGCGTACCACGCAACAACTCCGCGCCATAAACAAAACGCCGCCCTGACAGGGTCGAGGGCGGCGCTGCGTCAGTCCGGAATACTACGCGGTGGCTTCGCGATCTGCAGCGAATCCGGCAATTCAAATGCCCACGTGTCCGGTGTCAAAACCCAGTAAAAAATACTACGCGCGGGCCGGCAAGCTTTACAGCCAGTACACGACAACGTACAGCCCGAGCCACACCACGTCCACAAAGTGCCAGTACCAGGCCGCGCCTTCGAACGCGAAGTGGTGATCCGCCGTGAAGTGGCCGCGAATCACGCGCACCAGTACGACCGTCAGCATCGTGCCGCCGAGGAACACGTGAAAGCCGTGGAAACCGGTCAGCAGGAAGAAGGTCGAGCCATACACGCCGGAAGACAGCGTCAGGTTCAGTTCGTTATACGCGTGGTAGTACTCGAAGCCCTGCAGGAACAGGAAGCACAGACCCAGCAGGACAGTCGCGGCCAGCCAGGCGATCGTCTTGTTGCGATGGTTCTCACGCAGCGCATGGTGAGCCACGGTCAGCGTCGCGCCCGACGAGAGCAGCAGCGCCGTGTTGATGGTCGGCACCGGCCACGGTTGCATCGACTTGAAATTCGACACCAGCGCTGCCGGACCGTTGTTCGGCCACACAGCCGAGAAATCCGGCCAGATCAGCTTGTAGTCAAGGCTGCCCAGTTGATGCAAGGCAATTTCGCGAGCGTAAAACAGTGCGCCAAAAAATGCGCCAAAGAACATGACTTCGGAGAAGATGAACCAGCTCATGCTCCAGCGGTACGACTTGTCGACGTTCTTGCCGTACATGCCGCCTTCGGACTCGGAGATCGCGTCGCCGAACCAGTGCCACAACGTGTAGAGCAACCACAGCAAGCCAGCGAGCACCGTCAGAGGCGCCCAGCTCTCGCCGTTGATCCACGCCGCAAGCGATGACAGCATGACCAGCAGCCCGATGGCCGCGCTGATCGGATGCCGCGACGGATGCGGTACGAAGTAGTACGGGCTCTCGTTTTGACCGCTCATTCTTGATTCTCCACTTCAGTCCAGTTGTTCCGCTTGACCCGGTTTAGTCCGGCTGTCTCTTCGGCGATGCGTCGATACCGCATCGCTTCACTCTAATTTCGGAGCCATCTTTGGCCCGGTGTTGCCGACTTACCCCACCACCGCACGGACGACGAAAATCAGTATGGCGATAAAGATGGCCGCGCCAATCAAGGCGGCTGCCAGCACGTGCAAGGGGTTGAGCTGCGCTGCGTCCGATTCCAGATCGCGCCGCTTGCGCACGCCGAAAAACGCCCAGAAAACAGCCTTCATCGACTGTCCAAAGCTGCTCTTTCCAGTGCTGCTGCCGTCGCGTTTACCGCCGTTGTCGCTCATTACCGTCATCTTCCTTCGCCTACGACAACGATCGTCTTCAGGAGAAGAAGCTCCGCTTGACGAAGATACCCACGAAAAACGCGGCGGCGATAGCGAACATGATCAAACCGAGCCGCAAGTTGCCCGCGCGGATTTGCTCGGGCGTACGTCTTTGTATGGGATTCCGGGTCATGCTGGAGTTTCTCGACACATCACTGATAAGGAACACCGCTCTACCACGCTACGACTCTACCGCTTCGCTGCACCCGGTCCGGCTTGCGCCGGGACCGGGAACGCCGTTCGGCTTACTCGACCGTCGGCGGATGTTCGAACGTGTGGAACGGAGCCGGGCTCGGCACGGTCCATTCGAGGCCCGTGGCGCCGTCCCACGGCTTGTCGCTGGCCTTCTCGAGTTCGCCACCGCCGCGGTAAGCCGGCAGTGCGACGGCGAAGAGGAAGTACACCTGGGTCAGGCCGAAGCCGAACGCACCGATTGTGATGACCTGGTTCCAGTCGGTGAACTGCGCGGGGTAGTCGGCGTAACGACGCGGCATGCCTGCGAGACCCACGAAGTGCATCGGCAGGAACGCGAGGTTGAAGAAGATCATCGAGCCCCAGAAGTGGATCTTGCCGCGCGTCTCGTTATACATCCAGCCGGTCCACTTCGGCGACCAGTAGTACCAGCCGGAGAAGAGCCCGAACAGCGAGCCCGCCACCAGCACGTAGTGGAAGTGGGCCACCACAAAATAAGTGCCGTGATACTGGATGTCGAGCGGCGCCATGGCGAGCATCAGGCCCGTCAGACCGCCGAACGTGAACACGAACAGGAAGCCCACCGCAAACAGCATCGGGGTTTCGAACGTCAGCGAACCGCGCCACATCGTGGCAACCCAGTTGAACACCTTCACGCCCGTCGGCACAGCGATCAACATCGTGGCGTACATGAAGAACAACTGCCCCGTCACCGGCATGCCGGTGGCGAACATGTGGTGCGCCCAGACCATGAACGACAGGATTGCGATCGACGACGTGGCGTACACCATCGAGCTATAGCCGAACAGCGGCTTGCGCGAGAACGCCGGGATCACCTGCGACACGATCCCGAACGCCGGCAAGATCATGATGTACACCTCGGGGTGCCCGAAGAACCAGAAGATATGCTGGTACATCACCGGATCGCCGCCGCCAGCTGCGTTGAAGAACGAGGTGCCGAAGTGGCGATCGAACAGCAGCATGGTGATCGCCCCTGCCAGAACCGGCATCACGGCAATCAGCAGGTAAGCGGTGATGAGCCACGTCCAGACGAACATCGGCATCTTCATCAGCGTCAGACCCGGCGCGCGCATGTTCAGGATCGTCACGACGATGTTGATGCCGCCCATGATCGACGAGGCACCCATCAAGTGGACCGCGAAAATCGCGAAGTCCATGCCCGGTCCCATCTGCGTGGAAAGCGGCGCGTACAGCGTCCAGCCCGCAGCCGTTGCACCACCCGGCGCGAAGAACGAGCCCACCAGCAGCACGGCGGCAACCGGCAGCAGCCAGAAGCTGAAGTTGTTCATCCGCGCGAAGGCCATGTCCGATGCGCCGATCTGCAGCGGCACCATCCAGTTCGCGAAACCGACGAAGGCCGGCATGATCGCGCCGAACACCATGATCAGGCCGTGCATGGTGGTCAACTGGTTGAAGAACTCGGGGCGCATGATCTGCAGGCCCGGCTCGAACAGCTCGGCACGGATCATCAGCGCCATCACGCCCCCGGAGAGGAACATGGTGAACGAGAAGATCAGGTACAGCGTACCGATATCCTTGTGGTTGGTGGCATACAGCCAGCGACGCCAGCCATGCGGCGTCCCATGCGCATGCGGATCACCGTGTACGTGCTCGTGGCCCGCGACTACATCGTGTCCAACGCTAGACATGACAATCTCCTAAAGCGAATACTGCGGTGCTGACCATGAACACGTCAGGCTGCGGAACTGATCTGAACACGGCGAGCCTCTTTGGGGTCGCTGCCGCCCGTGACCGTTTCCGGCTTCTTTAAAATAATATGGTCTTCAGCGATGCCAGCCGACTTCAGCGCATCGCGCACGGCTTCCGCGCGGCTCTTGGCGAGCTTCGCATTGAGCTCGGCCGAACCGGTGGCGTCCGTAAAGCCTGACAGAGTGAACTTGGCATCCGGATGCGCCTTCGCGTAATCCGCAGCCGCCGCGACTGCTGCCTGCGCGTCGCCCGGCAGCGTGCTCTTGCCGGTCTCGAAGTAGACGTTGGCCGGCAAGGCTGCCTGCGGTTGCGACGCTGCTGCGCTATCCGAACCGCCGGAGGCCGGGGCTGCTGCCGCGCCTGACGCGGCGTCGCCGCCCGACGCCGCTGCAGCGCCCGATGTTGCGTCAGCGCCGCTAGCGGCGGCCGCACCGCTTGCGCCTGCTGCCGCGCCCGCGAGGTGGTCCCCACCTTCGGGCAGCTTGCCATTGCGCGCATCCGCAACCTGCTTCGGCTGGAGAATGTCGCCCGTGTGGTTGCCCCACGAGTTGCGCTCAAATGTGATGACCGATGCGATTTCGACGTCGTTCAGGGTAGGCCCCCACGACGGCATCACGTTCTTGCCCTTCAGCACGATGCTCACGTGCTGGGCAATCGGGCCGTTGGCAACCTTGCTGCCGTCGAGCGCCGGGAACGCGCCACCACCCTTGCCGGTCGGCTGGTGACAGACCGCGCAGTTCGCCGCATAGACCTTGCCGCCGCGCTCCATCAATTCAGCGAGGGTGTAGGTCTTGTTCGGATCGTCAGCGCCGGCGGCCATTTTCTTCTGCTGGTCGGCGACCCACTTCGCATAGTCGTCAGCCGAAAGCACTTCGACGACGACCGGCATGAACGCATGTTCTTTGCCGCACAGCTCCGTACAGAAGCCGCGGAAGGTACCAACCTTGTCGGCCTTGAACCACGTGTCGCGCACGAAGCCCGGAATCGCATCCTGCTTCACGCCGAAGGCCGGCACGTACCAGGAGTGGACCACGTCGTTGGCGGTGGTGATGATGCGGATCTTCTTGTCGACCGGCACCACGAGCGGGTTGTCGACTTCCTGCAGATAGGTATCGGTCTTGGCCTGTTCGCCGTCGACCTCGGCACGCGGCGTGGTCAACGTGGAGAAGAAGTTGATGCCTTCGCCCGGACCCTTCACGTAGTCGTAGTTCCACTTCCACTGATACCCGGTCACCTTCACGGTGAGGTCGGAGTTGGTGGTGTCCTTCATCGCGATGACCGTCTTGGTGGCGGGCAACGCCATCAGCACGACGATGACGAACGGGACAATCGTCCAGATGATTTCAACGGTGGTGCTTTCGTGGAAATGGGCGGCCTTATGGCCTTTCGACTTGCGGTGAGCAAAGACCGAATAGAACATCACGCCGAACACGCCAATGAAGATCACCGTACAGAGGATCAGCATGAACGTGTGGAGGTGATAGAGCTCCTCAGCGATAGCGGTTGCAGGCGGCTGGAGGTTGATCTCGTTGACGGCGGGGCCGCCAGGACTGTCACCCACTGCCAGCGCGGCACCGGCAAAGAACATCCCGGTAAGCGCCAGCCCGCCCATCAGGGCTCGCTTGATTGTTTTCATAGATTCCTTACCCAAATTTTCCATTCAAACCCTCGACCCCGCTGGAAGGCTGCCTCGCGCTCCTCCTGAACGGCGCGAGCCTCAATGCGTCTAACAACGCCTGAGCCACATGCGCAATTCACCTGCAAATTGCGCGCGCCGATACTGCGCGAGGTGTTGCCCGATCATGATCGTCTGGCCACGCGAAACCAGTTTGATGTGGTCACGCGGCGTTGCGCCCGGCTCGATCCGCACCCAGCGTGGATTGAATTCGAACTGCGTGACCTGCTCCGCGCTTACCCGCTCGATTACCAGCCGGTTCGGAAACAGCCTGATGCGTTCGTAATCCACAGCATGACGTGCGTAAATTGCAAAAGCGATACCGACCGCCACCAACTCAATGCCGGTGAACGGCAGCACCAGCCAGGCGCCGATCAGATCCAGCATGAAAGCAATCAGCAGCGAAAACACCGCAAGCGACACATAGAACCATACGAACTGCCTGGGCGACACCGAACAGTTGCGTTTCATCGTCCAGTCTTTGAGGACCGGTTCCGACTCCACCAGCAGATCAGATGACGCCATCGCTGTCTCCTGCGAGTTGCCTCTTAACCCTGCCTGTTACCGTTGCCTACCGCCCTTTCCTGCTGCCCAGCGCCTCGGGCCTGCCGCTGCGGATGTGGGAACTCCGAGCGACAAACTGACGCATTATAGGCGCGTTCTATGGCATCCACAAGCAACGCCCTATCGGCCCGCAAGCCAGTCCCGACAAGCCTCTGCGCCGTTTTGACGCACCTCGGGAAACACTTTTGTCCCGGTAATTTCAGACATAACAGATGCCCTCTTTCCGGTTCAACGATTCTTCGACGGACCCCGGCCAATGTCCTCGAGCCGCACGATCCCGTGACCTTCGGCGGTCATCCGTGGCACAGCCTTCCATGCATGTCCGTAGATCACCTCGAACGTCAGGGCAAGCGTGCCGTCGGCCCGCCGGCGCGCCTCCAGCGCCGCCAGCAGGGCCTTGTACAAGCGCCGAGACACCGGCCCGGCGCCCATGCCCGGATAAGCCGCAGCCTCGCGCTCGAACGGATAGGCACCCCAACGGCGCACATCCGCAAGCAGCGACTGCGGCGACTGATAGGTGATGGTGAGCGTTTCCTGATCCATCACCGGAATCTCGAAGCCGCTGTCCACCAGCATATCGCCCAGATCGTGCATGTCCACGAAATCGATCACATGCTTTGCCGAAGGCACACCGTGCGCCGCCTCCACTTCGGCATAGGCGCCACGCAGTTCCTTGAGTGTATCGGGACCAAGCGTGCTGAACATTAGCAGCCCCCCTACCTTGAGCACGCGCTGCCATTCGGGAAACACGAGATCGGGCCGCGAATGCCAGTGCAAGGCGAGGTTTGACCAGATGAATTCGAACGCGCCGGGCGTAAAGGGCAGAGCGGAGAAATCGGCCTGGGCAAAGCGCGGGCCGCGTGCGCCGAGCGCCTTGCCGATCGAAGCCGGCAGAAAGCGCCGCCAGCTCGTGTCGCCGGCGTCGTGCGCCAGCGCGCGGGTCAGCATGGCACGGGAAAGATCCGTACCGAACACCGGTGCTTCCGGGAAACGCTCGCGCAAACCAGGCAGGTCGTCGCCCGCGCCACAGCCCGCATCGAGCACGGCGGCCGGACTGACCTTGATGTAATCGAGACGCTCGCGCATACGCTGGGCGATCTCGCGCGGCAGGAACGCAACCTCGTCGAAAGTGGCGGCGCGGCGATCGAAAATCCGCTGAAGGCGCCGGGAATCATAGGCCGGACGGCCAGATTTTGCGGGAGTTGAGGACATGGGGGTCACGCGGACGAAGAGCCCGAAGTATACTCGCTCGCTCCCTTTCACTCATCGTAACTGGCGTTTCGCAGGCGGCCCATCAATGCAATTCCAGGTGTCGGCTTTTTCACCTTGCGGCCGGGTTGCAAAACTTGCAACCCGGCTGGGATCTTCATGGCCGCGCCTTGTTCATGCCGTCCTGCCGAATCTCTGTGCACTCTGCGGCAATTTGTCGCAGAGTGCACTCTGTCGAGGCTGTGACGAGGCTTATGCGAACGAATCGCGCCTGCGTTGCCTGGTCTGCGCGGTTCCGTTGCCGAGTTCGCGTCGCGGCAGGAACGCCGGTTACCGGTGTGCGGACTGTGTCGCCACGGCGCCGCCGTTCGACGCGACGCTCGCGCTGGCCGACTATCGCGCGCCACTCGACTCGCTCGCTGTGGGCCTGAAGTTTCGTGCTCGCCTGCTGCTGGCCGACGAGTTTGCGCAGCGGCTTGCACGTCTCGCGGGCGATTCGCTAAGCGCCTCCGAATGGCCCGACGTGATCGCGCCGGTCCCGCTTGCGGCGAAGCGCCTCGTCGAACGTGGTTACAACCAGGCATGGCAGATTGCGAAGCCGCTCGCGCGTACGCTTCGGGTGCGCAGCGACGCCACGTTGGTCGCTCGCGTGATCGAAACCGCGCCGCAATCGCGACTGGATCTGGATGCGCGCCGGCAAAACGTCGGCCGGGCGTTTGAAGTCGCCGCACCGGTGCGCGGCCTGCACGTCGCCGTGGTCGACGATGTCATGACGACCGGCGCCACGCTCGAAGCCCTCGCACACGTGCTGAAGGCCGCCGGGGCGCGGCGCGTAACGAACTTCGTCGCGTTGCGCACACCGAAAAACTAGTTTCCACTGGCTCACATCATGTTCAACGTCGTCCTCGTCGAACCCGAAATTCCACCGAATACCGGTAACGTCATCCGTCTGTGCGCAAATACCGGTGCTCGTCTGCACCTGATCGAACCGCTCGGATTTCCACTCGACGACGCCAAAATGAAGCGCGCCGGGCTCGACTATCACGAGTACGCGCAGATGCATGTGCATGCCAACTGGGCAGCGTTCATCGCCAGCGAAACACCAGACCCGGCGCGGATGTTCGCGTTCACGACGCGCGGTTCGGGCGCGTTTCACGCGCATGCGTTCCTGCCCGGCGACTGGTTCGTGTTCGGTGCGGAAACGCGTGGCCTGCCGGACGGCGTGCTCGAACAGTTCGCCGCCGAACAGCGTGTGCGTCTGCCGATGCGGCCGGGCAATCGCAGTCTGAACCTGTCGAATACCGTGGCCGTGGTGGTATTCGAAGCGTGGCGTCAAGCCGGCTTCGAAGGCGGCGCCTGACGCAACAGCGTTGCCCGCCTGGCCAGTTCGGTTTGATAGCGGGCGAACATCGCATCGTCGAAACACGCAAACAGCACACGTTCGATTCCCGGCACGCGCGGCAAGGTCTCGAGCACCGCACCCACCGCAATGCTTACCGCCTCGTCCGCCGGAAAACGGTAGATACCGCAACTAATCGCTGGAAACGCGATGCTTGCGCACTGCGCCTCGCTGGCGAGTTCAAGCGAGCGCCGGTAACACGACGCCAGTCGTTCGGCCTCGCCTCGGCCGCCGCCGTGCCAGACTGGACCGACCGCGTGAATCACATGCCTGGCGGGCAACTGATAGCCGGCGGTGATTTTCGCGTCGCCGGTGGCACAACCACCCAGCATCTCGCATTCGCGCAACAGCGCACGCCCCGCTGCGCGATGAATCGCACCGTCGACGCCCCCGCCGCCCAGCAATGACGTATTAGCCGCATTGACGATCGCGTCGACGGTCAGCGTCGTGATATCGACGACGCGCGCTTCGAGCGAACATTGACCGGATAGGAGCATGGAGAACCTCGCCATTCGAAACGCCGATAAGACGTTGACAGCGAAGAGAGGACAACGGTTCAGCGCGATCCGGAACGGGCTATTGGGCCTGAAAGGGCCCGGATCGCCGATCCGCAGAAGGCTGAACCGTTGTTGAGACGGATGTGCTTGCTACGTAAGCCGTTACGCCGGTCAAAGCGTGACCGTGACCGCCGCGCCGACCTACTCGGCTTTGGCGTCCCGCCGCAGCAGCGCGCTTACGGCATCGCGCGGAGCGACACCATCGAACAGCACCGCGCAGACAGCCTCGGTAATCGGCATGTCGATCGAATGAGCCCGCGCAATCGCCAGCACAGCTTGCGCACAGCGCACGCCCTCGGCCACGTGACCGAGTGCGCCGAGGATATCGTCAAGGGTGCGTCCCGCAGCCAGTTGCACGCCGACCGTGCGGTTGCGCGACAGATCGCCGGTGGCCGTCAGAATCAGATCGCCGAGACCCGTGAGACCGGTGAACGTTTCGGCCCGGCCACCGAGCGTCACGCCCAGGCGCGACATTTCGGCCAGACCGCGCGTGATCAGCGCAGCCCGAGCATTAAGGCCAAGACCGAGGCCATCGGCGATCCCCGTAGCAATCGCCAGCACGTTTTTCACCGCACCGCCCACTTCCACGCCCACGAGGTCGTCCCCCGTGTAGATACGCATGGCGCCATGATGAAACGCCGCCACGGTTCGCTCGCGACAGGCAGCCGATGCGCTCGCGATAGTCAATGCGACCGGCAAGCCCTGCCCCACTTCACGCGCAAAGCTGGGCCCGGACAAAACACCATTGCTGCTGTGACCGGCCAGCTCAGCTGCGACGACCTGATGCGGCAGCAACTGCGTATCGGCCTCGAAACCCTTGCACAACCAGACCACGTGAGCCGGCACCTTGCCGGCAGCACGCATGGCCTGAAACAGACCGCGCAAACCGGCCACCGGCGTCGCGACGACGCACAACGCGTCGTCAGCCAACGCGTGGCTCAGTGCCGCTTCCAGATCGGCCTCATATCGAAGCCCGGCCGGCAAAGCAACGCCCGCCAGATAGCGGGCGTTTTCCTGGGTTGCAGCAAGCTCGGCGACCAGCGCCGGCTCACGCGCCCACAGCACCGTATCGTGCCGCACCGCCAGATGGCCCGCGAGAGCGGTGCCCCATGCACCAGCGCCGAGAACGGCGACTTTCATACCCGGCACTGCGCGCAACACTTAGTGCGTGACGCCGTTCTGCGCCGCGCCTTCTTGCGTGCCGAGCTGCGCGAGACGTTGCTCGTACAGGGCCTGGAAGTTGATTTCGGCGAGGTGGATCGGCGGGAAACCGGCGCGGGTAATCGCGTCGGCGATGTTCGAACGCAGGTACGGGAACAGGATCGTCGGGCAAGCAATGCCGACCAGCGGATCGATCTGCTCAGCCGGAATGTTGCGGATATCGAAAATGCCAGCCTGCTTGGCTTCGATCAGGAACGCGACCTTGTCCGACACCTTGGCCGTCACGGTGCCGGTGACGAGGATTTCGAACACGGTATCGGCGAGGCGCTCGGCCTTTACGTCCACTTCGACTTCGACCGACGGCATTTCCTGTTCGAGGAAGATGGCCGGCGAATTCGGCTGCTCGAGCGACATGTCCTTCAGGTAGATGCGCTGGATGTTGAAGAACGGCTGGTTATTCTCGTCGGACATGATTGGATATTCCCTGAATATGGTCATTTGCGGCGCGCCATGCTGCCATGGAGCGCCGGGTCGGTGCGTTGCGCGCCGCCCAACCCGGGCGCCGACACAACGGCTTGTTCTGGTGCTGTTTTGCCAGTTCGGCGCGTGAACCCGGCATCAATCCCGCGTGAAGCCGGAATTAACCCGCTGGAATCAACCCGCGCTCAGGCAGCTTCGAGCAGCGGCATCAAGCCGCCCGCGCGATCGAGCGCGGAAAGGTCATCATAGCCGCCCACGTGCGTCTCGCCGATGAACACCTGAGGCACCGTACGACGGCCTGTGCGGCTCATCATCTCTTCACGCCGGGCCGGGTCCTTGTCGATCAGCACCTTTTCGACAATCTCGACGCCGCGCGACTTTAAAAGACGTTCGGCCATCTGGCAATACGGGCACACCTGGGTGCTGTACATGATTACCTTGTTCACTTCGCTGCTCCTTGTTTCACAACCGGCATGCCGGCCTGCTGCCAGGCGTTCAGGCCGCCTTCGAGCACATGGACTTCGGCGTAGCCCGCGTCCTGCACGACGCGTACCGCCTTATTCGACTGCTGGCCGTTTTGACAGACTAGCAGTACCGGGTTGCTCTTGTTCTTCACGAGCTGGCCAACCTTCGCCTGCAACTCGGCAAACTCAAGATGCCGCGCTGCGGGCAAATGACCGTTCGCGAACTCCGCCGACGGCCGCAGGTCGATGACTACGGCGTTGCGGCGGTTGATCAGCTGGGTGGCAGCGGCTGCGGTCAGGCCGCCGCGACCCCGGCGGCTGATGGTCGGCCACAGGAGCAACCCACCGGAGATGAGGACGATCGCGATGAGTACAAGGTTTGTGTAATCGGTGAAAAACTTCACGGAAAATCCGCCGAAAAAGAGAGAAATCGGAAAAATCAGAAAGGGGCAATCCGACCATTATAAAATAACCGCCTGACGCGATGGCGACGGCCCATTCGGGCCGCGTGCGCCGCGCTTTACCGCTTCCTTACTACCGACCGGCCATCTTATGTACAAACTCGTTCTCATCCGCCACGGCGAATCGACGTGGAACAAGGAAAACCGCTTCACAGGCTGGGTCGATGTCGACCTGACCGAGCAAGGCAATCGTGAAGCGCAGCAGGCTGGCGTGCTGCTGAAGGAATCGGGCTACACGTTCGATATCGCCTACACGTCCGTCCTCAAGCGCGCGGTCCGCACCCTTTGGCACGTGCAGGACCAGATGGATCTGATGTACCTGCCGGTAGTCCATTCGTGGCGTCTGAACGAACGGCACTACGGCGCGCTGTCGGGTCTGAACAAGGCGGAGACCGCCGCCAGGTTCGGCGACGAGCAGGTGCTGATCTGGCGCCGCAGCTACGACACGCCGCCGCCGGCACTCGACCCGTCCGACGAGCGCACCGCGTATAACGACCCGCGCTACGCCAAGGTACCGCGCGAAGAGTTGCCGCTGACCGAGTGTCTGAAGGACACCGTGGCCCGCGTGATGCCGATCTGGAACGAATCGATCGCGCCGGCCATCAAATCGGGCCGCAAGGTGCTGATCGCCGCGCATGGCAACTCGATCCGGGCGCTCGTGAAGTATCTCGACAACATTTCGGACAATGACATCGTCGGCCTGAACATCCCGAACGGAGTGCCGCTCGTGTATGAGCTGGACGAAAACCTGAAGCCCATCAAGCACTACTATCTGGGCGACCAGGAAGCGATTGCCAAGGCCGCGGCGGCTGTCGCGAAGCAAGGCAAGGCGGGCTGAACCCCGCGAGCGGCGCCGTTTGCGCCGCTCGTTTGGGCTCCTCAACGGCTTCCTGTCGCGTAGGCCTCATTGGCCTCACACGGACCTCCTGACCTCCCGATTTGCCCTGGGCATTGGCTGCATAAAGCGCAATACAACGCTGCAGGAAACACGCTGTGTACACTCGCCCGAACCGGCCGGTGTACGCAGCGCAAGGTACACTGCCGATCCAGGACATCACCGTTCACCCGTTACCGCACATTTCTCTGCTCCCCAGCGTAAATCCCCAGAACCCGGCGCGCCTTGCGCTGTCGAATTGCGATTACTATCGCTGTGCACTGCCTGGGCGGGTGTGTGCAGTTATACTTGTCCGTCCCCATCTCTTTGACGCTGCCACGCGCTTCCGACCGCAACAGACTCTATGCGAAAGAACCTGAAAAATATCGGCCTGATTGCCGCGGGCCTTGCTACCGGCGTTTTTGCAACATTGCAACTTTCCGCCTCGGCCCAGCAACCCGCCAGCAGCGCCGTCGCGCCGCTGCCGCTCGATCAGCTGCGGCTGTTTGCCGAAGTTTTCGGACAGATCAAGCACGAATATGTAGAACCGGTCGATGACAAGAAGCTCCTCACGGCCGCTATCAAGGGCATGGTGTCGAGCCTCGACCCGCACTCGTCGTATCTCGACAAGACCGATTACGAAGAACTGCAGGAACAGACCAAGGGCCGCTTCGCGGGCCTCGGCATTGAAATTTCGGCGGAAGACGGCCTGATCAAGGTGATCTCGCCGATCGAAGACACCCCGGCGTTTCGCGCCGGTATCCGTCCGGGCGACCTGATCACGCGTATCAACGACAAGCCGGTGCGCGGCATGACGCTCGACCAGGCCGTCAAGCAGATGCGCGGCGATCCGGGCACCAAGGTTACGCTCACGATCTTCCGCAAGACCGATGACCGCACGTTCCCGCTCACGGTCACGCGCGCCATCATCAAGGTGCAGAGCGTGAAGATGAAGATCCTGGCGCCGGGTTATGCGTACATCCGCATCACCAGCTTCCAGGAACGCACCACGCCTGACCTGGCCGAAAAGCTGCAGGAAATCGCACGCCAGCAGCCGAACCTGAAGGGCCTCGTGCTCGACCTGCGCAACAACGGCGGCGGTCTGCTGCAAAGCGCGGTCGGCGTGGCTGGCGCCTTCCTGCCGCCGGATTCGGTGGTGGTCTCGACCAACGGGCAGATCCCGGATTCGAAGCAGGTCTACCGCGATACCTACGATAACTACCGTCTGCCGTCGTTTGACAGCGACCCGCTGAAGGACGAAGCGCCGATCTTCAAGACCGTGCCGATGATCGTGCTGACCAACGCCTACTCGGCGTCGGCATCGGAAATCGTTGCCGGTGCGCTGCAGGATCAGCATCGTGCGCTGATCGTCGGCAAGACGACCTTCGGCAAGGGTTCGGTGCAAACGGTGCGTCCGATGACCGCCGACACCGCGCTGCGCCTGACCACGGCGTACTACTACACGCCGAGCGGCCGTTCGATCCAGAACAAGGGTATCCGCCCGGACGTTGCGGTTGACCAGTACGCGGACGGCGATCCGGACGACGCACTCGTGACGCGCGAAGTGGACTATTCGAACCACCTGGCAAACACTCAGGATCCGGACGAGAAGAAGGAACAGGAACAACGCGAGCAGGATCGCATGGACCAGTTGCGCGCGCTTGAAGAGCAGAACGACAAGAAGACGCCGGAACAACGCCAGAAGGACCGCGACCGCAAGCCGGTCGAGTTCGGTTCGGCCGACGACTTCATGCTGCAACAAGGCCTGAACAAGCTGGAAGGCAAGCCGGTACAGGAATCGAAGTCGCTCTCCGAACGCCGTCTCGCGCAGAACAAGCCGGAGCAATCCGCTTCGGCGCCGGTGGCGGTCAAGCCGACCACTCCGGTTCCAGGCATGGGTGCATCGGCGAGCACGCCGGCTTCCGCGCCGGCTCCGGCATCGCAAGCCAACTAAGCAGCAAGTTTCATCTAAGGGTCTTCGCAGCGCGACACGTTGCGAAGACCCTTTTCTCCAGCGCGATTAGAATCAACAGAACGAATGCTCGCGCAGCAGGCAACGCCTGACCTCGAATGCGGCTGGCGTGTTTGCCGCCTCCGCGCGACACACCTCGGCGCCCGCCATGAACGACGATCAACTTCTCCGCTATTCCCGCCATATTCTTGTCGACGAACTCGGTATCGAGGCGCAACAGCACTTTCTCGATGCACATGCGATCGTTATCGGCGCGGGAGGGCTGGGCTCGCCAGCGGCGATGTATCTGGCCGCAGCGGGCGTGGGCAAGCTGACGCTTGTCGATGCCGATACCGTCGATCTCACCAACCTGCAGCGCCAGATTCTGCACGTGACGGCTTCGGTAGGTCGCAGCAAGGTCGAGTCCGGGCGCGACGCGCTCGCCCAACTCAATCCTGATGTGATAGTGGATGCAGTCGCGCAACGCGTCGACGATGCGTGGCTCGACGCAGCGGTACCGCACGCGACGGTTGTGCTCGATTGCACCGATAACTTCGCGACGCGCCACGCCATCAATCGCGCGTGCTTTGCGCACCGGGTGCCGCTCGTGTCGGGCGCTGCACTGCGCTTCGATGGGCAGATCAGCACGTTCGACTTCCGCGACGCCGCCTCGCCCTGCTATGCGTGCGTGTTCCCGGAGGACCAGCCGTTCGAAGAAGTGGCCTGTTCGACCATGGGCGTATTTGCGCCGACGGTGGGGATCATCGGCGCGATGCAGGCCGCCGAAGCATTGCGTTTGATTGCGGGAATCGGCACACCGCTCGTCGGCCGCCTGATGATGCTCGATTCGCTGCGAATGGAGTGGAACACGATGCGCATCGCGCGCCAGCCGGATTGCCCGGTCTGCGGCCACGCGCATCGTCCATCGTAGAGTTAAGCTCAATCGATCAGCGCTTCCCCGCGCGTGCAAGCGCGAAGTGCACGCCTGCGCACGCGGCGAGGAACCAAGCTCACACCGCCGCGACCCGCTTCAAGGCAGCCTGCACCTCTTCCGGCTCGAACGAAGCCAGCACATCCGCTACCGGCTTCTCCAGACTCTTCACGTGCGAGCGCAGGATCTCCTGCTTCACGACCAGCAACTGGCTCGGATGCATCGAAAACTCGGTGAGGCCCATACCGAGCAATAGACGCGTCAGCGCCGGATCGCCTGCCATCTCGCCGCACACCGACACCGGCACACCCGCGCGCTTCGCTTCGCGCAGCGTGAAGGCGATCAGATGCAGCACGGCCGGATGCAGCGGGTCATACAGATGCGCCACCGCGTTGTCCGCGCGGTCGATCGCCAGCGTGTACTGGATCAGATCGTTCGTGCCGATCGACAGAAAATCGAGCCGCTTCAAAAACAGTGGCAACGCGATCGCCGCGGCAGGAATCTCGATCATCGCGCCGACCTGCACGTTCGGATCGTAGGCAAGACCCGCGTCGTCGAGCTGACGTTTGGCCTCGCGAATCAGATCGAGCGTCTGGTCGATCTCCTGCGCATGCGCAAGCATCGGAATCAGGATCTTCACCGTGCCGAACACCGACGCTCGCAGGATGGCGCGCAACTGCGTGAGGAACATCTGTGGCTCGGACAGGCTCCAGCGGATCGCACGCAGCCCCAGCGCCGGGTTGGCGGCGGTTTCATAGCCATCGCCACCGCTCATCGAATCGAGCGGCTTGTCGGCCCCCACGTCGATCGTGCGGATCGTCACCGGCAGCCCGTTCATCAGTTCCACCGCGCGGCGATAGGCGGCAAACTGCTCCTCTTCGGCCGGCAGCTTGTCCTTGTGATTCATGAACAGGAACTCGGTGCGGAACAGGCCGATGCCCATTGCACCCGCATCCACCGCCGCTTTCGCATCGTCGGGCAGTTCGATGTTCGCACACAGTTCGATGCGCGTGCCGCAGAGCGTCTGCGTGGGAGAGAACTTCAGACGCTGCAGCTTGCGCTGCTCGAGCGCCTTCTCGCTTTGCCGGTACGAATACTCCTCGAGCACGATCGGCGCGGGATCGACGATCACGATGCCATGATCGCCGTCGACGATGATCAGATCGTCCTGACGGATCAGCGCGCTGGCGTGCTGCACGCCGACCGCAGCCGGAATGCCGAGGCTGCGCGCAACAATCGCCGTATGCGAGGTACGGCCGCCCAGATCCGTCACGAAGCCCTGAAACGTTTGCGTTTTGAACTGCATCATGTCGGCCGGCGCAATGTCATGCGCAACCACGATCATTTCGTCGCATGTGCCGTGCACGTTGTCGACCAGACTCGCAGCCGTTGCCCCAGCCAGCGCCTTCAGCACGCGTTCGACTACCTGCTGGATATCGGCTTTCCGCTCGCGCAGGTATTCGTCTTCGATGTCGTCGAAGTGGCGTGACAGGCGCTCCAGCTGCTCGGTGAGCGCCCATTCGACGTTATAGCGGCGCGTGCGGATCAGATCGATGGTTTCCTGGACGAGCATCGCATCGTTCAGGATCATTGAATGAACGTTGATAAACGCGCCCATCTCGCTCGGCGCATCCGCCGCGAGATCGTTGCGCAATATATCGAGCTCCTGATGAACGAGTTGCTGGGCCGAGCGGAAACGCTCGACCTCGCCTTCGATCTGGGCGGGCTCGACTAAATAGTGGTCGACGTCGAGTGCAGCCGGGGCGATCAGATAAGCCCGCCCGATGGCGATACCGCGTGACACGGGAATTCCATGCAGCGTGAACGACACGCGCACCTCCTCTAGTTGTGTGATGCCGCGGTAGACCGCTGCAATGCTCTCAGACCTTGCACGTCATTATAAATTCCGCAGCTTACTGGCGCCTGCCTGGTCAGTGTGCAGCGCAACACGCTGTGTTACCGCGTCGATTGTGACGCGTTAAAAAAAACGCCGCGGAAAACCGCGGCGTGACGACCCAAATAATCTGTAAACGCGCCGCGTTACTGACCTTCGCCGAATTTATCAGCGATCAGTTTCAGTAGTGCGTCCATCGCTTCCTTTTCGTCTGAGCCTTCGGTTTCGATCAGCACCGTGCTGCCGATGCCCGCGGCCAGCATCATCACTCCCATGATGCTTTTCGCGTTGATGCGCCGCCCGTTGCGGCTCATCCAGATTTCCGCCTGGAAGTTACCCGCGAGTTGCGTCAGTTTGGCCGACGCGCGCGCGTGCAGCCCCAGCTTGTTCACGATAGTCGTTTCCTGTTGCAGCATGTAATGGTCCGAAGCGCGGGTAATGATGTTTATGAAAGATGAAACCGAAACCGTTACAGGCTCGTCGTGCCCTGCTTGTGGGTGAGATCGCTCTCCGGCAGCATGGCAGGCACGCAATCGCCCATCACAGGCGGTGCGCACACTGGCGCGGGCGTGCCCGGCGCGACCGCCTGGACGCCCTTGGTCGCCCCGGCCAGCGCCTTGTCGACCAGCGTGTCGAGCGGCGTCGCGCGATAGCAGACCGCGCGTAGCAGCATCGGCAGATTCACGCCGGCCAGTACGCGCACATCGGGCAGCGACGCGAGCCGCGCGGCGATATTGGAAGGCGTCGCGCCGAACATATCGGTCAACACCAGGGCGCCGTTCTCTTCCCTGAGCCGATCGATCTCGGAGTGCGCGAATGCCACGACCTCCACAGGATCGCAGTCCGGTGAGACGTCGATGACGCCGATGCGGGCCGGTAAGCCCCCGTAAACGTGTGCGATACAGTCCCTGAGCGCCGTTGCGAGAGGGGCGTGCGCAATGATCAGAATGCCTGCCATGTCAGCCTTGCTGCAAAAAACGGCCCTGAACCGTGGCCCGGGTTTTAACCCGGTCGTCACGCCCTCGACCGGCCGATGGTCTGAGGGTCGGATCCGCGTTCCGCGCTGCCTACCTGCCAGGCCGAGACGGCCCCGCAGCGAACGAGCGCTTCATGCCCGCGCGAAATCTGAGGTTTCGAGCGGCGCGCCTGCCGGCGATCCTAACCGACGCGGGCCGCCGCTAAAGAGCGGGCATTGTAACAGGCTCATTTTCGCGCTTCCGCCACTTGTTCGCTCGACGCCGCCCTGACAGACCACCTGGGCAACCCGTCAGGGCGACTGCCTTATCCGACCGCCCGCTCCAACGCGTCGATGAACATTCCGGCGACGTCGAAACCGGTCTGATCCATGATTTCGCGAAAGCACGTCGGGCTCGTCACGTTCACTTCGGTGAGCCAATCACCGATTGCGTCGAGGCCCACCAGCAGCAGACCGCGCTCCGCGAGCACCGGCGCCAGCGTCTCCGCAATCTTGCGATCGTGCTCGGTCAGCGGTTGCGCCACGCCGAGCCCACCCGCGGCAAGATTGCCGCGCACCTCATTGCCCTGAGGAATGCGCGCGAGCGAATACGGCACCGGCTGGCCGCCGATCAGCAGAATGCGCTTGTCGCCGTCCTTGATCTCGGGGATGAATTTCTGCGCCATCACCGAACGCGCGCCGTCGTGGCTCAGCATCTCGATGATCGAACCGAGGTTCATGCCATCCGCTTTCACGCGAAACACGCCCATGCCGCCCATGCCGTCGAGCGGCTTCAGGATCACATCGCCATGCTCCGCGTGAAACGCGCGCAATCTTGTGGCGTCGCGCGTCACGAGCGTTGGCGCAACGAACTGCGGGAATTCGCCGATCGCGAGCTTTTCCGAATGATCCCGAATCGCCTGCGGCTTATTGAAGATGCGGGCGCCGCTGCGTTCTGCAAGCTCCAGCAGCCACGTGGACGTCACGTATTCCATGTCGAACGGCGGATCTTTGCGCATCACCACGGCGGCAAAGCTTTTCAGCGAGCGCGGGGCAGCGGCATCGGCGGCATACCAGGTCTCGCGATGACCATCGGACTCGTCGCCGACAATCGCAAAGCGCCGCGCATTCGCCTCGACGTCTGCACCGGTCCATGCGAGATGCTTCGGCTCGCAGGTGTAGAGCGTGTGACCGCGCCGGGCCGCCTCGGCCATCATCGCGTAGGTCGAATCCTTGTAGATCTTGAAGTGATCCAGCGGGTCGGCGATAAAGAGAATGTCCATGGAAGTCCTGATGCGCACTGATGGGCTTGGCATTATGCGTTAAACAAAGGGCGGCGGCATGAAGCGCGCCGCCCGTCGGTCCGGTGTGGCGTAACGAGGCGTAACCTCGACGCCACAGCAACCAGGTGTGAAGCGAGACCTTGGCCGCGAATCAGACCTGGATCGCTTCCGGATCGGTCTTTTCCAGTTCCACCGAGGCGGCCAGCAAGCCAAGCCGCGCCACCACACCGTACATATAAAAACGGTTCGGTGGTGCCACACCGGGCTTCGCATGAGCGTCCGGCAAAGCCGTATGCTCGAAGCCGAGCGGCACGAAGTGCATACCGGGCGCATTCAGATTCTGATCGCGCTCGCGGCTGCCGTGCACGCGATAGAAGCCGCCCACCACATACCGGTCGATCATGTACACGACCGGCTCGGCGACTTCCTCACCGATCCGCTCGAACGTATAGACGCCTTCCTGCACGATCACGTCGTGCACTTCGAGACCGTCCTTGGTGGTTGCCATCTTGGCGCGCTCGCGCTTGGTGAGCGCGGCGACTTCCGAGGCGTCGTGCACGGTCATCACGCCCATGCCGTAAGTGCCCGCATCCGACTTGATGACCACATACGGCTTCTCGGAGATGCCGTACTCGCGATATTTCTTGGCGATCTTCTTCAGCACGCCGTCGATCGCATCGGCCAGCGCCTCTTCGCCAGTACGCTCCTGGAAATCGACGCCTTCTACGTGCGCGAAGTACGGATTGATCATCCACGGGTCGATCTCGACCATCTTCGCGAACTTCTTGGCGACGTCGTCATAGCAGGAGAAATGGGTCGACTTGCGACGCACCGCCCACGCGGCATGCAACGGAGGCAGCAGATACTGCTCGTGCAGGTTTTCAAGGACCGGCGGAATGCCGCCGGAAAGATCGTTGTTCAGAAGAATCGAACACGGATCGAAATTCTTCAGGCCAAGCCGGCGTGCCGAGCGCTCGAGCGGCTCAAGGACGATCTTCTGACCGTCCGACAACGCAATGGTGACCGGCCCGTCGACGCTCTCGTCGAGGGTACCGAACCGGACGTTGAGCCCGGCTTGCCGCATGATGGTCGCCAGACGGGCGACATTCTCCAGATAAAACGCATTGCGCGTGTGGCGCTCCGGAATGACCAGCAGGTTCTTCGCGTCCGGACAGATCTTTTCGATCGAAGCCATGGCCGCCTGCACAGCGAGCGGCAACACTTCCTGCGGCAGGTTGTTGAACGCGCCGGGAAACAGATTGGTGTCGACAGGGGCGAGCTTGAAACCTGCGTTACGCAGATCGACCGAGCAATAGAACGGCGGCGTGTGTTCCTGCCATTCCAGGCGGAACCAGCGTTCGATGGCGGGTGTAGCGTCGAGGATCTTCCGCTCGAGATCGAGCAGCGGGCCGTTTAACGCCGTAACTAGGTGCGGAACCATTGATCACTCGCAGACTGGAGAAAAAAGATTGTAGAGCAAATGCTTCGTCCATTTGGGGACGGTTTCTCCATTCGCAAGCAGGGACGGATGCATTCTCGCTATGAGCGCGATAGGCGGCGAAAACTGCTCCTCGGATGCAGTCTACCGCGATTCATCCGCGAATAGTCCAGCAATAGCACCGCAACCGGCGCCAAAGAAAAGGCCCGCCAGAAGGCGGGCCAAAGTCGCTGCGCTTGATTCGTGATCGTGAATCGTAAAGCTTTGAAATCCTTGAAACCTTATTCGACGTGCTCGCCGTGCAGGCTCACGTCCAGGCCTTCGCGTTCCTCTTCTTCCGTCACGCGGATACCCATCACCAGATCGATCACCTTCAGCAGGACGAAGCTCACCACGCCGCTGTAGATCAGGGTCGTCAACACGCCCTTGGCCTGCAGGATCACGCTGCCGTCCGCGCCGCCGATGTCCTTGACCGCGAACACGCCGGTCAGCAGTGCACCGACGATACCGCCAACGCAGTGCACGCCGAAGCAGTCGAGCGAGTCGTCATAACCGAGCTTGCCCTTGAGCCACGTAGCCGACCAGAAGCAGATCACGCCAGCAGCAATGCCGATCACCAGCGAACCGCCGATGCCGACGAAGCCCGAAGCCGGCGTAATCGCCACCAGACCTGCAACCGCGCCCGACACGATGCCGAGTACCGACGGTTTGCCCTTGGCGATCCACTCAGCAAACATCCATGCGAGTGCTGCGGCTGCCGTTGCAACCTGCGTTGCGAACATCGCGAAGCCGGCACGGCCGTCTGCTGCCACTGCGGAACCTGCGTTGAAACCGAACCAGCCCACCCACAGCATCGCGCCACCGATCAGCGTCAGCGTGAGATTGTGCGGAGCCATGACTTCCTTGCCGTAGCCGACACGCTTGCCGAGCACCAGGCAGCAAACCAGACCGGCGATACCGGCGTTGATGTGCACCACCGTGCCGCCCGCGAAGTCGAGGATGCCTGCCGTAGCCAGCCAGCCGGTCGGTTCCCAGACCATGTGAGCGATCGGCGAGTAGACGATGATCGACCACAGCGTCATGAACACCAGCATCGCCGAGAACTTCATACGGTCAGCAAACGCACCCGTGATCAGGGCCGGCGTGATGATCGCGAAGGTCATCTGATACACGCAGTAGACCGTTTCCGGGATCGTAGGAGCCAGGTGGCTTACCGTCAGCGTGGTCGCCTTGTCGCCGTGGATATAGTTCATCCCGGCCATGAAGACGCGCGAGAAGCCGCCGATGAACATGCCGCCAGGCGTGAACGCCAGGCTGTAGCCCAGCACCACCCAGACGATCGTCACGACGCAGGTGATCGCGAAGCTTTGCATCAGCGTTGCGAGCACGTTCTTCTTGCGGACCATGCCGCCGTAGAACAGTGCCAGGCCCGGGATCGTCATGAACAGCACGAGCGCGGTGGAGGTCAGCATCCAGGCGGTGTCGCCGGAGTTGATCTTCGACGAGTCGACCGAGAACGGCGCGGTCGGAGCAGCCGGGGCGGCTGCGGCAGCGGCTGCCGACGCGTCAGGTGCAGCAGCCGCGGTGGCCGGTGCGGAGGCGTCCGCTGCCGGTGCCGATGCTGTGGCGGCCGGCGCGCTGGCCGTCGTATCGGCGGCAGGCGCCGAGGCGGCTGCGGGTGCTGAAGCGTCGTCCGCGAGGGCGGCGCCGATACCGCCCGCGAGCAGCGAACCGGCCATCAGCATGGACATCAATAGTTTGCGCATCTTAATTTTCCTCTTGTAGCGAGTCGCTATCGTTCTATTTACAGGGCGTCCGCCCCGGTCTCCCCGGTGCGAATCCGAATCACTTGCTCGATCGGCGTGACAAAAATCTTGCCGTCGCCGATCTTGCCTGTGCGTGCGGCACGCTCGAGCGCTTCGATCGCCTGATCGACGATGTCGTCCGAGACCGCGGCCTCGATCTTCACCTTCGGCAGGAAATCGACGACGTACTCTGCGCCCCGGTACAGCTCGGTGTGGCCTTTCTGACGCCCAAAGCCCTTCACTTCTGTCACCGTGATTCCGGAGACGCCGATTGCCGACAAGGCCTCGCGCGCCTCATCGAGCTTGAACGGCTTGATGATTGCGGTAATCAGTTTCATGAAATCCTCGCTGTAGTTGCGTAACCCGTTTGCGAAACCTGGTTTCCCCTGAACTGTTGCGTCGATACGCGGCTGGTACTCGAACCGGATCGATGCAGTGCCGGTAAAACCACCCGGCAGTGCGCGCCGGGCAGTAACAGCAACTCGCATGCCATGTGAGTGTCACACTCGCTGGAACCGGTGCCGGTAGCGGCCCCGCGCTCCCCCTGGCCGGATGGCCAACGTTGGCGGGGGACGGTGGCGCGCCGTCTGGATCGTTGCTAGAGTGTTCGCAGGCCACGGACACGAATACGCGCACCAAAGGCGCACATGGAACCGTACCGACCGGTCGGTCATGCACCAAAAACGCTCATCCGCCGATCCGGGGCACAGACGTAATGACACATGCACACTTTTTGTGCATTTAAGGGGAACACCATGAAACAACCGAACGACGTCTTTAACGATTTCCAGGCTCGCATCAGCGATCTGCTCAAGAACTCGCCCGCGAAGGATGTCGAACGCAACGTCAAGGCCATGCTGTCGCAGGGCTTCTCAAAGCTCGATCTGGTAACGCGCGAAGAATTCGATACGCAAACCCAGGTGCTGGTGCGTACGCGCGCCCGCCTCGAGGAACTGGAGCGGCGCGTGGCCGAGATCGAACAGAAGCTGCCGGTGACGCACACGTCCTGAGGTTGCGCGAAGTCTGAATTGCACATCACTGGCAAGCGAGCCGTGACGTCATCAGCGTTTTAGAGAGTCGTGCGCGCTACCGGCGCGCCGTCTGACGGGAGAAAACATGTCGCTTGCCGTGGTGCGCAGTCGCGCGCCGGCCGCTGGCCGCGCGCCTGAAGTAACGGTCGAGGTTCACCTCGCCAACGGATTACCCTCTTTTTCGATCGTCGGCCTTCCCGATCTCGAAGTACGCGAAAGCCGCGAGCGCGTGCGCGCCGCGCTGCAGAATTGCGACTTCGACTTTCCCGTGCGCCGTATCACCGTCAATCTCGCGCCAGCCGACCTGCCGAAGGAATCTGGCCGCTTCGACTTACCTATTGCACTGGGTATCCTCGCCGCGAGTGGGCAGATTCCGGCGGAATCGCTGATGCATCGGGAATTCGCAGGCGAGCTGTCGCTGACAGGCGCACTGCGTCCCATGCGCGGGGCCTTTGCGATGGCATGTGGAACCGCGCGAAGCAACGCGCAGCAGGTGGCGGCCGAACTCTATCTGCCGGCGGCAAGCGCTGCGGAGGCCGCCCTGGTGCCGGGCGTCAACGTCTACGGCGCCGCCGATCTGCCCTCGCTATGCGCGCATCTGGCAGGGGTCCCGGACAGCCGGCTCACGCCAGTCGCCGCACCTGCACTCGACACGGCCCCCGTCGTGCCGCCCGCCGATATGGCCGACGTGATCGGCCAGCGCGCCGCGCGCCGGGCGCTCGAAGTCGCCGCGGCGGGTGGTCATCATGTCCTGATGGTCGGGCCGCCGGGGGCCGGCAAGTCGATGCTGGCGGCACGCCTGCCGAGCCTGTTGCCGCCGATGACCGACGACGAAGCGCTCACCTCTGCAGCGCTGCTGTCCGCGAGCATGTCGGGTTTTTCACCGGCGCAATGGCGGCAGCGGCCGTTCCGGGCGCCGCATCACTCGTCGAGCGCAGCGGCGCTGGTGGGCGGGCGCAATCCGCCGCAGCCAGGTGAAATCACGCTGGCGCATCTCGGTGTGCTGTTTCTCGACGAAATTCCGGAATTCGACCGCCACGTGCTGGAGACGTTACGCGAACCGCTCGAAGCCGGACGCATCACCATTTCGAGGGCGGCATTGCAGGCCGATTTCCCGGCAGCCTGCCAGCTGATCGCCGCGATGAATCCCTGTCCGTGCGGCTGGCGCGGCGATCCGAACGGACGCTGCCGCTGCACGCCGGAAATCGCCGCGCGCTATTTGCGCAAACTTTCGGGGCCGTTGCTGGACCGCATCGACATCCAGATCGAGTTACCCGCGCTCACGCCGGCTGAACTCTCCGCGCGCGCGAGCAACACCAACGAGCCAAGCGTAGCCATTGCCGCGCGGGTAGGCGAAGCTCGCGCCCGGCAACTGGCCCGTCAGGGCAAAACCAACCGCGAACTGAGCGGCCGCGAAGTCGACGAGGTCTGTCGGCCGGACGCAGCCGGCGAAGCGCTGCTGCGCGAAGCGGGCGATCGTTTCGGCTGGTCGGCACGCGCCTATTACCGCGTGCTGAAGGTGGCCCGCACGATTGCAGATCTGGCCGGTGCCGACGCGCCGAGTGGCGCTCAAATTGCAGAAGCCGTCCAATATCGTCGTGCATTCGCCGCTGGATAGAGCAAAAAAATCGCTGTCAAGACTTGACTTATGCACACGAAAGTATTTCTGGAAAATTCGCAGGCAATTGAAAGGTAGACTTGATGCGCTTTGGAGAGGCCGTTGATTTTATTGGGTTTTTTGGTTGTCCCCGAAGCAGGGAAAAGTGACCGGACGCCCGTGGGACGGGCATCCCGGCCCGCTCCCGCCAAGTTCTCCACAAAGTTATCCACAGGCGCGGCAGGTGATGGAAAAATCCCCATAAAATCCGGCTATTAGCGTCATAACCTGCGAAGGAACTTTCACTGTGTGCATCGATCTACGACACCCTTGCACGCCGCGCGAAGCAGCTAAATGGCGTCTTCAATAAAGCTGGAACGATCGAAAAAACTGGTCGACCTGCTCCTGCGGCAACGGCTGACTGGCGATAATCGCCGCCTGGTAGACATGCCGGCCATGGGCAACGAAGCGCGCATAGATCGTGCGAGTCTCCTTTTGTTCGCCAGCCTTGCCGCTCAGCGTCATCTCGAGGCCCGGCACCTGACCACCGGCGGCCATCGGAATCTGCACCGCGTGCGCGGCCGGCGCGGTGCCGACATTGCGGGCCAGTCCGTCGCGCAGGAAGTCGAGCGCCGTGCGCTGCACCTGCGGGTCGTCCGAAGGCAGCATCAGCGTGCCGACCGCGAATACGGCCGGCCCGGCCTCGGCGGTCTGCATGGCCATTTTCATCGAAGTCCCGGCCACGTCGATCTGCCGCGTATCGCTGCCCGGCTTGGCCGGCAGGTCGACGGTATAACCGTTGTCGTTATTCATGACCGTGCGCCAGTCGTAGGTCGGCGAACAGCCGGCCAGCAAGCCGCCCGCGGCGACCACGCAAAGACTCATGCGCAGGATGGCGCGCGTTGCCGCCGTCGTCGGTAAGCCGGAAGAGAGGTGACGCAGCCGGACAACGAAGCTCAAGGGGAAGGTGGAAAAAAGACGCAGGAATGGCAGGCAGAAAGCGGATAGGAACATGACGAAGCTGTCAGGAAGGCTCGAAGCTTAAAACCCCATTATCCGCCGATAGAAGCACCCCCGGCAGGGTGTCGACAGCGCCCTGCCGCCTCGCGGGATTGGCGCTACAATACCGTGGCTACGTTCCGCGCACGCTGCGCGAATCTCGAGGTCCCGTTCATGAGCCCTACCCCGTCTCCTTCCGCATCGAAGCGCACCAGCCCGATCCGCTACATCGCGATGGCGGCTGTCGCGGGTGCGATCGCGATTGCCGGCTATTTCGCCTTCAACGGCCAGCAGCACGTGCCGGATGCGACTTTCACGCTGTTGTCGGGCCAGAAAGTCTCGACGGCCGACCTGAAGGGCAAGGTCTATCTGATCAACTTCTGGGCGACCAACTGCGACACCTGTGTCCAGGAAATGCCGAAGATGGTCGACACGTATAACCGCTTCAAGGGCAAGGGACTCGAATTCGTCGCCGTCGCAATGAACTACGACGCGCCGATGTACGTGGTCAACTACAGCCAGACCCGCCGCCTGCCGTTCAAGGTCGCGATGGACGACGGCTCAGCGGCCAAGCAGTTCGGCAACATCCAGTTGACGCCGACAACCTTCCTGGTCGCCAAGGACGGTACGATTCTCAAGCGCTATGTGGGCGAGCCGCAGTTCGCCGAGCTGGACCAACTGCTCGAAAAGGCGCTGAACGCGGCCTGAAGCAGCAAAGCACGAAAGCACCAGATACAAAACGCGCCGGTAGCGAGTTGTCGCTACCGGCGCGTTGCTTTTGGGGCGCACTCGTTGGGTCCTATGCGATCCGGGACTTCACCGCTCGCCGTCACCTTTCACCGCCAGCCCATACCGCTTGATCTTCTCGTAAAGCGTCGCCTTGCCCAACTGCAAGCGGTCCGCCGCCACCGCCACTGCGCCGCCGGTCTGCTCCAGCGCCTGCGCAATCACCGCCCGCTCGAACTGCTCGACGCGCTCCTTGAGCGACTGCGAATCCTCCGCCGCATCGACCGACGCCGCTACCGGATCTTCCGCCACTCCGAGCACAAGCCGGTCAGCCGCATTGCGCAACTCCCGCACGTTGCCTGGCCAGTCGCGCTGCATCAGACCCGCGCGCTGACGATCCGTCAGAATCGGTGCAGGGCGCTGATAACGCACCGCGGCGTCGAGCAGGAAATGCTCGAAAAGCGGCACGATGTCCTCGCGACGCTCGGCGAGCGGCGGCAGCGCGATCGTCACGACATTCAGGCGATACAGCAGGTCGCGCCGGAACGTGCCGGCAGCGACGTGCTCGGTCATATCGCCTTTGGCAGCCGCGACGATGCGGCAATTCACGCGGATCGGCTGGTTCGAGCCGAGCCGCTCGAGCACACCGTCCTGCAAGACCCGCAGCAATTTGACCTGCAACCCCAACGGCATGCTCTCGATCTCGTCGAGAAACAGCGTGCCGCCCGAAGCGTGCTCGAGTTTGCCGATGCGCCGCTTGGCCGCGCCGGTAAAAGCGCCGGGCTCATAGCCGAACATCTCCGACTCGAACATCGGTTCCGGCAGAGCACCGCAATTGACCGCGAGAAACGGCTTGTCACGCCGTGGCGACAGTTCGTGCAGGCTGCGCGCGATCAGTTCCTTGCCCGCACCGGTATCGCCGTTGATCAGCACCGACGCGTCGGTCGGCGCCACATTCGCGATCAGCCGCCGCACCTGTTCGATCACCGGACTACGGCCGATGATGCGCGGCGCCACCGCGTTCTGCCCCGCCAGCTCACGGCGTAGCGCGTGATTCTCCAGCACCAGCGTGCGGCGTTCCAGCGCGCGCCGCACCGTCTCGATCAGACGCTCGGAGGCAAATGGCTTCTCGATGAAATCGTAGGCGCCGTCGCGCATTGCCTGGACGGCCATGGAGATATCGCCGTGACCGGTGACGAGAATCACCGGCACTTCGGGCGCACGCTCATGGCATTGCGCGAGCAGATCGAGACCGCTCGCGCCGGGCAAGCGGATATCGCTCACGATCACGCCCGGAAAATCCGCGTTGATCGAACGCGCCGCTGATTCGACCGACGCATGTCCAATGACGTCGAACCCGGCGAGCTGCAGGCTTTGCACGCTCGCGCGACGCACCAGTTCGTCGTCCTCGATATACAGCACGGGCAAACTATTGTTGACCATTGTCCTCACCACCTAAAAGCGTCCAGGCGCATCTGAAGCCGTCTGAATTCAGGACCCCGCAATGAGCGGATCGGTTGCCTGCACACGCGCCCGGCGTAGCGTCAGCACGAACAGCGCGCCGCCGTCCGGCGCATTGCGGGCCACGAGCGAACCGCCGGCGTCACGCGCAATTGACGAAGAAATCGCGAGGCCGAGTCCCAATCCCTGGCCCATTTCCTTTGTCGTAAAGAACGGCTCGAAGAGGCGCGGCAGGACGTCATCCGGAATGCCGGGGCCGTTATCGTGGACCGAGATCGATAACGTCGCCGCGGCAGCTTCGATTTCGATCTCGATGCGAGGGAGCGTTGCGGTGAGCGACGGACGCCCGGCCGCGAGATTACTTTCCCCCAGATCCCCCGCAGCATCCAATGCATTCCCAAGCAGATTGATCAACACCTGCTCAAGCCGCAGGTCATCACAGTTTGCGATGAGTTCCGGATGCTCGTCGGACGGATCGAAGCGGGTCCGCGTCTGGGTCTGCGCGCCCGCCTCGTTCTCGACCACCGTCAAAGTCACGTCCACGCCCTGCAGACGCTTTTGCAGCAGCGTCAGCACATTGCGCAGCGCCCGCGCGAGCGGCGCCCGCGCACTACGCGGCCGTGCCCGTCCCACAAATAGTTTCAACTGATTGGTGATCTTGCCCATGCGCTCGGTGAGCGCCGCGATCGCTTCGAGATTCTCGCGCGCCGAGGCCTGATCGCCGCGCTCGAGCAGCACTCGTGTGTTGTCCGAGAACCCTCGCAATGCAGCAAGCGGCTGATTCAACTCATGCGTAATGCCCGCCGCCATCTGACCGAGCGCAGCCAGCTTGCTCGCCTGGATCAGCTCATCGTGCGCTGCGCGCAACTCCTGTTCGGCGCGCGTGCGCTCGCTCACTTCCTTCTTCAACTGGTCGTTCGCCTGCGACAGGTCCGCCGTTCGCTCCGCTACCCGCTGATTCAAGTCCGCATAGGCGCATTGCAACAACTCGCGGCTGCGCATCATCTCGCGCACACGGGCGCGCCGCATTCTCCAGTAGAACGCGAGCAGGCACAGCGTGATGTAACCGAAGCCCGTGACGATGGCAGCGTTGCGCGCATCGGCATCGACCGGGGCGACGCTCGCCATGGTGATCAATTGCCAGTCGGGCTCGCCTATTGCACGCCGCGAGGCAAGATAGCGCGGCGCATACCGCCCGCCACCCACACGCACGATCTGCGCATCGCCTTCGAGCGTGCGTTCGATTGTCACCGGCAACGGCGGAATCTCCTGCTGCGCGTACTGGCGCGTCTGATAGATCGAATCGGCCACCGCGCCCGACAACGGCCGCACCGTGTGATATTTCCACGCCGGCACCGACGACAGGAAAATCACCCCGTGATCGTCAGTGACGATCAGCGGCTCCGCGGCATCCACACCCTGGAACCATTCCAGATTGAGTTTGACGACCGCCACGCCGACGATCTTGCCGTCCCGCCGCACCGGCTGCGAGATGTAGTAGCCCGGATCGTGCGAAATCGTGCCGATGCCGAAGAAGCGGCCTACGCCACCCTTCACCGCATCCACGAAATACGGCCGGAACTGATACCCCGCGCCGACAAAGCTATCGGGCTCGTGCCAGTTGCTAGCCGCGACACACAACCCGTCCGTCTGGATGATGTAGGTTGCCGTGGCCCGGGCGTGGACGTTGAGATCTTCGAGGTAGCGATTGGCACGCTCGACGTTGGGCGCGGTTGGACTCACGAGCACGTCCTGCACGAACGGATGCTCGGCCAGCAGATAAGGGAGTGATTCGTAGCGCTCAAGCGTGCTCTTGAGTGCGTTGGTCGTGCGGTCGACGCGCACGGCAGCGTTGCGTCGCAAAGTGTCGATGCCTCCCCGCCACGTGATGCTCCACGTGAGCCCGCACGCTGCCACGAGCCCGGCGACGAGCGCGAAGAGGATCAGCAGGCGGCGCGTCACGTTAGTGGATTCCGGTCGGTAGGGTACGGTTATTGTGGCATATGCCGACGGTATATCACCTCAACGCTCCGCCCGCCGCGCTGCTCGGGTTCAGGCACCCGCGGTTTCCGTTTCCTTGATCGCAGCCACTTCACCACGCAACACCGCCCGCAGCTTGTTGCGATCCAGTTCCTTCTCCCACGCCGACACCACCACGGTGGCCACGCCATTGCCGACAATATTCGTCAACGCGCGGCATTCGCTCATGAAGCGGTCGATACCAAGAATCAGCACCATGCCCGACAGCGGAATGGTCGGCACCACGGCAAGCGTCGCCGCCAGCGTGATGAAGCCGGCGCCCGTCACACCGCTTGCGCCCTTCGACGTCAGCATGGTCACGGCCAGCAAGGTGAGTTGCTGCGTCAGCGTCAGATCGGTGTTGGTCGCCTGGGCGATAAACAACACGGCCATCGTCATATAGATGTTGGTGCCGTCGAGATTAAACGAGTAACCGGTCGGCACCACCAGGCCCACCACCGAGCGCGAGCAACCGAGCTTTTCAAGCTTCAGCATCAGTTGCGGCAACGCGGCTTCCGAGGAACTCGTGCCGAGTACGATCAGCATTTCTTCCTTGATGTACGCCACGAAGCGCAGCACGCTGAAGCCGACCATCCGTGCAATCGCGCCGAGCACGACCACCACGAACACGATCGAGGTCAGATAGAACGTGCCGATCAGCTTGAGCATCGGCAGCAGCGAGCCGATACCGTATTTGCCGATGGTGAAGGCCATCGCGCCGAACGCGCCGATCGGTGCGAGCTTCGTGATGATGCGCACCACGCCGAACAGCACGCTCGACAGGCTTTCGACCAGATCCGTGACCACCTTGCCACGCTCGCCGAGCGTCGCAAGCACGCTGCCGAACAGCATCGCAATCAGCAGGATCTGCAGGATCTCACCCTGGGCGAACGCATCCGTGATCGTGTTCGGAATGATGTGCATCAGGAAATCGACGGTGCTTTGGCCGTGCGCCTTGGCGGCGTATGAAGCGACTTCCTTGCCGTCGAGCGTCGCAGGATCGACGTTAAAGCCAGCGCCCGGCTTCAGCAGGTGCGTGGCCAGCAGACCGAGTACCAGCGCAAACGACGAAACGATTTCGAAGTACAGCAGCGCCTTGCCGCCGACCCGTCCAACCTTCTTCATATCCTGCATGCCGGCGATGCCGGTCACGACGGTACAGAAGATGATCGGCCCGATCACCATCTTGATCAGCTTGATGAAGGCATCGCCGAACGGCTTCATGTCGATAGCGAGAGCGGGTGAAAAATGGCCGAGAGCAATGCCGACGATGATCGCGGCGATCACCTGGACATAGAGCACTTTATGGAAGGATTTCTTCATGACGATTCCTGCGATGTGGATGAGCCAATGGCCTGCCACGCTGCGCATCATGCGAACGCATAGACGTATCGCCTGTGCACGGCATCGGGCCGCGACAAGACGACGAATTCAGAAATACCGGGAGGGGAAATCGGACATCGTTGTCTCCATGCTTTAGTTGTCGGGCCTGTGCGGCCGCGCTTCTACTTTGCAAGGTCGATGCCAGCTGGATAGCGAGTCTTTCGCTTTGATTTATAAAGGGTTTTTGAGATTCCGGCGAACGGGACGTCCAGCTTTCCGGAAATCTGGACGACAGGCGTCGGGGATTCCGGACGACGCAGATCCTGGTTCGGGCTGCGGCCTCATGAGTTCGAATAACTCAGTGATAAGCTGAAAGACGGATCGTTTTTATCGAACTTACGCCGCCCATGCTGAACTACCGCCATCTTTACTATTTCTGGATCGTCGTAAAGGAAGGTGGCTTCGCGCGTGCGGCCGAGCGCCTCGACATGGCCGTGCAGACCATCAGCGCCCAGGTGCGCGAGCTGGAAAAATCGGTCGGGCGCCAGTTACTGAAACCCGCGGGGCGCGGCGTCGTCATGACGGAGGCCGGTGAGGCGGCCTTCAATCGCGCGGAGCAGATCTTTCAGATCGGCGAGACGCTGCTCGACGAAATGCGCGAAGCGGGTGGCGAGCGCGTTGCACGGCTCGCCGTGGGTCTGTCCGATGGAATTTCAAAGCTCGCCGCGCATGCGCTACTCGCGCCCGTGCTCGACACGCCATCGCTCAGGCTTCTGTGCCACGAGGGTGAACATGCGCAACTGCTGTCGGAACTCGCGTTGCATCGGCTCGATCTGGTGCTGGCATGCCAGCCGGCGCTGCACAACACAGACCTGCGTCTGGTGAGTCAGCGCCTCGTCGGCTCGCCCGTCGACTGGTATGGGCCCACGACAATCGTCCAGAAGGCATCTCGCGCCAGCTTCCCGCAATGCCTTGCCGATCTGCCCGTGCTTTTGCCCACCGGCCATGGCGCGCTACGCGCACGACTGGACCGCTGGTTCGAGGCGGCGGGAATCCGGCCGCGGATCGCCGGCGAATTCGAAGACAGCGCGTTAATGGCGGTGTTCGCCGCGCGCGGGCTCGGCGTGTTTCCTCTCGCAGAACTAGGTGCCGGCGATGTGTCCTTGCTGCGCGGACTGCGCCAGCTCGGGCGTGCGGACGGCGTGATCGAAGAGATCCACGCCATCCGCTCGCGGCGCGGCCAGCATCATGCGCTCGCTTCTCAGGTGATCGACGCCGTGCGTCCGTGACCACGCAAGACGGCCGGCGTGGCATCGCGGCGAACCGTGACAGCTGCCGGAGTGGTTCCCCACGCGCCAAGAATGGCCGCCAGCACGGCGATTTCGCCATCGGCAAGATGGTCGTCGGCGGTCGCGACGGCAACGCACAGCCGGATCACCCTGCTGCGCAATGCCGGGTCGTCGATCTCGCCGATCAGCGAGCCAAGCAGGTTCGTGTCGATCTGGCCGACCGCCGGCATGAGGGGCGCGTGGGCGATTGAGTGATCCTCGTACAGCGTCTGCACGATCTGCGCGAATTCGGTCGGCGCGAGGCCGAGCTGCCCGGCGATGTCGAGCTTGTCGAGTGCGCGCTCCTCGGAACTGCAAACGTGCCCGTCGGAGGTTAACACCAGCGCGACAATGCGCGCGGCTGCCTGAGGACTGTTGCGGGGATAGCTTCGCATGACTGGGCTCCTTTCGCGGACGAGGTCCGCAGTGGTGATGAGCCCTAGTCTGCGTCAGACGTTGAATCGGATAAACCTGTTAATCCGGGAGGATTTGTTCGGAAAAGCCGAAGTCTGGCCATACGAGGGGCACAGCTTCTGCTCAAAGCACACAGCCAGCCCCCTACGCCGCCCCCTCCTCCAGTACCAGCAGGTTCTCGTGCGAAAAACCCAATGCAACCGGCTGACCGCGTTCCGGCAAACGGCGATTCGGATCGTTGAAGACGTCGAGAGAAATCACCGCCTCCTTCACCCGCGTCCTGATCCGCACCACCGCGCCAAGGAAATTCACTTCCTCGACCGTCGCCGCCAGGGTATTGCGTCCGGCCGCCGGCGCTTCCAGCACGATCGCCTCCGGGCGCAGCGCCAGCAGGCGCTTCTTGCCGACGTCGTCCGGTGCAAGCCTTTGCGTGGTCACCAGTTCCTGCCCGTCGACGGCCATCTTGCCGTTCGCCGGATCCACCACATGTCCGGACAGAATATTGAGCGTGCCAACGAACGACGCCACGAATCGCGTACGCGGATAGTTGTAGATCTCCGAAGAGGTGCCGACCTGCTCGACACGCCCCTCGTTCATCACCACGATGCGATCGGAGATGGAGAGCGCCTCCTCCTGATCGTGGGTCACGAAAATCGATGTGATGCCAAGCTCGCGTTGCAGCGCGCGAATGTCCTGGCGCAGCGAGATGCGGATTTTCGCGTCGAGCGCCGATAGCGGTTCATCGAGCAGCAGAACCTGCGGCTTGCCCGCCAGCGCCCGGGCGAGTGCCACACGCTGCTGCTGGCCGCCCGAAAGCTGCCACGGGTAGCGCTCCGCGATATTTGGCAGTTTAATCAGCTCCAGCATCTCACCGACGCGCTTGCGAATCTCGTCCTGCGGACGACGCTCCACACGCAGGCTAAAGCCGATGTTGTCGGCAACCGTCATGTTCGGAAACAGCGCATACGACTGGAACACCATGCCGACCTTACGCTGACGTGTACGCAGATGCGTGACGTCCCGGCCATCGAGACGGATCACGCCGCGCGTCGGGCTTTCGAAGCCTGCGATCATGCGCAGCACCGTCGTCTTGCCGCAGCCCGACGGCCCGAGAAAGGTGATGAACTCGCCTCGCTCGATCTTCATGTCGAAGTGATGCAGCGCGGTGTTCGCCCCGAACGACTTGTGCAGATTTTCGATTTCAAGGAATGCCATGATTCGACGCCTCAATTCTTCAGGGTTTGTGTCCGGCCAGCGCGCGGGCCGAGCCGCGCGCCGAGCCAAATACCTGGATCAACCCCATCGACGCCCAGGTGATGACGAACGCGATGATCGCGAGTGCTGACGGCTCATAGGCGCGGTTCGCGCCGATCAGTTGCAGGTAAGGACCGAACGCCGGCCGGTCGAGCAGGCTAGCCAGCGTGAACTCGCCGATCACCACCGCAAAGGTAAGGAACGCCCCGGACAGAATCCCCGAGCGGATATTCGGAAAGATCACCTTGAACAGAATGGTCGACCAACTGGCGCCGAGACATTCGGCGGCTTCGGTCAAGGAACGCACGTCGACCGCGGCGAGACCTGCGTCGACGGAGCGGTACATGTACGGCAACGCCAGCGTTACGTAGCCGAACACCAGCAGCAGATCGGTGGCACGCTCGTTGCCGGTCAGCGGCAGGATCGAGCTGCTGTTATAGATACGCAGATAGCCGAACACGATCACGATGGCGGGAATCACCAGCGGCAGCAGCGTGATGAACTCCACCACGGGCCGCAGCTTCGGTAAGCGCAGGCGCACCCAATAGGCCGTCGGCACCACCAGCAGCACGCCAATCACGATCGTCAGGACTGCCATCAGCATCGAATAACCAAACGAGGCCTGAAAACGCGGGTCGGATAGCACCACTCTGTAAGCGTCGAGGCTATAGACGCCGCGCCGCATGCGCAGGCTGAATTCGACGGTGGCAGCGAGCGGGATCAGGAAATACAGCGCGCCCACGATCATCGCGGTCCATGCACCTACACGCGATTGACTTTTCATCTGCGGCCCCTTTCGGCTCGCGAACGCAGCCAGATGTAGCCGCCGTTAGACAGCCCCGTCACGAGGATCATCCCCAGCGCGAGTGCATAGCCGAGGTTCTGGTTGTGCAGTACGTCGCCGCGAATCTGTGCGTACAGCAGGATGGTCACGATGTTCAGCGAGCTACCGGTCAACGCATAAGCCGTCGCCACCGCGCCGAACGAATTCGCAAACAGCAGCAGCGTCGCGCCAAGCACGCTCGGCCACAGTACCGGCAGTGCGACATAGCGCCAGTAGTGGAACGAGGTGCCACCGAGGCAGTCGCAGGCTTCGCGCCATTCGCGCTTCAGGCCGTCGAGCGCTGGCGTGACGATCAGCACCATCAACGGAATCTGGAAGTACAGATAGGTCACCGTCAGGCCGGTGAAACTCAGGATGCTGAAACCCGTCGAGTACAGATTGATGCCGACATACTTCTTCAACAGCACCGTGACGAGCCCGACCCGGCCCAATGTGCAGATGAATGCGAACGCAAGCGGCACGCCGGCAAAATTCGAGGCGACGCCGGAGAATGTCATCAGCGTCGGACGAATCCAGCCTGGCAAGCGTCCTTGCACCGCTGCCCACGCCAGCAGCGAGCCGATCACGGCACCACCGATCGCCGACGCGGCGCTCACCTTGAAGCTGATCCAGTAGGCTTCGAGCACGCCCGGCTGGAACAGGTCGCGGAAGTTTGCGAGGGTGAAGTGCCCCTGCGGATCCTGAAACGCGCCCACCATCAGAAAGCCGGTGGGCAGGATCAGAAACAGCAACGCAAAGATGAAGAACGGCGCGACGCCCAGCCAGGTCAGGAACTGGGACGATTCTGCCGGTCCCTTCACGTGGGATGGAGGCGCCGGGGGAACCAGGTGTTCCGGCTGCGCCGACCCGATATCCGATGAAGCGGTCATAGGTCACCCCTGGAGCAATCAGGCTAAAGCGAGGGCCGCGCAAGGCGACCCTCTCAGGCGTTACGGAGCTTACTTGACGTTCGCGCCGACCACTTCATCCCAATGCTTGGTGATCGTGTCCTTGTACGCATCCTGCTGCGACAGCGTCGGAAACACGGCATTCTTGTACGCCGATGCCGGCGGCAATTTGTCGAGCAGCGCCTGCGGTACCTTCTTCGCGGCCACCAGTTGGGTGTAGCGCATCGGGTGGCAATAGCCCGCCAGCCAGCCGATCTGGCCTTCGTCCGAGTACAGGTATTCCATCCACAGCTTCGCTGCGTTCGGATGCGGGGCGTACGCGCTGATCGCCTGCACATAGACGCCCGCTACGACGCCCGTCTTCGGCACGATGACCTGCACCTTCGGGTTGCCCTTGAGCGTGTCGCGGTCGGCCAGCGCGTTGTAGTCCCAGCGCACGACGATCGGCGTCGTACCTTGCGCCAGCGAAGCCGCCTTGCCGATCACCGGTACGAAATTGCCGCTCTTGTTCAGGTCCGCGAAGTACTTCAAACCAGCGTCCGCGGCCTTGGTGGCATCGCCCTTGCCCGAAGACAGACCGGCAGCGTAGACCGCCTGGATAGCCTGGTTGGCCGAGCGCGGATCGCCTGCGAGCGACACGGCGTTCTTGTAGTCGGACTTGAGCAGATCGCTCCAGTCGGCCGGCGCCTTGTCGATCATGTCGGCGTTCACTTCGAACGACAGCACGCCGTAGTAGTCGCCGTACCAGTAACCGTCAGCATCCTTGGCTGAATCCGGAATCTCCTTCCACGTCGACACCTTGTACGGTTGCAGCAGGCCTTCGGTCTTCGCGGTGGGGCCAAAGGACAGGCCCACGTCGATCGTGTCGGGTGCTTGCGGACCCTTGTTGCCCTTATTGGCCTTGATGGCTTCGACTTCATCGCCCGAGCCCGCGTCCGGATTCAGTTCGTTCACCTTGATGCCGTATTTCTTTTCGAAGGCGGCGATCATCGGGCCGTAGCCGCACCAGTCGTGCGGCAACGCGATTACGGTCAGTTGACCTTCCTGTTTGGCGGCGGCAACCAGCGCATCGGGCGGCGCGGCTAACGCGCTGCCTGCACCCGCTGCGGCGACGCCCGCAACCGTTGACATCGAGAGAACACGGCTTAGCCACGTGCGGTTCATAGTATTCCCCATCCTTTGCCGAAAATTAGTACGTTAGGAAAACTGCATCTGATAGTTGTCTTCGGCGCCCGATTCCGGGCGCCTGCCTGCCATGTCTGCCGGTTACGCCGCGAGCCGGGTTAGGCCGGGCTATTCGGCGTGGACAGCATGTCGTGCGCGAGCAGATCGAGTCGATCGGTGCAAAACATGTCGACACCCCATTGCGCCAGCAGCTCCGCGCGCTCCGGGTCGTTGACGGTGTAGACGAGCACGCGCAAACCTGCGGCGCGAATCTCGGCGACCTGTTCAGCAGTCAGATATTTGTGGCTGGCGTGCAGCGACACGCAATCGAGTTCGCGCACAATGCGCAGCCAGTCGTCCGGCACCGCTTCGAACAACATCCCGCGCGGCAGCGACGGCGCGGCATCTCGCGCGGCGGCGAGCGCTTCGTATGAGAAGGATGACAGCAGCGGCTGCGTATGGCCCTGCCAGAGCTCCAGCGCAGCGGCTGCGACGAGCTGACCGGTGATGGTATCTCGGCCGGGACACGGTTTGATTTCGATGTTGGCGGAGATGCCGTCCTGCTTGCAGCGTGCGGCAACCTCGGCGAGTGTCGGCAGGCGTTCGCCGGCGAACGCGGCGTCGCGCCATGAGCCGGCATCGAGCTTCGCCAACTGTTCCCACGTCTGCTCAGCGGCAGGGCCGTGGCCGTTGGTCGTGCGCTCGAGCGTGTCGTCGTGGAGCAGGAAGAGCTGGTCGTCCGCCGATAGCTTGGCGTCGAATTCGACCATGCGATACCCATAACGCTTGCAGGCGTCGAAGCCCGCCAGCGTATTTTCCGGTGCGAGCGTTCCGCCGCAGCGGTGCGCGACGAGCCGCGGATACGGCCAGTCGGCAACAGTACGATCAATTCCAGTTCCCACGTCTACGCACCTTCGAAATGGTCTCTTATGTACCGCACGCTTCACCAGGCACATCGTCTGGTCGTCAGGATGACGAACCGAACGGTATTATTCGTCAGCAAGCTGTCGTGCTGCGGCACGGCATCGAAACGGACGGCGAAATGGGCCACCTGGCTTAGGATGGAGGCAGCATACAGTCGGTTGCCTGCAAAAGCGACAACCGATGTTCGAAAACGGGACACTTCAATTCCTTTTCGAACATTCCGTGTTCGGATTCGATGACAGTCGTCCAATCTGCGAAGGCTAAATTTAAATACACAAATTTGCAAGGGACCAAAAAAATACAACGCAAAACGGTTAAAGTGGGGCCAATGACATCGGGGCGACACACAATCATGTCAGTGATGTTACGTAGAAAAACCGTCCAGACGACTTGATCGCAGAGGGAAATGCATGTGGCAGGAAGACCGTCATCAGAGAATTCGCGCGCTGCTCTCGACACTGCAACGGGTGTCGACCGAACGGATCATGGCGGATCTCGGTGTCTCGCGCGAAACCGTGCGGCGCGATCTGCTCGATCTGGAAGCACTCGGCGAATTGCGGAGGGTGCATGGCGGTGCAATCAAGCCCGCTGACGAAGCACCTATCGCCGAACGCGCCCACACCCGGGTCAAATCGAAGACGGCGATCGCCAAGGCTGCGATGGGGGTCATCTCCAGCGGCCAGACCTTGTTTATCGACGCCGGCACGACGACCTCGGCGCTGGCGGAAGAGCTGGCGAAGCTCGCCAATCTGACGGTAGTGACCAATTCGATTGACGTCGCGCTGAAAATGCGTGGCGCCGCCGAGCAGCAAGCCGAAGCCCGCAATGAGGTCATACTGCTCGGCGGATCGATCAGCGACCGGGCCATGGCGACGGGCGGCAGCACGACAATCCTGGACATTCATCGCTACCGGGCCGACGTGGCATTGCTGTCGCCAGTCGGCATCGATCATCGGCATGGCGCCACCAATTACGATCACGAAGAAACCGAGGTGGCACGGGCGATGGTCGCCAACGCGCAACGCGTAGTGATCCTCGCCGATTACAGCAAGATCGGTCAGCGCAGTCGCATCTCGTACTGCCCGGCCGAGGACGTCGACGTGCTGATCACCAACAAGAAGGCGGCCGAGTCCACCGAATTCGCGCCGCTGAAGAAGAAGGTGGCGCGGGTCATTCTCGCGTAGAGGCGATAGCGGCTATTCCGGCGCGTGCAGGGTATCCAGGACGCGTTTGCGCAAGCGCGTATCGTGTAGCGCGCCGGCTGCGTCGAGCACCGGATAGGCCGTCGAGCAGAACAGCGAATTTAGCCGCTTCATGTCGCTGATCATGTCGAGATGCAGCGCGCTCGTCTCGACGCTGCGCAAGGTTTGCCCGGCCAGGCGGTCGAGGTGGGCATAGGAGTAGACCCGCTCGAGATCCCGGAAGCGCTCCTTCTCAGCCAGCAAGCTCTCCGCGCAACGCAGGTCATTGTTGAGAAACACCGATAACCCGAGTTGCAGATTGCTGACGAGGCGAGCGTGCAGATCCTCCAGTTCGCCGAGACCCTGCTCCGAAAACGCAAGCCGGTGGGCGATCTTTTTCTCTTCGATATTGTTGACGATACGCTCGATGATGTCGCCCGCGTGCTCAAGATTGATGGTGAGCGCGATGATGTCGGTCCAGCGCCGACTGTCCGCCTCGTCGAGCTGCTCGCGGGAAATTCTGGCGAGGTAGCTTTTGACCGCGGCATAAAGCTGGTCGATGTCGTCGTCCATACGAATCGTCTCGCGTGCCTTGGCAAGATCATTGTGATGAAGCAGCCCGGCGACGTTGTCGAGCATGGTCCGGACGATGTCGCCGATGCGCAGCACTTCGCGCGCCGAATTGGCCAGTGCCAGAGACGGCGTGGAAAGTGCGGCCACGTCGAGATGTAGCGCCCGCAGTGCGCCGTCCTGCTGCGGCCGGTCCGGCAGCAGCCGGCTGCAGACGCGTGCAACCGGGTCGATCAGCGCGAGGCACGCGCAGCAACGCAGCGCGTTGTAGATCAAATGGAACCCGACCACCGCCTCACGCGGATTGCCGATGAGCACCGGCAAGCCACGCGCCAACAGGGAAGCGAATGGCAGGATGAGCAACGCACCCGCGAGCTTGAACACCAGACTGCCGAGTGCGAGGCGCCGTGCCGCGGCGTTTTGCGCCAACGTGCCGCTCAACGCCAGCAGGCCGCTGCCCAGATTGGCACCAATCACGAGGCACAACGCCACTTTCAGCGAAATCACTCCGGACGATGCCAGCGTCGCCGTCAACAGCACGGCCGCGAGACTCGAGTAGGAAATCACCGCGAAGGCGGCGCCAACCAGGGCATCGAGCATCGTGTCGCCGGTCAAGGCACCGAACATCACGCGTACGCCGGCGCCTTGCATCATCGGCTGCGCGGCTTCGACGATCAGATGCAGCGCCAGCAGGATGAGCCCAAGGCCGATCGCCGTACGGCCCGCCTGGCCCACACGCGTCTGCTTGCGCGTCAGGAACAACGGTACGCCGAGCAGCAAGAGGATTGGCGACAGCCACGACAGATCGAGCGTGAGCACCCGCGCCATCAAGGCCGTGCCGACATCCGCGCCCAACATGATGGCAAGACCACTGGCAAGCGGTAGCAAACCCTGGGCTGCGAACGACGTCACAATCACCGCAGTGGCATTGCTGCTTTGCACGAGGCTGGTCACCGCGATGCCGGACCCGAACGCGCGCAGGCGGCTGCCGGTGCTACGCCCGAGGGCGCTGCGCAGATCCGCGCCGAGCACGCGCAGGATGCCCGTGCGGACGATGTGCGACCCCCATACGAGCAAAGCCACACCGGAGAGAAGGTTCAGGAGAATCAACATAAGGCACGACGCTTCTCAATGCTCTAACCGTAACCCGACCCGCATGCGGCCACCTGGCGACATCCGGAGAAATATGACGATAGTGTTGCACAAATTTGGTTTATTGTAATTTTGTGCACTTAAATATACGATCTGCGAGGATGGGAAAAGCGTGCCGATCCAGCAATGGGGTTGGTGTCGAAGCGTTGGATGCAAGGAATCCTGGGATGAGTCGTAACCTCGCGCTGTTCGATCTGGACCATACGCTGCTGCCGCTCGACAGCGATCAGGCCTGGGCCCACTTCATGGCGAAGCTGGGTGTGGAAGGCGCCGAGCGGCACGCGCAGGAGATCGACGCGTACTACCGCCAATACGTGGCGGGCACACTCGATATGAGCGATTTCCTGAACTACACGCTCGCCCCGCTGACACGTCATTCACGCGCACAACTCGATGCATGGCATGCGTTGTTCATGAGCGAAGTGATTGTGCCGGCGATCCGGCCGGCCGCCCGCGAACTGATCCAGCGGCACCTCGATGCCGGCGACCTGTGCTGCATCGTCACCGCGACGAATGTGTTCGTGACGGCGCCGATCGGCAAGGCACTCGGGTTTGAGCATCTGCTCGGCATCGAACTCTGCACCGAGGGTGGCGATCCGCGCGGCCGCTATACCGGCGCGGCCGTCGGCGTGCCGACGTTCCGCGAAGGCAAGATCGTGCGCACGGAAAGCTGGCTGGCATCGCTCGGGTACGCGTTGCAGGACTTTCCGAAAAGCTACTTCTACAGCGATTCAATCAACGACGTGCCGCTGCTCGAGCGCGTCACCGACCCGGTGGCGACCAATCCGGACGAGCGGCTGCGCGCGATTGCGCTGGAACGGAACTGGCCGGTGATTGAGTTGTTTGTCTAAGAGCCACAAGACGCATTACACCCGCCCCTTCCAGGGCACCAGACGCCGTTCCAGCGCTCGCATGCCCAGATCGAAAATCCACGCGATCAGACCAATCAGCACGATGCCCATTACCACGACGTCAGTGCGCAAAAAGCTCGACGCGTTGAGCACCATCTGACCGAGGCCCGCGGTCGCGGCCACCATCTCGGCGGCGACAAGCGTGGTCCAGCCAAAGCCGATTGCAATCCGCAGTCCGGTCAGAATCTCCGGCAATGCTGCGGGCAAGACCACATGGCGCACGATCTGCGCGAACGAACCGCCGAGCGAGTAAGCCGCATGAATCTGCTCGACGGTGGCGCTGCGCGCGCCGGCACGCGCAGCCATGGCGATCGGCGCGAAGCAAGCGAGGTAAATGACGACGATCTTCGCCGTCTCGTCGATGCCGAACCAGATCACCACGAGCGGCAGGTAAGCGAGCGGCGGCAGCGGCCGGTAAAACTCCAGCGGCGGATCAAGTAACCCGCGCGCCACCCGGCTCACGCCCATCAGGATGCCGACCGGAATCGCCGTCACCGTAGCCAGCGCAAAAGCGCCAAACACACGCAGCGCGCTCCACGCAAGGTGTTGCGACAAGGGCAGGCCGCCCTGGATGCGTCCATGACAAGCGTCGATGAATGCGCTCCAGACGGCTTCCGGCGTCGGCAGGAACAGCGGCGGCAGCCAGTGCAGATGCGTCGCGATCCACCACAACGCCGTCAGCGCAATCACCGAAGCGATGCTCAGCGCCGCGGTCGGCCCTTCACCCGGCATGCGCCATGCGCGTACCGGTCTCACGCGCCTCTCCGGGAGCGGCGCGGATGACGACGATGCAAGCGGCGAATCTTTCACGGTAACGCCGGACGAGGCCAGGGGCACCTGGTTAAGTGAATCATTCGACACAGTCACGAGAGCACCTCTTCCGGTGCGCGCTGATGCAGGCGCCGCACCAACCGCTCACGCCACTCGATAAATTCCGGCGACGACTTCACTGCGCGTGCGTCGCGCGTCTCCAGAAAACGCCGGGCGAACGGCAGATCGTAGCTCTCGGCAATGCGCCCGGGTCCGGGTGTCATCACGACGAGGCGCGTCGCCAGAAACAGGGCTTCTTCGACGCTATGCGTGATGAAGAAGACGGTCTTGTGGGTTCGGCCCCAGACGTCGAGCACCAGTTCCTGCATCGACTCTCTCGTCATGGCATCGAGTGCGCCCATCGGCTCGTCCATCAGCAGTACCTGCGGATCGCTGGCGAGCGCCCGCGCGATCCCCACGCGTTGCTGCATCCCGCCCGACAAGGCGTACACCCTTGAGCGAGCATGTTGCTCCAGTCCGACGAGCGCAAGCATCTGCAGCGCGATACGTTCGCGCTGCGCTTTCGGCACACGCTGAAAACGAAGACCGAGCGCGACGTTGTCGAGCACGTCGAGCCACGGCAATAACGCGTATTTCTGGAACACCACGCCGCGATCGGCGCCCGGGCCATTGACCAGCTCACCGCTCAGACGGACTTCACCGCCGCTTGGCTGGATAAAGCCAGCAATGCAATTGAGCAAGGTCGTCTTGCCGCAGCCGGACGCGCCAAGCGCCACGACGAACTCACCGGACTCGATGCTCAGATCGACATCGGCCAGCGCGACGTGAGGGAGCGCGCCACGTGCACCTTCGTAGGCGACGTGCAGCCGCCGGATCTCCAGACTACTCATAAAATGCCTGTGGGTTCCCAATAGGATGCGGTACAGGCGCGACCTGAGGACGCGCCATCATTACCGCATTACTCGTGCGCCGCCTGCTGAACGAAGTGCGGATCGACACCCGCCGAATAGTCGGGCAGCACATTTTGAATCGTCCCCTGGGTCTTCAGAAACACTGCCGTGGCCGCCAGCGATTTCGCCGCCCCGGATTGCGCGCCGCCACCGAGCCACGTGCTGGACGCCTGCTGGGCTGCCGACGGGAAGGCATACAGTGCGAGGCTCGCCGGTACATCCTGGGCATTCGCTCCGGACTCCTTGGCAACGGCTGCAACCTGCGGCGAAGCGGCGGACCATGCCGAGGTGTGATCGCGATAGCTTGCATCGCTTTCAGCTAGCACCTTGACGAAGCGTGCGACAAACTCGGGGTTTTGCTGGGCAAACTTGCGGTCGACCACGAAGCCGTCGAAGGTCGCCTTACCCGTCTCCTCTGCAACCTGACCTGAGGTAATCAGTACCTTGCCGTTCTTCTTCACCTTGGCGAGCACCGGGTCCCAGATGTAGGTTGCGTCGATGTCGCCGCGGTCCCACGCAGCCGCTACTTCTTGCGGACGCAGATTGACGATCTTCACGTCAGCCGGATTCACGCCCGCGTTTTGCAGCGCGACCAGCGTATGAAAATGCGAGGTGGACACGAACGGCACGCCGATCTTTTTACCCTTGAGACCGGCGATGCTCGTCACGCCCGAACCGTCGCGCACCACCAGGGCCTCGGCATTGTTGATGTTGTCGAGAATCCAGAACAGCGAAATATCGACGCCCTGCGACAGGCCTGCCGCAATCGGACTGGAACCGGCTTCACCGAGTTGCACCGAACCCGAGGCCAACGCACGGACCACTTCCGCGCCGCTGCCCAGTTGACGGTAGACCACCTTGTAGCCCGTTTCCTTCTCGACCTCGCCGGTGGCCTGCGCGTATCGCCACGGCAAGACCATGTCCTGATAGGCGATCACAACCTCTTTGGTATCGGCGTGAGCGGCGCTCGCGAAAGGCGCGGAAACAGCAAGCAGCGTGACGAGTGCGGCCAGCGGACGGAAGAATCGGTTCATCGAGAAGCCCCGTTTTAATAAGGTGTTTGGGAGGCTTTCGACTATAGGGAGTTTGGAGACAGGCGGTTCTAACGAATTCACGATTGCTAATCACGCTGCCTGGGCATTGCTTTTTACGTTGGGTTGGATGGGTAAGTCCGTTGCGATGCACGCGTAGTGGCTTGGCGCGGAACGCAGCATGGTTGGCGGTGGAGCGCAAGCTGGTCGTTCGGTCGATTGACCGCCGTATGGCCTGGACCGGATCATGGGTTAGATCTCTTCACTATGCGCTTCAAACCATGATCGAATTTTTAGCTCACTTAAGCTGGCTCTTATCCAATATCGCGGTGCCCATTCTTGCGCCCATCGCCCTGCTGCCACTGCTGAATTTCTCACTTGCCTATCGCGAGATTGCCGGCGATGTTTTGAAGGCCGCATTGCAACACGGCCAACTGTTCTGGACCGTCATCGCGATGAGTGCCGCCGCATGCTACGAACTGGGTTGTGCTCTCGACCAACCGATGTCAACTGGAAGCTATGCGTGGGTGCGGATTGGCCTCGTGTGGCACGTAGCGTTCATCATTGGATCGTCTGTACTCGTCGTCTTTGGCGCCGCCGACGCGCGGAAATATTTCAGCGATCCGGCCAGCAGCGACGTTCCCAGCAGAACGCTTATGTGGGTGTCGTTCCTCGCGACAGCATTCGTCGCGACGAGCTTCTCGATATCCCATTTTGCGTTGAGCTAAATATTTAAACCAATCGAGCTATAATAACAACCAGTCAAGCGAGAACTTAACATGCCTAATCTTATCGACTACCTCCTCGAGAACGACGATGTTCGACATCGCGCCATGATGTACATCGCCTACTTCATGTTTATTGGAAGCGGTATCTACTCCGTCAGCCTGCTGATCGCCCGGCTCTTCTTCTGGCACTAACGGGCGCAAGCAGCAAAGCCCAGCTCAGCGCCTCAAATCCTCGAGTGGCCGCAGACGTAAAAAAGCCCGCAACACGTGCGGGCTTTATATCTAAGCAAACTACCGGCAAGAACCTCAGACCACCCCAGCTCCGTGCGCCTGCAGATCCGCGTGATAGCTCGAACGCACCATCGCGCCAACGGCCGCGTGCGTGAAGCCCATCTTGTACGCTTCTTCCTCGTACATCTTAAAGGTGTCCGGATGCACGTACGAGCGAACCGGCAGGTGGTGCTCAGACGGTTGCAGGTATTGCCCAATCGTCAGCATATCGACGTCGTGCTCGCGCAGATCGCGCATCACCTGGAGGATCTCTTCTTCCGTCTCGCCAAGACCGACCATCAGGCCCGACTTGGTGGCGACATGCGGATGCAGCGCCTTGAAGTCCTTCAGCAGCTTCAGTGAGTGTGCGTAGTCCGACCCTGGGCGCGCTTCCTTGTACAGACGCGGCACCGTTTCGAGGTTGTGGTTCATCACATCGGGCGGAGCGGCATTGAGAATGCCCAGCGCGCGATCCAGACGGCCACGGAAATCCGGCGTCAGAATTTCGATGCGCGTCTCCGGCGACAGTTCGCGCGTCTGACGGATGCATTCAACGAAGTGAGCCGCACCGCCGTCACGCAGATCGTCGCGGTCCACGCTGGTGATCACCACATACTTCAGCTTCAGCGCAGCAATCGTGCGGGCGAGATTGCCCGGCTCTTCGGTATCCAGAGGATCAGGACGGCCGTGGCCGACGTCGCAGAACGGGCAACGGCGCGTGCACTTGTCGCCCATGATCATGAACGTGGCGGTGCCCTTGCCGAAGCACTCGCCGATGTTCGGGCAGCTCGCTTCCTCACAGACCGTGTGGAGATTGTGCTCGCGCAGAATCTGCTTGATCTCGTAGAAGCGCGAATTACCGGTGGCCGCTTTCACGCGAATCCAGTCCGGCTTTTTCAGCTTTTCGATCGGGATGATCTTGATCGGAATGCGTGCAGTCTTCGCCTGCGCCTTCTGCTTCGCCGTAGCATCGTAAGCAGCCGGTGCGGTAGCGGCGTCAGGAGTGGCAGTGCCGGCGAGGTTCGCGGTAACGTCAGTCATTGGTTCGATCCAGTCAGGCGGTCACGACACTAGCCTGCGGTTGGGCGACGGCCGCGGGCGTGCCGTCGATGTTTGCGGTGAGGCATGCAGCAAAGGTCCGGGCTACGTCGTCCCAGCCGGCAGCGACGCCGAGCGTCGCCATATCGACGGTTTCGAGCCCCGCGTACCCGCATGGGTTGATGGCCAGAAACGGCTGCAGATCCATCTTCACGTTCAGACTGACCCCGTGATAACTGCAACCGTTACGGATTTTCAGGCCCAGCGCGGCGATCTTGGCGCCCGCATGCGACCCGGCATCCGGACCGGGCGCCACGTAGATACCAGGGGCGCCCGCCTTGCGTTCTCCGGCGAGATTATACGCCGCGAGCGTGTCGATCACGGCCTGCTCGATGCGCGTCACCAGTTCGCGCACCATCAGCTTGCGGCGGCGCAAGTCGAGCAGCAGGTAAGCGACCACCTGCCCTGGCCCGTGATACGTGATCTGTCCGCCGCGGTCGACCTTGACCAGCGGAATGCCGCTGTCTGCGGATAGCAGATGCGCCGGATTGCCGGCCTGGCCCAGGGTGAAAACAGGGGGATGTTCGACCAGCCAGATTTCGTCCGCGGTTTCTGAAGTGCGCGCGTCGGTGAAAGCTCGCATCGCCTCGAAACTGATTTCGTAGGATTCGACACCGCGCCAGCGCAGCGTTGGAACGGGAGTGGGCAAACCCACTGCGACCGGTTCGGCCTGCGTAGAGGGAACGAGACCGGCCGAAACCGGCGCCACCGGATCAGCCAGGTCAGCTGGAACGAGCTCGGAGGACAGAGAAGGCGAAGAAACCGGCGTGGCACACATGATCCCGGTAGTTTACCGAAATACTGAAATCCCCGCCGGAACCCTCGCCGCACTCACCCTCAAACGGTCCGCCAGCCGTCGCGCAAACGCATACCGAACCGGTCGGCAAGACGCACCAGCCAGTCGACCGCCCGCACATCGGCGCGCGCCGGAACGTCGAACGCCACCCGCGCCTGCGAATCCGCTTCTACGCTCAGCCACAGCCGTTCTCCGCGCCGCAGGCGCAACGTATGGCCCGGTTCGAGCCAATAGTCTTCGGTGTCGTCGCTGCGTGTTACCCATACCGCAGAACCGCTCACCGCCAGCCGCGTGCTGCGCACAACCTTCATCGGAACCGTCTCGCCAGACCTGATTTCAAATGTGATACTAGAGGAAATTTCTCGCATGACAACCTCGCAAAAAGCCGTTTCGTGACTACAATCGTAGGCGCAGCAAGGGTTTACGCAAAACGATCAAATTTCACCTCTATGTGAGAAAAATTGCGATGGACCTACGACAACTCCCAGCGCTGAACGCCATCAAGGCATTCGAGGCCGCGGCCCGCCACGAAAGCTTCTCGCGTGCCGCGGACGAACTGTTCGTGACCCACGGCGCGGTCAGCCATCAGATTCGCGCGCTCGAGGCCGAGCTGGGCGTGACGCTGTTCGCCCGCGACGGCAAGCGCGTGCGCCTGACGGAAGTCGGCCGCCGTTACGCGGGGCAGGTGCGCGCGGCGCTGACCGCGCTCGCCGACGCCACCCGCGAACTGCGCGCCGGCGACCGCGAGCGGCGTCTGGTGGTGTCGATGCTGACGTCGTTCGCGGCGCGCTGGGTGACGCCGCGCATCGGCAGTTTCATCGAAGCTCACCCCCAATGGGATCTCGAGCTGCTCTCCACCAATTCGCTGACGGACTTCGCCCGCGACGACGTCGATGCGGCGATCCGCTTCGGTTTCGGCAAATACCCGGGCCTGCACGCCGAGCTGCTGCTCGAAGAAATCTTCTTTCCCGCCTGCGCGCCGAATTTCAACGGCGGCAATCTGCCGAAAGTACCGGCCGATCTGGCCAAGGTCCCGCTGCTGCGCTCCGATGACGAATTGTGGCGCCCCTGGTTCGACGCCGCGGGCCTGACCGAATGGCCGGAACCGAAACGCGGCGTGTTGTACCAGGACTCGTCGAACCTGCTGCAGGCGGCGATCGACGGACAAGGGGTTGCACTCACGCGCCGCTCGCTGGCGATGCACGAGGTCGCGTCAGGACGGCTGGTCAGGCTTTTCGATGTGGACGGCCCAAGCCCGTGGCAGTACTACTTCATCTGCACGCCGCAAAGTCTGCAGACGGAGCGGGTACGGGCATTCCGGGACTGGGTGTTCGACGAGGTGAGAAGCTTCAAACTGCTCTTCGAACGGGCCTGCTCGGCAGGGCCGCAAAGCGCGGCGGACGCATTGCACGTCACGCCATAAACGCAACTGGGGACGCGAGGCGCGCCCCGCTGCTTACAGCACGACCTTCACCATCGGATGGCCGGTGAGCGCGCGATAGATATCGTCGAGATGGGCACGACTGGTGGCGCGCACCGTCACCGTGAGGCCCGTGTAGTTACCACCGCTCGACGGCCGCATCTCGACACGCGACGGGTCGACCTCGGAATCGAACTGCTTGACCACCGTCACGATCGTCTCGGCGAATTCGGGATGCGACTTGCCCATCACCTTGATCGGGAAATCGCAGGGAAACTCAAACAGCGAATCATTGTCGGGTTGCATCTTTCACTCCTCGGCAACGGCCCGGCAGCATGCCTGCCGGAGCCGCTGTCACGCGAATGCGCACAACTGCACGCACCCGCGCGCATCAGCGCTTACTTCTTCTTGTTGAACATCAGCATCAGCGAATCCCACACGCGGCCCACCACGCCGGCTTGCGGCACGGCCTGAAGCGCCACGATCGGGAACTGCGAGACCACCTTGCCATCTGCCACCAGCTTCACCGTGCCGACCTGCTGGCCCTCGGTGATCGGTGCGATCAGCGGATCGATATGCTCGACCTGCGGCTTGGCCTTGTCGGCGAGACCCTTCGGCACCGTGATGTACTGGTCGGCCTTCACGCCGATCTTCACCGTGTCTTCCGCACCCTTGTAGACGCGCGGGGTCTCGATCACCTGGCCGGCCTTGTACAGACGCACCGTGTCGTACGCGCTGTAACCGTAGTTCAGCATCTTCAGGCTGTCTTCGACACGGTCGTGCTCTTTCACTTCACCCATCATCACCGAAACCAGACGACGCGATGCGTCCGGCGCGCCCGGCAGCGGCCGCTTGGCGCTCGCGATCAGGCAATAACCGGCGGCCTCGGTGTGACCGGTCTTCAGACCGTCGACCGTCGGATCGATCCACAGCAGACGATTGCGGTTCGGCTGCTTGATCTTGTTGTAGGTGAATTCCTTGACCGAGAAAATGTTGTAGTAGTCGGGATAGTCGCGGATCAGGCGCGCCGACAGGATCGCCAGATCGCCCGCGCTCGTGTAGTGCTGCGCGTCGGGCATACCATTCACGTCGGCGAAGTGGGTATGCGTCATGCCGAGGCGCTGCGCTTCGGTGTTCATCATGTTGACGAACTGGGATTCGCTGCCGCCCACCAGTTCTGCCAGCGCGATTGCGGCGTCGTTGCCCGACTGCACGATCATGCCGTAGACCAGGTCATGCACGGAGACCGGCTTGTTCGCCTCGATGAACATGCGCGATTCGTCTGTCTTGACGCGGCGCACCGCTTCGCTCGGGTTAACGATCTGCTCCATCGTGATCTTCTTCGTCTGCAGCGCTTCGAAGACCAGATACGCGGTCATCAGCTTGGTCAGCGAAGCCGGTTCGACGCGCTCATCGGCGTTGCCGGACGCGAGCACCTGATTGCTGGTCGCATCGACGAGTACCCACGAGCGCGCATTCACCGCCGGCGGCGGGACCTGCGCGAGGGCCGCGGTGCTAGCCACCAGCGCGGCCGGCAGCAGCACGCCGAGCGTCACAGCACGGCTGATGGTATGGGGAACGAAGGACGAGAGTGACGAAAAGCCGGAGGTGGAAAAACGCATAGGATCGATTCGGGCAGAAATTTGCATCGCGCCCGGGGGCGCGCAGATTGGAAGAGCCGGTCGGCGAGCGCTGGCCGCGTAAACGCAACGCGGCGCCCGTTGGACTTCCGGCCACACGATCGGTTCGCGCAACGCGCCCCACAATCCGGCCTTGCAATCAAGCAACGGCGCTGACGATGCGCCAATCAACCGGACGGGCCGCGCTGCGCCCAAAAAAGAGCGCTCATTATACGCGCGCCGGGGAGCCAACTTTGCGCATCGCGTGCGGATAAATTTTCATTTGACGCGTACCTGTACCCCGGAAAACGCGTGCCACCCCAGCCGTCAACGCCAGGCGTCGATGATGATGCGCTTCAGAACGTGCAGTTTGCGATGCAGAAAATGCTCGGCACCGGGGATCACCACCACCGGTAATTCCTGCGGCCGCGCCCAGTCGTACACCGACTGGATGGGCACCGTATCGTCGATTTCGCCGTGAATCACCAGCGTGTTTTCCGGCACGGGCGCCACTTCCCAGCGGCTCGCCGCCGTGCCGACGAACACGATGCGTTCGATCGCCTGGCCTTCTTCGAGGAGCCGCGCCGCCACATGCGAGAGCACGAAGGTCCCGAACGAAAAGCCCGCCAGCACGAGGGGCAGATCGGCCTGTCCCGGTTGTGCGCGCATGTAATCGAGCACTGCGCGCAAGTCGTCGCGCTCGCCGACACCCGCGTCGTGTTCACCCTGGGTCTGCCCCACTCCGCGGAAGTTCGAGCGATAGGTCACGTAATTCAGTTGCACGAGGGTGCGGGCAAGCGTCTGCGCGACCTTGTTGTCCATCGTGCCGCCGAACAGCGGGTGCGGATGCGCCACCAGCGCAATCCCGCGCGGCGCCGCGCCGTTGTCGCGCGTTTCATCGGGCAGATCGAGCGCAACCTCGATCTTGCCGACCGGACCATCGATCAGGAACTGTTTCGTATGAACGTTCATGGTGCCGCTTATTGATCGATTTTCAGACGGTCGACGACCTTGCCGTTCGCAAGATGCGATTCGACGATCTCGTCGATGTCGCTCTCGTCGACATAGGTGTACCACGTGCCTTCCGGATAGATCACAAGCGCCGGACCTTCCTCGCAGCGATCGAGGCAACCCGCCTTGTTGATGCGCACCTGGCCCGGGCCCGCAAGGCCCAGTTGCTTCACGCGCTTTTTCGCATGCTCCTGCATGGCCTGCGAGTTGCAATTCGCGCAACTCGGGCGCTCAGCACCGGGATCGCGCTGATTGAGACAGAAGAAGACGTGGTACTTGTAGAAAGAATCCATGGTGTCCGGGGAGAGACCGTATCAGGGGAAATTCGATGGCCGCAAGCGTGTGCAAGCACCGCGGCGCGCCTGTAGCAAACGATTATAGCGAGCGGGGCCTGGGCCCGCTGTTCGCGCCCGCGCTGTCTAGTTCTGTTAAGCCCCAACGCAAGTTACACGCCCGGGCGAGCCGCTCACTGCCCGGCAACCAGCGCCTGGGAACTCAACCATGCGGAGATCTGCGCCACCAGATCGTCGCCTGCCGTAGCGAGCGCTCGCGCACCGCCGGCCGCATCGGCAGAACTGGCCGGCGCCTGCGCGGTGAAGCTGCGCTGCGCGACGACCTTGCCGCTCTGCGTCAAGGTCACGCGCGCGGCGACGGCGCCATGACTTTGCGTCTGGCTGTCGAAAACCTGTTCGAACTCGATCAGCTCCACCCGCAGCACCGGCGCACGCACGCCATCGGAGCCCGTCAGCACCGTGCCGCGCTGCGACAGCACATCGCGCAGGCGCTGCGTGAGCAACGCGGACGGCTCCATGGTCCAGTGACTGTTCGCATAGGACGCGGTCTGCTGCGCGTCGGCGTAGCTCAAACGGTAGACCAGCTTGTCCGACGCCAGCGTCGCGGGTGCGGTCACATCGAGCACCTTGACGGCCGGCATCGGACCCGAGGTGGCCACTTGCGGGGGCGGCCCAAAGTCATAGCGGGCGTCGGCATGCACCGCCGGATTGCCCGCGCAGCCGCCCAACACTCCGAAGGCGAGCGCGACGGCTAGCGCAGCGCCAGCGGAGCGCACACGCTGAGTTGGCCGAAGCGTCGCGCTACGAGCTGGGCTAAAAGGCCCGCCGCAAAGCGAGCGATGAAGCAGACTGGAAAGCGAGCGTGCCATGACATTCTTCCTTTCAGATCACTTTGCCGTGCCGGCTGTGGGCCACGAAAATCCGGGCTCACCCGGGCCAGGCGCAGCGGCCGGCGCGCCGAACAGCACACTGCGCGGACTGGTGCTGAACATGTCGGCGGCGCGATCCACCGAACGCGCGGCGGAACGCACATCGTCAGCCAGCGAATTGACGCGCGGCAAGGTGTCGTAACCGACCCGCGCCGACAGTTCCTGCACCGACGCATTCATCGAGGTCAGCGCGTCGCCGGCCTGCTGGGCCGCCGTGCCGACCTTGTTCAGATTGGATTCGAACGGGCCGTCAGGGCGATTCAGGCCCGTGATCAACTGATTGGTCGAGGCAAGCGTGCGATTCAGCTCGTCAATCGTCTGCGGCAGCTTGCCCGCGGCCGGCTGCATCTGCTTCGTCAACGTCGTTACGCCATCGGCGGCGTGCTGCAGGCTTGCCGCCGTGGCCAGCAACTGATCGCGCATTTGCGGCGACAGCGTATCGTTGACGTCGTCCGCGATACGTTCCAGCTTGCGCAGCAGAATATCGCCACGCTGCTGCAACTGGTCTAGCAGACCAGGCCGCATCGGCAGTTGCGCCACCTGCTTTTCCGACGACGCCAACGGCTCCATATCGCGCCCCGTGTCGTCGAGCTGGATGAACGCAAGCCCCGTCACGCCCTGAAAGCCGAGGCTGCCGAAGGTCGAATGCGTGATCGGTGCGTGCGTGTCCACCAGAATGCGGATCAGGATCTGCCCGGGATGGTCGCGGTCGAACTTGATCGACGCCACCTTGCCCACGTCGAGACCGCGATAGCGCACCGCAGCGTCCGTATACAGCCCGGTGACGTTGGTGCGCGCGATCAGGTCGTACGGCACGCGCACCGAACGGTCGACCTTGAACAGAAACACCGTCGCCGCGATCGCCACCAGCAGCACCACCGTGAAGAGTCCAGCCCAGAACGCATGTGATTTGTTTTCCATTTCAGATTCCCTCTTTCACAGCGGCAATTCGGACGATGCGGGTTCGAGCGCCGCGGGCGGCAGCTTCGCGCGGCGCTCCGGCGGCAACGCCTGCAGCGCGCGGCGGCCGCGCAGGCCGAGGAAGTACTCGCGGATAAACGGATGATCGACACCCGCGGCTTCCTCTACCGGCGCCGCGACCAGCACCTTGCGGTCGGCCAGCACGGCAACGCGGGTCGACAGCGCGACCATGGTGTCGAGATCGTGCGTCACCATCACGACGGTCAGGCCAAGCGCGCGATGCAGCGTGCCGATCAGTTCGACGAACTCATCGGACGCCTGCGGATCGAGTCCTGCAGTCGGCTCGTCGAGAAACAGCAGTTCCGGTTCGAGCGCGATTGCGCGGGCGATGCCCACCCGCTTGATCATCCCGCCCGATAACGCCGACGGCATCTTCGACGCATGCTTGCACGGCAGGCCGACCATCTCGAGCTTCAGCATGACGATGTCGCGCAGCAGGTCTTCGGGGATCTTGCCGAGTTCGCGCAGCGGCTGCGCGACGTTGTCGAACACGGACAGCGACGAGAACAGCGCACCGCGCTGGAACAGCATGCCGGAACGGCTGCGCATCAGCAGCGCGGTGTCAGGCGAGATGGTCGCGAGGTCCTCGCCGAACAGCCTGATCGTGCCGGACGACGGCCTCTCGAGGCCGAGAATCTGCCGCACGAGCGTGGTCTTGCCGGAGCCCGAACCGCCGACGATCGACACGATCTCGCCGCGCCGCACCTCGAAGTTCAGGTGCTGGTGCACGATGTTTCGGCCGTAGCGCTTGGTCAGATCGCGCACCTCGATCACCGGCTCGGCAATCGAGGGCAGCGGCTGGCCGCGCACGGATTGGGCAAGCGGCGCGCTCATCCGAGTCCCACGTTCTGGAACAGGATCGCGAACACCGCGTCGGCAAGGATCACGATAGTGATCGAAGACACCACCGAGGTGGTCGTGCCCTCGCCGAGGCTTTGCGAATTTGCCTTGATACGGAAGCCGAAATGGCAACCGACGATGGCGATCAGCATGCCAAAGGCCACGCCTTTGCCCAGGCCGATCCACAGGTTTGCGATCGGCACCACACTCGGCAGCGCCCGGAAGAAATAACCCATGTCGATGCCCAGCACGACTTGTGCCGAGAGCGCCCCGCCGGCGAGCGCGACGATGTTGGTCCACATCACGAGCAGCGGCATCGCTACGCCGAGCGCAATCACGCGCGGCAAGATCAGCCGCAAGCCATGTGGGATGCCCATCACGCGCATTGCATCGAGTTCCTCCGTGACGCGCATCACACCGATCTGCGCGGTGATCGCAGAACCCGAGCGGCCGGCCACCAGAATCGCCGAAAGCACCGGCCCAAGTTCGCGGATCACCGACAGGCCGAGAATGTTGACGATGTACTGGTTCGCGCCGAACAGCCGCAGCTGCTGCGCGGACAGATAGCTCAACACGATACCGATCAGAAACGCGACCAGCGCAGTGATGGGCAGCGCCCTCGCGCCCGCGTTGTAGACGTTCGCCGAGATTTCGGTCCACGGCGTGATCTTCGGATTGCGCGCAATCGCCAGCAGGTCGAGCACGAAGCGCCCGAGCATGGCAATGCCGCCGTACAGGTGCTCGAAGAAGGAGAACAACCCCAGGCCGAGCCGGGTGAACGGATCGAACTTCACCACCGGCTCAGGCGAATCGCGCATCGAATCGAGCAAGGCGATGCGATTGAAAATGTCGCGCTGGGTGTCGTTCAGTTCGACCAGTTGGGGTGGCAACTTGTGGCCCCAGACGCGCCACAGCGCCTGGCCGCCGACGTGGTCCATGCGCTCGATGCGCGATAGATCCCAATGCATCCCCTCGACCCCGATCAGCGAGCGCAGACGGGGTACGACCTTGCCGGTGGCGCGGTCGCGCGCAAGCGCGAGCGCCGTCCACTGGCCGGAGAGCCGGACGATCTTGCCTTGGCTGCCTGCCGCGACTTCAAGGCCGGGCGGAGTGTCGTAGTTCAAGGATCGCGGGATTCTGGTTGTCGGATCAGGGGCCATTGTAGCGAACGCGGCGCGCAGCAGAGGTGCTACTGCGTTTCGAGTGGTTCTCGCGCGTCCCCTGTCGCTACAATATGCGGCATGAACGCCTCCAAGACCTCATCCCAACCCAGCCCATCGGGCGACTGGCGCATTGACCGCGAGCGCGCTGTCGCGCTGTTCGGTGCTCACGCGCAACACTGGCCGATCGAAATCGTCGAGGAAACCGGCTCGACCAACGCCGACCTGATGGCCCGCGTCAAGGCGCTGCCGCGCCGCTCGAATGCACTGCCTCGGCCGATCGTACGGGTCGCCTATCTGCAGACCGCCGGCCGCGGCCGGCGCGGACGCACATGGTATGCGGAGCCGGGCAATGCGCTGCTGTTTTCGGTGGCCTGCGTGCTGCCACGGCCGCTCGAAGAACTCGCGGGCCTGAGTCTGGCGGTGGGCGTCGCACTGGTGGACGGACTGCGCTCGCTACCGGTCGCAGGACCTGGCCAGATCGCCCTCAAATGGCCCAACGATGTGTTGCTGGAAGGCGATAAGCTGGCTGGCATCCTGATCGAAACGGCCTGGAGTACCGACTACGCAAGCGCGGTGGTGATCGGCATCGGCACTAACGTCAAGGGCGCGGACGAACTGGCTGCCAAGGTCGGCGCACTGAATACGGATGTGCCGCCACAGGCGCGCGGCACGGTGCCGACGGCGCTATCGCGGGCGCTGCTCACCGCCAATCTGACGGATACGCTCGCGGCCGAACTGAACGCGCTCGAACCGGCGCTCAAGCGCTTCGCCGAGGACGGCTTCGAGCCGTTCCAGCCGCGCTGGAACGCCTGTCATGCCTATGCGGGCCGTGAAGTGGTACTGCTCGAGCAAGGGGTTGAAGTGACGCGCGGTGTGGCAGCGGGCGTCGACGAACTCGGGCAGTTGTTGCTCGACACGCCGTCGGGACGCCAGGCCATTGCGACCGGCGACGTCTCGTTGCGCCTCGCCGACGGGGCCGCATGAGCGGCGCGCCTTTTCTGCTGATCGACGCCGGCAATAGCCGCGTCAAGTGGGCGCTGGTGCAGGCCGATGGCTCGCAGAGTCATGCGGGTGCGTTTGCGCACGGTGGATCAGGCGCGGGTGCTTCAGTGAATTCTGCTGCTTCTGCCAGGCCCGGCGCGCTTTCGACAACGGCCTCGGCTACTTTGTTGCCCTCAGATCAAGCCTCCCGCACCGACGAGCCCGACTGGTCCAGCCTGCCAGCCCCTGCCAGCGCGTGGCTTTCCAACGTCGCCGGCGAGGCAGTCGCGCAACGCCTCACCGCCTTGCTGGACGCCCACTGGCCCAGCCTGCCGCGCACAACGATTCGCGCCCGCGAGCGGCAATGCGGCGTGACCAACAGCTACACAACGCCTTCCGCGCTGGGCAGCGACCGCTGGGCCGGGCTGATCGGCGCGCACGCGGCATTTCCAGGCGAGCCGCTGTTGATCGCGACATTCGGCACGGCCACCACCCTGGAAGCGTTGCGCGCCGACGGCGTATTCGTCGGCGGCCTGATCGCGCCCGGCTGGTCGCTGATGATGCGCTCGCTCGGCGAGCACACCGCCCAACTGCCCACGCTCGATGCTAACGCGGCCCGCGGTCTGCTAACGCCCGGCGCAAGCACACCCGCCGGTGACCAACCGCGCCGCGGCCCATTCTTCGCCACGGACACCCCACGCTCGCTCTCCGCCGGTTGCGCGCTGGCGCAGGCCGGGTTGATCGAGCGGATGTGGAGCGACCTGCAGGAGGCGTGGGGGATGCCCGTGCGCCTGGTAGTGGGTGGCGGCGCCCTCGACGAAGTGACAGCCGCCCTCAAAGTGCCGCATACTCGCCACGATTCGCTCGTGTTGTCCGGCCTCGCGCTGATTGCCGCCGAAAGCGCACCGGCCGCGCACCATTGAGATTCGCCATGAACGCAGGCCGCACCCTTTAGACGGAGACTCCAACAATGCTGCGCTGGCTGATCGCTATTCTGTTTCTTGCCAACCTGCTCGCGTTCGCGACGGTACGCGGCGCGTTCGGGCCGACGCCCCTTGCGGGCGCGCGTGAGTCGAATCACCTGAATCGCCAGCTTCATCCGGAGATGCTGAAGGTGCAGCCCGTTTCGGCGGCCGACGCAGCGGATCTCGCCGTGGTCGGCGGGCCCGCTCCGACGCCGGCCATAGCGGCGTCAGAGCTGGGGCAGTAGCCTGCCCTCTCAGCCCTGCGCGCGGACCTTCTTGAGCAGCGCGGTCGTCGAGCGATCGTGCTCGAACGGAATGGCCAGCGCACGGCCACCCCAGCCGCGTACCAGCGCCGACTCAGGAAGCTTGTCCATATCGTAGTCGCCGCCCTTGACGAGAACATCGGGATGCAGCGCTTCGATCAATGACACCGGCGTCTGCTCTTCGAAGCACACCACCCAATCGACACTTTCCAGCGCCGCGAGCAAGGCCATCCGGTCGGCCTGGTTGTTGATGGGCCTGTCATCGCCTTTACCTAGTCTGCGTACCGACGCGTCGCTGTTCACGCCAACAATCAGGCAGGCGCCCAGAGCCTTCGCATCGGCCAGATAGGTCACGTGACCACGATGCAGGATGTCGAACACACCGTTCGTGAACACCACCGGTCCGGTAAGCGAGGGGCGCAGTTGCGCCAGGGCATCGCGGGTCGTGAGCTTGCGTTCGAAAGTGGCGGCCATGGGAAATCAGAGAAAAAGAGAAATCATGCAAACGGCCCGGCAGGCTTGCACCTGTCGGGCCGTCATTTCATGCGTTACGTGTCACTGGCGACTCGCGCCAAGGCGCAACGCGGGACCGTCAGGCCGGCTGCTCAGCCGACTTCTGATCGGCCTGCAAACGTGCCACCACTTCCTTGCGATAGCGGTTCAATTCCTGCGCCGTATTGAAAGTGCGCTCGAACAGGATGGACAGGTTGTGCAGGATGCGCTCCACCACCTTCTTCTCCCAGCCGTCGTCGAAACGGATCTGTTCGTCGAGCCAGCGTTCGAGCCACTCCGGATCGGGCAGGCGCGACTGGATCGTGTCGCGCGGGAACAGCGCCTGATTCACGTGCAGATTGGTCGGGTGCAGCGGCTTTTCCGTACGACGCGCTGACGCCATCAGCACGCCGATCTTCGCAAACGCCGCGCGCGCAACGTCACCGAAATTCGACATGGCCTTCTTCATGTAACGCAGATAGGCGCCGCCATGACGCGCTTCGTCGCGCGAGATGGTTTCGTAGATCGCCTTGATCACCGGTTCCGTGTGCCATTCGGCCGCGCGGCGATACCAGTGGTTCAGGCGGATCTCGCCGCAGAAGTGCAGCATCAGCGTTTCCAGCGGAGGTGCCGGATCGAACTCGAAGCGCACCGCGTGCAGCTCCTCTTCGGTCGGGCACATTTCCGGCTTGAAGCGGCGCAGATACTCCATCAGCACCAGCGAGTGTTTCTGTTCTTCGAAGAACCACACGCTCATGAAGGCGGAGAAATCGCTGTCATGATGGTTGTCGCGCAGAAACATTTCCGTTGCGGGCAACGCAGACCATTCGGTGATCGCGTTCATCTTGATCGTTGCGGCCTGCTCGTCGGTCAAGAGCGATGCATCGAACGTGTCCCAGGGAATGTCTTTCTCCATGTCCCATCGAACGGATTCGAGCGATTTATAAAGTTCCGGATAAAGCATGGTGTTCATAGTCCCACCCCTGTTCTGCGCATTGCGACGTCTGTTTGTGTCTTTTGCAACTCTTGCTAACGGCGAACGAAACACACGCGTTCACGAGCCAAGCATTCAATTTTACGCGGGAATCGGCCACCCGGACGCACCGTGCGGGAAAGAAGTCCTGCGGCATTCGTGCTGCGCGGACACCGAAGTCTCGCGCCGCATGGCCAACCGTGCGTGAACCTGCCCAACGCAACCGGCCCAGCCTTGCCAGATGGAAGCCGTTATCCAGCCCCGCGCCGGTCGAACCTGTGACAACCGGTGACTACGGGGCGGCGGATTCGTTGTTTTCAGAGCACGCCCAAGGGCCAAACAAGCTTACATCATGATAGCACGCTGCCCTGACACCTTTTCCTTACATAGGGTCACAAGGGTTCGCCACCTTGATCGTTCGCAACAAAGTAGCTGAGATTCATGTTCCGCTTGTGACGAAACCTGTTTAGGTGTGCTTGAGCCTGCATGATTCCGTCCCGTCAGCTTGCCTCGCATCCCGCCGGTCCGGAGGTGCCGTCCAATGCCGGAGCGGCGATCCAAGCCGCGATCTCGGCGCGCTTCGCGAGCGCGTCGCGGCGCCCAAGTTCGATCAGTTCACGCGTGAATTCACTTTCGAACAGCAGGTAACTGGCAAACGACGCCCCCGACGCCCGGTTGCCGCCCACGGCACCCAGCAGCCCACGGACCGTAAGCGGCAGACGCTGCAGGTGGCGCGCCGCAATCAGCTCGATGCGCTCGCTCGGCGCAATCGCCAGCACGTCGATATGGCGCCAGCCGCTTTCCGGCTCGACCACGTGGGGAAGATGCAACACCATCCGGTTGACGTGCTCGATGCGCTCGATGTCCGCGCCGAGCGCATCGAGAAACACGCTCGCCATCACCTGCTGACCGATCTGCGCAAGCGAGGGGTAGGCGTCGTCGCGCCCGTCCGCCGGCACTTCCGGCCGCGGCGTCGCCGCGCCGATCACGAGGATGCGGTGCGCGCCGAAGTGAATCGCAGGACTAAGCGGTGCGATCTGGCGTATCGAGCCGTCGCCGAAGTATTCGTGATGTCCGTCCAGCTCTAGCGGCACAGCGGGAAACACATAAGGAATCGCTGACGACGCAAGCAGGTGGGCAGGCGTGAGCTCAACCATCCGTGCAGTGCGTTGCGCGCGCCGCCAGGCCTGGATCGGCTCGCTCGCCTGGTAAAAAGTCAGATGTTGTCCTGACGAATAGCTGAGCGCAGTGATGGACAGCGCATGCAGCGCGCGCGTATCGAGCATCTGCTCGATACGGCGAAAACTGAGCGCATCGCGCAGCAGCCGGGCCAGCGGCGAGTTATCAAGCAACGCACGCGGCGAACGGCGCGCGGCCCAGCCGAAGCTCATCGCAGCGAGCCAGCGGGCGCCCGCGGCGACGACGCCGGGCCAGTCGGTGCGGTACACGTGATGCGCATGCATATCCGACCAGACGCGCACAAGCCGGTCCGCGCCACGCGAGAAGTCGTCGGCATGGCTTGCAATCGAGGTGGCGTTGATCGCGCCAGCCGATGTGCCGCAGATCACGCTGAACGGCGACGCGCGAGACGCTGGAGCGACTTCGCGCGCGATCTCGGCAAGTGCCTGCAGCGCGCCCGCCTGGTAAGCGGCGCGTGCACCGCCGCCCATCAGAACTAATGCGAGCCGCATGCGCGGGACCCGCTGTTGGTCACGCCGGGACGCTTCACTCGGGTTGCGACGGCGTCTTTCTGACGGTGCGCGGCCGGCTTGCCGAACCGCCACTCGCAGGCGCGCGCTTCGCGGCCGGTTCCTTTGCGGTGGACTTGTCGGCGGCAGATCCGTCGGCGGGTTCCTTTGTGGCTTCCGTCTTCGGTTTACCCGCTGACACTGGCGAATCGGCAGCAGCGTCGCCGCCCGCCGCCGGTTGTGCCATCGCGAACTGCGCGATCTGGTTGAATTGCGATTGCAGCAGGTTCCACCAGCTGGACGCATCGAAGCCCGGCGCGTTCGCGTTATCACCTGCTTCCGGTTCCGCGGCGCCTGCTGCGCCAGCAGCTTCGGGACGCGGCGCAGCGGCAGGCTCGGGGCGAGGCCTTGCCGCTGGAGACGGAGCCGCCGCAGCAGCAGGCTGCGCCATCGACTGCTGCGCAAAGGCTCCAAACGCCCGCAGCGTCGCAAGCGTGGCGCGCTGCACTTCGAGCGCCTGAATCGCCGATTGCAGCATGTTCAGATTCAGCTTGAGCCATTGTTCGACCGCTCGCATATCGGTGATGCGCTTGTCGAGTTCTTCGACGTTGGTAAGCGGCGCCATCATGTCGGACATCATCGACAGCGATGGTCCGAGGCCATGGGCCGCGCCTGTCTGGACACCCGGGAAAGCTGAGCCGAAAGGCGTGAGCCGCATCATGTCCCACATGCGGTCCATCATCTCGCCAGGCGGGAAACCCGGGAAACCGGGGAAGGGCGGCGTGGAGCCAGGTGTATCGGTCATGTTTTTCTCCTCGCAGCAGACAGGGATGGAAATGGCGCAGGTCCACCACGCGCGTTTCGTCCGATCATACCGCGCGCGACGGGGTTGTCGCGCGCCTAAGTCAGGTGGATCAGGCCGAATGCCCGCCGGATGAACCGCGTCCCGTGGCGCCGCCCGGCGCCCCGCCGCCGCCGTGGAAATCCGGTGCACGGCGCTCACGCAGCGAGCTCACGCCTTCGCGCACATCCGGTCCGGCAAAGCCCATGAACTCGAGCGCGAGCGAGGTATCGAAAGCGGGCCCCGCCGAGCGCAGCCAGTTGTTCAACGCATATTTGGTCCAGCGAATCGCCGTCTGCGAGCCATGTGCAAGTTTCCCGGCCACTTCGAATGCTTTGGGCAGCAGATCATGTTCGTCGACGGCTAGCGACACCAGTCCGATCCGCTCGGCCTCCTCACCGCTGACCGGTTCGCACAGCAGCAGGTAGTACTTGGCCTTCGCCATGCCGCACAGCAGAGGCCAGACGATCGCCGCGTGATCGCCCGCCGCGACGCCTAGCCGCGTGTGGCCGTCGATGATGCGTGCACTCTTCGTCGCAATCGAGATATCGGCGAGCAAACCCGCCACCAGCCCCGCCCCTACCGCAGGCCCGTGCATGGCCGAGACGATCGGCTTGCTGCAGTTGATCACGTTGTAGACGAGATCGCGCGCCTCACGCCAGACGCGCGTGCGGACTTCGAAGTCGGTCGCCATCTGCTCGACGAGATGCAGGTCGCCCCCCGCCGAAAAGCCCTTGCCTTCGCCGCGAATCACCGCGACGCGCGTGTCCGGATCGCGGTCGATATCGCGCCAGATCTCGGCGAGCTCGAAATGCATCCGCGCGTCGGCAGTCGCCAGTGCGCTCTTGTTGGCGCCCTCGCCGCTCATGATGACTTCGAGGATGCCATGCGGATGCCGCCGCAACCGCAGCGAGCGGTAGTGCGCATAGAAGGCGGGATCGTTGATCGGTGAGTCGTGAGACATGGTGGTCGCTTGGTCCGGTAGATCGGAAGCGCGGCAGATTGATATGTCGGTGTCGGCTGCGCCGCCGCCGTGGGCTGGCCTGCGGGCCACCGCGCGTCAGTCAGTGTAGCGGCGCCCGACCGCGCCGGTATCGGGCGAAACCCTCCTGGCAGTGCTGGACGAATTCGCTGAAGGCCTGGTTCGAGCTGCGGATTGCACAGGCCTTAGCCGACGGCGGGTCAGCGCGCGCCGTCGACCGGTGCGATGCCCTGTTCGATCGAACCGAAGATCGACTTGCCTGCTTCGTCGAACATCTCGATCTTCACCGTGTCGCCGTATTTCATGAATTCGGTCTGGGGTGCGCCATGCTCGATGGTCTCGAGACAACGCTTCTCGGCGATGCAGCAGTAGCCGCGCTTCGCATCCTTGTTCGAGACGGTCCCTGAGCCCACGATCGACCCCGCGCGCAGGTTGCGCGTCTTCGCGGCGTGCGCGATCAGCTGGCCGAAGTGGAACACCATGTCCGTGCCGGCGTCCGGCTGGCCGACTTTCTTGCCGTTCCAATGGACGATCATCGGACGATGCACGCGGCCTTCGCGCCAGTGCTCACCCAGTTCGTCGGGCGTAACGGCAACCGGCGCAAAGGAGCTGGCCGGCTTGCCCTGGAAGAAACCGAAGCCCTTGGCCAGCTCCGCCGGGATCAGGTTGCGCAGCGAGACGTCGTTCACGAGCGTGATCAACCGCACGCCCTTGAGCGCCTGCTCGGGGCTCGCGCCCATCGGCACGTCGGTGGTGATCACCGCGACTTCCGCTTCGAAGTCGATGCCGAAGTCCTCCGAGGCACAAACCACGTCGTCCTTCGGGCCAATGAAGTCGTCGCTGCCGCCCTGGTACATCAACGGATCGGTCCAGAATTCCGGCGGCATTTCCGCGCCGCGCGCGCGACGCACCAGTTCGACGTGGTTCACGTACGACGAACCATCGGCCCACTGGAACGCGCGCGGCAGGGGCGCCATGCATTCCTTGGCCTCGAACGGAAAACTGTTGCGCGCGCGGCCCTGATTGAGCGTGTCGTACAGATCCTGCAGTTGCGGCGCGTAGAAGGTCCAGTCGTCGAGGACGCGTTGCAGCGTCGGCGCGATCGCATCGGCGATGGCCGCAGTTTGCAGGTCGCGCGACACGACGATCAGCTGGCCGTCGCGCGTGCCGTCCTTCAGCGTGGCAAGTTTCATAGGAGGAATGAGCCGTGTTAGTGACGATAGAGGGAATCTATTCTACGATGGTGAATCGCCCTGCCCCAAACAGGCTGGTTTGAGGACGCGGTTTGCGCGACTCGCCGTGCCGCGCAGCCTCCCTTCGTTTCAATGCACCGTTCGCGCTCCGTGCGCCTTGCCTATGCCTTCGATTGCCCGCTCCGACGCCGACCCAGCCGATCCGCTCGACGCTTCGGACGACGATACCGCCGATACCGGCGAGGAGAAACTGCGCTCAGGCATCCAGTCGATCGAGGTGGGCTTTCGGCTGCTCGAGGTGCTGACCCACGAGCCGCGCGCGATGATGCTGCGCGACCTCGCGCAACGCGCGGGCATGAGCCCGGCGAAGGCGCATCGATATCTGGTGAGCTTCCTTCGTCTCGGCGTGGTCGCGCAGGACGCGCTTTCGGGACGCTATGAACTGGGCGGCTTCGCCTTGCAACTGGGCCTGGCGCGGCTTGCGAGGGTTGACGGCGTGAAGCTCGCGCGGATTGCGCTGGCGGAGCTGCGCGACCGGCTCGACCTGACGGTGGGCATCGCCGTATGGGGTAATCAGGGGCCGACAGTCGTGCACTGGATGGAATCGAGCCATCCGGCAAAGGCCTCGCTCAAGCTCGGCGACGTGATGCCGTTGCTCGGTTCCGCCACCGGCCTGTTGTTCGCCGCCTATCTGCCGGCCAGCAAGACCGCGACGATGATCGAACGTGAACTGGCCGATTCGCGACGCTCGTCGCAAACGGCCGGTCCGCGCACGCACGAGGAGGTTGAGCGTGTGCTCGAGGAAGTACGCGCTCACCAGGCCGCACGCGTCGAAGGAGTGCTGCTGGCAACCATTCACGCGTTCTGCATGCCGGTTTTCGACTCGACCGGCGATCTCGCACTCGGGCTGATTGCGCTTGGTCACGAAGGCGCATTCGATATCCGCTGGGGCGGTGAAGTCGACACGGCACTGCGCGAGTGCGCTCGAAAATTGTCGTACGAACTGGGGTATAGCCCCGCGCCGCGTTAGGATGTAAGACAACGACACGATTGCCGCGGAACATCGCCGGTAGCCTGCCTGTCGAACCCGTTCACTGCGTCCAGCGCTGGCATCTCGCTGGCGCGACACGCTCCATCGCATTTTTACCCGTTAAAACCGCGCCGCTCGATGTCGTTTCCCTCCGCAGTCAGCCGCTCCGAACGCACGCTACCTCACGCCGGGCCCCGCCGCACACGGGCAGGGCGCTGGCTCGCCGTGCTGGCGGTCGTGCTGTGCCTGCACTGGATTGCGGCTCAGTGGATCGAGCGCAACCGAACCACGTTCACGCCCGAGAACACGGCCCATGTGCCCGTGCAGATTGCGCTGCTGACGCCCGAGCGAATCGAGCGACAACCGGCCGCGGCGACACCACATCCGGCCGCACCGGCTAAACCCAGGCCCGCAGCGGCGGCGAGCAAGCCGCGCGAGCGGGTGCTCACTGCGACGTCCACGCAGCGCGCGGCCGCAGTCGCGGCGGCGTCTGCCGTCGCAGCGGAGGCAGCATCCGCGGCGCAGGCGAGCGCGGCGGCACAAGCTGCAGCCTCAGCAGCGGCGGCAGCAAACGCAGCAGCAGCAAGCGCCGCCGCCAGCGCGCACGCGGCGGCTGCAAAAGCCGATTCGGGCGTGAAATTCTCGGTGCCACCTTCGGGCGATCTGCAGTACGACACGTTCTATAACGGTGTGCGCAACCAGCCCGGTACGATCCACTGGTCAAGCGACGGCAAAACCTACGACATGGTCGTATCGCTGCCCGTGCCGTTCATCGGCTCGTTCACTTACTCGAGCCACGGCCATATCGACGCCTTCGGACTCGCGCCGGACCAGTACGTCGAAAAGCGCGGGCATCGGCCGGAAGACGTGTCGATCTTCAACCGCACGACAAAGCAGATCGTGTTCACCCGTACGCCCGCGTCCCTGCCGCTCAGCGATGGCGCACAGGACCGTTTCAGCATGGTCATGCAACTCGCCAGCCTCGTGCGTGGCAATCCGGATGCCTACAAACCTGGCGTTACCCGGCAGTTCTTTGTCGTAGACAACGATAGCGGCGAGATCTGGCCGGTCGAGACGATCGGCGACGAAACGATCCGCACTCAGGATGGCTACCTGAGCGCGCGCCACTTCATGCGTCTGCCGCGTCATGCGGGGGATCAACGACGCATCGATGTATGGCTCGCGCCGTCACTTGGGTGGTTGCCCGCGCGGCTTGTACAGACTGAGCCGAATGGCACTGAAGTTGAACTGCTGTGGCGCGGACCGCTGAACCTCGCGGGCGGTAGCGGCAATGCGGGCAGTGCGAATTCTCAGGGAAGCCAGGGCGGTGGCGTATCGGCTTCAGGCGACGGTCCCGTAGCGAGTCCCGCCGAAAACCCAGCGTCGTACCCACCGGTCAACCCCACGACCGCTCCCTCCAGCCCTGCGCCGACAGAACCCTCAACGCCACCCGCAGCAGCCCTGTCGCCACCCGCACCCGACACCACCTCACCCCCCACCGCAGACAAGCCCTAAAGCCGAGCAGATATTCGACAATCTGCCGAAACTTCCATCGCCGTCACGACTCGCACGACAAGCGGCGCCGTTGCGCCGCGCCGATGGGAACACGGTTTGCTGACGTACAAAGTCCGCTGTGGATCACCCGCCGTGCATCACCGTTTATTACCAGCGCCGCGCCCGGCCTTCCACCGCATCACCGCTGACAGGAGCCTGCATGCAAGTGAAACTCAACGGTATCGACACGCGCTATGTCCTCGACAATGAAGGCGGCGGCCCCTGGCTGACGCTCGTCCATCAACTGGGCGGCGATCTGTCCGTATGGGACCAGCTCGCCGGTTACTTCCGCGACGATTTCACCGTGCTACGTTACGACGTAAGGGGACACGGCCACACTGCCGTGCCTGATCAACCCTTCAGCATCGCTGACCTCTCGAGCGACCTGGCCGCATTACTCGACGCGCTCGGCGCCCCGCATACGCACCTGGTCGGCATGTCGATGGGAGGCATGATTGCGCAGCAGTTCGCGCTCGATCATCCATCGCGCATCGACACGCTCGTCCTCGCCGACACGAGCGCCGGCACCCTGCCCGAGAATCGCGCCGTCTGGGATCAGCGCGCCGCCACCGCACGTCGCGACGGCATGGCCTCACTGGTGCCCGCCACATTGGAACGATGGTTGACGCCGGATTTCCAGAGATCGCATCCGGAAGCCGTCGAGCCGATCCACGAGGTTCTGCTGCACACGCGGCCCGAAGGCTATGCCCTTGCCTGCGAGGCATTGCGCGACTTCAATGTGCACGAGCGGTTGCATGAAATTCGTCTACCCACGTTGACAATTGCAGGCCGCCACGACACGGGTACGCCACCTGCTGCAACACAATTGATCGCGAAATCGATTCAGGGTGCACAATACGAACTGCTGGATGCGGCACATCTGGCGCCGGTCGAACAATCTCACCGTTTTGCTGCGTTGCTTGAAACGTTTCTCGAAGCACGGGTCTAACTTGAAGGTCCGGGATTTTTACCAGCGTCACTCCGGACCCACCCCTTGAATTCCACACCATACGCTCCACTTATGGCGCAGGAACGGCCAGGAGCCAACGGAAATAAGGAGTGTCGCCATGCAAATGATCTACAACAGCCCCAATTATTGTGTCGTCGAGTTCCCACCGCAGGACGGTCCTCTCGCCATGAAGTCAGGTGGTTACGAGATCGTCGACAAAAACATGCAACGCGAGATCTACATTGATGGCGCTATGGCGGCACGCTTTCGCGAGCACGTCACCAAGCTGATCGAAGAAGAACCGTCGCTGGACGAAGTAGACGAATTCCTCGGTCAATTCGACAGTTTGATGCATCAACCGGTGATCCTCCACTGACACGCAACGCCTCGGCGACACGTACCTGAAACCCTGTCCGGCTTGCCGGGCGGGGTTTTTTGTTATTGTCGAAGGAATACGGCGTTTCAGTTTTCGCCATTCATAGGGGGATTGAATCCCGAAGCGCGTCCCGATGCATGCAAGGTGGCATCTTTTACCGCCTGCAGCGCGCTGCGTCTCCGCCTGGAAGCTTTGATAAGCCCTTTCACCGCGCGCTCAAGACCGGCGAGGCCTTCGCGCTGCGGATACAATGACGGGTTCCCTGAAAAAGACTCGCGCAAGCCTACTTCTGCCATGAACCAGCCCGCCCCGACCGTCAGCTCAGCCCGCCGCCAGACCGCTTATACGCGCGGTACGGCGTTGCCCGCGCTTCTGCAATCGCGCATCCTCATTCTGGACGGGGCGATGGGCACGATGATCCAGCGGTACAAGCTCGACGAGGCCCGCTATCGCGGCGAGCGCTTCAAGGACTACGGGCGCGACATCAAAGGCAACAACGAACTGTTGTCGATCACGCAACCCCAGATCATCAGCGAGATCCACGAGCAGTATCTGGCGGCGGGCGCCGACATCATCGAAACCAACACGTTCGGCGCCACCACTGTCGCGCAGGCCGACTACGGGATGGAAGATCTCGCGGTCGAGATGAATCTCGAATCGGCAAAAATCGCGCGAGCGGCTTGCGATAAATACTCGACGCCGGACAAGCCACGCTTCGTTGCGGGCGCAATCGGACCGACGCCGAAGACAGCGAGCATTTCGCCTGACGTGAACGATCCGGGCGCGCGCAACGTGACCTTCGACGAACTGCGCGCGGCCTACTACGAGCAGGCCAAGGCGTTGCTCGATGGCGGCTCGGACCTGTTCCTCGTCGAAACGATCTTCGACACGCTCAACGCGAAGGCCGCGCTGTTTGCGCTCGATGAACTGTTTGAAAATACCGGCGAGCGTTTGCCGATCATGATCTCGGGCACAGTCACCGACGCGTCGGGGCGCATCCTGTCGGGGCAGACGGTCGAAGCGTTCTGGAATTCGCTGCGTCATGCGAAGCCACTCACCTTTGGTTTGAACTGCGCGCTCGGCGCCGCGTTGATGCGCCCGTATGTGGCGGAATTGGCGAAGCTGTGCGATACGTACGTGTCGTGCTATCCGAACGCGGGCTTGCCAAACCCGATGAGCGATACGGGCTTTGACGAATTGCCCGCAGATACGTCCGGGCTCCTAAAGGAATTTGCCAGCGCGGGGCTCGTGAATATTGCGGGCGGTTGCTGCGGGACGACGCCGGAGCATATTGCGGCGATTGCGAAGGCGCTAGCCGAAATCAAACCGCGCAAATGGCCCGGTCAGTACCGGGACGCGGCCTGAGCCGCGCCGCATCACCCGCCCGAAGTAGTCGACGCACGCAACCGAACCGCACACACGCCATGACCGATCACACCATGCGCCTTTCCGGCCTCGAGCCGTTCAACGTCACATCCGGGACGCTCTTCATCAACGTCGGCGAGCGCACCAACGTGACCGGCTCGAAGGCGTTCGCGCGAATGATCCTGAACGACCAGTTCGACGACGCGATCGCGGTCGCGCGTCAGCAGGTCGAAAACGGCGCGCAGATCATCGACGTCAACATGGACGAGGCCATGCTCGATTCGAAAGCGGCGATGGTCCGCTTCATGAATCTGATCGCATCGGAGCCGGACATCGCACGTGTGCCGATCATGATCGACTCGTCGAAGTGGGAAGTGATCGAAGCGGGCCTGAAGTGCGTGCAAGGCAAGGCGATCGTTAACTCGATCTCGCTCAAGGAAGGCGAGGATGCGTTCCGTCATCATGCCAACCTGATCCGCCGCTACGGCGCCGCAGCCGTCGTGATGGCCTTCGACGAAAAAGGCCAGGCCGATACATACCAGCGTAAGACCGAGATCTGCAAACGCTCGTACGACTTCCTCGTCAATGAAGTCGGCTTCCCGCCCGAAGACATCATCTTCGACCCGAACATCTTCGCTGTCGCCACAGGCATCGAAGAGCACAACAACTACGCCGTCGACTTCATCAACGCCACGCGCTGGATCAAGGAAAACCTGCCCTACGCGAAGGTCAGCGGTGGCGTCTCGAACGTGTCGTTTTCGTTCCGCGGTAACGACCCGGTGCGCGAAGCGATCCACACCGTGTTCCTCTACCACGCGATCCAGGCGGGGATGGACATGGGCATCGTCAACGCCGGCCAACTCGGCGTGTACGCAGACCTCGATCCCGAACTGCGCGAGCGTGTTGAAGACGTCGTGCTGAACCGCCGTGCAGACGGTACCGACCGTCTGCTCGAAATTGCCGACAAGTTCAAGACGGGCGCAGCGAAGAAGGAAGAGAACCTCGAGTGGCGCAACCAGCCCGTCGAGAAACGCCTGTCGCACGCGCTAGTGCATGGCATTACCAACTTCATCGTCGAAGATACCGAGGAAGTACGCGCGAAAATCGCCGCTGCAGGCGGGCGTCCGATCAACGTGATCGAAGGCCCGCTGATGGACGGCATGAACGTTGTCGGCGACCTGTTCGGTCAGGGCAAGATGTTCCTGCCGCAAGTGGTGAAGTCGGCGCGCGTGATGAAGCAGGCAGTCGCCCATCTGATCCCGTACATCGAAGAAGAAAAGAAGCTGATGGCCGAAGCCGGCGCCGACGTGCGCGCCAAGGGCAAGATCGTCATCGCCACGGTGAAGGGCGACGTGCACGACATCGGCAAGAACATTGTCTCGGTGGTACTTCAGTGCAATAACTTCGAAGTGGTCAACATGGGCGTGATGGTTCCGTGCAACGACATCCTCGCGAAAGCGAAGGTCGAAGGCGCGGACATCATCGGGCTGTCCGGTCTGATTACGCCGAGCCTCGAAGAAATGGCGTACGTCGCATCGGAAATGCAGCGCGACGACTACTTCCGCATCAAGAAGATTCCGCTGCTGATTGGCGGCGCAACGACCTCGCGCGTGCACACGGCCGTGAAGATCGCACCTCACTACGAAGGGCCGGTGGTATATGTGCCCGACGCGTCGCGCTCGGTCTCGGTGGCCTCGAGCCTGCTGTCCGACGAAGGCGCCGCAAAGTACCTGGAAGAACTGAAGACCGACTACGACCGTATCCGCGACCAGCACGCCAACCGCAAGGCGCAGCCTATGGTCACGCTGGCCGAAGCTCGCGCCAACAAGACGAAGATCGACTGGGCCAGCTACCAGCCGGTCAAGCCGAAGTTCATCGGCCGTCGCGTCTTCAAGAATTTCGACCTCAGCGAGCTGGCGAACTATATCGACTGGGCGCCGTTCTTCCAGACCTGGGATCTGGCCGGCCCATACCCTGCGATTCTGAATGACGAGATCGTCGGCGAATCGGCGCGGCGCGTGTTCTCCGACGGCAAGGCGATGCTCGCACGCCTGATCCAGGGTCGCTGGCTGCAGGCCAATGGTGTGATCGCGTTGTTGCCGGCCAATACGGTGAACGACGACGACATCGAGATCTACACGGACGAATCGCGCTCGGAAGTCGCGCTGACGTGGCGCAACCTGCGCCAGCAAAGCGTGCGGCCAGTGGTGGACGGCGTGATGCGGCCGAACCGGGCGCTCGCCGACTTCATTGCGCCAAAGGATTCGGGCGTCGCCGACTACATCGGCATGTTCGCGGTGACGGCGGGACTCGGCGTCGACGTGAAGGAAAAGCAGTTCGAAAAGGATCACGACGACTACAGCGCAATCATGCTGAAGGCGCTCGCCGACCGCTTCGCAGAAGCCTTCGCCGAAGCGATGCACGCCCGCGTGCGCCGCGACCTGTGGGGCTACGCGACGAACGAAACGCTCTCCAACGACGAGCTGATCGGTGAAAAGTATCGCGGCATCCGTCCCGCGCCCGGTTACCCGGCCTGCCCGGATCACCTCGTGAAACGCGACATGTTCGAGGTGCTCCATGCGAGCGAAATCGGCATGAGCGTCACGGAATCGCTCGCCATGTTGCCGGCAGCGAGCGTCTCGGGCTTTTATCTGGCGCATCCGGAAAGCACCTATTTTTCGGTCGGAAAGATTGCCGCGGATCAGGTGGAAGACTTCGCGAAACGGATGGCCTTGTCGAAGCAGGACGCGGAACGGGCCTTGGCCCCGCTGCTGTAAGGTCGCGGCATAGCACCGCCAAAAATCGCCCCACTATATCCAGAACGTAAGGCTGAATATTTCAGGCAGGCAGATTTTCGGCTTTGTAGACTGCAAGCGCTTTACCTGCCAGACGCGGCCATAAAACGCGTCGGCTCAACTACTTGCAACCGACACGGAGAATCTCGCATGAAAAAGCTGACGTTGATTTTGGCTGGTCTTTCGCTTGCAGTCGGCACTTCCGTAGCCTTCGCGCAGACAGCCGCTCCGGGTGGCAGCAGTGCGGTCAGCTCGTACTCGCCGCCTACCCAGAAGCACGTCAAAAAGCCGAAGAAGCAGAAGATGAAGAAGGGTGCCTCGTCCGCAGCACCCGCACCGGCCGCCAGCCAATAAGCCGCGCCGGCCCGAAAGGCTGGACAGTCGCGCGCCCGCAGCCCGTCGCTGTCACGCTCGTTGTTGTTGCAGCGAGACGGATAGCTGGCTTATGCGGTTGCATAAAACACAAGAGCCCGCTTGAAGCGGGCTCTTGTGTTTGGATGTGTCGATTACGCGGGGCAAGGTCCGGCCCAGGCGCCGACCTCGGAGCTATCGCGCAGGAGCCGCGCGGCAACGCCGCAGCAGCGCGCTGACGCCCGTCAAACGCCCCAGACGATATCGGCGTTTTCCTTTTGCGCGGCGCGAAGCATGTCGAGGAACGGATAGGCCCGTTGCGCCAGACCGACCGGAATCTCGTGGTGCTCGTGGCCCTCTTCGCCTTCGTGAAAGTGGCCCTCGTGCTCGGCACGTTCCTGCTTGTCGGAACTGATGGCCGATTCCAGTTTGGTGATTGCTTCGCCCAGTTCATCGTGCATGATGACCCCTCGCTCACCAAGACGTTTGCCGACAATGCCAACAAGGTATTGCGCCAGATTTTCCAGCATCATCACGTCCGGAGCGGCGCGGCATTTGAAAGTAATCAGCATGACAGTTCCCTTTTTCATTTGTTTGATTTACGCGCCGATGGCCGTGGGACGACCGTCAGCGTGCGTTTCGTTGGCGGGCCGGCGAGCGCCGGCGGCCACGGCCCTGTGTTGGGCATCTCATTGGACATATTAGCACCTGCTAAAATCCGTCCTGACGCAAAAGCGCGCCGCTCCGTGCCGGACCATGGTTCGCGCGGCCGATCGGCCGTGGTCTGCCCCCGCCTCGCGCGCTGCTCCCGTTTCACCGCACTGCCTCACTGGACTCGCAACAAGCATGCTGCCCGCACAGAAACAAACGCTCGAACTACTCCTCGCCGACACCGTGAAGCAGGTCGCCGAAGCGACCCAAGGCACGGCCGAAGCCGCCTTCGTCGCCCCCACCATCACGCTGGAACGCCCGAAGGTCGCCGCTCACGGCGATGTCGCCTGCAACGTCGCGATGCAGCTCGCCAAGCCGCTGCGCGCGAATCCGCGCCAGCTCGCGCAGCAGATCGTCGATGCAGTGCTCACCCATCCGCAAGCGCAAGGTCTCGTGGAAGCCGCAGAAGTGGCCGGCCCCGGCTTCATCAACCTGCGCCTTTCGCCCGCGGCCAAACAGGCAGTGATCGCCGCCGTATTCGCGGAACATGAAGCGTTCGGCCGCTCGCAGCGCGATGCCGGCAAGCGTGTGCTGATCGAATTCGTCTCGGCCAACCCAACTGGCCCGCTGCACGTCGGTCATGGCCGCCAGGCGGCGCTGGGCGATGCGCTCGCTAACGTGCTCGCTTCGCAGGGCTACGGCGTGCATCGCGAGTTCTACTACAACGATGCGGGCGTGCAGATCCATACGCTGGCCGTCTCCACCCAGGCGCGTGCGCGCGGCCTGAAGCCGGGCGATGCCGGCTGGCCGGAGTCGGCCTATAACGGCGACTACATCGCCGATATTGCGCACGACTACATGAACGGTGAAACGGTCGCCGCGAAAGACGTCGAGCCGGTCAAGGGCGAAGGCGACGTGGACAACCTGGAGGCCATCCGCCGCTTTGCGGTAGCCTACCTGCGCCACGAGCAGGACATGGACCTGCAGGCCTTCGGCGTGAAATTCGACCAGTACTATCTCGAATCGTCGCTGTATGCGGAAGGCCGCGTCGAGAAAACGGTGAAGGCGCTGATCGCCGCCGGCAAGACCTACGAGCAGGAAGGCGCGCTGTGGCTGCGCACGACCGACGACGGCGACGACAAAGACCGCGTCATGCGCAAGACCGACGGCACCTATACCTACTTCGTGCCGGACGTCGCATATCACGTAGCCAAGTGGGAACGCGGCTTCACCAAGGTCATCAACGTGCAGGGCTCGGACCATCACGGCACGATCGCTCGCGTGCGCGCCGGTCTGCAGGGTCTCGGCATCGGCATTCCGAAGGGCTATCCCGACTACATCCTGCACAAGATGGTCACGGTGATGCGCGATGGCGAGGAAGTGAAGATTTCGAAGCGCGCGGGCAGCTATGTGACGGTGCGCGACCTGATCGAATGGTCGGGCGGCGCAACGCCGGGCTCGGAAACCTCGCCGGATCTGCTCGACGAAGCAACGATTCGCCGTGGCCGCGACGCCGTGCGGTTCTTCCTGATCTCGCGCAAAGCCGACACGGAATTTGTGTTCGATATCGACCTGGCGCTCAAGCAAAACGACGAAAATCCGGTGCACTACGTGCAATACGCGCACGCCCGGATATGCTCGGTCATCAGCGAGTGGAAGACGCGCTACAACGCCGACGAGGCCATTCTGCCGTCGGTGGACGTATCGTTGCTGACCAGCGAGCGCGCCATGGCATTGCTGCAAAAACTCGCGGAATTCCCCGACATGCTGCAACACGCCGCCGACGAACTCGCGCCGCACGCGGTCGCCTTCTATCTGCGCGACCTCGCGGGCGAATTCCACTCGTTCTACAATGACAAGGCTGAACGCGTCCTCGTCGACGACGAAGCGGCGCGTAACGCCCGCGTTGCATTGCTCGCCGCCACGCGCCAGGTGCTGGCAAACGGCCTTGCGACGATCGGCGTCTCTGCTCCCGAAAAGATGTAAGTCCTCCGGCACGACATGCACTCGGCCGTCGTTATAATCGACGACCGTTCCAGGATTCTTTTTGCAGGTGATTTAGACGATGGCAAAACCACGCCGCACAACAAAGCAGTCGAAACAAACCGGGGGCACATTTCTCGGCATCGTACTGGGCCTGATTGTCGGCCTGGCAATCGCGGTAGTGGTGGCGCTATATATCACCCGGGCGCCTACGCCATTCGTCGCCAAGGTTGCCCCGCCTGCGGCTTCCGACACCAGCGCGAGCGATGCGCAATACGATCCGAACCGTCCGCTGCAAGGCAAAACGCCAGGCCAGCCGGTGCCGCAGGCTAACCAGCCGGCGCCGCCGAACACCGCGCCGGGCCAGACCAATGGCGTGAATCCGCCGGGCGGCATGTTGCAGGAACCGCAAATCGTCGAAGTGCCGCCGGCCAGCAGCCCGGCAGCGAACAACGGCGTCGCGGTTGCGCCGCAGCCCGCACAGGATCAGGCCGCCTCCGGTACCGTGAAGAAACCTCAGCAGGCCACTAGCGCTCCGCCCAGCACGGCGGCCGCGCCGGCCTCGAACGCAGCCGATGCGAACAGCGGCTATTTCCTGCAGGTTGGCGCGTACAAGACGTCGGCGGATGCGGAGCAGCAGCGTGCCCGCCTCGCCTTCCAGGGCTTCGAATCGAAGGTCACGCAGCGCGATGCCGGCGGAGTCACGTACTACCGCGTGCGCATTGGACCGTTCTCGAAGTTCGAGGACATGAATTCGGCCCGCCAGCGTCTGTCCGACGCCGGAGTCGATACCGCCGTGATCCGCTTTACCAAGCAGTAATGTTCCGTCATGCGCCGCCGCTGAACCTCAGCGTGCGGCGCGAGTCTCAAGCACCTTAGAGGCCTGCCGCCAAAACCTCATAACGGAGCGGCCTGGACGGTCACCGCACCGCCGTCGCATCGTTACTCCGCCTAATTGGGTCAACAAGACATGAAAAAACTGCTGAGCATTCTCTTTCTCTCTATCGGCCTCGTCAGTGCGGCCGTAGAGGCGTCTCCTGGTGCTCCGGTCGCCGGTAAGGACTACACCGTGCTGCCGCAGGCGCAGCCGGTGGACGTGCCGGCCGGCAAGATCGAAGTCACCGAATTCTTCTGGTACGGCTGCCCGCACTGCAACGAATTCAACCCGTACCTCGAAACGTGGATCAAGAAGCAAGGCCCCGACGTCGTGTTCAAACGTGTGCCGGTGGCCTTCCGCGACGACTTCATCCCCCATTCGAAGATGTACCACGCGCTCGACGCGCTAGGTCTTGCAGAAAAGCTCACGCCGGTGGTCTTCAACGAAATCCACGTCAACAAGGACTATCTGCTGACGCCGGAAGACCAGCAGAAATTCCTTGCCAAGAACGGCGTGGATCCGAAGAAGTACATGGACGCGTACAACTCGTTCTCGACGCAAAGCGAGATCCAGCGCGACAAGAAGATGCTGGACGACTACAAGATCGACGGTGTGCCGACGCTGGCCGTACAGGGCAAGTATGAAACCGGCCCGGCTGCGACCAACAGCCTGCCGGGCACGCTCCAGGTCCTCGATTATCTCGTCGCACAGGTCCGCGCAAAGAAGATGTAAAGCCTGAGGCGCCGGTATGAGTACGACTCTCAAGGTTTTTATCACCGGCGCTTCCAGTGGCATCGGCCTCGCGCTCGCCGCCGAATACGCGCGGCGCGGCGCGATTCTCGGGCTGGTTGCCCGTCGCGGTGACGCCCTCGCCAGCTTCCAGCAGTCCCATCCGGATCATCCCATCTCGATTTACCCCGCCGACGTGCGCGACGCCGATGCGCTCGCGGCCGCCGCTGCGCAGTTCATCGCGCAGTACGGCTGCCCCGACATCGTGATCGCCAATGCCGGCGTCAGCCGCGGCGCGCTCACCGGACATGGCGACCTGCGCGCGTTCCGCGAGGTCATGGACGTCAACTACTTCGGCATGGTCGCCACCTTCGAGCCGTTCGCGGCCGCCATGATGGCGGCAGGCAAGGGCTCGCTGGTCGGCGTGGCGAGTGTGGCCGGCGTGCGCGGCTTGCCCGGTTCGGGCGCTTATAGCGCCTCCAAGGCCGCCGCGTTCAGGTATCTCGAGGCGCTGCGCGTCGAGATGCGGCCCAAGGGCGTCAACGTGGTCACGATCGCTCCCGGCTACATCCGCACGCCGATGACCGCGCACAATCCGTATCGCATGCCGTTTCTGATGGACGCCGACCGCTTTGCCGCGAAGGTCGCCAACGCAGTTGCGCGTAACACGCGCTTCGCGATTTTCCCGTGGCAGATGCGCGTCGTGGCCATGCTGTTGCACGTGCTGCCACGCTGGATCTACGACCGCGCCTTCGAACGGGCCCCGCGCAAGCCGCGCGCCGCCGAATAGGGTAGGCAGGCCGTGAGCGCGAAAGTGTTCAAAGCCGCGGCGCTGCGTCCATATGGATATGCCGATTCGGTTGTTGTCGGCACAACCACCGTTCGATAAGCTTGCGCGCTGGCGGTTTCGCGCAGGCACGACCTGCGCCAGCGCCGGAAACGTATCACAATGAAGTCGGTGGTCCGCGCAGGCCGCGTGCCCGGCCGCGCTTGTTATGGGAGATCCTATGCGCATTAAATTGCCCGTCGCCGTAATCGCCGCTCTACTCGTCACGGCGCCCGCGCTCGCGCTGGCCAAACCGCTGACCGTCTGCACCGAAGCGAGCCCCGACGGTTTCGATGTCGTCCAGTTCAATTCGCTGGTGACCACCAATGCGTCAGCCGACGTGATTTTCAACTCGCTGGTCGCCTACGACGAAGCCGCGAAGAAGGTAGTGCCCGCGCTGGCGCAGAGCTGGGACGTGAGCGCCGATGGCCTCACCTATACGTTCCATCTGCGCCCCAACGTGCAGTTCCAGACCACTGACTACTTCAAGCCCACCCATGCGCTGAATGCCGACGACGTCGTGTTCACCTTCAGCCGCATGCTCGACGACAGCAACCCCTGGCACAAGGTGACGGGGGCGAGCGGTTTCCCGCACGCGCAATCGATGGGGCTGCCGAAGCTGATCAAATCGGTCGCGAAGGTCGACGACAACACGGTGAAGTTCGAGCTGAACCAGCCGGACGCCACGTTCGTCTCGATCCTGACGATGGGCTTCGCCTCGATCTACTCCGCCGAATACGCCGATCAGTTGTTGAAGGCGGGCAAGCAGGTCGACCTGAATGCCAAACCGATTGGCACCGGGCCGTTCGTGCTGAAGAGCTACACGAAGGACGCCGTGATTCGCTATGACGTGAATCCGACGTACTGGGGTCCCAAGCCGAAGGTCGACCGTCTGATCTACGCGATCACGCCGGACGCTACGGTGCGGGCGCAGAAGGTCAAGACCGGCGAATGCCAGATCGCGCTCTCGCCGAAGCCGCAGGACGTGGCTGACGCGAAGACCGACAAGTCGCTCGCGATCGTGCAGACGCCCGCGTTCATGACGGCGTTCGTCGCGCTGAATACGGACAAGAAGCCGCTCGACAACCAGAAGGTTCGCGCCGCGCTGAACATGGCGTTCGACCGCACGACGTATCTGAAGACCGTGTTCGACAACACGGCGACGCCGGCTGTGAATCCGTATCCGCCGAACACCTGGAGCTACAACAAATCAGTCAAGGCGTGGCCGTACGACCCGGTGAAGGCGAAGAACCTCCTCGCCGAGGCAGGCTTTCCGAACGGCTTCTCGACCACCATCTGGGTGCGGCCGACGGGCAGCGTGCTCAATCCGAATCCGAAGGCCGGCGCCGAACTGCTGCAGGCCGACTTCGCGAAGATCGGCGTGAAAGCGGACGTCAAGGTGATCGAGTGGGGCGAGTTGATCAAGGAAGCCAAGCAGGGCCAGCACGACACGCTGTTTATGGGTTGGGCCGGCGACAACGGCGACCCGGACAACTTCCTGTCGCCGCTGTTTAGCTGCAACGCGGTGAAGTCGGGCATCAACTTCGCGCGCTTTTGCGACGCCGATCTCGACAAGCTGATCGCCGATGCGAAGGCCACGCCGGATCAGGCCAAACGCGCGAAGGCATATGAAGCTGCGCAGCAGCTCATCCACGATCAGGCGCTGTGGATTCCGCTTGGGTATCCGACGGCTGCGGCTATCACACGGACCGATGTGAGCGGGTATCACGTGAGTCCGTTTGGGCGGCAAAACTTTACGACAGTGGTCGTGCAGTAAGGCTGCTGCGCCGAGCCGAAAAGCTGCCAGCACAAACAACAAGGCCCGGTTGCGTTGCACCGGGCCTTTCTCTTTTCGTGGACCAGACCAGCAAAGAGTCTAGAGCGGCGAGAACCGGATCACGCCGTCCGCGTCGTGCGTGCGCTTCAACTCGCCCGCAAGCCACAGCAGATGCAAATGCGCGAGCGCCTCGCCCATGGCGAACGTCATCTGATGGATATCGAGCTGCCGCTTGAACATCAACGGCACGATATCCGCGGCGCTTTGCGGCCTCTGCGCGCAGGCCTCGCGCACTTCGGCGAGCCGGGCATCGTGATGTTCGCGCAGTTGCCTGATACGGGTTCGCACGCCGCGAAACGGCTTGCCGTGCGACGGCAGCACGAGCGTATCCTCAGCCATCGTCTCGTAGCGGCCGAGCGATTCCAGATATAGCGCGAGCGGCGTACCTTCCGGCTCCATGTCGAACACCGAAACGTTGGTAGAGATACGCGGCAATACCATGTCACCCGAAATCAGCACGCCGTCCGCTTCGTTATGCAGCGCGCAGTGTTCCGGCGAGTGACCAAAGCCGGTCACGACGCGCCACGTCTTGCCGCCAATATCGATACCCTGTCCTTCACGCACGCGCCGATACTGGCCCGGTATCGCCGGAACGAGGTTCGAGTAGTAGCTCGTGCGATTGCGCAGTTTGTCGAGTGAGGCCTCGTCGGTGAGCCCATGCAGTGCGAAGTGGCGCGCTGCGCCGGCGCCACCCGCGTTCGAGCCGTCGCCTGACGCCATCACGCGCGCCTGCATGTATTCGCCAAGCGTCATCCACAGACGCACGTCCCAGCGCTGCTTGTCGCCGCCCTTACAGATCCAGTGCGCAAGACCGATGTGATCCGGATGGCAATGCGTGACGATCACACGCAGCACCGGCAGGCCTTCGAGCACCGTGTCGAACACCTGCTCCCAGTTTGCCTTGATCGTGTCCGAGGTGATGCCGCAATCGATCACCGTCCAGCCCTTCTGACCATCGATCTCATCGCGCAGCAACCACAGGTTGATGTGGTCCAGCGCAAACGGCAGCGGCATACGCAGCCAGAACACGCCAGGCGTCACTTCGAATGCGTGGCCGGCGTCCGGCAAGGTGTCGTTGAACGGGTAGTCGAGCTGGTGTTCGAGAGCATTCATTGTGGGGGTCTATTTCCATCGGTCAAGCGGTCGGAGTCGCGGCAATAGCCGCCACTTCGTCGCCGCGCGCCCTGGTTGCGCTTTACTCAAGTTGACGATAACGTAAACGTCGATTCTATCGTCCAATCGGTTTTTCTGCCCGGCCACGGGGCGTCCCATGAACACGCAATACACCATCACCGAGCTCGCGCGTGAATTCGACGTCACCCCGCGAGCGATCCGCTTCTACGAAGACCAGGGTTTACTCTCACCAAGCCGTGAAGGGTCGAGTGGACTGCGGCGCGTCTACTCGGGCCGCGACCGGACTCGTCTGAAACTCACGTTGCGGGGCAAGCGGCTCGGCTTTACGTTGTCGGAAATCCGCGATCTGCTCGATCTGTACGAATCGCCGACCGACACGGCTCCGCAATTGCACGCGTTTCTCGCCACGGTGACACGGCATCGCGAAGTGCTGGAGCGCCAGCTCGAAGACCTGAACGCGACGCTCGAAGACCTCGCGCAATACGAAGCCCAGGCGCGCGCGCTGCTTGAAAGCGGCGAACGCGAGCCGCAAGGGTTGGTGTCGGACGCCCGCTCGACATGAATCACTTTCCCAAACTGCTGTCGTCACAGATTGGCTTCGATCTTGCGCAGACGATGCTCGAAGGGTTCGATCGCCACTACCGCGTCTTCCGCGAGGCCGCAATTCACGCGAAGGCCCTGTTCGAAGCCGGTGACTGGCATGGCCTGCAACGCCTTGCGCGGGAACGGATTACTTCGTATGACGAACGGGTCGCGGAATGCGTCAAACTGCTCGAAGACGAATACGATGCCGAAAATATCGACGACGAGGTGTGGCAGCAGATCAAGCTGCACTACATCGGCCTCTTGACCACGCATCATCAGCCCGAGTGCGCAGAAACGTTTTTCAATTCGGTGTGCTGCAAGATTCTGCATCGCTCGTATTTCAACAATGACTTTATTTTTGTGCGGCCCGCCATCTCGACCGAATACATCGAGAACGACGAACCCGCGGCCAAACCGACCTATCGCGCGTATTACCCTGGTAAGGACGGTCTCGCTGCAACGCTCGAGCGCGTCGTCACCAACTTCCAGCTGGAACCCCCATTTGAGGATCTGCAGCGCGATGTCGGCTGCGTGATGCAGTCCATTCACGGCGCGTTCGGCACCTTCGACGAAGCCGCCAATTTCCAGATTCATGTGCTGTCGTCGCTGTTCTATCGCAACAAGTCGGCGTATATCGTGGGGCGCATCATCAACGGTGACGCGCTGCTCCCATTCGCCGTGCCGCTGCGTCACGTAAAGCCCGGTCTGCTCGCGCTCGACACCGTGCTGCTCAAGCGCGACCAGTTGCTGATCATCTTCAGCTTCTCGCACTCATATTTTCTGGTGGATATGGAAGTGCCGTCCGCGTACGTGGAGTTTCTCGGCACCGTCATGCCGGGCAAGCCCAAGGCGGAAATCTATACCTCGCTCGGCTTGCAGAAGCAGGGCAAGAATCTGTTCTATCGCGACCTGCTGCATCACCTGTCGCATTCGAGCGATCAGTTCATCATCGCGCCCGGCATCAAAGGGATGGTGATGCTGGTGTTCACGCTGCCCTCGTTTCCCTATGTGTTCAAGCTGATCAAGGACAATTTCCCGCCGCCCAAGGAAACTTCGCGCGAACAGATTCAGGGCAAATATCAGCTCGTCAAACGACACGACCGTTTAGGACGTATGGCCGATACGCTGGAGTATTCGAGCGTGGCGCTGCCTGTCTCGCGCCTCGACGAAGCGCTGTTGCACGAACTCGAAAAGGAAGTGCCGTCGATGCTCGAATACGAGGGCGACAACCTCGTGATCCGCCATCTGTACATCGAGCGCCGCATGATGCCGTTGAACCTCTATCTGCAAAATGGCAGCGACGAGGACGTCGATCACGGCATCCGCGAATACGGTGACGCGGTGAAGGAGCTGATGCAGGCGAACATCTTCCCCGGCGACATGCTGTACAAGAACTTCGGCGTGACACGTCATGGCCGCGTCGTGTTCTACGACTACGACGAGATCGAATACCTGACCGATTGCAATGTGCGCGCGGTGCCGCCGCCGCGCAACGAGGAAGACGAGATGTCCGGCGAGCCGTGGTACGCGGTTGGCTCGCATGACATTTTTCCCGAAACCTACGGTACCTTCCTGCTCGGCGACCCACGCGTGCGCCGCGCTTTCATGCAGCATCACGCAGACTTCTTCGATCCGGCGCTGTGGCAACGACATAAGGATCACTTACTGAAAGGCGAACTGCCCGACTTCTTTCCCTACGACAGCAGTGTGCGCTTCTGCATCCGCTATCCGGAGCGTTTCGCTCCCGGAACCGGCGTGCAGAAAGCTGCCGGTGCAAACGACTCAAGCGGCTCAAGCGACGCAAACAACACAAACGACACAACGGCAACGCGCGAATCTGCCGCTCGCGCGGCGTGAACGAACATGGACCCCGTTCTACGCCCGCCCCTCCTGCAACGACACCGACCGGTCCATCGGTCCAACAACCGACTCGACTCACCATGAACGCAAACGCTTCTTCTCTGCCCAACCCGCTCTCTCACCTGTTCGACAACAACGACAAGTGGGTAGCCCGCCAACTCGCCGAGGACCCCGAGTATTTCTCGCGCCTTGCCCACCAGCAGACGCCTGAATACCTGTGGATCGGCTGCTCGGATTCGCGCGTGCCGGCCAACCAGATCATCGGCCTGCCGCCGGGCGAAGTGTTCGTCCATAGAAACATTGCGAACGTCGTCGTGCACACCGATCTGAACTGCCTCTCCGTGATCCAGTTCGCGGTCGATCTGCTGAAGGTCAAGCACATCATGGTGGTGGGCCACTACGGCTGCTCGGGCGTGGGCGCCGCACTGCACGGCCGGCGTGTCGGTCTGGCTGACAACTGGCTGCATCACGTGCAGGATGTGCGCACCAAACACGCGACGCTGCTCGAAGAATGGCCAATGGGCGAAGCGCGTCACCGGCGTCTCGTGGAGCTGAACACGATCGAACAGGTCGTCAATGTATGCCGCACGACCATCGTCAACGACGCCTGGGCGCGCGGCCAGGAACTCACCGTGCACGGCTGGGCCTATGGCGTGCACGACGGCAAGGTGCGCAATCTCGGCATGATGATCGGCGCGCCGGATGAGCTCGATGAAACGTATTCGAAGTGCGTCGCGGCTGTATCGGCGAGCGGCGCGCATCGGGCAGACAACGACGTGGTCGCGTCCGACGCGGCCAGGCTCGGCGAGGTGCCGGCCGTCGTCGAAGGTGTGATCAAGGAGCTAAAACATGAGTGAGACAAAGCGTGACAACCAGGCCGATCCGATTGTGATCGTTTCCGTCGCCCGTACGCCGATGGCGGCGTTCCAGGGCGACTTCGCGACGCTGACCGCGCCGCAACTTGGCGCGATCGCGATCGAAGCGGCCGTCAAGCGCGCAGGTCTGGAGCCGGGACAGGTCGACGAAGTGGTGATGGGCTGCGTGCTGCCTGCCGGTCTCGGCCAGGCGCCCGCTCGTCAGGCAGCGCTCGGCGCGGGTTTACCGCTCTCCACCGGCAGCACGACGGTGAACAAGATGTGCGGCTCCGGCATGCGCGCGGCCATGTTCGCGCACGACATGCTGGCCGCGGGCTCGGTGGATGTGATCGTCGCGGGCGGCATGGAAAGCATGACCAACGCGCCTTACCTGCTGCCGAAGGCGCGTGGCGGCATGCGCATGGGCCACGGCCAGGTGATCGACCATATGTTCTACGACGGTCTCGAAGACGCCTACGAAAAGGGCCGCCTGATGGGCACCTTCGCCGAGGAATGCGCGACGTCATTCGACTTCACGCGTGAGGCGCAAGATGCCTTCGCCGTGGAGTCGCTCAAGCGCGCGAAGCGAGCCAACGAAGACGGTTCGTTTGCATGGGAAATCGCGCCCGTGAAGGTGGAGAGCCGCAAGGGCGACGTGACGATCGAACGCGACGAGCAGCCGTTCAAGGCGAACCTCGAGAAAATCGCGACGCTCAAGCCTGCGTTCAGCAAGACCGGAACGGTGACGGCCGCGAACTCGTCTTCTATCTCGGATGGCGCTGCAGCGTTGGTGATGATGCGTGAATCGACAGCGAAGCGGCTGGGTGTCACGCCGCTCGCGCGTGTGGTCGGTCATTCGACCTTCGCTCAGGAACCGGCGAAGTTCACCACCGCGCCGGTGGGCGCGATCCGCAAACTGTTCGAGAAGAACGGTTGGAGTGCGAACGAAGTGGACCTGTACGAGGTGAACGAAGCGTTCGCCGTTGTGACGATGGCCGCGATGAAAGAACACCGTCTGCCGCACGAGAAGGTCAACGTGAACGGCGGCGCCTGCGCGCTGGGCCATCCGATCGGCGCGTCGGGTGCGCGGATCCTGGTCACCCTGATCGGTGCGTTGAAGCACCGCGGCCTGAAGCGCGGTGTCGCGACGCTGTGCATCGGCGGGGGTGAGGCAACCGCGATGGGGATTGAACTGGTGTAAGGCGTTGCGGGTGCGCTGTGTCCTTCTCGTCCCCAAAGCGGGCACGGCGCATGCACCCAGTCCAGCATACGGTCCGCCCTGAACCCGCTTTAGATCCGTTTTGTACCTCGAGGTAATCGTATGAAAACAGTATTGATCGTCGGTGCGTCACGCGGCATCGGCCGCGAATTCGCGCACCAGTACAAAAAGGCTGGTTGGCGCGTGCTTGCCACCGCACGCGACGAGGCATCGCTCGAGGCACTTGAAGCGCTCGGCGCGGAGACGTTCTCACTCGACATCACCGTGCCCACCGAGATCGCTGCGCTTGGCTGGAAGCTCGATGGCGAGCGGCTCGATGCGGCATTGCTGGTGTCGGGCGTCTACGGTCCGCGTACGGACGGCGTGGAGACCGTCACCGCCGAGGACTTCGACGAAGTGATGGTGACCAATGTGCGCGGCCCCATGCAACTGATTCCGATCCTGCTGCCGCTCGTCGAGGACGCCAACGGCGTCCTCGCGGTGCTGTCGAGCAAGATGGGCAGCATCACCGAGGCGAGTGGCACCACGGGCTGGCTGTATCGCGTGAGCAAGGCGGCGCTCAACGACGCGCTGAAGATCGCCTCATTGCAGACGCGGCGCGCGGCATGCGTCGCGTTGCATCCAGGCTGGGTACGCACCGATATGGGCGGTGCACAGGCGGCGATCGATCCCGAGCGCAGCGTGAGCGGCATGCGCCAGGTCCTCGCTCAGGCCGCGGCGTCACACGAGTCGTTTAACGGCCGATTCTTCCAATACGACGGTACCTCGCTCGACTGGTGAAATCCTTGACGACGCAACGACCCACCGATTGCCCCTGCGGCGGCGCAGCGCCCGATCAGCGCAGCGGCGCCAGACCGCCGCGCTTCGCGCTTTGCTGTGGCCGCTTCATCGACGGCGGCGAGGCCGCCCCCAACGCGCTCGAACTGATGCGCTCGCGCTACAGTGCATACGTGCTCGGTGCGAACGACTATCTGCGCGCCACGTGGGCGCCGCATACCTGCCCTGCTGAACTCGACGCAAATCCCGACGCCTCCGACGCGCCGCGCTGGCTAGGTCTGCAGATCAAACGCTTCGCTTCGCAAGACGACAACCACGCCGAAGTCGAATTCGTCGCACGTTACAAGGTCGGCGGACGGGCTCACCGTTTGCACGAACTGAGCCGCTTCTTGCGCGGCGACGATGGCCGCTGGCGCTATGTCGACGGCGACCTCAGCGATACCTAGCACCACCACGTCAGACACCGCGCAGTAAGGGTCCGTAATATTTCAGCGCGTTAAAGCGGCCCGCTCGCGCGTAGCCCGCGCGCATTAATTTCGCCCTCACATACGCCCCTTAAAACGGCAGCGCGAATTTGTTGGAAGCCCACCACATCGGTCATTTCGCCCGGTCGTCCCGAACGGCGCTGTGCGCGTTGGGATTCGACACACCCGCGACGTATCGAGCACTACGAATTTTTTCTCGCGGGTTCTCCTGAATTGCACAAACACAATTTGTCGTGCCAGGATCGCTCTGAAGGTTTTGCAGCGACATGGTGCGAGGGTGCGGTCCAAACCGTCCCCGCACAGATGTCCGGAAACTGCGCTGGCGCCTTGATCCTCCGTGCGTCGAGCGTTGTTTCACGTGGCATCGTGTGTTGCTCATCATCGGCGCGTGGGGTCGCGTCGGCCAGGCTGGTGGGTTATCCCGTGCGATCTCGAACCGCGTGCGTGCGTCAGGCGCGCTACACACGCGAGTGTCTTTTTGTTGCCGCAAATCTTGCCGAAAGGCAAACGACAGCGAAACGAAAAGAGTCGCAGGCGATGTTGGTTTTAAGGACGTACTTCAAGGCAGGTACTGCGAATGGGTTGCAGAGAGTTTCTGACGGTCGGTGCAATGCTGTGTACATGGGCGGGATGTGCCGTGTCGTTTGCACACGCCGATCCACTGGCCGATTCGCAGGCTGCCGGGCCGCTCACACGCGCCGAAGTCCCACGCATCGCACTCGACGACGATACCTACCTGCCCCCCGTCAGCCTGAATCAGCAGATCATCCGTGTGCCCGTGGACGCCGCCGGCACGATCACGCTCGAAACGACGATCTACAAGCCGGACGGCGCGGGCCCCTTCCCGATGATCGTCTTCAACCACGGCAAGATGCCGGGCGACCCGCGCCAGCAATCGCGTAGCGATCCGCTGCCGTTCGCCCGCGAATTCGTGCGCCGCGGTTACGTGGTGGTGGCGCCTAACCGGCAGGGCTTCGCGCAATCGGGCGGCACGTACGAACAGGACGGCTGCGACGTCGAGCGTAACGGTTTGGGCCAGGCAGGCGATGTAGCCGCCACGATCGGGTACATGTCAAAGCAGCCGTATGTCGACGCACAGCACATCGTGGTAGCGGGCACGTCGCACGGCGGCCTCGCGACGATCGCCTACGGCACCGAGGCCGCGCCGGGCGTGCGGGCGTTGATCAATTTCTCGGGCGGTTTGCGGCAGGACGCGTGTACCGGCTGGCAGGACAATCTGACTCACGCGTTTAGCGCGTACGGTGAGAAGACTCACGTGCCTTCGCTGTGGCTGTATGGCGATAACGATTCGATCTGGTCGTCGCCGCTGGTCGCGAGCATGTACGCCGCGTATTCGGCACATGGCGCGGAAGCGAAGATGGTGGACTTTGGCGCATACAAGAACGACGCGCACCGGCTGGTTGGCGACCGCGATGGTGTGCGGGTCTGGTGGCCTGCAGTCGAGGCCTTCCTGGCGCGGGTGGGGATGCCCACTGGCGTGCAGTATCGGGTAGCGGATCCGGAGCCGCCTAAGGCTAGCGGGTATGCGGCTCTGGATGCGGTGACCGCTGTGCCGTTTGTCGACGAAGCTGGGCGCAATGGGTATCGGAATTTCTTGCATCAATATCCTAGCCGGGCTTTTGCTGTTTCTGACTCGGGAGCGTGGTCCTGGGCTGAGGGTGGGGATGATCCGATGTCGGTTGCTGTGGCTAATTGCCAGAAGCAGAGTTCGGCGCCTTGTCGGCTTTATGCTGTGAATGATTCTGTTGTCTGGAGTGACGGGGGGTCTTCGCAGACAGCTAGTGCCCAAGGCTCATCCTCCGGTGGGGTTAAGGGAGAGGATAAGAGGGCCTTGGCTAGTCGGGAATGAGGGCGGGGTTTGTTTGCCTGCGCGGCGCTTGTCCTTGGTCTTGCTGCTTTGGCCTTTCCTTGCATTCTTAGTGGTCTATTAGTGATGCCCCTGTGCGGGGCGGCACTTACTTTCTTTGCCGCCGCAAAGAAAGTAAGCAAAGAAAGCGGGCTTCTAACCGCTAGCCTGTAGGTGTCCACCGCCTAAACTATCCCAGAGTGGTCCGCGCACGCAACGTGCCCTCGCACCGCACCCCTTAGTGACAAAGCACTCATCTGCTCCAGCGTTGCGCTACGCGCCCGCCGACGGGCATAACCCCTTCTGCAAAACGTGGCGGGAACACCTCGCCGTCATACGTGCTCGAATGCCTCGCGTAAGTATTAGGCGGTGCTGAGTATTGGCTGCTGAAATTTTTCTCAGCAATACTTCGCATAACAAACTAATAGAAAACCACCAACACAAGCAGCACACCTTGGTGAACCCTACCGGTGACGCACGAGGTGCGGAATCGGGATGGATGAGTCCTTTGTCACCAGGGGGAAGTGTGCGAGGGACGATTTCGTGCGCGGACCACTACGACTTCATGTCAGTGGTGGACACCTACAGGCTGGCGGTTGGAAGCCCGCTTTCTTTGCTTACTTTCTTTGCGGCGGCAAAGAAAGTAAGTGCCGCCCCGCACAGGGGCGAAGCTAATAGACCGATAAGACAGCAAGGAAAGGCCAACACCCCCAGTAAAACCCAAAAACCGAGGCGCCGCAGGCAAAACCCGACCCATACCCCCAAAAAAGCCCGCCGCAGGCAAAAACCCATCCCGACGAACCACATTTTTCGCACCCACCCCCCATGACTTTGCCGCCGTCATCTACGTGCAAAAACCCTCATCTGTGAAGATCAGATAAAACCTGCCAACAACGTCCCCGAACTGCACGCGTAGGATCAAAAAAGCCCCGCGCAGAGGGTAGTGCATGAACATAAAGAACGCGCTAATCTCACCCCCGACCGCCGCAAGGCAACAAACAAACCGCACCAAACCACAAGCGTCCGGCCCCCAAAACCGGCCGCGCGCAGCGCAAAAAGCCACACCGCGTAGCGAGAACGAGCACCCTCGCCGCACAGTACCGGAGCAGTTTTGAACACACGAGCAACTGAAGGCATCCAAGGCACCGAAGGCGCCGACCACGCCACCGACTGGGTCGCCCGCAGCCTGCGCGCCGTCTGGCATCCCTGCACCCAGATGAAACACCACGAGCGCCTGCCGCTCATCCCCATCGCCCGCGGCGCCGGCCCCTGGCTCTATGACCGCGACGGTCATCGCTATCTCGATGCCATCAGCTCCTGGTGGGTCAACCTGTTTGGTCACGCTAACCCCCGTATCAACGCTGCGCTCAAAGACCAGCTCGATACGCTCGAACACGCCATGCTCGCCGGCTGCACCCACGAGCCCGCCATTGAACTCGCCGAGCGCCTCGCTACCTTCACGCAAAATACCCTCGGGCACGCATTCTTCGCATCCGATGGCGCCTCGGCCGTCGAAATTGCCCTGAAGATGAGCTTCCACTCCTGGCGCAATCGCGGCTTCCCCGACAAGCAGGAATTCGTCTGCATTGCTAACAGTTATCACGGCGAGACCATCGGCGCTCTCGCCGTCACCGATGTCGCCTTGTTCAAGGATGCCTACGATCCGCTGATCCGTCATGCTCATGTCGTCGCATCGCCTGACGCGCGGCAAGCGCAACCCGGCGAAAGCGCAGCCGACGTCGCGCGTCGTGCGCTCGAGAGCGTGCGCGCCCTGTTCGAGTCACGCAGCACGAAGATCGCCGCGCTGATCATCGAGCCGCTCGTGCAGTGCGCCGCCGGCATGGCCATGCACGATCCGTCGTATATCGCCGGTCTGCGGGCGCTCTGCGATCAATACGGCGTGCATCTGATCGCCGATGAAATCGCCGTCGGCTGCGGTCGCACCGGCACCTTCTTCGCCTGCGAACAGGCCGGCATCTGGCCGGATTTCCTCTGTCTGTCGAAAGGTATCAGCGGCGGCTATCTGCCGCTGTCTATCGTGCTGTCGCGCGATGAAATCTTCCAGGCTTTCTACGACGACGATACGGCCCGCGGCTTCCTGCATTCGCATTCGTACACGGGTAATCCTCTCGCCTGTCGCGCCGCGCTCGCCACCCTGGATCTGTTCGCCAGCGATGACGTGCTCGCGGTCAACGCAAAGAAATCCGCCACGCTGCGAGCGGCGCTCGCACCGCTTGCTGAACATCCGCACGTACGCAATCTGCGTCAGTGCGGCACGATCTTCGCGTTCGATGCAGTGATCACCAATGCACAACACGCCAAAACATTCTCACGCCGCTTCTTTCAGAACGCCTTGCAGCGCGAACTGCTGTTGCGGCCGATTTCGACCACCGTATATCTGATGCCTCCGTACATCCTTAGCGACGACGAACTCGCGTTGCTCGCCGCGAGAACCCTTGAGACCTTCGACGCCACGCTCGCGGAGGCCGTATGATGCCGTTGCTCGACATGCTCCAGCAAGGCCTGCAGGACCTCGACGCGCAGGGCCTGCGGCGCCGTCGCCGCATCGCCGATACGCCGTGTGCCGCACACATGACCGTCGACGGCCGCGAGATGATCGGCTTTGCCAGCAATGACTATCTCGGCCTCGCCGCGCATCCTCTGCTGGTGGCTGCGATTGCTGAAGGCGCGCGGCGCTATGGTTCGGGCAGCGGTGGCTCGCATCTGCTCGGCGGCCATTCGCGTGCACACGCCAAACTCGAGGACGATCTGGCGGGTTTCGTCGGAGGCTTTGTCGATGCGCCGCGCGCGCTGTACTTCAGCACTGGCTATATGGCGAATCTCGCCACGCTTACCGCGCTCGCGGGACGTGGCACCACGCTTTTCTCCGATGCTCTCAATCACGCCTCGTTGATTGATGGCGCGCGGCTTTCGCGCGCCGACGTGCAGGTCTATCCGCACGCCGACACCGAAGCCTTGAGTGCCATGCTGGAAGCATCGGACGCGACCGTAAAGCTGATCGTCTCCGATACGGTGTTCAGCATGGACGGCGACGTCGCCCCTCTAGCGCGTTTGCTCGAACTCGCTGAGCAGCACGGCGCGTGGCTCGTCCTCGACGATGCACATGGCTTCGGCGTGCTCGGACCGCAAGGGCGCGGCGCCATCGCTCATGAAGCGCTGCGCTCGCCCAACCTGATTTCCATCGGCACGCTCGGCAAAGCAGCCGGTGTGTCGGGCGCTTTCGTCGTGGCCCATGAGACCGTCATCGAATGGCTGGTGCAGCGGGCACGTCCGTATATTTTTACCACCGCTTCGGTGCCGGCTGCTGCGCATGCTGTGTCGGCGAGCCTGCGCATCATCAGTGGCGATGAAGGCGATGCGCGGCGCGCGCATCTGCAGAAACTGATCGAACGCACCCGTGCGATGCTTAAAGCCACGCCGTGGTTGCCGGTCGATTCACACACTGCCGTTCAACCGCTCATCATCGGTGCGAACGATGCAACGCTTGAAATCGCCGCCACGCTCGAGCGTGACGGTCTTTGGGTGCCAGCGATCCGTCCGCCCACCGTGCCGGCCGGCACGTCGCGGCTGCGCGTCTCGTTGTCGGCCGCTCACTCGCAGGCGGATCTCGATCGCCTTGAAGCAGGCTTGCAGCGGCTTGGTAGAGGTGCGGCATGAGTGCGGCGCGCTCCGTGTTCGTCACCGGCACCGATACGGAAATCGGCAAGACTTTGGTCTCGGCGGCACTGCTGCGCGGCTTCGCGCGCGAAGGATTGCGCGCTGCTGCGATGAAGCCGATCGCCGCAGGTGCCTTCGAGATGGACGGCGTGTGGCACAACGAAGACGCTGATCAGCTCGACGCTGCATCCAGCGTGCTTCTTCCCCCAGACCTTCGTACACCGTATCTTCTGAAAGCGCCGGCCGCACCGCATATCGTCGCCGCTCAGGAAAACGTCACGCTCGATATCGGCCGCATCGTCGATTGTCACGCGCAGGCACTGCAGCTTGCAGACGTGGTGGTCGTGGAAGGCGTCGGCGGGTTCCGCGTGCCGCTTACCGATACGCAGGACACAGCGGATCTCGCCTGTGCGCTGAACCTGCCGGTCGTGCTTGTGGTCGGCATGCGGCTCGGCTGTATCAGCCACGCGTTGCTCACCGCTGAAGCGATCGCCGCGCGCGGCTTGCATCTGGCGGGCTGGGTCGCAAACCGCGTCGATCCGGAGATGGGCTTCGCGGACGAAAACATTGCCGCGATCCGTAGCCGGCTCGATCGCCAGTACGACACACCGTTGCTTGGCATCGTCCCGCATCTGAAGCCGATTTCGGCCGATGCGGCAGCTGATGCCATCAACACCTCCATGCTATTGCAGACGCTGCGTGCAGCGCGGCTCTGAACCCACTTCATCTCCATCCATGAGGATTGACGATATGACCCAGCTTCACCTCGACCGCCCGCAAACAGACTCGACCGTTGCCAACGCCGCCACCGCAGCGGCGCCGGCCGCACGCTATCGCGTCGCCGACATCATTGCGTTGTACGAACTGCCGTTCAACGATCTGATGTTCCGTGCGCAGCAGGTGCACCGTGAGCATTTCGATGCGAACACCGTACAGCTATCGACGCTACTGTCCATCAAGACCGGCGGCTGCGAGGAAGACTGCGCATACTGCCCGCAGTCGGTGCATCACGACACGGGACTTAAGGCAGACAAGCTGATGCCGGTCGACGAGGTGCTCGCCGCTGCACGCGTTGCCAAAGACAACGGCGCGACGCGCTTCTGCATGGGCGCGGCCTGGCGTAATCCGAAGGACCGTCACCTCGAGCCGATCAAGGACATGATCCGCGGCGTGAAAGCGATGGGCCTCGAAACCTGCGTGACGCTCGGCATGCTCGAGACGCACCAGGCGCAAGGGCTACGCGACGCGGGTCTCGATTACTACAACCATAACCTCGATACTTCGCCGGAGTTTTACGGCCAGATCATCTCGACGCGTACCTATCAGGACCGTCTCGACACGTTGGAACGCGTCCGCGATGCAGGTATCAACGTGTGTTGCGGCGGCATTGTGGGTCTAGGCGAATCGCGCCGCGAACGTGCGGGCCTGATCACGCAACTGGCCAACATGGACCCGTATCCGGAATCGGTGCCGATCAACAATCTGGTGCAGGTCGAGGGCACACCGCTCACCGGCACTGAAGCGCTTGATCCGTTCGAATTCGTGCGCACGATCGCCGTTGCGCGTATCACGATGCCGCGCGCGATGGTGCGTTTGTCGGCCGGACGCGAGCAGATGAATGAGGCATTGCAGGCGATGTGCTTCCTGGCAGGTGCGAATTCGATTTTCTACGGCGATCAATTGTTGACTACCAGCAATCCGCAGGCTGAGGCGGATCGCAAGCTGCTTGAGCGTCTTGGGATTCGGGCGGAGGCTGCGCAACAGATGCCGTTGGACAAGAGCGGCTGCGAACATGGTTGCGACGGGCATTCTTCCGCTGCGAATTGAGCGTCAAACCAGCGCGTGCCTCACCGCCTCCACTGGCTCCTCGCGAAACCTCAGCGGCGCGGCGCAATGCACGAGCGTATCGACGAAATACTTCGCCCGCGGCCACGGCCCAAAGCCTGCCGCCGTGTTGATATGCCCGGCATCCCCAAGATTCACAAACGCGCTGCCAAACCGCTGCGCCAGCTCGCGTGAACCGGCCAGCGGCATCCATGGATCGGTCTCGCTGCCGATCAGGATCGACGGCACCCCGAGCCGGCGCGCCTCGAAGTGTCCAGCGAAGGTGAATTTTTCTGGGCTGGCCGGCGCGACAAACAGCACGCCCGCCACGTCGCCCACATACGACGCCTGCTGCAACGCATGCGCCGCCGCAAGGCAACCGAAACTGTGCGCCGCCAGCACGAACGGCCCGCGTTCGCGCGCGAGCAGTTCGCGCACCGAGCGCGCCCAGCCCGCCAGATCCGGTGCGTCCCAATCCGCCTGTTCAACGCGCAGCGAGCGGGCGAACTGCCGTTCGAGCCAGGTCTGCCAATGCGCGCCCTCGCTGCCGTGCAGGCCCGGTACAGTCACGAGCCGTGGCGGCCACGTCGATTTGCTGCATGAAAGCATGATTCTCCTCGCTGCCGGAATCCGGAAACCTATTGTGGAGCGGGGCCCTGCGGACACGAACCAACTTTTTCTCATTTGCTTATTGGGCGTCCAATCCGGGACACGCGCCGGGGACGCATGGGGGCGCTCATCCGGACGCCTAGGCCCAATCCGCACGCGATTGGCCTCGAAAAAGTAGAATGAAGCCTATCCAAAAACGTAGGAGGCCCCATGTCGCAAGCGTCATCTGTCCAGCCACGAGCGCTGCAGCCGTTCCATCTGGCGTTTCCGGTCACCAGCCTGGAAAACGCACGCGCCTTCTACGGCGACCTGCTCGGCTGTCCGGAAGGACGCAGTTCGCCGGAATGGGTCGATTTCGATTTTTTTGGCCACCAACTTGTCGCGCATCTCGCGCCCAATGAAACCGGCCGTGCCGGCGTCAATGCTGTAGATGGCGATGACGTTCCCGTGCGCCATTTCGGCGTCGTGCTAAGCACGGACGACTGGCACGCACTCGCAGACAGGCTCAAGGCAGCCGGCACCGCGTTCATCATCGAGCCGCATATCCGTTTCAAAGGCGAAGTCGGTGAACAGGCCACCATGTTCTTCCTCGACCCTTGCGGCAACGCGCTCGAATTCAAGGCCTTCAAGGACATCAGCCGCCTGTTCGCCAAGTGATGCACGCACCGATCGCATGAAGATACTTTTCTACACGCCTCAGCCTGAAGCCGCGTCCTGGCTACACGATTTCACCCGTGCGCTGCCCGAGGCCGAACTGCGTGAATGGCAACCGGGCGACACCGCGCCGGCTGACTTCGCCGTCGTCTGGCGGCCGCCGCGCGAGATGCTGGCAGACCGCAAGGGGCTGCGCGCCATCTTCAATCTCGGCGCGGGTGTCGATGCGATTCTCGCACTCGAGCGCGCGCATCCCGGCACCCTGCCGCGGTCCGCGCAACTCGTTCGTCTCGAAGACGGCGGCATGGCCCCGCAAATGGCCGAGTACGTGACGCATGCCGTGCTGCGCTACCTGCGCCGCTTCGACGAATATGAAACGCTGCAAGCGGAACGCCGCTGGAAAGTGCTCGATCCCCATCCGCGCGACACCTTCACCGTCGGCGTGCTCGGCCTGGGTGTGCTCGGTACCCACGTGGCCCGCGCGCTGGTCCCGTTTGGCATGCCTGTGCGTGGCTATAGTCGCAGCGCGCGGCAAATCGAAGGCGTGCAGACTTTTGCTGGCGAGGCGCAGTTCGAGGCGTTCCTCAGTGACGTCAAGGTGCTGGTGAATCTGCTGCCGCACACTCCCGAGACGCATGACATGCTGAACCGGCGCACCTTCTCGAAGCTCGCGCATGGCGCCTATCTGATCAACGTCGCGCGCGGTGCGCATCTGGTTGAACAGGATCTGCTCGACGCGCTAGCCGACGGTCAGATTGCTGGCGCTACGCTGGACGTGTTCCGCGAGGAACCGCTGCCCGTCGATCATCTGTTCTGGCAGGAACCTCGCATCACGATCACCCCGCATAGCTCGGCGCAGACCTTGCGCGCAGAGAGCGTCGCCCAGGTCGCGCATAAGATGATCGCGCTGATGCGCGGCGAGCCGGTGAGCGGGGTCGTCGACATCGATCGCGGCTACTGAATTCCCGATACAACGCCGCCTCGTGCGGCAGGAGACCCATCATGGCCATGCCACAAGCCGTCAAAGTCGTCGAAGTCGGCCCACGCGACGGACTGCAGAACGAAAAGGACTTCGTTCCCACCGCGGTCAAGATCGAACTGGTCAACCGCCTGTCTGCGGCGGGTTTTCGCAACGTCGAGTCGGCCTCGTTCGTGTCGCCCAAGTGGGTGCCGCAGATGGCCGATGGCGCTGACGTCATGGCCGGCATCGAACGCCGTCCCGGCACGATCTATTCGGTGCTGACGCCGAATCTGCGCGGCTTCGAAGGCGCTCTCGCGGCACGCGCCGACGAAATCGTGATCTTCGGTGCAGCCAGCGAGGCGTTTTCGCAGCGGAACATCAACTGCAGCATCGCCGAGAGCATCGCGCGCTTCGAACCCGTTGCTCAGGCCGCCAGGGAGCATGGTGTGCGGATTCGCGGCAGCGTATCGTGCGCGCTTGGCTGTCCGTATCAGGGCGAGGTACCGGTGTCGTCGGTGATCGACGTGGTGGAGCGGTTTGCGGCGCTCGGTTGCGACGAGATCGATATCGCCGACACGATCGGCGTGGGCACGCCCAGACGCACGCGCGAAGTCTTTGCTGCGGTCACCGAAGTGTTTCCACGCGAGCAACTGTCGGGGCATTTCCACGACACCTACGGCCAGGCACTCGCCAACATCTACGCCGCGCTGCTCGAAGGGATCGAGATTTTTCACGCATCGGTAGCGGGGCTTGGCGGTTGCCCGTATGCGAAGGGCGCCACCGGTAACGTTGCCACCGAAGACGTGCTGTATTTACTGCAGGGCCTGGGTATCGAGACCGGTATTGATCTCGCTCAGGTCGTCGCGATCGGCGATTTCATCTCGACCTCGATCGGCAAGCCGAACAACTCGCGCGCTGGCAAAGCCTTGCTCGCCAAAACACGCAGCGAACAAGGTTCCTGCGTTTGACCTCTCATCCACTGGAAAGCGCTTCATGACCGACAACGTTCCTCCCCACGCCGACGATCTCAACGCGCTGCCGGATTCGGCACGCCGTGTCGCATTGCTGCTGCGTGAGCGCGGCCACACCGGACAGATCGTGATGCTGCCGGAAACCGGCAAGACTTCAGCCGAAGCCGCTGCAGGACTCGGTTGCGAGGTCGCGCAGATCGCCAAATCGATCCTGTTTCGCCGCCGCGAAGACGACGCACCGGTGCTGGTGGTGGCAAGCGGCGCGAACCGCGTCGATGAGAAAAAGGTCGCGGCACAGGTCGGCGAGATTGGACGCGCCGATGCGAAGTTCGTGCGCGAAAAGACCGGCTATGCGATTGGCGGCGTCTGCCCGATCGGCCACGCCACGCCGCCGGTTACGCTGATCGATGCAGACCTGCTTACGCTCGACACTCTTTGGGCCGCAGCCGGCCACCCGCATGCGGTCTTCAATCTCTCGCCGCAAGAGCTGGTCGCTCTGACCGGCGCGCCGGTCGCCGACGTGGCGCTACGAGAAGCCGAATGACGACGGCGGGCACCGTGGACCAACAGGACGCGGTCGCACCCGTGCCGTCGCCGTGCATCAACGTGTGCCGGATGGACGAAGTGAGTGGCTGGTGCGAAGGATGTCTGCGCACCATCGATGAAATCGCGTGCTGGTCCACCTATGACGATGTCACCAAAAGCGCGGTATGGGACGCGCTCGACCATCGCCACGCGCAGTGGATGGCGCAAAACCGGCAGGCTGCGAAATGAATGCGGCGCCGCGCATCGTGACGATCGGGGAGAGTTGTAGCTGCACGCTGACGTTGTCACCAGACTCGGTCAAATCGTTCGCGACGCTCGTCAACGATCTGAACCCGCTGCATCACGACGACGCTTACGCTGAGCAAAGCCGCTTCGGAGGCCTGATCGCTTCCGGCACACAGCCTTCCGCGCATTTCATGGCGATGCTGGCGACGCATTTTTCGCAGTACGCGCAGCCACTAGGCCTCGAGTTCGATATCAAGCTGAAGAAAGCGGTCCATGCGCAGGACACGTTGACGATGACGTGGCGCGTCCGTGACGCCTGGTGGAAGCCGAGCCTGAACGGCGACCTGACGCAACTCGACGGCTCGGTTGTGAACCAGCGCGGCGAGACGGTGCTGCTCGGCACCTCGACGATTCTCGTGATGGCGAAACCCACGCAGGGTGATTCCGCAGAGTCCGCTCAGGAGTCCAACCCATCATGAATCTGCCGGCGTCGATCCAGGTGTTCGAGCGCGGCTGGTTGTCGTCGAACAACGTGCTGCTGGTTGACGATGCCTGCGCCGCCTTCGTCGATACGGGTTACGCGACTCATGCGACTCAAACGCTGGCCCTGGTGCAGGCGGCACTCGGCGAACGACCGCTCGATCTGATCGTCAACACCCATCTGCACTCCGACCACTGCGGCGGCAACGCGTTACTGCAGGCAGCATGGTCATGCCGCACAGCCATCCCCGCTGCTGAGACGGAGGCGGTGCGCAACTGGGATGAAGCTCACCTGACGTTTCGCGGCACGGGCCAGACCTGCGAGCGCTTCACCTTCACCGAAACAATCGCGCCCGGCATGCGCCTCAGGCTCGGCGCGCTCGACTGGGAGGTGCTCGGCGCACCCGGACACGATCCACACTCGCTGATGCTCTATTGCGCGGAAGAACGCCTGCTGATCAGTGCAGACGCGCTATGGGAAAACGGTTTCGGCGTGATCTTTCCGGAACTCGATGGCGAAAGCGGCTTTGCGGAAGAACAGGCCGTGCTGGAAACTATCGCCACGTTAGACGTCCGCATGGTGATTCCGGGTCACGGCGCGCCGTTCACGAACGTTGCGCAGGCGCTGGAGCGGGCGTTTTCGCGGGTCGCATGGTTGCGTGCCGATCCGGCGCGCAACGCGAAGAATGCATTGAAGGTGCTGATCGTGTTCAAACTGCTCGAAGTGCGGACCATGACCTTCGATGCGCTCGCACGCATGCTCGACAGCGCCAGCACGATGCGCGCCGCTGCCGCCATGCTCAGACCGCGCGGCGAATGGCCGGCTCTTTTGCGTGGACTGATCGAAGAACTGGCAGTGCAGGGAGGTCCGTTGGCGGTGGACGGTGAGCGCGTTGTCGCACGCGGCACCGTCACAAGTAGCGCGTGATCAGCTCCGAAGAAAGCGTTAAGGGGAACGTAGGCATCGCCGCTCAACAAACGTCAAAAGCCGCCGCGCAAAAAAAGAAAGCCGCTCGCCATAAATGGCGAGCGGCAGAATTCGGTCGACGTGATCATCGTCTGTGCAAATGATACCTGCGCGGGTTTTTTGGCCGCATCGGTGATTTCCCTACAAAAGGTTGACACTATCATCCCACGGCACGGGGGCACGGCGACTCAGGTCGGTGAATAACGGCGCTGCGGTACGAGGCGCCAGCCGAGGTTGACGCCCGCAGCGGCTAGCAGAATCAGCACGGCGCCGAACACCTGCACCCATGCGAGCTTCTGGCCGAATGCAACGCGATCGACAATGATCGCGACAACCGGATAGATGAACGAGAGTGCGCCGGTCATCGCAGTCGGCAACTTCTGGATCGCCCCGTAGAGCAGCACATACATGATGCCGGTGTTCACGATGCCGAGCGTCATGAGTTCAAGCCAATGTGCGCCCGTGGTAGGCAGCGCATCGAAGCGTACGAACGGAGCGAGCATCAGCACGCCAAGCCCCACCTGAATCAGCGCGATCAGATGCGGTGGCGTGCCTTTCAGATGTTTGGTGATGATCGACGACACCGCGTACATGGCCGCCGCACCAACCGCATAGGCAATTCCTTCAAGGTACCGGCCCGGCATCGCGAGCACGGCGGGCTCAACCCGCACGACCAGCACGAGGCCACCGAACGCCACCAGCAGCCATGCAATCGTCGAGGCAGTGATGCGTTCGCGGAACACGACCGCACCGAGCGCGACCAGCATGAATGGCTGCGTGTTGTAGACAGCGGTGGCCATCGAAATCGACGCGCGCGAATACGCGGCAAACAGCAGCACCCAGTTGATGACGATCGCTACACCGCCGAGCGCTGCGAGACCCAGCATGCGCCAGGAGAAAAGATTGCGGCGGAACAGCCCTAACGCGGCGCAGACGAGGGCCAAAGTGGCGCCACCGAACACGCAACGAAAAAACACCACGTTGAACGCGCTCTGTTGCGACGACACGACCAGCCAGCCGATTGTCCCTGACATCAGCATCGCCACGGTCATCTCCGCCGCCCCGCGGCCGGTGGCGCTCCCGCGCATTTCATCGGCAGCCATCTTCGCTCTCCCAGGATTGATCACCTGAGAGTCAGTGTATTTAATCCGGATGATTGAATATATGGCTAAACTTAGGCATTCAATTGCGCGGACCTAAGAATCGAAGGCAATCATGGCAAATCGCCTTACAACCAATCCCCCCGCTACGCTCGACGATACCGATCGGGCGCTGCTGGCGGCGCTCGCGGAAGATGCCCGCCAGCCGGTCAGCGAACTGGCGCGGCGGGTCGGCTTGTCCGCACCCAGTACCGCCGAACGTCTGCGGCGGCTCGAGACTCAAGGTGTAATCGAGCGCTTCACCGTGCAGATCGATCCGCGCGCGCTCGGCTACACGCTGCAGGCAATCGTGCGGGTGAAGCCGTTGCCCGGACAGTTACATCTGGTCGAAGACGTGATCCGCCGTATTCCGGAGTTCGTGGAGTGCGACAAGGTGACCGGCGACGACTGTTTTGTCTGCCGTCTGTACCTGCATTCGATCGAGCAGCTCGACGAAATCCTGTCGAAGGTGACGGAGCGCGCGGAAACCAGCACCGCCATCATCAAGTCGACGCCGGTCGCGCGCAGGCTGCCGCCGCTAGGCTGAGCGCGACCCGGCTACTGCTCGACGGCCTCGAAAAAGGAGAGCATCTCCGGGACCAGTTCCGCTGGCGCTTCCTCGGGGATGTAATGCCCGCACGGCAACGCCCGCCCGCTGACATCGCGCGCCACCCGGCGCCATTCCGCGAGCGGCTCGAAACACTTCTCGATCACACCCTCCTCGCCCCACAGCACGCGCAGCGGGCAGCCAATCTTGTGGCCACGTTCGATGTCAGCGCGATCATGGTCGAGGTCGATGGTCGCCGACGCGCGGTAGTCCTCGCACATCGCATGCACCGCACCTGGCTGCCGCAGCGAGCTGCGATAGGCGTCGAGCGCCTCGGGGGCGAACGGCGTCAATCCGGCGTGGCGGCTGCCCATCACACGTTCGACGTAGACGTCCGGATTGGCGCCGATCAGCGTCTCCGGCAGCGGCTCCGGCTGGATCAGGAAGAACCAGTGGAAATACAGCGTGGCAAAGGTGCGGTCGGTGGCTTCGTACATGGCGAGCGTCGGCGCAATATCGAGCAGCATCAGACGTTCGACCGCTTCCGGATGATCGAGCGCCATCCGGTGTGCGACCCGTGCGCCGCGATCATGGGCGCAGACCAGAAAGCGTTCATGGCCGAAGTGACGCATCACCGCGACCTGATCCGCCGCCATCGCCCGTTTGGAATATGCCGCGTGAGTGGCGTCGCTGGCCGGTTTCGCCGAGGCGCCGTAGCCACGCAGGTCGGTGGCGATCACGGTGAAATGCTGTGCGAGTTGCGCGGCGCACCGATGCCAGATCAGGTGCGTCTGCGGATGGCCATGCAACAGCAAGAGAGGCGGCCCTGCCCCGCCCTTGACCCCGTAAATGTCGACGTCGCCCGCGGCGACCCGGAAGGGCGTGAAATCCTCGAAGGGCATAGCGAGAGTCTCTTGTCGTTGTTCGTGAAAGCATTGTAGGAGCGCTGTGTGTCCATACGGGGTGGTATAGGGCACGTAAGCGTAGAACCTGAACACTTCCTCCAACTGCACCATCGCTGCAATCGGGCGGCCATTCGCCTATAATCGAACGATCGTTCGAAAACTGCGCGGGCTTCATGGAGCCCGCTGGATTCCGAACGCAAGTCGCACAACACGCGCAGCAGCCATCACCGACTCACGCTGCGTCCTGTGCCACTACACTTCACATATGCCGGGCGTTCGACGCACGCCGGCTCGCCTGATAGGAGACTTGCGCCATGGCATTGCCCGCCGTCCTGCAGCACCTTGCGCTGCCCGTTGTTGCCTCGCCGATGTTCATCGTCAGTTACCCCGATCTGGTTCTCGCGCAATGCAAGGCCGGGATCGTCGGCTCGTTCCCGGCCTTGAATGCACGGCCTGCCGAGTTGCTCGACGAATGGCTCACGCAGATCCAGGCGTCGCTCGCCGAACACAAGGCAGCCCATCCGGACGCCGTGATCGGGCCGATCGCCGTCAACCAGATCGTCCATCAGTCGAACGTGCGGCTCGAGCACGACGTGCGCGTATGCGTCGAACATAAGGTGCCGATTTTCATCACCAGCCTGCGTGCACCGGCCAAGGAAATCGTCGACGCGGTGCATAGCTACGGCGGCATCGTGCTGCACGACGTGATCAACATCCGTCACGCTCAGAAGGCGCTGGAAGCGGGTGTCGACGGCCTGATTCTGGTCGCAGCGGGGGCGGGCGGCCACGCAGGCACGACCTCCCCGTTTGCGCTGGTGGGTGAAGTGCGGCGTATTTTCGACGGCCCGATCGTGCTGTCCGGCGCGATTGCCAACGGCGGCTCGATCCTCGCTGCGCAAGCGATGGGCGCAGACCTCGCATATATGGGCACGCGCTTTATCGCGACCCAGGAAGCGCATGCGGTGGAAAGCTACAAGCATGCGATCGTCAACTCGAGCGCCTCGGACATCATCTACACCAACCTGTTCACCGGTGTGCACGGCAACTACATCCGCGAAAGCATCGTCAATGCCGGACTCGATCCGGATGCGCTGCCGGCTTCGGACAAGACCGCGATGAATTTCGGCAGCGACAAGGCCAAGGCGTGGAAAGACATCTGGGGCGCAGGCCAGGGCGTCGGTCTGATGGACGACGTGCCGAGCGTCGGCGAACTGGTCGAGCGTCTGAAGAAGGAATACGACGACGCGAAGGCGCGGCTCGGGATCGCGCGTTGACCGGTGAGCGCGGCGCTTAGCTGACGGCCAGCGCCTTGATCTGCTCGAGCGATGGCCACAGCGCCTCGTTGGCAAAACGCGCCGCAAAAAAATCGACGAACGAGCGCACCTTCGCCGATAGATGGCGCCGGCTCGCATACACGAGGTGAATGGGCAGCTCGCGCGGCAGCGACTCGGCAACCAGCAGCGGCAGCAGACGGCCGGTAGCGAGATCGTCGCCGATCACCTCGGTCCCGAGCATGGCGATCCCCGCGCCTTGCAGCACAAGCACGCGCTGCGCTTCCAGCTGATTGACGATCAGGTTGCCGGACAGACTGACGCGCGCCCCGCCATCGCCGTTGGACGTAACGAAATCCGGCGCCGATACACCGGCGTACTGCAGATAGTTGTGCCGCGACAGATCGGCCCGTTTCTTCGGCGTGCCATGCCGGCGCAGATACTCCGGCGAAGCGCACAGGACGAGGTGCGCGGTAGCAATCTGCCGCGCGATCAGCGAGGACGACTTCAGGCCGTGCGGCGAGGCCCGGATCGCGACATCGAAACCCTCGTCGATCAATTCGACTACGCGGTCCGACAAGGTCATATCCACGGTGACCTGCGGATACTGCGCCGCATAGTCGGCCACTGCGCTCATCACGTGACTCAGACCGAACGCCGATAGCGACGACACCCGCAGACGCCCCTGCGGCACGATACTCGCGGCGCCGACCGCCTGCCCGGCTTCGTCGAGTTCGGTCAGCACCTGACTCAAACGCTCGTAGTACTCGCGCCCCGCCTCGGTCGGGGCGACGCGCCGCGTGGTGCGATTGAGCAGGCGCGCGCCGAGCTGCTGTTCCAGATGCATCACGTGTTTGCTCGCCATCGCCGCGGACATCTCCATGCGCTCGGCCGCGCCGACGAAGCTGCCCACTTCGACGACATGGCGAAACACTTTCATGCTGACGAGGGTATCCATGGCAATCGCTCACGAGAGGAATCAATCGACGCCATTTTGCCGTCTTTATCAAAGCAGCGTCAGCAAACCTCCGCCTGAGGTGCCAATTAATAAAGCTAAAAAGATAAACCCCGCCTTCTTCCGAAGGCGGGGTTTGCAAAGCACAACGAAACGCGTGGCGACCCGAACCGGTCAGAACTTCGTGCGGATACCCACGCCGTAGGTCTGGCCCGAGGTCTGGCTGGTGAAGTGATCGTACATATAAGCCGCGTAGACATCGGTGCGCTTGGACAGCGGATAGTCATATCCAATTGCAGCCGTCTGACGCGTCTGGTCCAGACCGCTGCCGTCGCGCGAGTACGCGAACGACGCCATGATCGAGCCGGGGCCCGCTGGAACCGTCACGCCGCCTTGTGCGGTGTTCACGTGCCAGCTGCCGATGTCCTGTGCGTTGTACGTGTACATGTACTGGCCGAAGAACTTGACGTACTTCAGGTCGTAGGACAGGCCCAACTGAGCGACGCTCTGGCTCTTCATGCTCGCGAGCCCCACGCTTTGTGCGAGGCTGGTCAGATCGCCCGGGGCGTCGTTGAAGTTCACGTACTGATAAACGCCGGTTGCCGCGAACGCGCCGTGGAAGTACAGGAACTGGGCGCTCCACTTCTTCGCGCCGTTCTCACCCGCCGTATTGCCCAGGGCATACATGACGTTGGCGCTAAAGCCGTTGAAGTTCGGTGACGAATATTCCACCGCATTGTTCCAGCCCGAATCGCCGGCCACACCCTGGTCAGTGTTGTACGTCGGGAAGGTGCCGAGGCCGAGGTACGTATGCCACACCATCGGCGAGAATTCGTACGAGTCGACGAACGGGTTGAACAGGATCGTCGAGACGAACAGCGGCGTGGTCAGACGTCCGGCCGTGACCGTGCCGTACGGCGATTCGATACCGACATACGCGTTACGCGAAAAGAACGTATCGCCCGTGAAGCGGCCGTAAGCGCCGTTCTGCGCGAGGAAGAAGCCTTCCAGAGTGAAGATCGCCTTGTAGCCGTTGCCCAGATCCTCCGCCCCCTTCAAGCCCCAGTAGGAGGTCGACATACCGCCGCCCGACACTTCTGCTGCGCCCTTGCCGTCCGGGAATTTCTGGTCGCCGACCCATTCGTCGACCTGACCATAAAGTTGCACGCTCGATTGCGCGAACGCCGACGATGCGCCCCCGGCCAGCAGGCAAGCGATGACGCTGGTCTTGAGAGTCGTATTGAGCGCACGGCGGAAATTTGTATTCATGGGTTCTCCTGTCTTTGTCAAAAGGGTGTGGCTGCTGTGCGGCGGGGAAGCTCGCGCTAACGGTTTCTCGGTCGTCCGTTAGATCAACGAGTTAATCTGGGCGGGACCATCTTTGCGGACCATTTTTGTGGACAAAAATATGGGTTGTTATTGCCGGTATATCGGTCCGATTAGTTTTGTCGTTTATCGGACTGATAAAGCGCGATTGGCTTTCGCCCGCACCACGGGATATCTCGCCCCGCAACGGGCTGCAAGGCCCGCCAGGACTGCAGCGCAAAGACAGATAACGGATCAGGGACCGCGCCGATGACGGCCGGCCCGGTGAAGGACAAAATTTGAAGGTTCAGTAAGGTGCCGTGCGTCGTGCTGTCATGAAAGTGTGGCGTGCATACGTCACTTGGACGGGCAGACAACGCACGGTATGACCGGGCGCAGGTTAGCTGACAGATTGAAAGCAGGAGAAAGTGGCTGGCGATGCCGTTCTCGTGACGGCGCGCAGGACGACCGGTCTCGAGCGAGCGGAGCGCGCAGGAGTCAACGAGGAGCGTTCAGGAAAAGGCTAGTTGCGGTAGGGCGACTGCCCCGGCGGCCGGTTCATATACTCCGGCGGGCGCGGGACGGGTCGAGTGGCGCCGCGCTCTTCGTTATAGCGCGCAACGTCGGCGCGGATCGAACCGGCGCGCACCATCGTTTCGTCCTCGGGCGGACGTGGCACCGAGCGAACCTCGGTGCTCACGGTGGTAATCGCGCCGGCGTACTGGAATCCGCCGCGCGGATCCGCGCGGGCGTCGCCCCTGTAGCCGCCGTAGCCACCGGCGCCGTTGCCGGCAACGCGTGATGATTGCCCGTTGGTGTAGCCGCCATGCGGTGTACCCGCGCTGCGCGCGACCCGGGCGTTGCGCTCAACTGATGCGCCACGCTCGGCGCGAGCGTCGTAAGCACGCGCATTATGCTGAGCGCCGGCATGAGCGAACCCGCCGCCGAAGCCACCGCCATGCGGTACTTGCGGCCCTCTGGCACAGGCGAGCGAACACAGCACAGTCAAGACTGCGCCCAACACCCAATGCCTGGTTCTCCACAACCCTGCGTCCACCATGATTCACCTGCCCGAAGACCCGCCTGAAGCCCGCCGTTCGAGCTGCGGCGAGGCTTGTTCCAGGATTTGCGTACCCGCTGCGGTCGATCCGCAACTTATGCATCCCATTGGCCTTTGAGCAGTAATTTATGGGTCGGTCGGAGGGGTGTCGAGCCAAAAAGTGTTAGGCCTGACACTGCGTTGTAACACCATGTTACTGCGACGTTTTTGCGCGACAAACGTCTTGCGCAAGGGGCAAATCAGGGCCTCCTGATTACCAGCTGGAACGCCCCGAAATACCCCCGCGCAGCCGCTCCGCCAGGCGGGTTTCGACACGCCTCAGAAGCGCAATCCTCATCAATCGATTCCGCAAATGAATTTGATTTTTTAATCACGATCCGCTATTAATGGTCCCTTCCCCCTACAGCGAACGCCACGTGCCGCCACGCACGCGTGTCTGTATTTCCGCGTTACCCGCATCACCCGAATTGAGTTGAGATTGCGAAATGGCTCGCCCGAAACTGCTTCCCGATAACTTCACATTGTGCCTCGTCGGCACGGTGATCTTCGCCAGCCTGCTGCCCGTGCACGGGCAGGCAGCCGTCTGGTTCAACTGGCTGACGAATTTCGCCGTCGGGCTGCTGTTTTTTCTGCACGGCGCCAAGCTCTCACGCGAAGCGATCGTGGCGGGCGCGACCCATTGGCGTCTGCATATCGTCGTCCTGCTAAGCACGTTTGCGCTGTTTCCATTGCTCGGGCTCGCGCTCAAACCGCTCCTTTCGCCCCTTGTTACGCCTGCGCTCTACGCCGGCGTCCTCTTCCTCTGTACGCTGCCATCGACGGTCCAGTCGTCCATCGCGTTCACTTCGATTGCCAAAGGCAATGTGCCGGCTGCCGTGTGCAGCGCCTCGGCTTCGAGCCTGCTCGGTATCTTCATTACGCCGGCGCTCGTCAGCCTGGTCGTCACGAACCAGGCGGCCGGCGGCACGTCCGCATGGCACACGGTCTGGAATATCGTGCTGCAACTGCTGGTGCCGTTCGTGGCGGGGCAGTTGCTGCGGCCGATTCTCGGCAAGTGGATTGAGCGCCATCGCAGCGTGACGAAGTTCGTCGATCAGGGTTCGATCCTGCTGGTGGTGTACGGCGCCTTCAGCGAGGCCGTCACGGAAGGCCTGTGGCGCCATACCTCGCTGGGCGCACTGGGTGGCCTCGTGCTCATCAATGCTGTACTGCTGGCGCTTGCGCTGGCCGTCACGATGTTCACGAGCAAACGGCTCGGCTTTAATCGCGCGGACCAGATCACCATCATCTTCTGCGGTTCGAAAAAGAGTCTCGCCTCCGGCGTGCCGATGGCAAAGGTCATCTTTGCTTCGCACGCGGTGGGGGCTGCCGTGCTGCCGCTGATGCTGTTTCACCAGATCCAGCTGATGGTATGCGCCGCTCTCGCGCAGCGCTGGGGCGCGCGCGATACGAGCGCTGAAACTCGCGCGGCCGCAGAGGACCACCCCGCGGCGGCCGTTGCGCGACGCTAACGCGCCAAACCTGTCGAACAAAAGATTCATAAAGCGCCCTCCCTGAGCCTGTCTGAACAAAGCCGCCTTCGCGCGGCTTTTCCGCTATTTCACGCCGAAATGCTCGCGCCGTCGCCCTGGCCTGATGGCATAGGCGCAATGCAAACAAGACGGCCGGGTGAACCGGATTCCATTCCGACCCGCGCCAGGATACGGCGCGGGCGCACCACGTCAGTGCGTCTTGTCATTAAAAATTCACTTAATTTCCCTGCGGCGTTGCCGATAAGCCGACGGTTCACCGCTTTGGCCGAATGCCATGCCACTTCGCTCGCCCCCTCGTTCTGCCGCGCCCAGCATCGAGGATTTGATCGCCCGGCGTGATTTGTCCGCAGTATTTCAACCGATCGTGGATTTCGACGACGGGGCGATCCTGGGCTACGAAGGGCTGATTCGCGGACCTGCCGGCTCGCCGCTGGAGACACCATTCGCGTTGTTCGCCTTGGCAAACACCGAGGGCCGCGTGCTCGAACTGGAGCGCGCCGCCGCGCTCATCTGCGTGCGGGCATTCGCGCAGTCGGCCTGCGAGGGCAAGCTGTTTCTGAATTTCAGCGCGGGTGCGCTGCGCCAGCTCGCCGAGGCACGCGAGGATACCCTCGGGCTGCTGCGGCAAGCGGGCGTGGACCCAGAGCGCATCGTGATCGAGCTGACGGAACAAAGCGCGATTCCCGACATCGGCCAGTTCCTGTCGGCACTGACGAGCTTGCGCACAGCCGGCGCGCAATTCGCGCTCGACGACTATGGCACCGCGAATGCCAGCATGAATCTGTGGGTGCGCCTGCGGCCGGACGTCGTGAAGATCGACCGGTTTTTTATTCACGACATCGCGAGTGACCCGCTGAAGTTCGAGGCCGTGCGCGCCATGCAGCAGTTCGCCAGCGCGAGCGGCGCAAAGCTGGTAGCCGAGGGCATCGAAAACGAAGCGGATCTGATCGTGCTGCGCGACATGGGCATCAACTGCGGGCAGGGTTATTTCTTCGGCCGCCCTAATGCAAAGCCTGCCCGCATGGTGACGGACGACGCCCGCAAGGCGATTCGCGCCGGGCACATTGCCGTGTTTCCGGAAGCGACGCGCGCGGTCAGCGCATCACCTTCGGGCGGCATGGCGTCGGCCAAGATGATGGTGCATGCGCCTGCGTTGCCGCGCGAGGCCACCAACAACGAGGTGCTCGAACTGTTCAACCGCTTGCCTGATCTGCACGCGGTCGCCGTGGTCGAAAACGACGAGCCAGTGGCGTTGATCAACCGGCGCGCCTTCATGGAGCGCTACGCGTTGCCGTACCACCGCGAGCTGTTCGGCAAGCGCCCCTGCCTGCTGTTTGCGAACGCATCGCCGGTGATCATCGAAAAATCGATGACGGTCGAACAGATGGCCAAGCTGCTAGCGAGCGACGACCAGCGGTATCTCGCCGATGGCTTCGTCATCACCGACAACGGTAAATACGCGGGCCTCGGCACCGGCGAGAACCTGGTGCGTGCGGTCACCGAAGTGCGCATCGAAGCGGCGCGCTACGCGAATCCGCTGACCTTCCTGCCCGGCAACATTCCGATCAGCTCGCACATCACGCGGCTGCTCGGCCACGACGCGGGGTTCTACGCCTGCTATGTCGACCTGAACCATTTCAAGCCCTTTAACGACCAGTACGGCTACTGGCAGGGCGACGAAGTGCTGAAGTTCGCGGCCGCCGTGCTGGCCGACGTGTGCGATCCGACCCGTGACTTTCTCGGCCACGTGGGCGGCGACGACTTCCTGATCCTGTTCCAGAGCGACGACTGGCGCGAGCGCGTATTGCGCGCGATCCAGCTGTTCAACGAAGGCGCGCAACGCTTCTACGCGCCCGAGGACCGGCTCGCGGGCGGCATCCACGGCGAAGACCGGCGTGGCAATGCGACCTTCTTCAGCTTTGTGACCATGGCGATCGGCTGCGTGCACATTGAGTCCCATGTCGGTCCGACGCTGTATAGCAGCGAGGAAGTTGCCTCGGTGGCGGCGCTCGCAAAGCGGCGCGCGAAGCAGGACCCGGGCGGATTCGTGCTGATCGGGGCGGATGAGAGCGACGCGCTGTTGCAGGGGCACACCGACGCGCGCCACGCGGCGTTCGACTGAGACGACGGCCGCCACGCCTGCGCGACCGAGGGGCGCCCCGGGCACCGGCTTCGCAAGAGCACCGCTTCCGTAGCCTCGCGTTGTCGGTTGCGGCTCTTCAACCCACCGGAAAATGCTTCGGATTCCTACTATTCACCCCTAAAAACTCACCTTTCCCGGAAATTCAGCCTCATGTTTAGTTGATTTTACTAAACACAATGAAACCGCCTTTATTCCTTATATACGGGTATTTACGCGTACCGATTCGCGTGAGTGCAGGGATATTTCCGCCAGTTTTACTATACAATCCCCCGAAATCAACTTAGCCAGCGGCCAGCACTACGCTCGCCGCCCACCCAGATGGCCACAACCATCCGCGATGTCGCCCGCGCCGCCAGCGTGTCGATCGGCACCGTCTCCCGCGCGCTGAAGAATCAGCCAGGCCTCTCCGACGCCACCCGCCTGCGGGTCGTCGAGGCCGCGCGTCAGCTCGGTTACGACGCGGCCCAGTTGCGCCCGCGCATCCGCCGGCTGACCTTTCTGCTGCACCGCCAGCACAATAATTTCGCCGCCAGCCCGTTCTTCTCGCACGTGCTGCACGGTGTCGAAGATGCCTGCCGCGAGCGCGGCATCGTGCCGTCCGTGCTGACTGCAGGACCCACGGAAGACGTGATCCAGCAGATGCGCCTGCACGCGCCCGACGCGGTCGCCGTCGCCGGCTTCGTCGAGCCTGAAACGCTCACTACGCTCGTCGCCATGCAGCGCCCGCTCGTGCTGATCGACCTGTGGGCGCCGGGGCTGCGGTCAGTCAACCTCGACAACGCGGCCGGCGCGGCGCTGGCGATGCGCCATCTGTTCCAGCACCGCTACAAGCGCATCGCCTTCATCGGCGGCTCGCTCGCCCATTTCAGCATCGCGCAGCGTGCGCTCGGCTACCGGCGCGCGTTCTTCGAAGCGGGTCTGCTGTTCGACCCCTCGCTTGAAGTGACCATCGACGCCGGGCTCGACCCCGACACCGGCGCCGCGCTCGCCATGCAACGCGTACTCGATGCACCCGGCGAGCGTCCCGACGCCGTATTTGCCTACAACGACGCCGCCGCGCTTGCTGCGCTGCGCGTCTGCCTCGCACGTGGCCTGCGCGTTCCGCAGGACATCGCGATCATCGGTTTTGACGACATCCCTGCCGCCGCTCACGCCACCCCGCCACTGTCGACGATCGCCGTCGACAAGGAAGCGCTCGGCCGGCGCGGCGTCGAACTGCTGCTTGAAGAGTCGCCCACGCAACTCGAAGTCCACCTGCCCGTTCATCTCATCGCACGTGCCAGTACCTCGGTGAAAACACCATGACACAATCCGATCAGCTTCATCCCGACCATCCCGATCACGCAGGCGCCGCGTCGCCCAAGGCGCCCGCTGTCGCCAGCTTCCGCGAGCGCGAATTTCTGCTCTCGCACATCCAGGACACCTTGCGCTTCTACGCGCCCAACGTGTTCGACCCGAGCGGCGGCTTTTATCACTTCTTCAGCGACGACGGTTCGATCTACAACCGCACGACGCGCCACCTGGTCAGCAGTTGCCGCTACGTGTTCAACTACGCGATGGCGTATCGCGAGTTCGGCGATCCGCAGCACCTCGAATACGCGCGCCACGGTCTGAATTTCCTGCGCGACGTGCACTGGGACGCCGAACTCAAGGGCTACGACTGGGAGTTCGACTGGCGCGACGGCACCAAGCACGTACTCGACGCCACCCGTCATTGCTATGGACTCGCCTTCGTGCTGCTGGCCTATTCGCATGCCGCGATGGCCGGCATCGAAGAAGCGAAGCCGATGATCGGCGCCACCTTCGAGCTGATGGAGCACCGCTTCTGGGATGCCGCCGCCGGCCTCTACGCCGACGAAGCGACGCCCGACTGGCGCGTGAGCTCGTACCGCGGCCAGAACGCCAACATGCACACCACCGAGGCGTTGCTCGCCGCCTATGAAGCAACCGGCCATCTGGTGTATCTGGATCGTGCGGAACGTGTGGCGTCGAACATCACGCTGCGTCAGGCCAAGCTCTCACAGGGTCTCGTGTGGGAACATTTCCACGCAGACTGGTCGGTGGACTGGCACTACAACGAGGAAGACAGTTCGAACATTTTCCGTCCGTGGGGTTTCCAGCCCGGTCACCAGACAGAGTGGGCCAAGCTGCTGCTGATCCTCGAACGCCATCGCCCGCTGCCGTGGCTGTTGCCGCGCGCCATCGAACTCTTCGACGCGGCCATGACGCACGCCTGGGACGACGATCACGGCGGCCTCTACTACGGCTTCGGCCCGGACGGCACGGTCTGCGATCACGACAAGTATTTCTGGGTCCAGGCTGAGACCTTCGCGACCGCCGCGCTGCTCGGCAAGCGCACCGGCAACGAGCGCTTCTGGGACTGGTACGACGAGATCTGGCGCTATAGCTGGACGCACTTCGTCGACCACAAATACGGCGCGTGGTATCGCATCCTGACCTGCGACAATCGCAAGTACAGCGATGAAAAAAGCCCGGCCGGCAAGACCGACTATCACACGATGGGTGCATGCTACGAAGTGCTGATGCATGCATTGCCGCACGCCCCATCCAACACAACTGAATCCGCACGGTGAGCACCATGAGCGCGAGCACTGAACTTCCCCTCTTCGTTTCGCCCGGCGACATCCTGACCGACCTCGTGCGCACCGGCGACTCGCAATGGCTATCGCGCCCAGGCGGCGCGGGCTGGAACGTCGCCCGCGCGGTCGCGCGGCTCGGCCTGCGGACCGCCTGCGTCGGCTCGCTCGGCACCGACAATTTCTCCGACGAGCTCTGGGACGCCAGCGTCGCTGCCGGTCTCGACATGCGCTTCATGCAGCGCGTAGAACGACCGCCGCTGCTGGCGATCGTTCATCAGACGCACCCGCCGGCGTACTTCTTCATGGGTGAGAACGGCGCCGACCTGGCCTTCGATCCCTCGAAGCTGCCGGAAGGCTGGATGAGCCAGGTGAAGTGGGCGCACTTCGGCTGCATCAGTCTCGTGCGCCAGCCGCTCGGCAACACGCTCGCCACGCTCGCCGCGCAGTTGCGCGAACGCGGCGTGAAGATCAGCTTCGACCCGAATTACCGCAATCTGATGGCGCACGGCTATGAGCCGACGCTGCGCAAGATGGCCGCGCTCGCCGACCTCATCAAGGTTTCGGACGAAGACCTGGGCCTGCTGTTCAAGACCAGCGAAGCCGACGCGCTCGCCCAGCTGCGAGCGATGAATCCGAAGGCGACCGTGCTCGTCACGCGTGGCTCGGAGAAGGCCACGCTGATCGAAGGCGACACGATCATCGAAGCCCAACCGCCGCGTGTCGAAGTGGCGGATACGGTCGGCGCGGGCGACGCGTCGATTGGCGGCCTGCTGTTCAGCCTGATGACGGCGCCACAACGCGGCTGGTCGGAGCATCTCGCCTTCGCGCTGGCAGCCGGCGCGGCCGCTTGCCGTCATGCCGGAGCGCACTCGCCGTCGCTCGATGAGGTGGTGGCGTTGCTGCAGGGGTGAGCTGCGCGGCGCGCCCAGATTCGGCGCGCAATCCAGGGTGTCACACAGATGGCCGGTGAGTCCCGAATCGGCGTGCTAGGATGGAATCTCCCCCTTGCTGGAGAAGCATCATGGAGGACGTCACCTACACCAAAGGACTCTACACGGCCGTTGCCACGGTGCAGCCGGCAGACGGTGGAGCGTACCGCGGTTTCGTCACGCTCTCGCGCGACGAGGGCGGCGAGCTGGAGAACACAGTCTACGAAGTCGAGGCCACCTCGACCACCGAGGAAGAAGCCCTCGAAGAGGCCAAAGCGCTGGCTCATCGCATCCTCGGCGAAATCGAATTCTAGGCAGGCACCCCACATGCTGGTGCCGTTGGTGCCGGCAGCACGTTCGCGCTGCGTGGCGCTTTTCTGGAAACAACCGGCTGGAGGCGATAATGGCTGAACAGCTCTTCCTCTATGGCGTGTACTCGATCCACGTGCGCCCCCTCGAGTTACAAGGTGCGCGATGGGATGCGGAATTTGAAATCCGTCATCTCGAACGCGCGGTGCAGGCGTGGAAAACGGTCGGCGGCGACGCCGGCTACGCCGGTGAAACCGAAGCGATTGAAGCGGCCCATCAACAGGCGGTCACGGATATCGAACACGGCGCGGGAATTCCGAAACCGCGCACTTTCCCGTGATGGCGTGAGTTCGCGCGAGGCGGACTGAGGCCGCATTGCGACGCGCGGTGAAGCGCCCAAAATCTGCAAGGGCACGCCGTGCGGCGTGCTACGCTTTGCGCGTTTTCATGCCGACAAACACGCAATGGCCACCAATACGTCAGACCGCACGACCGGCCCAAGCTCAGGCCCGGCCCCTGGCCCCGGCTCCATGCCCGGCACCGGCGCGGGCACCCACTCGGCCGCTGCGGACGCCGAGGCCACGTCGCGCAAGCGGCTGCCTCGTGGCAGCCGCGAGATTCCATTCGGTTCGCGCACGATCATTGCGCACGGCATGCCGGTCCGCTTCTGGCAGGACATTTACCACAGCGCGCTAGTGGTCAAATGGCCCGTGTTCTTCGTGTCGCTGGCGTTGATGTTCTTGCTGCTCAACGCCACGTTCGCTTCGCTCTACATGCTCGGCACGAAGCCGATTGCCAATCAGTTTCCCGCCGGCTTCGGCGGCGCGTTCTTCTTCAGCGTCGAAACGCTCGCGACAGTCGGCTACGGCGACATGCATCCGCAGACGGTCTACGCCCACTGGATCGCCACGCTCGAAATTTTCGTCGGCATGTCAGGCATCGCCTTGGCGACCGGCCTGATCTTCGCGCGCTTCTCGCGGCCGCGCGCCAGGATCATGTTTTCGCGCTATGCCGTGGTGCGGCCTATCGACGGTCACATGACGCTGATGGCACGCGCGGCGAACGGCCGGCAGAACCTGATCGCAGAGGCGCACGGCAGAATGCGCCTGATGCGCGTCGAAACCTCTCCCGAGGGCTACACGTTACGCAAGCTCTATGACCTGACGCTCGTACGCGATCAGCATCCCGCGTTTCTGTTTAGCTGGACCTTGATGCATATCATCGACGAGACGAGCCCGTTGTTCGGTGAGACGGCCGAGTCGATGAAGGCGCGCGAAGCGTCCTTGCTGATTTCCATCGAAGGCGCGGACGACCAGACCGCGCAAACCATGCAGGCGCGTCATACCTGGGAAGCTGATGCGATTCGCTGGCAGTACAAGTATGTCGACCTGCTACGTGAAGAAGAAGGGGTTAGCCATATCGATTACGTCCACTTCGACGAAGTCGAACCGCTTGAACCCATGGCGCCGCTGGTCCCAGCCGCCGCGATCGACCCACGGGCGGTGCCAGGCGCGTAGGGTAAATAAGGCCCCGTTGGGTTCGATGGCAGATCTATCTCAAAACCGGCCGAATTCGCGAAGTACTTCACTGCTTTGCGTGAGCAAACCTGGAAACTAGCAATAATTTTCTCCAATCGGCGCTAAAAAATAGAGTCTCTTTCGACGCGAAGCCTTTGTGGTCCCCATCCACTTCGCGCGAACGCATAAAAACGGAGACTCGCCATGACCGCCCGCTTGCCCATCGAAGGCACGCCCGCCCTCGCCGATTACAAGCTCACCGATAACCTCACCGCCACCCGCGGCCGCATTTTTCTGACCGGCACGCAGGCGCTGGTGCGTCTCGTGTTGATGCAACGCGCGCTCGACAAGGCGCGTGGCATGAATACGGCGGGCTTCATCAGCGGCTATCGCGGCTCGCCGCTCGGTATGGTCGATCAGCAATTGTGGAAGGCGAACAAACTGCTCGCAGCGAGCGATGTCCGCTTCCTGCCGGCGATCAACGAAGAACTCGGCGGCACCGCCGTGCTCGGCACGCAGCGGGTCGAATCGGATCCGGAGCGCACCGTCGAAGGTGTGTTTGCGATGTGGTACGGCAAGGGTCCTGGCGTCGACCGCGCCGGCGACGCGCTCAAGCATGGCAACGCCTACGGCTCGTCGCCGCATGGTGGCGTGCTGGTAGTCGCGGGCGACGATCACGGCTGTGTGTCGTCGTCGATGCCGCATCAAAGCGACTTTGCAATGATGGCCTGGCATATGCCGGTGGTGAATCCGTCCAACGTGGCCGACATGCTGGAGTTCGGGCTGTATGGCTGGGCGCTGTCGCGCTTCTCGGGCGCGTGGGTAGGCTACAAGGCGATTTCGGAGACCGTCGAATCGGGCTCGACGGTCGATCTCGATGCGCTGCAAACGCAATGGACCGCTCCGCAAGATTTCGTCGAACCCGCCGGTGGCCTGCATAACCGCTGGCCCGATCTGCCGAGTCTCACCATCGAAGCACGGCTCGCGGCCAAGCTCGATGCAGTGCGCCATTTTGCACGCAGCAACAGCATCGACAAATGGATCGCACCGAGTCCGCACGCGAACGTGGGCATCGTCACCTGCGGCAAGGCGCATCTGGACCTGATGGAAGCGCTGCGCCGGCTCGATCTCACGGTCGCAGATCTCGAAGCGGCAGGCGTGCGGATCTACAAGGTTGGACTGTCGTTTCCGCTGGAGATGACGCGCATCGACACGTTCATCGAAGGTCTCTCCGAAGTGCTCGTGATCGAGGAAAAGGGTCCGGTCATCGAACAGCAGATCAAGGACCATCTGTACAACCGGCAGGACGGCGCGCGTCCGGTGGTGATCGGCAAGCATGCGCAGGATGGATCGTTACTGCTGTCGTCGCTTGGTGAGTTGCGGCCCTCGCGCATCCTGCCGGTGTTCGCGAACTGGCTCGCACGGCACAAGCCTGCGCTCGATCGCCGTGAGCGCGTGGTCGATCTGGTCGCGCCGCAGATTCTCTCGAACGCCGCCGACGCCGTGAAGCGCACGCCGTACTTCTGCTCCGGCTGCCCGCACAACACGTCGACGAAGGTGCCGGAAGGTTCGATCGCGCAAGCGGGTATCGGCTGCCACTTTATGGCCTCGTGGATGGAACGCGACACCACCGGCCTGATCCAGATGGGCGGCGAAGGCGTCGACTGGGCCTCGCATTCGATGTTCACGAAAACGCGTCACGTCTTCCAGAACCTCGGTGACGGCACGTATTTCCACTCGGGCATTCTGGCGATCCGCCAGGCAGTCGCGGCGAAAGCCACCATCACCTACAAGATTCTCTACAACGATGCGGTCGCGATGACGGGCGGTCAACCGGTCGACGGCAGCATCTCGGTGCCGCAGATCGCGCGTCAGGTGGAAGCGGAAGGCGTGTCGCGCTTTGTCGTGGTCAGCGACGAGCCGGAGAAATACGACGGTCATCACGACCTGTTCCCGAAGGGCACCACGTTTCATCATCGCAGCGAGCTCGACGCGGTGCAGCGCGTGCTACGCGATATCGACGGCGTCACCGTGCTGATCTACGACCAGACCTGTGCGGCCGAAAAGCGTCGTCGCAGGAAGAAAGGTGAGTTTCCCGATCCGGACAAACGCCTCTTTATCAACGAAGAGGTCTGCGAAGGATGCGGCGATTGCGGCGTGCAATCGAACTGCCTGTCGGTCGAACCGGTTGAAACTGCGCTCGGCCGTAAGCGTCGCATCGACCAGTCGTCGTGCAACAAGGACTTTTCCTGCGTGAACGGCTTCTGTCCGAGCTTTGTGACGATCGAAGGCGGCAAGCTCAAGAAGGCCGCGGGCGTGGCATTCGATGCAGCGGCGCTGGCTGCGCGCGTCGATGCCCTGCCGGTGCCGGCCACCCAGCTCGACGCCGCGCCGTACGACATTCTGGTGACGGGCGTCGGCGGCACGGGCGTCGTGACGGTGGGTGCGCTGATCAGCATGGCTGCGCATCTGGAGGGCAAGAGCGCTTCGGTACTCGATTTCATGGGCTTTGCGCAGAAAGGCGGCTCGGTGCTCTCGTTCGTGCGCTTTGCAGCACGAGATGAATGGCTCAATCAGGTGCGTATCGATACGCAGCAGGCCGACGTGCTGCTGGCGTGTGACATGGTTGTAGGGGCGAGTTCCGATGCGCTGCAGACTGTCCGTCACGGTCGCACACGGATTGTCGTGAATACCCATGCGATTCCGAATGCAACCTTCGTGCAGAACCCGGACGCGAACCTGCACGCCGGCGCGCTGATCGACAAGATGCGTCATGCGGCAGGCGAAGAGCGTATGTCGGCATGCGATGCGCAGGCCCTCGCCACACGTTTCCTTGGGGATACGATCGGCGCGAACATCCTGATGCTCGGTTTTGCGTGGCAGCTCGGCTTGGTGCCGGTGTCGTTCGCCGCGATGATGCGCGCGATCGAATTGAACAATGTCGCAGTCCAGATGAATCAGCTGGCGTTTTCGGTCGGCCGCCTCGCGGCGGCTGATCCGGCGGCACTCGAAGCATTGTGGCAAGCTCGGCACGGTGCGCTACAACCGGTGCGCATCGATACGGTGGATGAACTGGTCGCGCATCGCGAAGCGCGTCTTGCCGTGTATGGCGGCGTGGCTTATGTGAAGCGCTATCGCGCGCTGGTAGATGCGGCACGGCGTGCCGAGGCGAGTGTCGGCGGAGCTTCATCAGGTGAGCGTGTGACGCGTGCAGTTGCGACGACTTTCTATCGACTGCTGGCTGTGAAGGACGAATACGAAGTGGCGCGCCTGCATACGGATAGCGCGTTCCGGGCGTCGCTGGAAGCGCAATTCGAAGGCGTCGCGGGCAAGGACTTCGGTGTGAAATTCAACCTCGCTCCGCCCACGTTGTCGAGTCCCAGGCATGGCGCGAATCCGGTGAAGAAGACATTCGGTCAATGGCTGTGGCCGGTGCTTGGCACAATGGCGAAATTCCGTGGGCTGCGCGGCACGATGCTCGATCCGTTTGGCCGCACACTGGAACGCCGGATGGAACGCGAACTGGCGAACGATTACGAAACCACCCTGCAACGAGCGTTTGCGAAGCTCGAGGCAGGTAATGTCGAGGAAATCGTCAAGCTAGCGGATCTGCACGCTCGTGTGCGTGGATACGGGCATGTGAAGCTGGCGAACCTGGCCGGTGTGAAGCGTTCCGAACGCGAACTGGCTGCGAGGCTGCAAATCGAAGCGGCGACGGGCGCTGCGGTCAAGCAGGCGCTGGAAGAGGCAAAGGGTGCTGGAACCTTGCGAGGGATTCCGGTGGTTGTGGCGAAGTGAATCTGAAAAGGTGCGGGCCGCCGCGGGGGTGATTCGTCGCGAACATCAGCACAGGGAACGATCCTACGCCGCCTCCAGTGCAGCCCTCACACGCGCAATCTTCTGCGGATCCAGCGGCGCCAGCCCATTCCCATCAATCCGCACGCCCGAGCCGAAGTGCACCGCCTTGACGCGAGTGGCCTGAACGAATCCGGCCAAGGCATCCACCGTCAACCCTGCGCCGGCCAGCACGGTGCAGTGCGAACCCGCCGCCTGCCGCAACAGCGTTCGAATCATCTCTTCGGCTTGCAGCACCGACGGCTTGCCGCCCGAGGTCAGCACATTCGTGACCGCGTCGAACCCGAGCAGTACATCGAGCGCCTCATGCAGATCGCGGGTTTCATCGAACGCACGGTGGAACGTGATCGCAAGACCATCCGCCGCGTCGATCGCCCGCGCTAAACCCTCGCGGTCAATCTCGCCGTCAGGAGTCAGCATCCCGATCACCACGCCATTCGCGCCCGCTGCGGCGACCGCCCGCACGTCGCGCAACATCACCGCAAAGTCATCGCCGTCGAACACGAACGAACGGCTGTGCGGCCGCACGATCACATTCACAGGAATATCGACAGCCGCCGTCACGGCTTCGATCAACCCGAGACTGGGCGTCAAGCCGCCTTCGCCCATCCCCGTGATCAATTCGAGCCGGTCGGCTCCCGCCTGCGCGGCAAGCCGCGCATCGGCGACCGTGGTGGCGATGACTTCCAGCAAAACGTGGGACTCGGACATGGCGGCAAATCGGCGTCGCTAAAACCGACATTATCTCAGGGCCGCTATTCCTCCACCCAATCGATATCCCCACACAGCACACATGTCTGCTCACCGACATGCGTCACCACCGACAGCGTCACGCACGGCAATGCCTCATTAATCGACAGGTACGGCCGGGTCACATGCACCCTGTCCGGCGCATTGATCGCCGCGCGAAAATATGGCCGCCGCAACCAGTTCGCCCCCTGGGCATCGGCGAGCGGCAAAAAGCGCGTCTCATGCGAGGCCCGGTCGGCGCGCAGCACCACGTTGCGTCCCGCCTGACGGCCTTTCTCGTCGAGCAAAAAGCAACGTGCCGCGTGATCGAGCGCGAGGAAGTTCCAGCACACCTCATCGAGCAGCTCGCCGGCCGCGAGCCGTTCCGCCGCGCGTTCGAACGCGCGGATATACGGCGCCAGCCGGCTCGCATTGCGCCGCTCGCGTGCTTCAGTCTGGTCGCGATAGCGCTCGGTGACTTCGCTGATGCAGATCACGGCCTGCGCGCTGTCCGCGGCACCCGGGTTCGGGCGGCCAAAGAAAAAACCCTGCACGAAATCGGCGTTGCAGCCGAGCGCCATCTGCGCCTCGTGCTCAGTCTCCACGCCTTCGATCAGCACGAGCTTGCCCGCTTCATGCAACAGCGCGACGAGGCCGGGCAGAATTGTCGCCATGTCGGCGCGATGTGCGGCATGCGAGAGCATGATGCGATCGAGCTTGACGATGTCGGGGTTCAGTTGCCAGATCCGTTCGACGTTCGAATGCCCCGCGCCGAAATCGTCCAACGCAATCAGGAAGCCGAGTTCACGGAACTTGCGCACCGCATCCGCGAGCCGTTCCAGGTCTTCCGCGCGTTGCTCCAGCACCTCCAGCACAATGCGCCGCGGCGACAGATCAAGCCGCCGCAGATTCGCGAGCAGCGCGGCAGCGTGGTACGGATCGGTCAACGCCCCTGGATGGACATTGAGAAACAGCCACTCCTTCTCGGCGCCGAGCACCTTGAAGTTCTCCAGATGCAGCGCCTGCGCCAGCCGGTCCACCTGCAGCACGTCGCCAATCCGCGCCGCCTGGCCGAACACGTCGAGCGGCGACACCGGCCGGTCGAGCGCGTCGTGGGCGCGCAGCAAACCTTCGTAGCCGACCGCGCGCATATGCGACAAACTGAAGATCGGCTGAAACACGCTCGTCAGCTCCAGATCCCCGTGCCGCACCGAATACCGCTCGAGCCCCGAGGTCACACTCACCTCGAAGCCGTGCGGTGCGGCGGTCGTTCTTTCCTGTTGCGCAATCGTCATGCATTCCTCTCACGCGAGAGCCGGGCCGGTCCAACCGCGGAGGCGGACACCCACAGCGCCGGTTCTCAAAATGTGCGTCATCGATACTCCATAAGCAAGGTCCGTGCGCACGCTGGCGCACGTTCAAGCGAAGTTTGCATGCGGCGCTGCACCGACTAAAGCTGCCGGCGTTGCGTCCGGGCGCATGACGCACCGATTCGGTGCATCGCCGTTACCCAAAAAACGCTATCTGCGGAGCATGAATTGCCCTGAACAGCGCGCTTCAACCGGTGCGGCGTGCCGCCGGGTCGAGACCTCGGGCTAAACTTCGGCCTTATGTCCCCAGTCAGAACACCCGCGGCCTGCGAACAAAACCAGCTGTCTTCTCCTTAAACGAGCCAGATGGAAATTGTCTTCACTGTCCTGATCCTCCTGCTTGCGGTGGCCGCCTCCGGTGCCGTTCGCGTGATGCCGGTCAAGTTGCCGCTCCCGCTCGTACAGATCGTCGTCGGCGCCCTGCTCGCGTGGCCCAGGCTCGGGCTGCACGTCACCTTCGATTCGGAAATCTTCATGATGCTCTTCATTCCGCCGCTTTTGTTCGCGGACGGATGGCGCATCCCCAAGCGCGAGTTCTTCATGGCGCGCCGCGCGATCCTGCTGCTCGCGCTCGGACTCGTCTTCATGACGGTGCTGGCGGTCGGCTATTTCGTGCATGCGCTGGTGCCGGCTATCTCGCTGCCCGTCGCCTTCGCGCTCGCTGCCGTGCTCTCGCCAACCGATGCGGTCGCGTTGACCGGCATCGCGGGCAAAAACCGGATTCCAGGGCAACTGATGCACATCCTGGAAGGTGAGGCGCTGATGAACGATGCGTCGGGCCTCGTCGCGCTGAAGTTCGCCATCGCAGCCGCGTTGACCGGTGTGTTCTCGCTGCGCGACGCCTCGATCAGTTTCGTGATCATCGCGCTCGGCGGGCTCACGACCGGTGCCGTGGTGAGCTGGCTGTTCAGCTTCGTGTCCGCGCGTTTTCTGAGCGTGATGGAGAACGGCGACCCGGCACCGGGCGTCGTGATGACACTGCTGATCCCGTTCGCGGCCTATCTGTTTGCCGAGCATTTCGGCTGGTCCGGAATACTCGCAGCGGTCGCCGCCGGAATGATGATGAACTACACCAGCATCGCGCATGCGGGGCCGGTCGCGGAGCGGGTGCGGGCCAACAGCACATGGGCGATGATCGAATTCGTCTTCAATGGCATGGTGTTCATTCTGCTCGGGCTACAGTTTCCGCATATCCTCGGCCGGGCGTTGATCGACGCACACGAGACCAGTAATGAGCAGATGCTGTTGCTGATCGGCTATATCGCCGCAGTGTCGGTTGCGCTGTATGCGCTGCGCTTTGTGTGGGTATGGCTGCTGCGCTGGTATGCGAGCCGCGGCGCCGCGAAGCAGGGCATGGCGAACGCGGTGCCCGGCCTGCGGACCGTCACGATCACGACGGTGGCCGGCGTGCGCGGTGCAGTGACCATGGCCGGTGTGCTGTCACTGCCCGAGACGTTGCCCAACGGGGTGGCGCTGCCGGGACGAAATCTGGCGATCTTCATCGCGGCGGGCGTGATCCTCGTGTCGCTGCTCGTGGCGGTGGTGGGGTTACCGCTGCTGCTGCAGGGCTGGCGGCGCGGGCGCGATCCACATGCGGCCGAGGAACGGCACGCCCGCAAGCTCGCGGCGCAAGCGGCGATTCGCGCCGTCGACGATCTGCACGAGACCGCGAGCGCCGATCTCGACGAATCGGCTGCGGCCTATGCGACCGATGTGACGGCACGCGTGATGGATATCTATCGTCGCCGTCTCGCAACCCTCGGCGATGCGACTACGCCTCCGAGCGAGCAGGCCCGCCGCGCCGAGGCGCTGGAGTTTCAGATGAAGCTGGCTGCGATTCGCGCGGAACGCGCGGTGCTGCTGTCGCTGCGCAACACGCAGAAGATCAACGACGAAACACTTAACAAGCTGATGCGCGAAGTGGATCTGTCGGAGACAGCGCTGATCACGCGCGGCGTGGCGCGCGCGTGAACGAAGGGCGCGCGCGCATGACTCGCTCAGTCGTCGGCTCGCTGATTGATCCACTCGCCTCCCGGGCGACGCACCTGGCTCTGACGCGGCTAGCGTGCGCTCACACAGCCGGTTGCTGTGCGGGCTTGCGGCGCAGCAGCGCGTAAAGAATGATCGCGCCAAAGGTAGCAGTCCCAATGCCACCAAGCGCAAAGCCGCCCAGCTTCAGCGAGAAGTCCCCTGCGCCCAGTACGAGCGTGACGGCCGCGACGATCAGATTGCGGTTGTCGGAGAAGTCCACCTTGTTGACCACCCAGATGCGCGCGCCCGTCACCGCAATCAGCCCGAACACCACAATCGACACGCCGCCCAGCACCGGTCCCGGAATCGTCTGGATCACTGCACCGAACTTCGGCGAAAAGCCGAGCACCAGCGCAATCAGCGCGGCGATCACGAACACCAGCGTCGAGTAGATTTTCGTCACGGCCATCACACCGATGTTTTCCGCGTAGGTCGTGACACCCGTGCCGCCGGCGAAACCGGAGACGATGGTGGCGAGACCGTCGCCAATGAATGCGCGGCCTACGTAACGATCGAGATTCTGACCGGTCATCGCGCTTACGGCCTTGATGTGGCCGAGATTCTCTGCGACGAGGATCACCGCGATCGGCGCCAGCAAGGTCATTGCCTGCACGTTGAACACCGGTGCCGTGAAATGCGGCATGCCGAACCACGCGGCGTTGGCGACAATCGAGAAGTCGATCGGCTTGCCCATGCCGAGACCGTTCGTGACGATCGCGTAGATCACGTAGGCGGCCAGCAGGCCGACCAGGATCAGCAAGCGCTGCAGCATGCCGCGTGCAAACACGGCGACCGCCGCGACGCACAGCACGGTGACGAGCGCCATCCACGAATCGAAGTTGCTGCCGCTCACGCCCTTGACGGCGATCGGCGCCAGGTTCAACCCGATCACGCAGACAATCGCGCCCGTAACGAGCGGCGGCATTAGCGTCTCGATCCACTTCGTGCCGACCGCCGAAACGATCAGCCCGATGATCGCGTACACCACGCCGCACGCGACGATCCCGCCGAGCGCCACCGGGATGTTGCTGTTCAAACCGTGTCCACCGTAGCCGGTCACGGCGATCACGAGGCCGATGAAGGCAAAACTCGAGCCGAGATAGCTCGGCACACGGCCACCCACCACGACGAAAAACAGCAGCGTGCCGATCCCCGACATGAAGATGCACAGGTTCGGATCGAAGCCCATCAGCAGCGGCGCGAGCACGGTCGAACCGAACATGGCGACGACGTGCTGGATGCCCATCGCCAACATCTGCGGCCAGGCGAGCCGTTCATCGGTGTTGACGACGCGGCCCTCAGCGGCGCTCGGCTGTGTGCGCCAGCGGGGGAAGTAGGAATCGGCCATGGCGGGAGGTCTCCTCTATCGGCGTGGTTGGCGTCGGGCGGGTTGAATGCGGATGCGGCTGTGGTGCCCCTGGCAGAGCAGCCGCGTTTTTAGCAGGCACTTAGCGGATGCTTTGTTCAACGCGTTATCCGACGCATTTTTCGAATCAGGCGCGAGTGTACGGAGAGCGCATGGCCCTGGCAAGCGGAGTCGTGGACGCGCTGCGGCGAATTCAACGTCGCAGCGGCTAGAGTTCGAACACCGCCACTGCGGTCTTCAGTTCGCGTGCCTGGTCTGCCATCGAAGCTGCGGCAGCCGCCGCCTGCTCGACCAGCGCGGCATTCTGCTGGGTAACCTCGTCCATTTGCGCGACGGCGCGGTTCACCTGTTCGATGCCAGTGCTCTGTTCGTGCGATGCAGCAGAGATTTCGCCCATGATGTCCGTCACGCGTTGCACGGCTTGCGTAACTTCGGCCATCGTCTGACCGGCCCGTTCGGCAAGTGCCGCGCCGCTGCCGACACGCGTCGTCGAGGTCTCGATCAGTTCCTTGATCTCTTTGGCCGAGAGCGCGCTGCGCTGAGCAAGCGAACGCACTTCGCCCGCGACCACCGCGAAGCCGCGGCCCTGCTCGCCGGCTCGGGCCGCTTCGACGGCGGCATTGAGCGCCAGGATATTGGTCTGGAAAGCGATGCCTTCGATCACCGCGATGATGTCGGTCATGCGCTTCGAGCCTGCCGCCAGTTCACGCATCGTCTCGACCACGTCGCCTACCAGACCGCTGCCGCGCGCCGCCACCTCCGACGCGCCGTGCGCGACACCGCTCGCCTGCTGCGCGTTGTCGGCGTTCTGCCGTACGGTGGCAGTCAACTGCTCCATGCTGGAGGCGGTCTCTTCAAGCGATGCCGCCTGCTCTTCGGTGCGCTGCGAGAGATCGGTGTTGCCCTGGGCGATTTCGCCCGAGGCCAGCAGAATCGATTCGCTCGATTCGCTGATGCCCGCGACGATTCCAGCGAGCCGCTCGCGCATATTACGCAGTGCGAACAGCAGGCTACGGGTATCGTCTGCGTGCGTCTCGACGCGCACGCTCAGATCGCCGGCAGCGATCCGGTTGGCGATCTGAGCGGCATAGCCAGGTTCGCCGCCGAGCTGCCGGCCAAGGCGCCGCGCGATCAGCCACGCGAGCAGCATGCCGACCACCAGCGCTGAGAGCACCAGCGACGACAGCACAATGCGCATGTGCCGGTAGCTGGCGGCGGCCTCGGCCTGCGCATCGCTCGCTTGCTGACGACGATAGTCGATGACCTGGACGATGCTGTCGCGCAAGGCTTCGCTTGAGGCAATCGCGCGGCGCACCAGTTCGTTGTTGTCGACACCCGCTGGAATCGGCTCCTGGCCGATCTGCTGATGCACGATCTCTTCCCACACCGCCGACTTGCGCAGCACTTCGTCGAGCAGCGTCTGACCTTTGCTGGTCGACAACGTCGCCCGATAGCGGTCGTAGGCATCGTGCATGTTCTTGAGCGATTCGACGATATTGGCGTCCAGACGCTGACGTCCCGCTTCGTTTGCCGCATAACCCAGATTCGCTGCGGCGAGGTCCGCGTCGATCTTGTTGCGGTTCGCTTCTTCCATCCAGTAGAGACCGTCCATATGACGGCTGCCGATCTCCACAGTCAGGTCGTGCATGGACGACAAGGTCATCAAACCAGCGCCTCCCACCACCACGCAGAACCCGATCACGGCGGCAAACGACACCAGCAGGCTTTGCAACACCGTCATACGCTCGAACCACTTCATCCCTGTCTCCTCTGTAGAAAGTGCCGGGCCGCTACAACAACTCCTGTCCTCTTGAAGGACCCGGCGCGAAGCATCGGGTCTGAGGCGCTCATCTACTCCTGACCGGGCTTCGCGCCGCTGCGGCGTCGACGGTGCGCGCTATAACGCGTCAGCTTCTTTTACGGCGGAGCAAGCGGAGACTTGACCTGCTAATCATGGGAATAAGCAGGACAGGATGTTGAAAGGCTCATGCCGCAGAGCCTTATGGGGATTGGGATTTGTCTGATGTATCGGGGAGCGGCTGCTCGCTAGACTTGTTCTTGCTGCGTGATCCCATGACTTGCGCTGCGATGTTGTAACTCTCCGACTTGCCGCTCACGCCCCCCAGTGTGAGCGGTTTTTTTTTCGTCCATCGACTCGACCGGAACGTTGTTGTCAGCCGCGACGGTTTGCGGCGATTCAGGTGCGGCATGCGACATGCAAACCGCCACGCGACTAGACGGCGCCGAATGCTCTTGATGCGAGTTTCGCAGCGTGCTCGTGTACGTCGCCTGGCCACTGCGCGATGGAGGCCGCGAAGCGGGCCGCGTCGGCGGCATAAAGCGCACGCGTCGCTTCCTCGTAACCCGGCAGATTGCCGGCTAGCGCGGTCATGAAACGATAGGCCGCTTCCTGGGCACGACGCACGCGGTCCGTGTCTTCGCCTGATAGACGCGCGGCGTCCACAAGTTTGCGCAAGGCCACCGACGCTCCGCCGGGCCGGCTATTGAGCCAGTCCCAGTGACGCGGCAGCAGTGTCACCTCGCGCGCCACCACGCCTAGCCTCGGACGGCCACGGCCACGCGGTGCACTGGCATCGGTCGGGTCAGCCGACTCGTCGCTCACGGGTGCGCCCGTCTGCTCGCGCGTCAATCGCTCGCGCACCTCATCTGCAGTACCACGCAAGTCGAACTCGACCGGTTGGCTCGTCACGTCGTCGAAAATCAGCACGGGCGCTTGTTCGCCGCGCTCGGTCACCTGCTTCACGGCGAGCGCGACATCCACGAATGCGCCCGACGCGATGCGCCGAACGCCCTCGAAGGCCGTGCACGTTGTGGTTTGCTGGGTCATCACGAAAATCCTCATCAGTCGATTTTCGTGAATTATATCCGGGTAAAATACAAATGCAATATCACCCGGGTAAAATTTTTGCCGTGGGTAGGGGCAAGGCTCGTGCGATCCCGTGATGCCGCGTCGCCCGGCTAGCGGCCCGGTTGCGTGATCGTCCCGGGGCTGGGAGCCCGCTCCGCGACCGGGTACGAGAGGCTGCGATTGCGCCCCGCGTCCTTGGCCTCGTAAAGCGCGGTATCCGAGGCGTTGACGAGCGCCCGATAAGTGGCGAAGTGATGACTCGCCGTACTGGCGATGCCAACACTGATAGTCAGCACATGGTGTGCACTGGCGACGTGACGCAACTCGAGCGCCTGTACGGCCGCGCGGATCTGCTCGGCGATTTGCGCGGCGCCGAGGTTGTCGGTATCGGGCAGCAGCACGCTGAATTCCTCGCCGCCGTAGCGCGCCGCGACATCGCCGGGGCGCCGCGCATTGCTGTCGATGCAGCGCGCCACTGCCACCAGCGCATCGTCGCCGGCCGAATGACCGTACAGATCGTTGAAGCCCTTGAAGTTGTCGACGTCGATCAGGAGTATCGACAGCGGCCGTCCCGTGCGTTGCATCTGCAGCCAGGCACGCTCCGCTTGCTCCTCGAACGTGCGTCGGTTGTTCAGCCCGGTCAGCCCGTCGGTGCGAGCTAGCGCCCGCAACGTTTCCTCCGCTTCGAGACGGCGCCTCAATTGCTGCGAGAACAGGATCGCGAGCGCGATGATCGTCACATCGAGCGCGCCGATCAGACTGCCGATAATCCATGCCCTGCGCCGCCAACCGGCGTAGATATCGCGCGTGGAAATCGCGACGTCGAGCAGCAGCGGAAAACCGTCGATATGGCGGAATGCGTACCAGCGTTCGACGCCGTCGATCGCCGCAGTGCCGAAGAATTCGCCGCTGTCCTGTTTGGTAAAACGCGTGTAGTTCGGCGTGCCGGTCAGGTTGATGCCGATGATCTTCGGGTCGTACGGTCGACGCATCAGCATCGTGCCGTCGCTGAGCATCAGCGCCATTGAACCGCTGTTGCCAAGGTTCATCCCGGCGAAGAGCCGCTTAAAGTACTCGATCCGCAAGGTGCCCACCACCACGCCGGCAAAGCTGCCGTCCGGACGCGAGATCCGCCGGCTCAGTGCGATACGCAGGCCGTCGTGGGCAAGTCTGGATTCGAACGGCGGGCTGACGTAGAGACCAACGTTGGGCGAATTACGGTGGACGAAGAAGTAGCTGCGATCCGTAGAGTTGATGTGCCGCGGTGGAACGGACTGCGAATCAAGGATTGCGTTACCCGACTCATCGAGGACCAGCATCGAGCCCATGTCCTTTGCACTCGCGGCGCCGTCGAACAGGACCATCTGGCGCAGCGCAGGCGGCAAGGCCATCAAACCGGGCTGTTGCAGCCCGGCGATGACCGCGCGCAACGACAGGTCATACAGTTCGAGGTTACGCGCCACGTCGCGCTCGATTAGCAGCGAGACGTTCTGAGCTGAGTCCTGGGCGCGTCGCAACGCATCCTCGCGCATCTGCGCCAGCACCCAGATGGCGATCGCCAGGATCGCGCCGGCTAGCGCGAGACTGATCGCAATCACGATATTCGGGCGGCGCGTCACCATGTCTCTCGTTGCTTCTAGCATGCGCGTTGGCTACGCGCGTTGTCTGGGTGTGACCGCCGCCGAAGTGACGAAAAACGCGGCTCGCACAATACGGCTTACGGCGGCGCATGCAATTTCTTGAAACGCTAGCGTAACAGAGGCCGGCGCCACATGGCCCAGCCATACTGCTGGTAAGTCGTCAGGGCAGTCCAGCGTTTATACGGAGTAAACCATCGTCGTTTTTGGCCGATATCAGGTATGTTCGGTTGTTTCCGGGTTCGCGTCGTTTTCTGCAGGGTGCTTATACTGCTCATTAAGCTGAAGAATAGCTGAGCGGCGGCCGTCCAGCGTACGCAAACTGGCAGCAGGTCCGTCATGGCAAGTTGTTCAGGCCTCCGGAGGATTACGTATGACAGCAAGCGTTGTGGCAGATGAGCCGTCCGCAACCGTACAGTGGGCGACCCGGATCTATCTGGGGCTGCTGATCGCAGGCTTTGCGCTGATCCCCGCCTACCTGATCGCGTACGTCTACGTCTTCCAGAATCCCGCGCTGTTCTTCGAAAACCACGTTTTCCACGAATTCGCCATTGCGGCCGCGACGCTCGAAGGACTGTTCGTTTCGTATGTCGCCTGGCGGTGCTATCAGTCGTCCGGCGAGCCGCTGCTGCGCTGGCTGACGCTCGGCTTTCTCGCCTTCGTGCTGATCTATGCCCTGCACGGTGCCTTCACCGGAATGGCACATCACAATATCTGGCTGTTCCTCCTGTACGGCCCGGCATCGCGGCTCGCGATGTCGGTGCTGCTGCTCGTCGCGTTGCTGACGTGGCATCAACCGCCGGAGCCGGTGCACTTGCGCCGCGAGCCGGGCCGCTGGCTGAAGTGGATCGTCCTGTTCGTGCTGATCGACGTCGCGGTGGGTGTGCTCGCTTATTCGCCGATCGCGGGCGAGCTGGCGGTTCGATTGTCGCTGGAAGGCGGCGCGCTGGTGTTCTCTGTCGTGAACCTGGCGGTCATGCTGGCGCGGCGCATCCGCTCACCGTTGATGAAAATCTTCGGCATTTCGGTGACGTCGTTTGCACTGTCCTCGCTCGCATTCATTCTGGCGCGCCCCTGGAATCATCTGTGGTGGCTCGCTCACGCCATTTTCGCCGCGGGCTTCTTCCTTCTCAGTTACGGGGTCGTGCAGGCGTTCCGGACAACGCGCTCGTTCGCAACCATTTACAGCCAGGAAGAGTTGATGGCGCGCATCGCGGAAGAAATGGAACGCACGGAGAATGCTCTGCAGGAGCTGAAGCGTACCAATCTGAAGCTCGAGCATCTGGCGGCTACCGATCCGCTGACCGGTGCAGCGAACCGGCGACAGTTCATTGGAATGGTCGAGGCTGAGATCGGTCGCGCGAAACGCGGCGGCGCACCCTTCTCGCTTCTCGCGCTGGACCTCGATCACTTCAAGGCTATCAACGACTCGTACGGGCACCAGGTCGGCGACGAAATCCTGCGCGGCTTCGTCCAAAGGTGTCTGGAGGCGATCCGGCCGTACGACGGCGTCGCTCGGGTTGGCGGCGAGGAGTTTATGGTGCTGCTGCCCCAGGTGGTGTTGAGCGTCGGGCAGTCGATTGGTGAACGGATCCGTGAAGCGATCGCCAATGGTGTGTTTGGCGGCCAGTCCGGCAACGCGGTCGCCCTTACCGTGAGCATTGGTGTGTCGCAGTTCGGACGCGACGGCGACACGATCGACGAGATCCTGCGGGCTGCAGATGAGCGGCTTTATCGTGCGAAGCACCTGGGCCGCAACCGGGTGATTGGCGCTTAGGCGCGACGTTCGGTGCGGGTGCGTGCCGCAAGCCGCGCCCCGTGAACTGCGGGCTGCGGGCTGCGGGCTGCGGGCTGCGGGCTGCGGGCTGCGGGCTGCGGGAAATTATCCCGCATGCGGCTTGAGCGGGGGTGCGTCGCCCGGACCGCCAGGTGTGCGGCACAGCGCGCCTATCTCAGCCGGTCCCAGCACCGCCCGGTCCGGCACGCCACGTCGCGCCAGTGCCAACATCGCAAGCCCCATCTCTTCGGTGGTGACGATCTGCTTCGGCGCGAGGACGCGCATCAGCGCCATCACCGGCTTCAAGGCCGGATAAATCAGCCGGTACATGCGCGTCTTCGACTGGATCCCGTGCAGCGGCTCGATCACACCCGGCCGAAACAGATACACCGCCCGGAACGGCAGCGACTTCAGCGCGTTCTCCGTCTTGCCCTTCACACGCGCCCACATGCTGCGGCCCTGCTCACTGCTATCGGTACCGCTACCGGAGACGTAGATGAAAGTCATCTGCGGATTCAGACGCGCCAGCGTGCGAGCGGCTGCGAGAGTCAAGTCGTAGGTGAGACGTGTGTAGTCGGCTTCCTTCATGCCGAACGACGACACGCCAAGACAAAAGAAACACGCATCGAAGCCCTGCAGCGAGGCCTCAATCGTGCGGTAGTCCATCATGTCGGAGTGGACGATCTCGGTGAGACGCGGGTCCAGTTGGCCGGTGGGCGAACGGCCCACCGTCTGAACCGACTCGACGTCCTGGGCACGCAGGCATTCGCGCAGCACGCCCTGCCCCACCATCCCGGTTGCACCAAACAGCAAGACTCTCATAGCCATGTTCCCTGTCTTCAGGATTTCGGGAAGTTGGGCAGCGTCGCAGGCGCAGCATAGTCAGTCGCGACGCTCACCTCGCGCCACGCTTCGCCACTGGCTGCGCGCGCTTTTTCCGCTTCGCCCGCGTAGTGAAGCGCGTCACTGCCGAGCAGCAGATGCACCGGCGGCTGATCGTGATAAGCCAGCTTGAGCACGACCTGCGCCACTTTCTTCGGATCGCTTGTCTCGTTGCCGACGTGCTGTTCCAGCAGCCCGACGATCGCGCCAACAGAAGGAGCATAGTCCTCCAGGAGTTCGGGTAGCGCGCTGCTTGCTTCGTTGCCCCACCCGGTCTTCATGCCGCCCGGCTCGAGCGCTGTGAGCTTGATGCCGATAGGCGCCAGCTCCTGGCTCACCACTTCGGTGAAACCGCCGACGGCCCATTTCGCCGACTGATAAGCCGCGAGCCCCGGCATGCCGAGACGACCGCCCACCGAGGAAATCTGGATGATGTGGCCACTGCGCTGCTTGCGCAGGGTGGGGATGGCCGCGCGCGTCACGTTGACCACGCCGTAGAAGTTGGTATCGATCTGCGCACGAAAATCCTCCTCGCTCGCCTGTTCGAACGGCGACAGATGTCCGAAGCCCGCATTGTTGACAACCACGTCGAGCCGTCCGAACGCGTCGAGCGTCGCTTGCACGGCTGCACGCGCGGCGGCCGCATCCGTGACATCGAGTGCGACCGCGCGCACCTGGTCGCCATACTGCGCGACCAGATCGTCGAGCTGCCGAGGATCGCGCGCCGTCGCAACGACGCGCTCTCCCGCCGCCAATGCCGCTTCGACAATATCGCGCCCGAGTCCGCGTGCGCTACCGGTAACCAGCCAGACTTTTGCCATGATGTACTCCTTTCGATTAGATGAGCATGTAATCACTCATTAACTGCATAAAAAAATGTCACTTCTTGGCGATGGCGTTCCAGAAGGCCTCCAGGCCTGCTTCGCGATACCGCTCCGCGTGAGCAGGATCGCGTTCAATGAATTCCATCGTGGTCTCCGCCAGCGAACCCATGATCGCCGCCACGAAGGCCGGCGGCTGATCCCGCAAAACCCCGCTGGCGATGCTCGCCTCCAGCATCTCGTTGATGTCGGCGAACGGGCGCATGCCCGCGGCCCGTGTCTGCTCGCTCAGACGGTCGGACACGGACAGTTGCGCGATAGTCCGCCGCTTGTCGGGGAAGGCGACACCCCAGTTCACGTATTGCAGCCACGCATAGCGGGCGCGCTTCTCGATGCTTCCCGTCCTCGGGTAGGCGCCCATCATTGCTTCTCCCATGCCTGCCTTGATGTCGAGGTACAACTCGTTCAGTAGAACGTCCTTGCTTTCGAAATAAGTGAAGAGCGTGCCTTCTGCCACCCCCGCGACTTTGGCAATCCGCGCGGTCGGGGCGCCGAGCCCCTGTTCGGCGATCACCTGAGTGGCAGCAGCAAGAATGGCGTTGCGTTTGTCTTCGCTTTTCGGACGGGCCATGCGGAAATGATCGGGCTTCATAAATGAGTGAACACTCAATCATAAACACGAGGAGCGACTTTTTCAAGAAAAATGTGAAGCTGGCACGAGTCTCTTTTTCACTAGCCAAAAGCGGCCATAACCTGACAGTTTCAAATCGACTGAAAGAGAGTTGAAATATGATGAAAATACCACTCGTGAACCCGGCATTATATTTAGGTATCCAACATAAAAAGTGGCACACCAGTTTTCTCTCAAAACATCTCTAATAGCGGAGGATATGAATAGCGATTGACCCTTTATTCACGGCCTTAGTGCATTTTTAGCCCCATAAATCAGGCATTGTTCATACGTTACAGCTCGTTACGTATTTTTTGCAGACCTAAAAAAATCAATTCGGTAGGATTCACTTCGCGAAAGACGAGCCGTTAACACATCGGTAAGTTCGAGTATGTGGTCTACCGCGCAATTGAGTTGATAGTTACCTTACTTTGCACGGCGGTTTCGGCCTAGCAGCGCAAACGTTTGGCTACACGCCAGATGCGTCCGCGACGACATCCGGCGCTACTTCGATCGTTCATACGAATGCCACGCTGGCGCACGTATGACGCGCTAACTGTCGGTCCCCCACGTCTCGAACCCCGATATCTGCGGGCAGCGGTCGGACGAGGTTCAGCCTCGACATCGCGTGCCTGACGTCAAACCCGAATTGGATCCACGAAGCGCCTCGCACGACGCGAAACGCCCGATGGATCAGTATTCCTAAATTTTCGCCTCACAGATGAAATCTCATTCGTTATTGCTCTCCTCATTGCTACTGGTACTCGCAGGCTGCGGCGGCGGTGGCGGATCCGGCAGCGGATCCAGCGGCACGAGTGCCACCGTCAACAATAACGGCACCAGCACCAGCAACGGCACCAGCTCCAGCGGCACCGCCAGCACCTCGCTGACCGCCAACACCAGCGCGGGCGAAACAATGTCCTGCCAATCGCCGACCAGTTCGAGCACAGCAGCAAGTAGCGCCCTGATTTCCGCCGATACGCCGAGCGCCGACGCCACCCGTATGTTTGCGTCGGGTAGCACGTTCCAGCTTGCCTTTACCACCAACGCACCGTCCGCGGACAAAGTGAACTGGGCTGTCAGCGACCAGTTGGGCAACGTCGCAGCGAGCGGCAGCTTTGCCGTCGCGAGCGGACCGGTCACCACCACGCTCAACTGCACCTCGACGCTCGCCGGCTATTTCGCGGCTTCCGCGACGCTAGCCGCCAACGGCGGCCAGTTGCCTTCAGAGGGCACACGTCCCACCGGTATCGCCTCGTTCGGTGTCCTTCCCAATCTGTCCGGCACCGTACCCGCGGTGACCTATGCGTCACAGGACGAGCATCGCTTCGGCATGCAGGGTGAGAACGACAACGGGCCGTTGCTGGCCGACCTCGGCATTTCGTCGACGATCGACAGCCGCCAGCTCTCGACGATGGAGCCAAACGCGGCAAACACGTTCAACCCGGCCGCGAATAACCTCGACCCGTTTTATACGTCGGGCAAGGTAATGCGCCTGATCCGTCTGGACGGCATTCCGGCCTGGGCAAGCCCGACCGGTGCGTTCGAGGACGACACCAACCCGCCGACCAGCCTCTCGTACTATCAAAACTACATGAGCCGCGTGGGTACGGAGTCCAATACGATTCGCACTACGTATTTCCCCACCCAGTCGAACAACTACTACCAGGTGACGTGGGAACCGAACTCGTTATGGAACGACACCGACGCCAATTTCGTCGCGCTGTATCAATCGGTGTATCAGGGCATTCACTCCACCGACCCGCATGCGGTGGTGATGGGGCCGACCGACGCGTTCCCGTCGCTTACGACCACGCGCCTGCAGCGCATCGCGTCGCTTGGCTTCGGCAACTATATCGACGGCATCTCGACCCACGGCTACTACGATGCGGGCACTTCGCCTTCGCATCCGCCGGAGCGCCTTGCAACGGACCCGACGCCTGCGAACGCCGCCAACGCGCTGATGAACGAGATTCGCGCGCTGCGCACGGAGATGACAACGGACTATAAGCCCGGCATGAAGCTGTTCCAGACCGAAGTGGGCATCAGCTATGACCTGGGCACGTCGTACGGCCCGAACTACCCGACCGCCAACGTCCTGTTCGCGCAAGCGGCGGTGGTTGCCCGCACACACATCATCATGCTGGGCGAAGGTGTCGATCAGACCTACGTGTTCTATGGCGCGGACTACCCGAATGAGGTGGGCTACGGCACGTTCTTCGATCTCGCCGACGCGCAAGGCGCGTTCGGCGCCACCAACATCAGCCCGAAGCCGGCCGCAATGGCAGTGAGCGCGCTGACGCACGTTCTGGACGGCACCAACACACTGGGGCCAGTGAACGGCACACCATCCGGTGTCTACGCGTACTCCTTCCAGCAACTCGGCAACGGTGCAGTGATCACGGCGCTCTGGACTCACAACAACAACGTGTGGAGCGCGAGCAGCGGATTCAGCTCGACGTATAGCGTGCCTTACAGCCTCACCGTGGATGCGCCAGGGACCAGCGGCAATGTGAAAGTCATCGACATGATGGGCAATCCGCTGACGATGAGCTACACCAACGGCACGTTGACGCTGAATCTGACCGAAGCGCCGGTGTATGTGGTGTCGAACAATGCGACGGTCGCCAAGGCGAATGTCACGACGCCTACGGGGTATGTTGCGAACTGAGCGGGTCGCCCGCGATGATGTCGAATTCGACCGGGAAGCGCACGTAGAACACGTGCACCCGCTCGGCCCGCACGAGATCGAGCAGTTTCCCGGCTTCCTCTTCGGTTACGGCGAGAATGATCTGGAGCGGCTGATCGGTAAGCCGAAGCACGTGCGCAGCGTGACGTGCTCCGGCATGGCCGATGCCCTCCGAACAACTGATGACCGTCGCACCGCAGATGCCGAGTTCGCGGACCTGATGCAGCAGCCATTCGCACACGGTCTGATGGCCGTGTTTGCGGTTCTTCTCTGTGTAGAACGTCAGTTGATAGCCGTTCATGATGCTGCCACGTCATCAAGTTCGTTAAGCGCGTTGCACAATCGCGGCTTACGCACGGCAGCCGCTAGCAGGCACAACCCGATCCGTCATTCGCGCCCTTCTGCCTCACTCACCCCAAGCACTTCGTATTCGACCGGACAGCGCGTGTAGAAGAGTCGCACACCGCCTTCCCGCAGACGCTCGAGCAGCGCATCGATACGTCCATCATCCGAGGCCACCGTGACGACCACCGGCTGGTCGATCAGCTCGAAGAACCCCGCCGCATGATACTTGCCGCGCACATCGACGCTCTCGCTCACATCGATCACCGTCGCACCGATGATGCCGGCCCGCGTCGTTTGATCGAGTATCCACCTTGCGACCGTCATATGACCTTTGCGACGACTCTGGTTGTCCGCAAACACGGTCAATTGACTGCCTTTCATAGGGATCTCCGCACGCACCGAAGTGACGTCTTAAGCATAGGAAATTGTGCGGCACTATGCATTGGACGCATTGATCTCGATGCAGGCTATCGAAGCAGCTCTGTGCATTGAGTGCGTCACTCAGAAAGACTGCCCTTCTCAAGCGGACCGGTCAACCTGACGCGCAATGCTTACCGCGCGGTAGAGCTGACCATGAGATTCCGCTTTTTCTCGCGCAAGATGGCGCAACGCGCGCGATGCGTGGCGTGTATACAGGTTCGCGCTCCTTAGGCGGGAACATATTCGCGTAAAGCGCGTCAGGGTATATATCCCCTGCGAAAAGAGCGAGATCGAGCGATGGACGATTTCCTGACAAGACTCCTGCATTTCCAGCCGTCACTGATCGTGACGGTCGCACACGACATGCTGCACCTGGTCGTTGCCGCCCTGATCATCGCCGTCGGCTGGTGGCTTTCGAACCGGATCGGCTCGATGTTCGCCAAGGCCTTTGCGCACACTCGGGCAGATCCCACCCTCGGCCCCATGCTCAAGGCAATGGGAACGTGGGCGGTGCGGGTGGTGGTATTCATCGCGGCGTTGAGCGAGGTAGGCATTGCGACGGCGAGCGTGCTGGCGGTACTCGGCGCCGCCGGCCTCGCAATCGGGCTGGCGCTGCAGGGCACACTGCAGAACATTGCCGCGGGCATCATGCTGCTGATGCTGCGGCCATTCCGTGCCGGTGACGTGATCGAAGGCAGTGGGGCCGCCGCCGGCATCGTGCGGGAGGTTGGACTCTTCACCACACGCATCGAACGTAGCGACGGCAATGCCGTGTTCGTGCCGAACAGCACGATCTGGAGTAACCCTGTCATCAACTACAGCAGCGGCGGCACGCAGCGTATTGAAGTGGATGTGGACCTGGCGCAGCGCAAGGACGTCGATGCGGCGATTGGCGAACTGAAAAAACTGGTGGCGGACGAGCCGCGCGTGTTGAGCGGGACGACGCTTGCTCCGGTTGTTACGGTGGCGAGCTATCCGAAGTCGGGCGGCGCAAAGCTCAGGATCGCGGCGTGGGTGCGTAGTCCGGATGCACCGCTTGCCAGTGACGATCTGCGCAGCCATGCCCGCACGGCGCTCACTGAGGCTGGATGCGCGGTTGCGGCGCAGTGAATCGCGTCGATGTCCGCTTGGTGCTTGGAGACGTTGAACCAGGCTGCCCTTTCGTAACCTAGAAAAAATACCTCAAATCCCTATTGTTGCTGGTTTTCAGCGTCCCGATTGATGTTCCGTGTACCTTAAATGGATCGCGCATGTCGATTCCACGACGCTTCACGCGTCGTATAGGATCGGAGGGGTCCTCCCTCCATTTCCGGAGCCAATGATGCCTAACCAGACCGTCCGTCTTCACCGCGTGATCCGTGCCACGTCCGAGCGTATCTATCGTGCGTTCCTGGACGCAGATGCCCTGGCCAAGTGGCTTCCACCGAATGGATTTACCTGCAAGGTTCATCAACTGGATGCCAGGGAGGGCGGCAGCTACCATGCGTCGTTCACGAATTTCACGACGGGTGACAGCCATTCTTTCGGTGGGGAGTATCTCGAACTGGTGCCGCACGAACGCATTCGATACACCGGCAGATTCGATGATCCAAACTTGCCGGGCGTGATGCAGACAACGGTGTCCCTACGGCCCGTGATTGTCGGAACCGAACTGAACGTGATCCAGGAAGGGATACCCGAAGTGATTCCTGCTGAGGCCTGCTATCTCGGATGGCAAGAGTCGCTTACGTTGCTGATCATGCTGGTGGAAGCTGAGATTCGGCAGTGAAGGCAGGCGGAGCGAACGGACTGTTCGCGTAGCGCCGAGGGCGGCCCAAAGATAAACGATGGATAGGCCGTACTCGCCTATCCATCGCTTTACCCCGACCGCTTTACCTGATCGTGTTGTGACTGACGACAGGGCCTTTGCGTATCACTTGCGCTTGAGTTGCGAGATGTCCCGCACCGCGCCGCGATCGGCCGAGGTCGCCAGCGCGGCGTAGGCCTGCAACGCTTGCGATACCACGCGTTCACGATTCGCCGGCAGCCAGGCCTGAGCGCCACGTGCCTCCATGGCTGCGCGACGGCGTGCGAGTTCCTCGTTCGACACAGCCAGGTGCATCTTGCGATTGGGGATGTCGATCTCGATTACGTCGCCCTCTTCCACCAGACCGATCGTGCCGCCTTCAGCTGCTTCCGGCGACGCGTGACCGATCACCAGCCCGGACGAACCGCCCGAGAAACGGCCGTCGGTAAACAGCGCGCAGCTCTTGCCCAGCCCCTTGGATTTCAGATAGGACGTGGGGTAAAGCATTTCCTGCATGCCGGGACCGCCCTTGGGACCTTCATAGCGGATCACGACCACATCGCCCGCGACAACCTTGTCGCCGAGAATGGCTTCGACGGCATCGTCCTGACTCTCGAAGACGCGCGCGCGGCCGGAGAACACCCATTGCGATTCGTCGACGCCCGCGGTCTTGACGATGCAGCCCTTCTCCGCGAGGTTGCCGTATAGCACTGCGAGACCGCCGTCTTTCGAATATGCGTTCTGCTTGCTGCGGATACAGCCGGTCTTGCGATCGGTATCCAGCGAAGTAAAGGTGGCTTCCTGGCTGAACGCGACGGTGGTAGGAATGCCGCCCGGGGCCGCGCGGAAAAGCTTCTGTGCTTCTTCGCCCGCGCCACCGGCGACGTCCCATTTGGCGATCGCATTGCCCAGCGTGCCGCTATGCACGTTGCCGCACGACAGGTCCAGCAGTTCCGCACGCGCGAGTTCGCCAAGAATGCCGGGAATGCCGCCGGCACGATGCACGTCTTCGATATGGAATTTGTCGGTGGCGGGCGCTACCTTGCACAGACACGGCACTTTGCGCGAGATGCGATCAATATCGGACATCGTGAAATCGACGCCACCTTCCTGCGCGGCTGCCAGCAGATGCAGCACGGTATTGGTCGAACCACCCATAGCGACGTCGAGCGCCATGGCATTCTCGAATGCCTGCTTGCTGGCGATGCTGCGCGGCAGAACCGAAGCGTCGTCTTCCTGATAGTAGCGACGGCAAAGGTCCACCACCAGGCGGCCGGCCTGCTCGAACAGACCCTTACGCCATGCATGCGTGGCCACGATCGTACCGTTGCCGGGCAACGCCAGGCCGATGGCTTCCGTCAGGCAATTCATCGAATTCGCGGTGAACATGCCCGAGCAGGAGCCGCACGTCGGGCAGGCGCTGCGTTCGATTTCCGCCACTTCCGCGTCGCTGACCCTCGAGTCGCCCGCCTTGATCATCGCGTCGATCAGGTCGATCTTGGCGATCACCTGGCCGTCCGTTGGCGACTTCACCTTGCCCGCTTCCATCGGACCGCCGGAGACGAACACGACGGGGATGTTCAGGCGCATGGCAGCCATCAGCATGCCGGGGGTGATCTTGTCGCAATTGGAGATGCAGACCATGGCGTCGGCGCAATGCGCGTTGACCATGTATTCGACCGAGTCAGCGATCAGTTCGCGCGACGGCAGCGAGTACAGCATGCCGCCGTGGCCCATGGCGATGCCGTCGTCGACGGCGATGGTGTTGAATTCTTTAGCGACGCCGCCGGCTGCTTCGATTTCTTTTGCGACCAGTGCGCCGAGGTCGCGCAGGTGCACGTGGCCCGGGACGAACTGCGTGAAGGAGTTGACCACCGCGATGATCGGCTTGCCGAAGTCGCCGTCCTTCATGCCCGTGGCACGCCACAAGGCGCGGGCGCCGGCCATGTTGCGGCCGTGGGTCGAGGTTTTTGATCGATAGTCAGGCATGGTTGTGTTTGTGCTTGGGGACGGGGGTTATTGGAATTTGGGTTGGGTGATGCGAGCGAGGCGGCGGTGCGGGCGGTGGCTCGCGATGGCCTGCGCGGGTTTAAAGCGGGAATGTGTGAATAGTGCGAGAGGAGCGGTGAGACGTCCAATATATTTTTGAGGTGGGATTAGGTCGCAGGGAGTATTAATTGACGGGAGAGGTGGGCAGTGTATCCGTGCATCGGTGTCCCACGAGTCGAGCCGCGCTACAGAGGGTGACCTGCCCAAATTGGCCCTTCCCTGAGAAATTGAACGGTGCCTTGAACGCGGCTCCGCCCCTCATGCCTTCTGCGTCTACTGCCGCCACGGGCACGTCATAAAGCTTCATAACGAAATTCCTGTCGCCTTCTGCGGCAAACGCATCGCAAAGGATCGATGTCCTCACAGCGCCATGTTGATCCGCGGATACCTTGCTCTGCTGGAGAGCCTGGCTGAGCAACGGACAGCTCTAAATGAAAAAGGGTTACAGGCGAATCACCTGTAACCCTTCGAATTCTTGTTGGTGGGAGGAGGAGGATCGAACTCCCGACCTTCGCATTGCGAATGTAAAAACCTCCTTAGTAAACACAGAGTTCCTAGCGCTTTCTCCGATTATTTGCCACAATATTGCCACACTCCGTTCGAGCGAGCATCGAGAAATGCCGACCATCCGAAAGCGTGGGCAGTACCAATGGGAGGCACAGGTCCGCCGGCGCGGCTATCCCGCGCAAAGCAAGACCTTTACCACCAAGGCCGAGGCGGAAGCCTGGGCCAACATGATCGAATCGGAAATGTCGCGCGGTGTATGGGTCAGCCGTAGCGAGGCCGAGGCGACAACGCTCTATGAGGCGCTGAAACGCTACGATGAAGAAGTCTCGCTGTCAAAGAAGGGGGCGGCACAGGAATCTTCTGTCCTGAAAACCTGCAAGGCAGTTGACTTGGCGAAGCGGCCGCTAGCCACGATCCGGAGCGCCGACGTGGCGAAACTTCGGGACGAATGGTTAAAGGACTACAAACCTGCTACGGTTCTGCGCCGCCTGGCTGTTCTCTCGCATGTGTTTAACGTCGCCCGCAAGGAATGGGGCATGGAAAGCCTGTCGAATCCGGTCGAGCTAGTTCGGAAGCCGCAGCCAAACAACGCGCGGACGCGGCGCATTGCCTCCGGCGAACCCGGCACAGAAGATTCAGATGCCAGCGACACCGAATCGGAGCGCGGCGCGCAGGATGGTGAACTCGAGCGCGTCGTAGAAGCCAGCAGCTCGACGCTGCTACCCGCCATTATCTGGCTGGCTGTCGAAACGGCCATGCGCCGGGGAGAAATCGTGTCGCTGCGATGGGAGCACGTGGATCTTAAGCGCCGGGTCGCACACCTGCCGGCCACAAAGAACGGGGACTCCCGCGACGTGCCGTTGTCGCCCCGGGCCGTCGCAGTACTTCAGGCCCTGACAAACAATCACGACGAAGCCAAGGATGCCCCCAAAGTTGCCCCCACAAGTGACGGGGTAGTCGACGATAAGAGGAGTGTGTTCAATATTCGTAGCGACGCCGTTACTAGGGCCTTCGAGCGTGCTGTTGAGCGTGCGCGTAAGTTCTACCTCGACGAATGCAGAAACGCCGGCCGACAGCCGGATGGGAAGCTTCTGACAGACCTCCGCTTTCATGACCTTAGGCACGAAGCCATATCGCGCTTAGCGTCAATCTTCCCAATGCACGAGCTAACGAAGATCACCGGCCACAAAGATCCACGCATGCTCATGCGCTATTACCATCCGCGCGCAGAAGACTTGGCGAAAAAACTTCGATGAAAACGATTTGCAAATCATTTTTCGCAGTGTGGCGCGGTAAGCTTTTGAATATTAGGATTATTCGACTGTAAGTGGCCTAAATAAACCGTCGTTTGGCATAGTTCTAGTCAACCCGAAAGAGCTGGGCACTGTACTACCACTGCACCGAAAACCAGTTGCAAGAGTGCCTCAGACCGCAAGGGCGCACCTCGAACGTCCCTGGTCAACCTCAGCCGCTCATACAACTTCTGGCATTGCGCACCCTTGATGTTGTACCACTGGAGCCGGTCTTCCAGCCGTTGCAAAGCCGGGTGCTCGGCCATGGACTTCTGTACGGCAACCCCGTTCTCTTTTCGATCGCCCGACTGTCGGTCATTTCCCCCTCTTGCGGCACCCGTTCAAACATAGACAGGTTTGCCGTATACTTGCCAAGATCGTCATCAAGAAAGAAGATTCTCTGTCCTGAGTGGGCAGGTACCAATGCGCAACGATTCTGACGAGATATTTACTCTTGACGAAGTGGCCGCTTTCCTAAAGGTGGGCAAGCGGACGGCCTATCGCTTGGCGGCAGCCAAGAAGATACCGGCTTTCAAGGTTGGCGGAAGCTGGCGGTTCTCGCGAGCCGAGATCGACTTATGGATCAGGCGCCAGTCGGCCGGTAGCGGCAACGATCTGGCTGACGCATGAAGGAAGACCAGATAACAAGGGGCGCCGCCACAGGTGAAGAGGCTGCACGGTGGCGTAAAGCATGATTGATCTTGAAAAACTACTTCGGCTTCGCATCGTTGTGGCGCGCTTCGGGGAACTCGACAACGCTCGCTGGTGGAACACCAAGGGCCAGCTGGGAAGACTGGGCGCTGCAGTACTGCGACGCGGATTTCCCCGCACGTATCGATTCGCACAAGCCCGTTCAGTCTTCGCTGTTGCCGCTCAGCGGTGCGACGAGGTGTTCAACCCGCCCAGTTGCGTGACGCTCTGGAAACTACCCGAGACCGTCGAGGAGGACTTCGACGGACGCTGGGAGCATTGGCTCGATCACGCAAGCGACTGGAATTCATTCTTCGAGCGGATCGAGACACTGAGCAGCACGGATCTGGTCGAGGTACTCCGTACTCTCGAACTGGTGACTGAAACCGATATCGATGCCTATGCAAGGCTGCGCCGCTCGGCGGAAGGTCGCGCCGTACCGCTGCCCGGAGTCTATGGTGACGCTAACGCGGATGTCACGCTGCTTGCTCTCGGCTTTGCACGAGGTGAGCCGGGGGCTCTTGCGGTCCCATATTCCAAATGGACCGAGACATGACGACGAGCTCGCGCGCCAATGTCGCGTCCTCATTTACCGTTATCAAAGGCGCGATGATTGACGAAACCTACTCCGTTTTTTCGGCGTGGGACTTCGAGCAATCGAAGCGCGAGAATCTCGATCGCCTAAGGCAGGAGAACTTCATCGGTGCGCGCAGCGCAACTTGGCTGCGCGACGTCGCTAAGGTGCTGAACCGCCGCTTCGACCCCGCGGGGCGTGACCGCCCCCTTGTCATGCTCGCACAGCATGGGCTGCCGGTCGAAGAGTGGAAGCCGTTGCTCCTCTGGCACATGACGCGCGACGAGTTCCTCGTCCGCGACTTTCTCGAGACATGGCTTTTCGAAGCCTACGATGCCGGTATCTTTCGCATTTGCAGCGAGGACGTCGAGGAATACCTAGGCAGCATTGCCACGCGTGGCGCGACCACGGAGCACGCGTGGTCTGAACAGACGAAGAAACGCGTCGCGGCGGGCCTACTCAAAATCGCCGTCGACTTCGGCCTCCTTCGTGGTTCAATCACCAAGGAGTTCGTCTCGTTCCACCTGTCGGAGAGGAGCTTCCTCTATCTGCTCCATGCGATGCGCGACGAGAAGTTGAGCCCGAGCAGGGTCATTGCCTCGTACGGATGGCGCCTATTCCTGATGCGCACCGCCGACGTCGAGCGCGAGCTGCTAAGGCTGCACCAATACCAAAAGCTCGAATACCACGTGGCTGGCAGCCTCGTGCAGCTAGATCTGCCTTGCACGAGTTCTTACCAATATGCAGAGAAGATGGTGGCATGAGCGACCTCCTACACCGTATCACGCAGAACCTCGAGCCCGTCCTCGAATTGCCCGATCCGCGGCAGCGGATCAGCGCCTACCACGACATGCCATACGCGCTGTTTCGCTACGAACCGGACGAAGAGTTCGAATTGCGCAAGCAGGTGACCCTTCTCGAGACACGACTTTCCCAGAAGGGCAAGCGCGTAATGCGCATCTCGCTCGCAGAGTGTCTCGACGAGGCGATGCGTTCGCAACGTCCGTTGGAAGAGTGGTTCACTGCCGAGCGGGAACAGGGCGTCGAAACCATCGTCGAGACCGTACACTCCGTGCTCTCGGAGTACTCGCCGCTTGTCGACCTTGTCGACGCCCGGATGCCGCAGGAACCCGACCCACAGCGCGACGTCGTGTTCATTATGCGTACTGGGGCGCTATTCCCCGTGTACCGGACGTTCTCGCTTCTGGAACAGCTGAAGGGCCGCGTTCACGTTCCGACCGTTCTCTTCTACCCGGGCGACCTCGATGGAGCCGCCGGCCTCCGTTTCATGGGCGTGCTCGACGCGGAGCACAACTACCGCCCGAAGATCTTCTGAAGACTACCGATGATGACGACGCCCACGCCTATCAAGACACTCTTCGCCAACGACATCCACCGTCGCATCGAAGAAGTCATCAAGGTCGACCAGACCGATGAAGAGATCATCCGCGATGAGATCAACGAGTACGTCGTAACAGACGCAATCCGCTCGCACTACACGGGCATCTTCGACGCCTACAGCGAGACGCCGAACAAGCCTCATGAGGGCATCGCCATATGGGTTTCGGGCTTCTTTGGCTCAGGTAAGTCGAGCTTCGCCAAGATGCTTGGACTTTCCGTCGCAAACCGTACCGTCGCGGGCGAGTCTGCAGCTGAGCGCTTTGCTGAGCGCGCCGGCGACATGAAGCTGTCGGTTCTGCTGAAGGCTATCAACGAGAACATCCCGACTCACGCTGTCATCTTCGACGTTTCGACGGACCGCGGAATTCGCAGCGGCAACCAAACTCTGACCGAGATCATGTATGGGCTCTTCCTGCAAAGCCTAGGCTACGCGAAGGACCTAGACCTCTCGGAGCTGGAGATCGGGCTCGAGGAGAAGGGCCGGCTCGACCGCTTCGAGGAAGAGTACAAGCAGCTCTTCAAGAAGGACTGGGCCGCCGAGAAGGGCAAGGTAGCCTTCGCGCTATCGGAGGCGAGCCGTGTGCTCCACAGCCTCGATCCCGACACGTACCCGATGGCTGACTCGTGGGTGAAGGCAGTCAAGAACAAGGCCGACATCACGCCGGGTAAGCTCGCCGAGCGTGCGGGCGAGCTGATGAGGCGCCGCAAACCAGGGCTCTCGCTTATGTTCGTTATCGACGAGGTTGGACAGTTCGTCGCGCGAGACGTCCAGAAGATGCTCGACCTGCAAGCCATCGTGCAGAGCCTCGGCGTGAAGGGCCGTGGCAAGCACTGGGTCGTCGTCACCTCCCAGGAGAAGCTTGGCGAGCTTGTCAGTGGCCTCGACGACAAGAAGATCGAGCTGGCCCGCTTGATGGACCGGTTCCCGCTACAGGTCCACCTCGAGCCTTCGGATATCTCCGAGGTCACCAGCCGCCGTGTGCTTTCGAAGAACGCCGCCGCACAGACAGCGCTCGGGAAACTCTTCGACGGCCATCGTGGCCGGCTCACCGAACACACGCGGCTCACCGCTGACGTCAAGCTTCCGGAGCTGTCACGCGAGGCCTTCATTGACCTGTACCCCCTGCTGCCATTCCAGATTGACCTCATCATCCAGGTCGTCTCGGGCCTGCGCACGCAGGGCGGTGGGAGCAAGCACGTCGGCGGCGCAAACCGCACCATCATCAAACTCGCGCAGCAGCTCCTCATCAACCCGGCCGTGAACCTCGCCGACCGTCAGCTAGGCGACCTTGTACGTCTCGACCATGTGTATGACCTCGTTGAGGGGAACATCGGCTCCGAGGTCCGCGCCAAGATCGCCGCCATTTCGAAAGAGCTCAACCACCCGCTCTCGCAGCCGGTTGCAAAAGTGATCTGCCTGCTCCAGTATGTGAAAAGCGTGCACCGCAGCGCCGAGAACATCGCGGCCGCGCTCCACCAGAGCGTCGACGGCGATTCGCAGCTCGCCTCAGTGAAGGAGGCGCTCCAAGAGCTCGTGTCGACTCACAAGGTTCGCCAAGGCGACGACGGCTACCGCATCCCGACGCCCGCCGAGGATGACTGGGAGCGATTGCGCAACGGTATCAGCCCGAAGCCGGGCGATTCGCACCGCCTTTACTCCGAGGTGCTGTCCGCATTCTGGCAGCCCCAGCCGTCGCACACACTTTTCGACACAAAGACCTTCAAGGCGGGCTTGGCGATCCACGGCCGTGAGGTCACGGGCGGCGACATGTTGTTCCAAGTCCACCTCGCCGAGGATGGGAGGGACTTCGACGCGCTCGCGGACGAGCTGCGCACGCGCAGCCAGCAGGAGCGCAAGCACGTCTTCTGGGCCATCGGTCTGACCGATACCATCGACCGGGAGACTGTCGAGCTGTTCCGCTCCAAGGAGATGCTTGCCCGCAAGGAGCGCGAGACAAGGGGCGAGGACACGCCCTCGCTAATTGCCGAGGAGCGCGTCCGTCTGCGCCGCCACAGCGACGAGCTTCGTCGCCTTCTGCGCGCTGCGTGCCTCTCAGGCCGCATCTACTTCCGCGGCAACGACCGCAGCCCCAGCGATCGTGCCGTCGACGTAAGCAAGACCGCCGCCGAGGTGCTCGGCCAAGTGCTACCCGAGGTCTTCGACCGCTTCAAGGAAGCCTCCGCCAAGGCAGCGGACGTGAAGAAGGGCACCGACGCATTATTTACTGCCGAGAACCTCCAGGGGCTCCCGAGTGTGTTCGGCAACATTGGCCTCCTGCGTGACGAGAAGGGCAAGACCGTTTTTCGCACCGAAAGTGGTGCTCTGAAAGAGGTGCTCGATCGCATCGAGGAACGCGCAAACTACGGCGATACGGCGAGCGGCCGCTACCTTACCGACGAATTCGCCAAAGAGCCTTTCGGCTGGGACTTCGAGGTCGTGCGCCTGCTGGTGCTTTCGCTGCTCCGGGCCGGGAAGGTTGAAGCAACAAGCAAGGGCCAGACGCTCGATACAGTCACCGGGGTAGAGGCGCGCGAGACATTTTCAAACAACAACCTGTTCCGCCAGGCGTCGTTCCGGCCAAAAAAGGGCATCGAGTTCGAGGAGCTGGTAAAGGCCTCGGAGGCCTTCCGAGACACCTTCGGCAGCGAAGTGAAGGAGCTAAACGCCGGCGCGATCGTTTCGGAGCTTCGCAAGGCGATTGCGCGCAACGAGGACTCTGTCTCCGCTGCGCTAGCAACGCTGAACAGCCAACGCTTGCCGGGACAGGTGATGCTTGACGATGCCATCGGGCAGATGAAGGCCATCCTCCGAGGCTCGGAGGACAACGCCATCGCGACTTTCAACACGAGCCACCGCGCCATCAAGGACGCTGTCAAGCGCGCCGTCGAGCTTGAACAGATGCTCACCGAGCCCCGCCTCCACGATCTCGAACGCGCGCGCAAGGCTCAGGGGGGGCTTTGGAGTTTCCTGAGCCAGGAATCTGACATCGCCCACGAGTTGCGCACGCGCGCGTCGTCGCTCGAAGATCTCCTCGCGCGTGAGACTTTTTTCAAAGAGTTGCCGTCGATTGAACAGCACACCAAGGCGATTGAAACCGAGTACAGCCACCGCTTTGACAAGGCAATTAACGCCCGCGTGGACGCCTACTCGAAGGCATTTGACAAGCTAGTCAAGGTGCCTGGCTGGACTGAGATCGACGAAGATCAGCGGCGTCGTATCGCAGAGCCTTTCGAGCGTGGACAAAAGCGCGACCCCGAAGGCGTTCCTATTCCGCAGCTTCGGGCGGATCACGATGCCTGTGAAGGGCGCCTCCGCGCGGCCACCACGGAGCTGCGGCGCATCATTGATGGCGAGCGCGTCGTCACGGTGAGCGTCGGCAGCTACTTCGCGGAAGGAATCGAGACCGAAGAACAGCTCAAGGCAGCACTGGACGGTATTCGAGAAGAGTGCTCCCGCCTGATCGGCGCCGGCAAGAAAATCATTGTCCAGTAGAGACCGACATGACGATCTCTGACGACACCATTAAGAAGGCTGTTCAGCGCTACCACCGCGAGTACGACCGTTACCTCAAGCTCGCGGCGCGTGTTGCCGAGATCTGCCGGTCCGAAATCGTCGAGGGAAACGCCATCCGTGCTCAGGTGACCTCCAGGGCCAAAAGCCCCAAGAGCCTCGAGGGCAAGCTGCGCCGCTTTGCCGTCAACAGCAAGAAGTCGATTCGGGACGTTGACGCCGTCTTCGAACAGATTCGTGACCTCGCCGCGGTGCGAATTGCAACCTACGAGCAGCGTCATGAGGAGCAGGTCGTAGAGCTGGCCTGCCGGCGGTTCGTCGATGCCGGTGGTCAGCGGCCGACCCATGAACGAAAGGACAAGAACCGCGACAATCCCGGCAATTTCTACCGCGCAAGCCACATCGAGGTGTTTCTGACCAAGACCGACGGCGTCGGCACATATGTCAATGTTATGGACGTCCCCTGTGAGGTGCAGGTGTGCAGCATGATGGCTCACGTCTGGAATGAGATTGAACACGATCTTGGTTACAAGCCAGCGGCTGGCACTCTTTCAGAGCAGGAGCGTAACTTCCTAGTCATGCTCGGCCAATCCGTGCGCATGGGCGATGGCACTATCTCGAGCCTATTTGTCGAAACCGAACGACGGCAGCGGGAACAAGGTGGCACGTTTAGCGACGTGTACGACTTCGTCGCGCGGCTGCGCAGCTGGTTTCCGGGAATCGAGTTTGCCCGCAACGCCGGGGCGCTTTTCGAATCGCTCTTGCCTATCCGCCTTTTAAGCCCCGATAGCATCCGGAAGCTTCTTGAATTGCCAGAGCCGATGACGAATCCTGCACAAGCAGCACTTGACTCGTTCGCTCAGCGCCTGGAGGCACAAGGATCGACACGATTCATACCCGACCGCAACTCGTCAGATGTGCTGCTGGTGCTCCTGCTGCCAAAGATTGGTAAGCATCTTCGGACACCGCTTGCTGAGGCACCGACAGAGGGCGTTGCGAGAGTGCAGTGGTTTGCCGAGCAGTTCGTCGATTTGTCTGCGGCGGCATCACTCGCCGCGTCAGAAACAGCGGGACTCTGACATGGACAAGGACACACGCAACGCCATAGAACGCGCGACTCAGCGAGCGCGGAAGCTCCTCGAGGACGACTTCGCCGCGCAGCTCGAGGGCGACTTCGACATGCATCGAGACGGGGCTGTTGCCGCGAAGGCAGGTGTGCATCTCTCAGCCCGCCAAACCTTCCAGCGTGAGCGCATAGTCGCCGCCATCGAGCACAAGCGTGCTGCCGGCATTAGCACCGCGGACTCCGTCGCGGACTATCTGCGCGACGCCGCCTTTACCACGCTCTATCGCTTCGTCGCGCTCAAAATGCTGGAGGCTCGCGAGCTTGTGCAGGAATGCATCACGAAGGGCGAGCAGTCCGCCGGCTACCGCGAATTTTGCGGCATGGCGCCGGGCCTGCCACTCATTCCCGACAGCGCCGGCTACCGGCTCTACATCGAGTCGCTGTTTGACGAGTTGTCGACTGAGGTGAAGGTTTTATTCGACCGGAGAGACCCTTCGAGTGTGCTTTGGCTGAAGCGCGCGACGTTCGAGCAGCTTCTCGAGATCCTAAATGCCACTGAGCTTGCTTGCGTTTGGGGCGAGGACGAGACCATCGGCTGGGTCTATCAGTTCTTCAACAGCCAGGACGAGCGCAAGAAGATGCGCGAAGAGAGCCAGGCGCCACGCAACAGTCGAGAGCTGGCCGTGCGCAACCAGTTCTTCACGCCCCGCTACGTCGTCCAGTTCCTGACCGACAACACGCTCGGGCGCATCTGGTACGAGATGCACAGCACCCGGACCGTGCTCGCCGAGCGCTGCGAGTACATGGTCCGCAAACCCGGCGAGGAATTCGCACCGCGCGGGAAGAAGGATCCGCGCGACCTGCGGCTGCTCGATCCGGCATGCGGCAGCGGGCACTTCCTGCTCTACGCTTTCGACCTGCTGCTGGCGATCTACGAGGAGGCCTATGCCGACCCGGACAGCCCGTTGGCTGAAGCGACGGGGAAGACGCTCGCGGATGATTATCCGAGCCTCGACGCGCTTCGGAAGGCCGTTCCGGGTCTCGTGCTCGCGCACAACCTCCACGGCGTCGACATCGATCCGCGTTGCGCGCAGATCGCGCAGCTCGCGCTGTGGATGCGCGCGCAGAAGGCGTACCGCGACTTCGGCATCAGCCGTGCGGAGCGGCCCCCGATCCGACGCTCGAATATCGTCGTGGCCGAGCCGCTCGTCGCTGACGACCAGATCGCCAGGGAGTTCATCGCGAAGCTTGATGATGCAGAACTCGAGCGCGTGTTCACGTCGCTCGTCGAGTCACTTAGGCTCGCTGGCGATATGGGGCTGCTGCTCCGCATCGAGCAACTCGTCGCACGCCAAGGCAAACGCGGCCGGACAGGTGACTTGTTCGCCCCGCCCGAGGAGCGCATTCGCGCCGCGCTTGCCCGCCTTGCCACTGACGACGAGACGCGCACCAGCACGCGACGGAGGCTCTTCATCGAGGATGCGGCGCAAGGAATTGGGCTACTTTCCGTCGCGGAGAAGAAGTTCGACACGATAGTGATGAACCCGCCATTTGGCGAGCCAACGGGGCGGAGTCTGGAGCGTTTGCGGGACGAGTTTCCGCTATCGCGCGGAAACATCTTGGCTCACTTCGTTGACAGGTGTTCTGAGCTTCTTTCGCCCACGGGTTACCTGGGGGCCATCATCAGCAGAACCTGCTTCTTTCTTCAATCGTTCGTTGACTTTCGCAAGTCCGTGCTCGAAGAGCGCCTTTGTCTCGAGGCCTTCGCCGATTTCGGAAATGGGGTTTTGGACGCGACTGTCGAGACCGCGGCCTGCGTTTGGTCGGCGAACCCGACAACGCGTAGGCCAGCCGCCTTCTTCCGCCAACTTCGGAGCCAGACAAAGAGTGTGGGGCTCCGCTCGTCTATTTGCGCCCTCAATTCCGGGGAGCCGTCGAGCGACGTGTTTCTGAGAGATGTCCGCGATTTTGGCGTTTTTCCGGATCGTCCATATGTTTATTGGATAGATGAAGAGATCGCTCAACGCATAGCGGAGAAGTCGCCAATTGCTCCAAATGTCTGCGCGATTGCGGTCGGGCTCCAAACAGGCGACGACTTTCGGTTCTTGCGGACATGGTGGGAAGTTGGTGTATCGAGCATTGTCGTGCCAACAACCCGGGGCGACAGCGAGAAGATTCAACAGGAGTGTATAGACCAGTCCGTGCGCGGCCGTGCATGGGCATGGTATTCAAAGACAGAGGAAGCCCTACCGATCCTTTCTTCGATTCATCTGACTGTGAAGTGGAGCAACAACGGGGCGGAGATTCGGGCCTTTCATGTTGGCAAGGGTGACTCTGAGTCGAAGTACGTTCGATCTGAGGCTCAGTACTTTCGGCCTGGCCTTAGTTACATGCTTCGTTCGAACCGTTTGGTGCCTTATCTCGTGCCTGCTGGCATTGTTCCAACAGCCGGGAGAAGTCAGGTGTATCCGATTCACGCCGATGAATCATGGGTGGCTGCTCTCCTCTCATCGAACCTTGCAACTGCAGTGGCTCGATTCAGAGGCGAAGACTTCGCACGGCCAAAGTTTCAGAACTCGATGGTGGCCGCTGTCCCGTATGTGCAGCCTAGCTCGAATGGTGACCTGCAATTAGCGCATGCTGCGATTGCGGGGGTTCGTACGCGTATGGCGACTTCGATGCGGTCTGACGAAACCGAGGTTCTTTTTGTTGCACTGGCCAATTGCGAAGGTTCGCCTGCTAATGCGGGCTGGTCTCGTGAGTCAATAATTGGTGAACCTCTTGAGTTGCGATTCAGTGCTCTGTGTGGACTCACGGCACAACAATTCCGAACCCTTGACCGGGATCGTCGAGAAGCCCAGGAAATCTCAGGGGGGGCGCGTGATGACTCTGAGGTCCAAGTGGAGCTCGATAGCAACCCGCCTAGCGAGGGCGCCGTCGCTGATGCATCGCGCTTGTCGTGGCTTATCGGCATTGTCTTCGGTCGCTTCGACCCGCGCCTCGCGACCGGCGAACGCGCGATCCCGTCCGAGCCGGAGCCCTTCGACCCGCTGCCGGCGCGCTCGCCCGGTATGTATCCCGAAGGCGAAGAGCCAGCCGACCGTCCCGACATCCTCGTTGACGATGAGGGGCACGAGTACGACCTTGCGGCTCGCGCACGCGCTCTAGCCGAGCGCGTCCACATCGACGCGCCCGAGAATCTGCGTGGCTGGCTCGCCAAGGAGTTCTTCCCTCTGCACATCAAGATGTACTCGAAGAGCCGTCGCAAGGCACCGATCTACTGGCAGCTTGCGACCCCCTCGGCGAGCTACTCGGTCTGGCTCTACATCCACGCCTTCAGCAAAGATACGCTCTTTCGCGTGCAGAACGAATACGTCGCGCCGAAGCTCGCGCACGAAGAGCGCCGCCTCGAGTCCCTGACCAGTGAGCTGCGCGACGGTGCAACGGCCGCCCAGCGAAAGGCACTCGCCGCCCAAGCGGCCGCCGTTGAGGAACTGCGTGCCTTCATTCAGGAAGTGAAGCACGTCGCCCCACTCTGGAATCCGAATCTCGACGACGGTGTCATTATCAACTTTGCGCCGCTCTGGCGACTCGTTCCTCAGAACAAGTTGTGGCAAAAAGCGCTCAAGTCCACTTGGGACGCGCTCTGCGAGCGCAAGTACGACTGGACGCACCTCGCGATGCACCTCTGGCCCGAGCACGTAGTGCCAAAGTGCGCGAAGGACCGGAGCCTCGCCATTGCGCACGGGCTCGAAGATGTGTTCTGGGTGGAAGGCGCCGACGGCAAGTGGACCGCGCGCGAGACGCCCACGCGCAGCGTCGACGAGCTCGTACACGGACGGACCTCACCCGCGGTAAAGTCCGCGCTGAAAACCCTGGTCGAAGCACCGGCCGCCTCCGGCAACGCGGGGCGCGGTCGTGGCGGTCGCCGCAAGACTGCTGTCGAGGAAGGAAACGCCTGATGCACCCGCTTCACGACTACGTGGCGAAGCAGCTCGCCGACAAGCTCAAGTCCCGTCGCGTCGTCGTCTGGTACGACGAGCGCGGCGAGTTCCAGACATTTATCGAGGAAGTGCGCGGCGATCCTCGCAGCGCGAGCGATCCCGCTCCGGTTGACGTCGGCGGCACGAAGGCGAGCCTTGCAGAGTACGCAGGATCGATGTTCGAGCTGCGCTCGGTGGTCGAGCCACTCGTGAGCGGCGACGATCCGCGCGCGGTCATCATCTATATGCCGAACGTCGCCCGTGACCGCCACGCGTCCGTCCTGATGGAGCTTGAAAAGGCCGGCATGACGTGGGAGCCGCAGCTTAAGCAGCTGGCGAAGAATGTCCTCCTCCAGAAATACACGCTCGGCGTCGTCGACGAGATGCTGCCCTTTGACCGAAAGGTCTCCTATCAGGATCTTGCGCGCGTCGCGGCGGGAGACTCCGGCGCCGAGCCTCCTTCGATTCTGAAGAGCATCTTCTACGACACGAGCGGCAACGATGAACTCCTCGCCGCATGGCTCGTGAGCGACGCGCGCGACTCAGAGATAGTAAGCAAAGAGGCAACGCGCGAGCTGACGAAGCTCGCGAAGGCGCGCCTCGGGCTCGAGCTGCAGCCTGACGCGCCCCTCGCGAAACTGCGCGCCATCGCGCTCCGCTACGTGCTCGCAGGCGAGTTTCGCCTCGACCTAGCGTGCGACCCACCCTCTTCCTTGGACAGCGTCCCCAAACCCGCATCAAAGGATGACGAGTCTGCTGTGTGTGAGCTCGCGCGGCGGCTCCGCACCCGCTTTCCCGATGCATACGCGGCACTCGCCGATCGCGTCGAAGACGAACTGGGCCTGAATAATGCGACGCTGCCGCCCAGCGAGCTTGGAGCTATCGACACTTTCCGTTTCGAGGAGCGTGCCCTGCTTCGTCACGCGGGTGACCTCATCTCGAACAGCAGGTTCGAAGAGGCGCTGGGACTTATTACAGAGAGAGAGCAGAGCTTCTGGATTGACCGTGACGTCAGCAGAAAAGCACAGTGGGAAGCCACTCGGCGGATGGCCGAGTTGGGTAACGTGGCGTTGGAAGTCCGAAACGCAGTCAACAAAACTTCGGGGGACGCGGCCGTGTGGCTGGACGCTTACGTATCGAAGGATGGCTGGTTCCGGCTCGATCAGGCTCAGCGCCGCATGGAAGTGTGGGTCGCGAACCTTGACGAGGAGCCCGAGGAGCGCCCGCTGGGAGTTGTCCGCCGAGCCCACGAGGACACCTGCCACGCGATGGCTGTGGGCTTCACCAAGGCGCTCGTCAAGTCTGGGTGGACCGTCCCTGGAGCGCTCCACCAGACACACATCTGGAGCGAACACGTCGCCGACAGGCCCAAGCCCGTCGCCTACATCCTTGTCGATGCCATGCGCTTCGAGATGGGTGTCGAGCTCGCCGAGCGCCTGCCGAAGAGCTCCGAAGTCGCCGTTCGAGCGGCCGTTGGTGCGCTGCCCAGTATCACGCCTATCGGCATGGCGGCGCTACAGCCCGGCGCTTCTGCGAGCTTTTTGGTTCTCGAGAAAGGCGGAAAGCTCGGTGCCAGCATCGACGACAGTTTCTTACCCGACCTCGCGAGCCGGAAGAAGCACGCGGCCGCACGTGTGCCAAACTTGGTCGACATGGCGCTTGACGAGCTCCTGAGCCTCCAGGCTTCGAAGCTCGCGAAGAAGCTCGACAGAGCACAAGTCGTCGTCGTTCGCTCGCAGGAGATTGACCACGCAGGCGAAACGGGCTTCACCTTCCAGGCGCGTCAGGTGATGGACACCGTCATCGACAATCTTGCACGCGCCATCAGCAAGCTCGCGGCTGGAGGAATCGAGCACGTCGTGGTGAGCGCGGACCACGGCCATCTGTTCTTCGCGATGGACCGCGATGAGTCGATGCGCACCGACGCTCCCGGCGGTGACACCGTGGAGCTACACCGGAGATGCTGGATTGGACGCGGCGGTGCCACGCCGCCCGGCTGCGTGCGCGTGTCGGCATCGTCCCTCGGCTACGCCTCTGACCTGGAATTCGTGTTTCCTGCTGCGTCGGGGGTCTTCAAGGCGGGCGGCGACCTCGCGTTTCACCACGGCGGCCCTTCGCTCCAGGAGATGGTCATCCCTGTGCTGACTGTGCGCACAAAGACGCGCGAAGTGGCTCGCTCCTCAGCGAGCCCGATTGAAGCGGCTGGTCTTCCGAATGCGGTGACAAACCGCATTTTCAGCGTCAAATTTACCTATGGTGACAAGCAGATGCTGCTCGGGGCCACAAGTATTCAAGTTCGACCGCTGCTGATGGCGGCCGGCCGGCAGGTGGGGGCCGTCGGTATGGCGGTTGATGCGCAGTTTGACCGCGTCACGGGCATCGTGGAGCTGGAGCCCAGCAAGCCGGCAACCATCGCCTTTCTACTGCGCGATGAGAGCGCCGCCTCTTTGCGCGTCGTAGTGCAGGACCCGGCAACCGATGCAGAGCTTTACCGCTCGCCTACCGACATCCCAGTTCGACTTGGAGTGTAAACCATGAGCAACGGAGCGACCCCGACACGAGACGCACTCGACGACAAGGTCAACCGCCTGTTCGCCGGGAAGGTGGTGCGCAAGGACCTCGTCCGAAAGGTCAAGGTCGGCGCCAACGTGCCGGTCTTCGTCCTCGAGTTCCTCCTCGGGAAGTACTGCGCCTCGAGCGACGAGGTCGCGATCCAGATGGGCCTGCAGGTGGTCAACGACACGTTGGCCAACAACTACATCCGCTCCGACGAGTCGATGAAGGCGCAGGCAACGGTAAAGGACCGAGGCCGCCACACCTTCATCGACAAGGTGAAGGTGCGCCTTGTCGACTCGGATTATTGGGCCGAGGTCACGAACTTCGGCCACAAGAACGTACACGTCCCTGAGCACTACGTCCGCGACTACGAGCGCCTCGTGATGGGCGGCGTCTGGGCGCAGGTTGACATGCGCTTTGAGTATGATGAGGAATCGCGCGGGAAGAATCCCTTCTGGATCGACAAGCTGACCCCGATCCAAATCGCCACCTTCGACCTCGAGGAGTACCGGCGTATCCGCAGCGAGTTCACGGCCGATGAGTGGCTCGACCTCATCCTGCGGAGCATGGGCTATGAGCCCGGCGAGATGTCGAGACGCCTCAAGCTGCTGCTTCTGGTGCGGTTGGTTCCACTTGCGGAGCGCAACTACAACCTCGTCGAACTCGGACCGCGCGGTACAGGCAAGAGCTACGTGGTGCAGGAAGTGTCACCGTACTCTGCGTTGCTTACCGGGGGTACCACGGTGGCAAACCTGTTCGGCCACATGTCGGGGCGGCAGAAGGGCATGGTGCAGATCTGGGACGTCGTCGGATTCGATGAAGTGGCTGACCTGCAGAAGATGCCGAAGGAGGTCATCACAACGATGAAGACCTACTGCGAATCCGGCATTTTCCAGCGCGGCCAAGAGGCGGTATCCGGTGACGCTAGCATCGCAATGTTCGGCAACACCAATCAGCCGGTGGACGTGATGGTACAGACCGGCCATCTGTTTGCCCCCATGCCGGACATCATCCGCGACGACATGGCGTTCATCGACCGCATGCACTTCTATCTCCCAGGCTGGGAGATCCCGAAAATGCGGAACGATCTGTTCACGAACCACTATGGTTTCGTGGTCGACTATCTTGCGGAAGCGCTCCGCGAAATGAGGAAGCACAACTTCACCGAGATCATCGACCGCCATTTCTCCCTGGGAGCTCACCTCAACGCCCGTGATCGCAAGGCAGTACGCAAGACGGTTTCCGGGCTTATGAAGATCCTATATCCGCACGGGGATGTGGCTCTCGACGAGCTCGGTGAAATCCTTGAGCTGGCGATCGAGGGGCGGCGACGGGTCAAGGAGCAGCTCAAGAAGATGGGCGCCTTCGAGTATTACCACACCTCATTCAGCTACACCCTGCAGGACACTGGTGAGGAAAAATTCGTCGGCGTTCCGGAGCAGGGTGGACGCGATCTCATTGCGACCGATCCGCTGCCGCCCGGCACCACGTACACCGCTGGCGTGACCTCGGACGGAACAGTCGGCCTGTACAGGATGGAGGTGTCTGTGTCGAATGGCACCGGCAAGCTCAGACTGGCGGGTGGCGTGTCGGGCGCCATGAAGGAGTCGGTGCAGCGTGCGTTCAGCTTTCTGCAGACCAAGAAGTCGGAATTCGGAGTCGCTCGGGACTTCGACGTCGCTGACTTTCATGTTGAGGTCATCGACCTGTTGGCGAACCGGGTTGAGGCCGAGCTGGGGGTCGCTTTCTTCGTGGCTTGCTACTCGGCGCTGCGTAAGGCTCCGGTCACACCGGCCTTACTGATCCTGGGCGACATGAGCGTGCAAGGGAACATCAAGCCGCTTCGCTCGCTCACCGAACCTCTCCAGGTTGCAATGGATAACGGTGCGAAGCGCGCACTGATTCCGATCGAGAACAAGCGGAGCTTCCTTGACGTCAGCGCCGAAATCATGGAACACGTCGACCCGATCTTCTATGGCGACCCAAAGACTGCGGCGTTGAAGGTGCTTGGCGGTCCGTGACAGCGCGAGAACGGATAGCTTGGGTTGCGCCTTCAAGGCATGAATAGGGGTGCCCAATAGCTCGGTCGAGGTCCAGTACCAGCTCGATGCTCGCGTTAGCCAGCAGCACTGTTCAGGCGTTCAAAAAACTACCGTTTGTTGGACGCGAGCGAGCAGGCGCACAACCTTATGGTGCCCCACTCTCAACAGTCTCGGCCTGACCGCGGACCATTTGACACCGACTCGAAACGCGCAAGGCCGCCTCGCCTTGCGCGGCTGAGCTGAGCGCTATCGTCGTCGGCGCCGAGCAGAATAAGACGGAGTGTGAGGCTCTTAGGCAAGATTTGCAGTGCGGCCTTCGCACAGCCACAGATGACCTTAGCCGGACTGCGCTTTCCGTACCTTGCGGTCCGTTTCCTCACCTGTTTCTCTAGCGCCTCGATCTTGTCCAGATAAGGCGCTAGCTCATCCATAATTCGGTCCTCCCGCTCCCTTAGCTGCTTGACCGCGAACGCGTACTCTCGCTCGTACCTCTGTCTGGCGACCCGTGTATCGGACCATGCACGTTTAAGGGGCTCGCTTTCCTTTCTCAGCTTGCGCAGCTCGCGTATAGCGGCCTTGAGTTGTGCCTCGTCTGCTAATTCGGCGGCCAGTTCGGGATTCATCATGAGCCTTTCTCCGCGCACGGCTTGGGTGCTTGCTGGACTCGGTCACGGCTCAAAAGCTTCTTCGATCCTGTGCCCAAGCATGCGAAAACGCCAACACAAGCTCAAGGCAGGATGCTTGATGTGCGTACGACTGGAATCTGCCGTCCATGACGGTCCATGAGGGACACCCAGCCTCTACCCGAAACCCAGACACGAGGGCGTATCTCGCGAGAGTCATCATGAAGCAATTGATGGCGTCGCAGAACACCGGCATAGCTATACATGGATACGCTCCACCTCGTCCAGACTGATGTCGTCCCGGCGGCGGTCGTACAGCTGTGTGGTGCGCGTCGACGCGTGATTGGCCATCGCCGCCGCGTTCTCGAGCGTGCCGCCGTTCTTCAGGTAGGCGGTGATGCCGGTCGCGCGGAACGTGTGGTTGCCAATCGCCGTCCCGATGCCCGCCGCGAGCGCCCGACGACGCACCATTGCATACGCGTTCGCCTGCGGCAGCGGCGTCGTGCTGAGCTGACCGGTGCCGCGACGTATCGTGCGGAATAGCGGCTCCTTCGGATCGCCGCCGATGCCGGCACCGTCCAGATACGCGTGCAGGTACGCCTCCAGTGTGTGGTGACAGGGAATCGCGTGCTGCTTGCCGCCCTTTTCACGCAGGCGCACCCACAGGCGCCGGTGCTGCACATAGACATCCTCGACCCGCATCGCGAGCGCGGCGCCCACCCGTGCGAACGAAAACACCATCAGGGCGATCAGCGCGCGGTCCCGCAGCCCCGCCGGTGTCGTCACGTCGATGCTGTCGAGCAGCTGCCGCGCCTCGGTCGCATCGAGCACCGGTGTCCTGCCCTTTTTCGCGGTGTGGGACGGCCCCCGCACCGAGGCGGCCGGGTTGTGCGGCACGATCTGGCCCGTCACGAGCCAGTCGAACAGGTGGCGGATCGCGGCCAGGTGCTGCTTGACGGTCGGCGCCGACAATGCCTGCGTCTGCCGCTCGATCCAGGCGGCCACATGCAGCGGCTGCACCGCCGTGATCGACGGCACCCCGGCGCCGGCGCACCAGGCGAGAAAATCCCCTGCGGCGCGCGCATAGGCACGCCGCGTGTGTGGATTGCGGATCGCCGACGCGAAGAACTCCAGGAAGCGGATGCCTGCCCGCTCGCCGGCGGCAGTGACCAGCGCCGGGGTGGGAATGGCATCGAGCGCGACGAGCTGGTTCATGGCCTTTTTGTACTCAAATGGACCTCATAGCCTGCGGCCGCGAGCTCACTGGCTAATTTGAGCTTCCAGCCGCCTCCGCTATCCATCGTTTCCCAAAGCACACCTTGGTAATCGCTGGGTAGCTCAAGATCTCCGCTCTTGAGAGCACATACCTTGTTCCGGCCAAGCCGCCCAATGAAATACCCGAGTTCGAGCACGACATTCTGCCGTGCGCGAGGCTGAAGCTCACCGCCCTTCACGCACCCTTCATCGTCGGGCGTGAGCAGCACGACGGCAAACCCGACATCGCCGTGCGCCTCGAATTTTTCGATGATCGTTCGGCCCTGGTTGGCCTGCTCATGCAGGATGACCGGCTCGAAGTCGATGTGCTCAAGGAAGCGTGCGACGGTCTCGCGGGCTCCGTTGTCGTGGCCATGAACAACGAACACGCGCCGGGAAAGCGGCATCGATTTCGAATTGGCATTACTCACAGGCGATAACTGGTGCTCAATGTCCGCCAGCTCAGCCTGCAGTGAGGCCCGTGCCGACTGAAGAAGTCCGATGGACCGTCTGATGTTCTCTCCAACCTCCTCTCGAAGTTGAGCCTCCAATGCACCACGCTTAGTAAAAATGCCTGGTCGTCCAATGGGCTCATACAAATACCCCGCGCCCTGAAAATGGCGATAGCGCGACGAGTTATCGCCAAAGCAACGCTCAAGCGTGTCGCGGATCCTGGCCTGCAAGGCGACGAGAATTTGCTTGTTGTCGTCCGAATACGTCTGAACATCGATTGCGCGTAGTTGATCAACATGTTCGTCGAGCGCGCGGATCCGATGTTCAATCTGGGCCGATGACAGCGATGGAGGGGTAGCCGTGGTGCTCAACGTGGTCTTCTCTTCTATATGTGATAAAGGACATTATCATACATATGTCCGCAAAGAGCAGAAGATTGACACTTCGATCGCGGAAACACCTCTGGCACCCTTATTCGCCAAGGCCTAAGCTACTTAATAGCCCCAGTCCGGATCTACGGCCTGCCAGAAAGGTCACCCATGCTGCTTCCCACCTTCTTTGCCCGGCATTTTCCGTCAACCGAACAGGAAAAGGCGTTTTTGGAAGAATACGGAGCCAAGTTTGTCTCGCAGAGACGTGTAGCCTTGGTGATGGCGCTTTCAATATGGAGTGCATTTTTCCTTTGGGACTGGGTCCAGTCGCATACCTTCAGTCGGACCACATTCATATATCTGGTAATCATCCGCATTTCTGGTATTCTACTTTTCACATTTCTTATTCGATTAAGCTGGAAAGAAAATTTCATAAGAGAAAGGTACGCCGTATCATGGCTGATTTCAGCTGTACTTTTTTCGTGGTGTGCCCTTCTTGCAATGATGCTGATTGCGCCGCCAAACAACACATTCAGGGAGTACTACCCTGGACTTCTGCTCGTTGATTACTTTCTCTTCACTTTTCTTCGCATTCGCACGAAACAGGCTGCCATTGTTGGCGTGATTTGTTTTGTCACATTCAACATTACCGAATACCAGCTTAACAGGGATCCATCCTATCTTAACGGAATGGGAGCCTACGCATGGTTTTCCTCGGCGTTTTTCCTGATCTGCTTCTATGTTCTGGGATCGATGGTTGCCACGCAGCTTGAAATGTCCGTGAGAACGGACTTCACTGCCCGTCGGGCTCTGACGAAAGCACAAGCAGAGGCCACCGCAGCCTCCATGCTTCTGAAAAAACAGAACGAAAAAATGCAGGAATTAGTCCTTGAAAAGGAACGTTTTTTCTCATCAGCCTATCATGATATCCAGCAACCGCTTGCGGTGATCGGCCTCTATATCAGAAGTGCAATACAGAAGCTCCGGGAGCATGACCCGGCCGTTGAATCAGACCTGTCGCTCGTCGAAAGCAGCGCGGCGGACATGGTTAACCTGTTTAAAGGAATACACGATTATTCCGAACTTGGATCGTACCGGATTCAGCTACAGGCTGTGGATCCCGCCGAGGTTCTTTCGGAAGTCACGCAGCAGTACAGCCGGCTGGCCAAAGAAAAAGGCATTTGTTTTAAAATCACTCAAAGAAACAGGCAGCCTCCCTATATCAGCACCGACCGGCCATTGTTCAAACGCCTCCTCTCAAATCTCGTATCGAACGCGATAAAATATACTTTCCATGGCGGCGTCACGATAGGATGGGTAAGATTGCCAAATACGCTTAGAATTGATGTGTGGGATACTGGAATCGGGATTCCAGCAGAGCATCGGGAAAAGATTTTTTCAGAATATTATCAGATAAACAATCCTGGCAGAGACAGAAGCCGAGGCATCGGTTTGGGTCTGTCTATAGTCCATAAAATAGAATCGATTCTGCCACGACACCGGCTCAGTTTTTCATCCGTTGAGGGGCGTGGATCGCGTTTCTCTCTTTACGCACCGGTCACCGCAGGCAGGGTATCGGACGCGCCCTCGATGAGTGGGGGCGGCGCCCCCCCCAGGGATCTAAGTGGAAAATATGTTGTTGTCTGTGACGATGAACCAGCGCTGCTGCGAGGCTTGACGCAACTGTTCGTCAGCGCGGGCGCACTGGTTGATAGCGTTAGCTCACTGACAGAAACGCGTGGGTTGCTCGAGACCATCGGCAGGGAGCCAGACGTCATCGTTACGGACATGCGTCTTCAAGGCGGCGACACGGGGATTCAGGTCGCAGAGACCATTCGATCGCACTGGGAGGTCAGGACGCCCGTTGCATTCATAACAGGCGAGCTCATTACATCCGACTCGCAGTCAATGCGCGGCTTCCAGCCGCCGTTCACCATCATCCGGAAATCGTCAGATCCGGAACAGATTGTTGGACAGGTCCATGCGCTGCTCAACGCGGACAGCCGACGACCTGGTCTGGAGAGCTGATTTCAGGAGTGCCAAGCCGGATCCCGCTTTTGGCCACATAAACGATGAGCTCGGTCCGTCGCCTGACATTGAAGTGCGCAAGCAGGCTGCTCACGTACTTGCGGATCGTAATGTCCTCGATACCCATTTTCTGCGCGATCGTTTTGGTCGGATAGCCAAGAACCACCCATTTCAGGGTGTCAAACTCACGCGGCGTCAGGCCGAGTTCAAAAGCCGTGGTGGCCTGGTTGCCCAGACCAAAACCTCCCGGGTCAGGCCTGCCGTGTGGCCACGCAGTACTGGGCGGCGACGAATGATCACCGCGGTCGACAATCGATGCCGGCAGGAACACGCCTCCTGCAAGTGCAGCCTGCAGGGCAGCAAACAGGACATCCGGGTTCTGTGATTTCGGCACAAATCCCATTGCATGAAGTTCGATTGCCTTATCGATAATGGCCGGGTCCTCCTGCGCCGACATGATGACCACCGGCAGTGAAGGCCGGTCAATTTTGAGTTGTTGCAGTGCCGTAAAACCGTGCCCGTCGGGGAGGTCCAGGTCGAGAAAGACCATATTCAGTGCCTGGCGACGCGCCTCTTCCAGTCCTTCCGCCAACGTTCCCGCTTCGACAACCTCCATGTCCGAGCGCACCTGTTTCAGCAGCAATGACACTCCGGCTCTTAGCAGTGCGTGGTCGTCTATCAGAAGTACTCGCATGACATGTCTCGCGGGTTGTTTCCGACAGCGTATCAAGACGCGTCGGGATACGCACTGCTACAGATGTAGCCTGTCACCGGATACATCGGTTGTGCAACGTATGTGCGTTACATCAGCCCTTCGCATTGACCAAAATGGTTTTCACCGGGGCCGCAATGTTCCGGCTTCAACCCTCAAGGAGATGATCATGAAGACCGCAACAACCCTCAAACTTACGGTGATCACGGCAGCACTTCTGGTTTTTGCCGGTACAGCTTCGGCCGCCGAGGTTTGTGTAGTGGATACCGCTGGTGACTTCTGCCAAATGATGCAGTGGGTGCAGCCTGGCGCGCCGTGTGTCTGCCGCGAACCTAACGGCGTGTTCTACGGCGTCGCCGCATTAACCTAGCAATAGGCAAGGAGCCTTGCGCTTTTTCGCCGGGGCCGAGTCCGTGCTGGGCAAAGCCCAGCACGATTTGACATGAAGTTTGATGTGGCTTTCCACTCGACACGGAATGCTTTTTCGCCATGCGGCCACGTATGAGGCAGAGCAATCTTTCAGTTCAGAAGACACTTAATTTCTCCGCCTCCTGGTCGATAAGAGGAGTGACGCTGAGTTGCAGCGCCACCAACCCACAGGAAAATTCAGATGATAAGAGTACGCTTTACCGTTGCTGCCGCACTGGTCGCGTTGATTTGGAGCGCCGCAGCTACTGCGCAAACGTCGGCGACCCAGTCCACATTTGTGACGGGCTCCGATGCCCATGATTTTCAGATTCGCTGTCAGAAGAACGGTCAGCTGACGATGGGTATCTACCAACGGAATAACACCAGCGAATACCAAGTTGCCAGAAATATCAGTTACATTCAGCTTGGTAACGGGAAATACGGGCTGGACTTCATGCGCGGCTTTACTTCCCCAACGGCGCACGAAGTCTATTTCCCCGCAATCGACGAAAGCTGCGAAATCACCCAACAGTAGGCCTGCGGAGTCCTATAGCTGAATCCGCTCGACGTCTTCGAGCGCGATGTCGTCGCGCCTGCCGTCATACAACTGCGTAGTGCGCGTCGACGCGTGGTTGGCCATTGCCGCCGCGTTCTCGAGCGTGCCACCGCTCTTGAAGTACGCAGCTCAGATGTCAAAGGTGGGAAATGTTGCTTCCGTCCGCGTCGTACGTCTGATCTGACCCACAGGCGCCGCAGATCGTCCCGCCGAAGTCTCGATAGCCGCGCTCGATGTAGCCGTCTTCCTTCACGGACTCGCGATCGTATTCACTGAGCGTGTCCTGATAACGCTTCAGCCACTCTGGAGTCGGATCGATTCGAACCGTTTTGGCCGACGCGTCGACAGTAACGTTGCAGCCGTACAGTTCTAATGCGGGATACGGAAGCGAAACCTCAACGGTGCTGCGGCAGTTTGCGTCTGTGCCGTCGGCACACGGAATTTCAATTTTCATGATGATGTCTCATCTAATGAGAAACAGAGTCGATTCGACGTCCCGCGCCGACAAACAGATACGACGCTGAGCGCGGGAAGGCCCGGTGCTTTCGAGTCTACGTTTCGCAGACCACGCGGTAGCGCTCAACCAGTTCCTCGACGCGCGCGCCAGCGAGGTACATCGCCACGTTCAACACGAAGTCAGCATTAATCGCGTGGTAGCCGTGGTCCTGCGGCAGGATCTTTTCGGTCTGCGCAAGCGCGGCGATCGTCGGGATGCCGAGGACGTTCACCCACAGGTTGTCCTCGAAATCATCGCGCATGGTGACTTCGACGCAGGCGGCGTAGTCGTGAGGTGAGAGCAGAGTTCTGCCCGCAAACTCACCGAACTCGGTCGACCAGTCGGCATTGAGGCAAACGTTGCGAGCGAGCCGCGCAGCCAGCGCGGTATCCGGATTGCGCGCTTCATTGCATAAGGCCTTGAGGCTCTGTGCGATGGGCTCGAAATCGTGAGCGACGACGGACTTGAGCTCGATCGCGAGCACGCGTACGCGCTCGACATCGAAACCGAAATCGTCACGCGCGTAGCGATCTAGAACCATGAGACCGTCCGCCCGCATAGCCGCCTGGGTTCGGAAGCCGTGAGCCCGGGCGACGAGCTCGTTAGCATGGCCTTTCGACAAATCGTGGCCGTGCATTTTCGCGACTACGAGAAGCTCATCAGCGAAGTGTCGATCAAGCTTGATGTATGGCGTGGGTGCAACGACCGTGGTTGCTTCTGACATGTCATTCCTCTCTCAAAACGTTGGGCAGAATCCTGCCTGCACATCTGTGACGATATATAAGACATGCGTTCGTTTTGCAGCTAGGCTGACAAAAAGGGGACTACTGAATTGCCTACAACACGGCCGGTAAGCCCGTCACGAGCTGGTTCGCCGACAGTGAATGTGCCATCGAGCGGACGAAGTGTCAAGCGCTGACCTCAAGACGTAAACGTTGCGACACGAGGCTCCCATCACTATGCTTCCAGCGCATCGGTCAACGAGTCGATTGCCGCGTCGTGAGTCCTTACCAATGGTGGGAGGTCGCATTACATGTCTCAAATGGGTAGCACAGACTAGGGCGGGTCCACGCTCACGAGGTGTCGGTCAATAGCGTTCCCAGCGGCGCACGACGATCGATCTGACGAGGATCGTGAAATATCGGCAGCAAAACTGAATCGGTGCATGCGTAACACCCTTCGCAATCAGCTTGTGGTACCACCTGATCGGCCCATTTAAACTGTCACCCCCCGGTCGCTTGTAGGCCTGCCGCACCGCGACGTTGCGCGGCGGCGGCTCGCGTCGAGCTCGTCAGCAACTATCGGCGCTCACCCACGCTACTCGTTAGCGTTGGCATACGCCATGCTGGCGTCAAATTCCATTGCGTAGCGCGGCGAACAGAGCTCACGGTTCGATGGGGATCGTGGGCCTGCAGGGTGGCAGCCGGTCGCCGGTGCCGCTTGTAGGAGAACAGCGCGCGCCCGGCGAAGCTGCACCGGATGAATACTCGGCCGCTAGCGAGTCTTGTTTGCCATTCGATTGATTTACGAAGTGGCTGACCCCTTCGGTGCAGCGCCCCGCCATGTGTATCAAGCGATAGCACTCTCGGACTTCGGCAACTGAGCGAGCTTATTTGGAATTCATTGGCACACGCCGCCCCTCGGAACTACGGATTGGAGACGGGTCGCGCGAGTCGGTCCGTACCCCGCCGCTCTTCGGCAATCCGAGCCGTCCGCTCGGGCAAGTCTTTGCGCCGGACTGCGCTTTTCGTATCTTGCGGTCCAACTTCCTCACCTGTTTCTCTAGCGCCTCAATCTTAGCGAGATAGGGTCGTAGCTGATCCATAATGCGGTCTTCTCGTTCCCGTAGCTGCTTGACCGCAAACGCATATTCCCGCTCATACCTCTGCCTGGTCACCCACGTATCTGACCATGCACGGTTAAGAGGGTCGCTTTCTTTCCGTAGTTTCCGTAACTCGCGTATGGCGGTCTTCAGTTCTGCCTCGTCAGCCAATTCGGCGGCCAGTTCGGAATTCATCTTGAGCCTCTTGCGTGCACTGCACGACCGTTTGGAAGGGCAGAGCATGATTAACTCACTTTCTGAGCATGCCGCCCCCCGACAAATCTCCCTACGAAGGCAATGCCAACCGCCTTGAGCGCTTGCGTCGTCAACTACCGGCTATCTATGACCTTCCTTCGTATGACGACCCGATTTGGCAGATGGCGAGCGCGAAGATGCTTCTGCGACGGTCGTTTCTTTCTGAAGGCCCGGGTACCAATCATCTGCAGCAACTGTCGTTCTTCACTGATACGCTCAGCTCGTCGTCGGTGGGTTCGCCGTTTGCCACTACTTCGAATAGCGCCTACCGCCTGTCGCTGCGTCGCCATTTGCTCCAAAATCTGCGTCTCCATTGCTTCCTCTGTAGTGCTCGACATCGCTTCGCGCGAAAAAATTTAGCGGCTAAATTTTCCATCGCGGCTTCTCAAAGTTTAGCCGCTAAATTTTCGGTGGTGAGTCGCTCACGAGTCTGAGCAAGGCACTCTGCATGGAAATGATGCGGTCCAAGACGCCATGAATCAGACGGCGCAGGTATTCCGGGTCTTGCCCCCCCAACTTCTCGCTGTTTGTTAGCCATAGCTTCAACAAGCCGCCGAGGCGCCCTTGGTCCCCGTTGATTTTCGCCAACTGCCGAACGAGGTTAGCGTCGATCACGCCCTCGATCTTGTAGCCCATACCGACGTTGCGCAGATATCGCGACACGCTCAAGCCAGCATTGCGAGCGTTCGCCTCAATCCGCGCCTTTTCTTCCGGCATGCACCAAACGCGAATCGGTTGATGCTTTCTACGTGGTGCGTCGTCCATCTTGGCGTCCATTTTTGATTGTTATCGGCGGTAGCCGACTGGTCTCGCAGAGCAAGACCCGCAGTTGAGTGCAAAGCGCGAATAAGCGGAACTTGATGTAGGACTGCGCGCTTGCGCGTAGGCCTACATCACCTGTCTTGCCCGGTCCTTCATCAATATTTTTCGAAACGCATTGAAGAACACTTCAAGATTTTGTCGATATTTTCGAAACACATCCAAGAACATTTCAAGATTTTGTCGATAACATTCGATACACAAGCACGAAATTATCAAAATTTAGCCGATATGAAACCATCCGAGGGACACAGGAAAGTCACGCCGGTATGAAGCCAACCCAGCCGGAACGGTCTCTATGTCAGGCAGCCTGCGATTGCAGGCGCTCGGAAGTTATCGCGCAATACCCCTTGTTATCTGCCTTACTCGCGCTATCTCCTCCTCCACGGAGGCATTGGGTAAGTGTGATGTTGGAAGCTCGGCACGCAATCTGGACGCCCGTGTCGCGTTAGCTGTCGGTGTAAACTTCCTGTCCGCAGCCGCCTGGATAAGCCCAGCAAGGTATTGCAATGGGCCGCGGGTCAGGCTTCCGCTTTCCACGCGGAACGACAACTCATCAAGCAGTTGCTGTGCTAACAAGAAATCTACGCTCGCGAGCATTTTCTCGACCGCCGAAACCTGTTCCGAAGTCAGCGATTCGGGAAACCGCAACTGGTTAGTAGTAGTGTTAACAGTAAAAGTATTGTTATGGTTAGTGTTAGCCCGCTCCGTATGGGTAGGGTACGGATAGGGTATCGATACCCTATCGGGCAAAATACAGTGCGCGCTAAGTTCTGATTGGACTGCGGCTCGCAAATTGCCCACCTTTTTATTAGCTACCGGCAGGCGGGCAACGAAGTCATCGACGAACTCGTGGCGCCAGTGCGGGGGAATCGCCGAGATTTGTTCGAATGTGCGCTGTCGTAGAGTTCCAGCGACAGCCATTGTCGGTGAGTTGTGATCCCACCAGATGTGTATCCATACGTAGCTCGAATCCTCATCGAATCGCACAAAATTCGAGTCGCTCAAGCGTCGTAGCACAGGTATAAGTTGTGAGTCTGTGTCCCAGCCCATCTCGGACGCCGCTATACGCGGAACAATCTGATATACGCCAATAATGTTGCTGAACGGGCTGGTCAGGAGATACGAAAGCGTGGCCCGATCTTCCTGTGTTCTGCCAGCCATCTTCGGCGAGCGCCAAAACGCCGAATCGTCAATTGTGCGTTGCCGCCCCATGAATACGCCTCAAAAGAAAAATGACGCTGTTTGGCGCCTTAACCATTGCACAGCGGCCGCCCTTAGACTCGCCACATTCGCGCAAATGGCCCATTGTTTTTTGTGATTCTTCAAGCTCGGCGTATGAACGCCTAGCATTCAACTATCCGGCGATATTCATTGCTTTGTTCCGTAGTCGTGCGACCACTTCTACTTTAGTTGGCCGGCCGCGACGCATTCGCGGTTGATCGGTTGCCGCTGTGTTGAGCGTAGCGGCCAACCCTTGCACATGCTCGGCAAGCCATTGCTCAACGTCTTCGACGCGCCAAAGTAGACGCTTCGTCCCTGGAAGCCTGCAAATCGGGGGGAGCGACCGAGGGTTGCGGGTGGCGTCGCTTCGAATGCTAGCGGCAGACTTGTGGATGCACGCAGCGAGCTGGTCAACCGTCAGAAGGGTTCTCATCAGCCTTCCCTCCTGATATCCAGCAGCGCGCAACCGCTTACTCTGTCCCAACCTAACGGTGCGACGACTAATGTGGCTGTACGTTCCGGATGCGACAAGGGGCATCCCTTCCTTCCCAGGAACGGGAAAATACGATCAACGCGATCTGATCTCAATTTTGATAACCGAGTGGAGCGGCTAGAGACTGGTCATCGAGTAGTTACGCCGGGAAACTGCTCGGTAGCTGACCTTGGCCACACCGAGGGCCCGGCCGCGTGATCTTTGGTGATATCACGGTGTGGTAGCGAGCTGCAGATGCAGCAGCTCGCTCTTCGAGCCAGCTGCGCGAAGCGCAACTAGTCGGTATTGACCTTGGCGACACCGACGCCCGGCCGTCTGGTTGTGAAATCACGGTGTCAAGGAGGAGTCTGATTACTCAGACGAACTAAAGTCTACCGCACAATAATGTGCAATGTCACGCGGTACTAAGCATTCGCTATGGCCCGTCGCCACAAAATTGCCACACCGCGTTTGCAGAAACCTGCACTAGGATGCAAAACAACGCACTACATCGCAAGACGTAGTGCGTTGTTTCTAAAGGAAAATTTGGTGGAGAGGAGGAGGATCGAACTCCCGACCTTCGCATTGCGAACGCGACGCTCTCCCAGCTGAGCTACCCCCCCGACGACAAACGATTCTAGCACAAGGTTTTTCCGTTTTGCCAAGCCGCCAGGCCGCAGCAAAACCTCACCTGGAAGGCGCCCCGGCGAGCACCCAATCCACAACCGTGCGGATATCCACATCGCTCATCGTCGGATGCGGGGGCATCGGCAAAACACCCCACACACCCGAACCGCCATCCTTAACCTTGTTCACAAGTTTCGCGGGCGCTTGCGCATCGCCCTTGTACTTCGCCGCGATCTGCTGAAACGAAGGCCCGACGACCTTGCGGTCCACCGCGTGACAGCCCATGCAAGCATTGGCGCGCGCGATCATCTGACCGCGCGGTGCATCATCCGCCCGCGCCGCCGTCACCAACCCAGCAAGGCCCACCAGAGCAACAACCACGACCCCCGATTTCCGCACCCCGAGCATCACCACGCAACGCCGCATCAAGCCCCGCAACTTCATTGACTAACCGCCGGATTCCCCGGATGAACCGAGCTCGAATTCGTCACCGGCGCAGGCGCCTGCTGCTCAAGCGGACGCGAACTCACCGACGAATCGGGCACCGCACCCACCGTCGCATCCGGCGTCGGCGGAGGCTGCGACGCAACCGGCGCGCTGGCCGCCGGCGCGCTCGTCGCAGTTGCGTCTTGCGGCAGGATGTACTGGAACACCTTCACCACCTGCGTCACACCCGGCACGCGGCTCGCCACGTCGGCGCCACGGGCGCCTTCATCGCGCGTAACAAGCCCCATCAGATACACCGAGCCGTTCTCGCACACCACCTTGAAGTTGTTCGCCGAAATGTTCTTCTCGGCGATCAGTGCCGTCTTGACCCGCGTTTCAAGGTACGAATCGTTGGTCCGCGAAGACAGGTCGGCAGCCGGCCCGATCGTCAGCTCGTTGACGATGGAAGTGACATTGTTGAGCGATCGCACGATCTGCTCGGCCTTCTGCTTCGATGCATCGTCCGGCACTTCGCCGGTCAGCAGCACGCGCCGATTGAAAACCGACACGTTGACGTGCGCGGGATCCGGCAGGTTCTGGTTGATCTGCGCGATCGACTTCACCTGAATCTCGCGATCCTCGGTCTGCGCACCAAGCGTGCGCCGGTCGGTCGCAACCAGCGCACCGCCACCGGCCGCGCCGGCCACCAACAGGAAGCAACCCTGCAACGTCGCGGACAGCCCTGCCGCCAGCCCCACCACCAGTGTGGTCCTCACCAGTGTCGTCTTGATGCGGAATACGCTCATTAACTAGCTCTCCTTCGGAATCAGTCTTCGCCCAGCAACATGGCATCGATGCCGTCGCACAGACAATGGATGGTCAGCAAATGCACTTCCTGAATACGCGCGGTGCGATCTGAGGGCACGCAAATATGAATGTCGGTGTCGCCCAATACCTCGTGCGCTTTGCCACCGCTCCTGCCGGTCAACGCCACCACGATCATCTCGCGCTCGTGCGCTGCCGCGATCGCGGCCAGCACGTTCGCCGAATCGCCCGAGGTCGTGATGGCAAGTAGTACGTCGCCAGGCTGGCCGAATGCCCAGACCTGCTTCGCGAACACCTGCTCGAACGCGTCATCGTTGGCGATCGCGGTGATGATCGACGTGTCGGCCGTCAACGCAATGGCAGGCAAGCCTGGGCGTTCGCGCTCGAAACGGCCCATCAGCTTGGCCGCGAAATGCTGCGCGTTGGCGGCGGATCCACCATTGCCGCACGCAAGAATGCGGTTGCCGTTGGCAAGCGCCATAAACATCGTGTCGATCGCAGCGGCGATCGGCATCGAGAGGGTTTCGAGAGCTTCGGTTGTGACTGCCGCGTTGTCGCGGAAGTGCTGTTGAATACGTTCGACTGACATCGAGTCTCTATCTTTTGCCGCGTATGGACCGCTGCGCGCGGCCGTGTTGTGAAGACAGGTTATTCTGGCTGACGGTGCAGGCAACGCCGATGCGTCACCGGAACCGCCTGGGACGCGTTCGCCGTGTCACTCGTACGCGAGCGCAAGTTTATCGCACTCAGGCGCGATATCCGCAGCGTGGCTCAGACTTCATCGGCACGAAAGGCATCGCGTAACCAGACAAGTCGCCCCGATTCGAACGCGACGACATCGAAACGGCACGCCGGTACGACGCTCACGCGCGTCGCCAGATAATGCCGCGCAGCACGCACCAGCCGCTGACGTTTCTGCCATCCAACGCTGGCCGCCGCGCCACCATAGTGCCAGCGCGCACGCGCCCGGACTTCGACGAACACCAGCGAGCCATCGCGCTCGCGCATCACCAGATCGATCTCTCCGCCGCGACACGCCACGTTGCGCGCTACGAAACGCAACCGCTGGCGCTGCAAGAAGGCGAGTGCGTGAGCTTCGAAGGCGGCTCCGACGTCTTTGGACCCTCCGCGTCCCAAAAAGTTGTGAGCGCCGGAACGGGGCACCGGGCGCTCCGGCTCTGCGTGGCACAATGTCGGCCTTGCTTTGTCTGTCTGCGTCTTCTGTCTCATGACCCCTCTCTCCGAACTTGCGCAAGGGCAGCAATATCCTGCTGCCGCGCTCTATGTGGTGGCGACGCCGATCGGCAACGTCGCGGACATCACGTTGCGCGCGCTGCACGTACTCGGACTGGTGGACCGCATCGCCGCCGAGGACACGCGCAATACCGGCCAATTGCTGGCGCGCTACGGCATCTCGAAACCCCTGCTGGCGGTGCATCAGCACAACGAGCGCGCCGCGGCACTGCGCATCGTCGAACATCTGCAAGCGGGCGAGCGCGTCGCCTACGTGTCCGACGCCGGCACTCCGGGCATTTCGGACCCCGGAGCGAAGCTCGTCGACGCCGTGCGTGAAGCCGGCTTCCCAGTGATTCCATTGCCCGGCGCGAGCGCCCTGGCCACAGCACTCAGTGCCGCCGGCGATTGGGTCGCGACCTTCTCGTTTCTCGGCTTTTTGCCGCCAAAGGCGAAGCAACGCGCTGCAACACTGCAACCACTCGCGACGCATCCTCACGCCATGGTCTTCTACGAAGCGCCGCATCGCATCGTAGAAACAGTCGAAGCGCTGGCCGAAGCATTCGGCGGCGCGCGCAAACTATTGATCGCACGTGAGCTGACGAAGTTACATGAAGCGCTGCATTGCTGCACCCTGGCCGAAGGGCCAACGTGGCTGGCGTCGGACCTGAACCGGCAGCGTGGCGAATTTGTGCTGGTGGTGGAAGGCGCTCAACAGGAAACCGCGGGCGAGCACGATCACGACGCGCTGCTGCGCATCCTGCTGGAAGAGCTGACGGTGAGTAGCGCGGCGAAAGTCGCGGCGGCTATCACGGGAACATCGCGCAATGCGTTGTACACCCGCGCATTGGCTTTGAAGAAGGACGGGGAAGACAGCGAGTAAGAACAAGGGCCGCGCAAGCGGCCCTTGAGCGCGGACAAACGCGCGAGCAGAGCCCACGCGTCTTGCAACACCGGGGGCGAGCAGACGTGCATCACACGCACCGCTCGCTCCAGTCACATCATTTGACGTCGTTCGTATTCGACGCCAGCGTCTCGGCCTGTTCGGCTTTGGCTTCCTTTGGCGTCAGACCGACGATCTGCACGCGCGCCGTGCCCGCCCGCTGCATATGCAGCGCGGTAGCAGCCGCCAGCGAGAGGTCGATGATCCGGCCGCGCGCGAACGGGCCGCGGTCGTTGATCCGGACAATGACCGAACTGTCGTTGGCTGGGTTCGTCACGCGAACGTACGAACCGAGCGGCAGCGTGCGGTGCGCGGCGGTCAGCGCGTGCATGTCGTAGCGCTCGCCGTTCGCCGTGCGACGGCCGTGGAAGAACCTGCCGTACCAGGAGGCGCGCCCGGTTTCGTGGAAACCGGCCACATTGGGACCGTTTTCGGTGAGCGGCTGGGCGTCGGCGAGCGACGTACCGTTAGCTTCAGACGCCGATGCAGCTGGCGTTCCGAAGGCCTGCGGCGCCATCGTACCGGCGCTGCCTGCTTGCGCGCTCTTCGTGCTGAGCGGCGGATTACTTGCCTCGTTGGCTGCGTTCGGGGGCATGGCACACCCTGCGAGCACAAAAAAGGCAAAAAGACTCCCCATACTTCGGGATGACCGAGTTTTCATAAGACGTGCAATCACAATGTCGAGCCGCATCACGCGATAGCTGCGTGTTGCTGCGACTCCGGCGGAAAACGAACGACCACGCGCCGCGCGAAAAAGCGCAGTACGCCGAAGCCCGCACGCGGCATACTCTGCCGCTCCCGCACGGTTAAATTTCACGTCTGGCGCAACCTGTCCCCGGCAGCCTGACCAGACCCCACAAGCCGCCATCGAACGTGGCAAACACGTTCTTGCGCGCCAGACAGCAGCGCGCAGGAACGGCGGCGTAGGCCCCACCCAGCGTCACGGCAGAAGGCCGTTGCAGGCGCGTGGCACCTGGCTGGACGAGACGTGCGCATCGGACGCATCCGATGCTGGATTTGCCGTCGACAACACCGACGGCACTTACTTGACGACGATCAGCGCTCCATTCTTAATGGGGACGCATCGTCCTGTGGCAGCACGGTTTCCCGTACACATGACCGCATTATACCCAAAACACAATTTTGGGATGACAAGCGCTTGATAGCTTTGATGAATTTTCACTATTGCTGCAAAAATAGGTATCGCGGACCAGCCATTTGGCATATCGGCGGGGGGCCCGGTACGCCGGTACAATCAACGTTTTTGCTGCGGCCCACCGTCCTCATGAAAGTCACTCTGATCCCCGTCACCCCGTTCCAGCAGAACTGCTCGCTGCTCGTTTGCGAGGCGACGGGACGCGCCGCCGTTGTCGATCCAGGCGGCGATCTCGAGATCATCCAGGATGAGGTCAAGCGGCAAAACCTGTCGGTCGAAAAGGTTTTCCTCACGCACGGTCACATCGATCATTGCGCCGGCGCGAAAACTTTGGCCACGCACTACGGCGTCCCGATCGACGGTCCACATCCCGACGAGCGTTTCTGGATCGATCAGTTGCCCGCCCAGAGCACGCGTTTCGGCTTCCCTGCAGCGCAGGCGTTCGAACCGGACCGCTGGCTGCAGGACGGCGACACGGTTCAGTTCGGCAATGAGACGCTCGAGGTTTATCACTGCCCGGGGCATACGCCGGGCCATGTGATCTTCTTTAGCCGCGCGCATCGGGTCGCGCTGGTTGGCGATGTGCTGTTTGCGGGCTCGATCGGCCGCACCGATTTTCCGCGCGGCAATCATGCCGATCTGATTCGCGCGATCCGCGAGAAGCTCTGGCCGCTCGGCGACGACGTCACCTTCGTGCCGGGTCATGGGCCCACCTCGACGTTCGGCGCCGAGCGCCGCACGAATCCATACGTCGCAGACGGAGTGCGCGCATGAGCGCCGAAATCTATGTGAGCACCGACGTCGAAGCGGACGGCCCGATCCCCGGCCCGCATTCCATGCTCAGCTTTGCCTCGGCCGCGTACACGGAAGACAAGCAACTCATCGGCACCTTCTCTGCGAACCTGGAAACGCTGGAAGGTGCGACCGCCCATCCGGTTCAGGAGGCATGGTGGAAAACCCAGCCCGAGGCGTGGGCCGCCTGCCGTCTCGATCTGCAGCAGCCCGCCACGGCTTTGAACGCTTACGTAACGTGGGTTGAAGCGTTGCCGGGCAAACCGGTCTTCGTGGCCATGCCGGCCGGCTTCGATTTCACGTTCATGTTCTGGTACATGATGCGCTTCACAGGCCGCTGCCCATTTTCATGGTCTGCGCTGGACATCAAGACGCTCGCCTTCGCGATGACCGGTCTGCCCTATCGCAAGTGCATCAAGCCGCGCCTGCCGCAGCGGTGGTTCGACGACCATCCGCACACCCACGTCGCCCTCGACGATGCGATCGAGCAAGGCGCCCTGTTCTGCAACATGCTCGCCGAGTTGCGCGCCGGCCAGGCCGTTCTCGCCGCTCATGCAGCGGCGGAAACAGTCCCAAAAGATGGGGACGGCTCAGGGCAAAACGCCGCTGCCAAACCGGCAAATTAGGTAATCTCCCTCGTCAGAGCCGTTTTACATTGCGTTTCGTTTTCGTCGCCTCTACTATTAGAGCCACGGCACGCCAACGGAGGCGCAGTTGACACTCGATACGTTCTCGCAAAAGATCCTGCGCCTGCTGCAGCTTGACGCTCGCCGTTCGGTGCAGGAAATCTCCGACCAGGTCGGTCTCTCCAGCACCCCATGCTGGCGGCGGATCAAGGACATGGAGCAATCGGGGGTGATCCAGCGCTACACAGCACTGCTGGATCGCGAAAAGCTGGGGCTGCACGTGTGCGCGCTCGCTCACATCCATCTGACGCGGCACACGGAAGGCGGGGTTGAACAGTTCGAACGCGAGATCGCCACCTGTCCTGAAGTGACCGAGTGCTACAGCACCACCGGCGAATCCGACTACATCCTCAAGATCGTCGCGCCGGACATCAAGGCGTATGACGCGTTTCTGCACGAACGCATCTTCAAGATTCCGGCCGTCGCGCAAGTGCGCACAAGCGTCGTGCTGCGGGAAATCAAGTTCGATACGCAACTACCGCTTTGAGATTCTGATGGCGACGCCAGCCAGGCCGGCCGTCTTAACCTGCCCGGCGCTACCGCGCTAGGCAATGTCATGACGCTCCGGCGCTGCGGCTTCAGCCTGCTCATCCAGAGCAATAGCCCGCAATACGCTCAGATGCCGCACGCCCAGGCGGCTCTTTAGTTCTGCCAGATCAAGATGCGCGAGCCGCTGTGCGTCGCTCTCAATGGCATTGGGCGCGCTGGCAGCTAGCGTCACGTCGACATCGAGGCCAGTGCTCAGGTAATGGATATTGACGCCCGCCGCCCGCTCACCCCGTTCAGCAAGCGCCGCCTCGACCTCCGCGACGACCCGCTCACGGGGCGGCAATCCGATAGGCGGTCGCGCCAGCGCATCGTTTTCCGGATCGACGTGAATCAGCGCATCGAGCACCCGGCTGTCAGTGAGGACGCGCGCCCGGGCCGTCTCAGCAATGTAGTGACCTTCCGATACAGAGATCAGCGGGTCGACCAGGATATGTGCGTCGACGAGCGCGAAGTCACCCATCTTGCGCGTGCGCAGTTCGTGCACATCACGCACACCCGGCGTCGACATCAGCAGTTTGCGTACGTCGGCGGCAGCGGCATCGTCGAGTGCGCGGTCTGATAGATCCTGCAGCGCATCCCAGCCGAACGTCCAGCCCATACGCGCGACCATGAAACCGACAATCGCCGCTGCAATTGGATCGAGAAGTCGCACGCCAGCCAGACTGCCGATAATGCCGAGCGCAACAACCAGCGACGACGCCGCGTCCGAACGCGCATGCCATGCATTGGCAATCAGCATGGCCGAGCGCACCCGTTGAGCTTCGCGCAGCATATAACGAAACAGTGTTTCTTTCGAAACCAGCACCAGCACAGCCACGGCCAGTGCGCTGAGGTGAACGGCGGGAATATCCTGCAAATCGGCCAGCCGCGCTCCGGCGCGCCATAGCATGCCGACACCGACCGCAATTAGCAGCGCACCCAGAAACAACGAAGCCACGGTTTCATAGCGGCTGTGCCCGTAATTGTGATCCGCATCCGGCTTTGCTCCGCTATGCCGATTGGCGATTAGTACGACAAAATCCGAAACGAGATCGGCAAGCGAATGCACGCCATCGGCAACCAGTGCCTGCGAATGGGCGATCATCCCGATGATGATTTGCAGCGTCATCAACACCGAATTGAGCGCGATACTGACAAACGTGCTTTTGCGCGCAACGTGATGTTTTTCCGTGGATTGGGTGGCGAAGGTGGCGGGCATGCGAGCAGATGCGGTTTTTCAATGTGTGGATTCTAACCGCGCTCGCATGACAATCTGCGGAATCCCTTAAAATTCTCTTTTAAATCAGATGCTTATCTAAACGGGAAGTATTCGCGTTCCGGTTCAATAGAATACGCTCCCGCAAGTCACGGAATGCGAAGCTGGAGATCGGTCCGACAGCTAAACATGGACGTAAAAAAACCGCGCACCTTAAGGTTGCGCGGTTCTTCGGCCGAGGGCGCGCTAATGCGCCCACAGGGATACTGCAATTAACGCTGAATCAGAAACTTCTCACGATCCTGACCGGCGATCCAACGCGGCGGCTTACCACGGCCCGACCACGTGCTACCGCTATCCGGATCACGGTATTTCGGCGCGACACCAGCGCGCGGACGGCCCACTTTCGCTGCCTTACCACGGCCGCCGCCTAACTCAGCAAGCGTAATGCCGTAGTCAGCCATCTTCTGTTTGATCTCGTTCAACACTTCCGCGTATTCACGCGACTTTGCTTCTTCGATCTGCTGTTCCAGCTTCTCTCGCTGTGCGAGTAGTTCCTTGTAGGAAGACATAGGTTCCCTTGTGGTTTAGATAAGTGACTACCAGTCTAAGCCGGTTTGCCCTTTGAAAGGTGTTCATGCCTCGGAATTTGCAGGCGAGATTAACACAAAATAGAAAGCGTGGAAAAGTCCAGTTCTTAAATTAATTATGTTTCGTTTCGAAAAATTTCAGGAAACGGCACAGTCAGCAAGTTTTTCATTTACATCTTCTTTCGCAGCTTACGAAAAAGCGAACTCGGCTATGAGTAAATATCTGAATTAACTCCCAAAATATGAAAATTAATATGCCATTTGCACCGGAACATCTCATGGCATGAGAGCTTTCGGCGAACAACCTGCGAGCAGGCGAAATAAATAGTCGAAATGCATCGCGTCTGAGTGTTTTCCCGCAATAGTTCTAGTCACGATCGTTTCACGTTTCGCGTGATGCAATCTTTTAGTGCGGCATGCAAGGAGTCGGCATTTTTTGCGACCTCGTCAAATGTGAAGCGGCTGCGTGCACCTTCGTGTTTCAGATCCGCGCCATAGCGGTCGATGCCAATTAATTCAAGATGATCCGGCCGCTGCGGATGTGCGTCGAAAAACCCCAGCAACGCACGCTCTTCGTCGAAGCTGAGTGGTTCGAACGGATCCAGTTCATTGCCATCGAGCCAGCCCATCGCGCCAAAGCCACCGATATAACGCATCCGCTCGAGCGTCATCACCCAGAAGCTGAAATCGCCCAGCGCGAGGTAGCGCTCGGCGTCCGGGTGATAGCGCAGGTAACGCCCCACCACGGCAGGCGTCGGCTCGACCGTCTCGAACGAGCCTAGCAGCGTGACCCGCTGGCCATTGAGCACATCGCCATCCGGAGCGTGCGCGACTAGGAAGCCCGCACGAGGATCGCCTTGCAGGTTACGGGTGTGTTCGGCCAGGCGACTCACGAGGATCGTAGGACGATGCCGCGCGTCCGGGGCAAACGGCAGGATCGACGGATACGGAAATCCCTCCGGTTGGCGCGAGTGCGTCGCGAGCGTGCCGGCGGCGACCTGGTGGAGCAGATGAAGCGGCGCGTGAGCGGGGATATTCAAGAGCGCGTCCTCGAAGGATGGCGTGGATGGCGTTCGGCCGGCTGGCTCAAGGTGAAAGCGCGGCCGTGGTGCCGTAGAAATTAGATATTAATTCAGCGCTCGCCTGCAGGACCCCGGCCGCTTCGTTAGAATCGGAACTTCGCTTTCAGCCGGCTTTCGCGTCGTTGTCCGGTTCCGTTTTCGCTTTACGCCAACGAGACTTCCGTGTCCGATCGTTCCCCCGACCTTTCCGCGCTTCCCGCCGCCCATCGCGATCTGCCGGCCACCTCGTTGCAGCGCGCCCGCTATGCAACGATGGCGCTCTTCTTTATCGCCGGGATGATGTACGCGTCGTGGGGGGTACACGTGCCGACCGTGCGCGACCGCTTCCATCTGAATCCGGCGCTGCTGTCGATCGCACTGCTGGCGGTGGCAGGCGGCTCGATCACCGCGATGGCGACCAACGCCTCGTGGATTGCGCGGGTCGGCACACGCCGCGCGTGTCTCGCTGGCGGCCTTGCGATGGCGGTCTGCGCCGCGTTGATCCTGATAGTTCCGTTTTACTGGATGCTGCTGGTTGTGCTGGCAGTCTTTGGCGCCGGAATGGCAACGCTAGATGTGGCGATGAACGCCGAAGCGAGCGCAGTCGAGCAGACGCTCGGACGGCCAATCATGTCCCAGTTGCACGGTATGTTCAGCGTTGGCGGGATGGTGGGCGCCGCCGTCGGCGGAGTGTTGCTGTCACGTGGTATGGCGCCGGCCGTTCATCTCGCTCTCGTTGCCATCCTGAGTGCGCTCGTGCTGCTGGTGGCGTGTCCCGCGGTTTTGCCTCATGTGCCGCAGGCGGATCATCCGGATGCCGCGACGCCGCGCGCCAACCGCTGGCACTCGCCGGCGCTGTGGGCGCTCGGAGCGACTGCGCTGGTGGCGCTGATCGCCGAAGGAGCGATGTACGACTGGGCCACCGTCTACATGCGCGACGTCGTCGTCGCGACGCCGGCGCTCGCGAGCGCGGCGTACGCGGCGTTTTCGGGCGGCATGGCGGCGGCCCGCTTTGCCGGCGATGCCGTGCGCGCCCGCTTCGGCGCCCCGCAGCTGGTGATGGCAAGCGCGTCGCTGGCGTGTGCCGGGATGATCGGCGCGCTGCTGTTGCCCTACTCGTTCACAGCGTTGACAGGATTCACGCTGATGGGCCTCGGGCTGGCCAACATGATGCCGGTGCTATTCGCGGCGGCCGCGCGGGTCGAAGGGATTCATGCGGCGGAAGGGCTTGCGCATGTCGCGGGGCTCGCTTATTTCGGACTACTGCTCGGGCCGGTGATCATCGGCGGGGTCGCGCAGGTGACCAGCCTGCCGATCGGGCTATCTGTGGTCGCGATATGTTCGGCGGTGATCGCGTTCGCCGGGCCGAAGGTATTGCGTCGTTTGAAGATCTGACGGAGACGGGCGCAGCGAGCCGGTCAACGGCTCGTGGCAGCGTCCGAAACGTGCCGCCTTACGTTACGTTACATGGGCTTGCCGCACGATCCCGTTCCGCGACACATGAATGCTTGCGACACTCGTCGATGACTCTGCCGGGAGTCGTAGTGCTTTGATTTTTATCGATTTATTCTGCACGACAGGGCGCTCCGTACAAATGGCATAAGCCTTGCAGTTAGCTCCCCCACTGGTTCAATCAGGGGGAGCATAAACATGAATCGCAATTTCAAGATGACGGCCATCGCCATGTGCGTGTCGTCAGTGATGGTACTTCAAGGCTGCGGCGGGTCCACGGTCAATAAACCGCCGACGACGGGTAGCGGCTCGGGGAGCGGTGGCGTAATTGGCACAGGCGGCGGTTCGGGCGCGGGTGCAGGCGGTGGCTCGGGTACGGGCACGCATACTCCGACACCGACTCCGACTCCGACACCGACACCGACTCCGACTCCGACACCAACGCCGACTCCGACGCCAACACCGACGCCGACGCCGACGCCAACACCGACACCGACGCCGACGCCGACGCCGACGCCAACACCGACACCGACTCCGACGCCCACACCGACGCCGACCCCAACGCCGACGCCGACGCCGACGCCAACACCGACGCCAACGCCGACGCCAACACCAACCCCCAGCGCCAACGCCGTCGGCGTAGTCATCCAGAACGCGGGCAACGTTGTCTCGTCGACCGGCCAGACCGTCTCCTCACTGGGCAGCCAGATCGGCCTCACGCCGCTGCCCGGCGGCAACTCGGCGACCACCACGGCGCTCGGCAACATCCTGTCGAACTTCGGCAACGGCGTCACCGCTGTTGGCATGGGCGCGACGAACGGCCTCGGCCAGCTCGGCCTGTCGAGCAATCCGCTGGGCATCACGATCTCGAGCAGCGGCAACCTTGTCTACGACGCGGGCCAGGCAGTCAACAGCGCCGGGAAACTCGTGACGAGTCTCGGCAGCGGCCCGACAGCTGCGCTCAGTCCACTGACGACACCGCTCGGCAGCACCGTCTCCACCGTTGGCCTTGCAGTCGCCGGACTCGGCACCCAGCTTGGCAAGACGCTTTCGACCGGTCCGATCGAGCAGCTCACGACCTCGGTCAGCACCGCCATCACGCCGATCACCTCGACCCTCGCGCAGACGACGCAAACCGTCGGCGAGGCTACCGGGCTCGGTGCGCCGCTGAACGGCCTGCTGTCGACGGTCGGCCACGGACTGGATAGCGCCGGCAACAAGATCAGCACAGCAACCGGCAACCCGGTCGGCGAGAATCTCGGTACCGTCGTCACCAGGCTCGGCGATACCGTCACTTCGGCTGGCGGTCTGCTGGTAGGCGGCACCGGTAGCAACCCGCTGGGCGGCAACCCACTCGCGCCGATCACCAGCATCCTGACAGCCCTGCCCGGCACGCTGAGCGGCGGCCTGACAGGCGGCAGCGGTAGCTCGGGTGGCCCGCTTGCGCCGATTACCGGCGTGCTGAGCACGGTGACCTCGTCGTTGACGGGTGCCCTCAGCGGCGCCAGCGGCGGCTCGGGCAACCCATTGGCGCCAGTCACCTCAGCGGTTTCCTCGCTGACCGGCGCACTGGGTTCGGTGACGGGAAGTGTTTCGATCTCCGGCTCGGCGAGCGCGTCCGGATCCGGCTCCGCAAGCGGCAGTGCCAGTGCCGCCGCCAGTCTGCTGACGCCAATCACAGGACTGGTGAGTTCGCTGACAGGTGGACTGGCCCTCTCGAGCTCAGGCAGTAGTTCCAGCAGCAGTAGCTCGAGCAGTAGCTCAGGCGGCCTGCTCGGCGTGCTGGCGCCCAAGAAATAACGACGGCAATTAAAAGAAGCAGTACCAGGGGGCGGCGGACCGGGTAACCGGTCCGCCGGTTTTTATTGCGCACCGGCAAACGCAATCAGGCGGGAAATACAGCGCATTGCGCGCCTAGAGTTCGTTATAGGTGTCGTAGGTATTGCAGAAGTCGTTACGTACGACGAAGTTGGTATACGTCATCGTGACGGACGGCTCGAGTCCTTCCACGTAGTGCCACCATCCGATCGGCAGAAACAGCAGGTCGCCAGGCCCGATCGTGCATTCGATCAGGTTTGCCTGCTGTACAGCCGGAAACCGCGTCGCATCGATCGCGTTGCCGTCCACCTGCGTATAACAATGCAAGTGGTTGTACATATACGGCGTATCCGACATCGGAATCAGCTTGATCCGCTTGCGCCCAATCACCTGGGCCATGAAGTTGTTGGTGAGATCGTGATGAAACGGCGTCTTTGTACCGCCCGGTCCAAACCAGAAAAACCCCGTATCCGGCGACGCAGGATCGAGATACTCGCGAATCGTCGGCGCGTCTTCCCATAGCGCCGCAAGCGAGGCGCGATTAATCGACGTGTTGTTCGCCGTCATATAAAAGTCGTTGGTCGGCCGGCTGCGTTCGACCAGATCCACATATTCGCGGAACGGCATCTTGCGCTTCAGGTTCGGCTGATTGATCTCGTAGTTCGGATCCGATTCGCGGCCAAACTGGACTTCAACTTCGCAATCGCCGCAACGCGCGCGAAAGTAATCGAAACTCCATTGCGTGCGTGCCGGCCATGAGTCGAATGCGCCCGTGATAATCACCGGCCGGTTCTGAAAGTAGTACTGCTCAAAGAATTCTTCGCGCGTAAGCCGCTCGCGCCGCTCGACCGCGGCGCCGCTCGCGCGCATCCTGCTTAGCTGGCCATATACGGATAAGGTCCAGTCGCGCTTGCGCAAACGATTGCGCAGGCGCGTGCCACCCTGCAGATAGGGGCTGGCAAGTGCGGTGTTGATTTCGAGCGCGGCTTCGTCGGCATCGAAACCTTCGTTGAGCATGGCAGCGTGGAGCGACTGCGCGGTTGCCCCAAGCAAAAGATTTTCAGCAATCCAGCGACGCATATCGTCGTTCGTGCGAGTCATGGTCGGCCCCCCTCTCTCTGTTTTTGATTTGTCCGATCGTTAGATTCTCATGCGCGCGCCCAAAAGAAAAGGCGTGCATTCCTGAAAGAATGCACGCCTTGAATCGTCCAGCAGACGGCAGGCAAAACGCCCACCGTCATGCGGCAAAAACTTACATCTTGACCACGTCCAGCAGCGTCTTCTTGCCGCCCTTGTAGTCGTACAGCGAGATCACGCCGTGCTGCAGGTCGCCGTGCGAATCGAACGTCGTTTCGCCAATCACGCCCTTGTAGTCGGTCGTCGGCATTGCTGCCAGGATCTTTGCCGGATCCGTCGAGTTAGCACGCTTCATAGCATCGACAATGATGTACACAGCATCATACGTGAACGGAGCGTAGATCTGGATCGGCTGACCAAAACGCTTTTCGTACTTGGCTTCGAACGCCTTGCCGCCAGCCATCTTCTCGAGCGCCATACCGGCTTCCGAGCAGACGATGTTGTCGGTTGCGTCGCCAGCCAGGTCGGATAGGCCGTCGGTACAGACACCGTCACCCGCCAGAACCTTCGCGCGCAGGCCGAGCTGCTTGGCTTGCTTCGCGAACGGGCCGCCGGTGGCGTCCATGCCGCCGTACATGATCGCGTCAGGGTTTTCGCCCTTGATCTTCGTCAGAATGGCGCGGAAGTCGACAGCCTTGTCGTTGGTCGCGTCATGCGACACCACGTTCAGGCCGAGCGACTTGGCGGTCTTCTCGAACTCGTTTGCCAGACCCTGACCGTAAGCGGTCGAGTCGTCGACGATCGCGACGCTCTTCACCTTCAGTTCTTTGGCTGCGTAGTTAGCCAGTGCCGGGCCTTGTTGCGCATCGGTCGCCACGACGCGGTACGTCGTCTTGAAGCCCTGTTGCGTGTAAGCCGGGTTCGTTGCCGACGGCGAGATCTGCACGATACCTGCATCGCTATAGATCTTCGAAGCCGGAATCGAGGTGCCCGAGTTCAAGTGGCCGACCACTGCAACGACCTTGTCGTCAACCAGCTTCTGGGCAACCTGCGTTGCCGTACGCGGGTCAGCCGCGTCGTCTTGTGCGTCGAGTTGCAGCGTGACCTTCTGGCCGCCAATCGTCAGACCCTTGGCGTTGATTTCTTCAACCGCCAGACGAGCGCCGTTTTCGTTGTCTTTACCCAGGTGAGCAATACCGCCGGTAAGCGGTGCGACGTGGCCGATCTTGACGACCTCGTCCGCCACCGCGCCCGTTGCCAACGACGCAAACAACATGGCAGCAGCGCTGATCGGCAACAGCTTTTGAATCTTGATGTTCATGTAAGTCTCCAGTTTCGGTCCCAAAAACAACGTAATCGCCCTGTGCCCCGCTTCCTTCTCGTGTCGCTCAGTCCCGTGGACGACCACGCCGGTTGCATCGTGTATGCACTTGGACAGTACGTCAATCGGCCTGTTTGTGGCAGGCGGCTATGCGTACTTGCGCGCAAGTGTAGGCTATCAAATTAATTTGTGGGATTTTTTTGAGTAAGTGGGATGAACACTAATAGCGTTTATCCCACAACGTCGAATGAGAAGACGCGAAACACCCCGGAGAACACCAGCCGGCGCGGGTTTCCCTCAAACGGGTGGTTTGCCGCGAGGGCCGGGTAAAGGTTTTTCAGGCCTATGCCATTAATTCGCGGAATAAGGATTGAGCGGCGCAAACGATAGCGCCATCGCACGGACGCGACACCCGCCCGATGCCCCGGTCGACGCTACGCAATTTATCCAGCAAGAGCGGCGATATTCGCGGCCGCCTCACGCCATTCCGCGTGCAACTGTTCGACCAGTTCCGCCGCGGGCAGCCCTTCCTTACGCTTGCTTCCGAGCGGCGCGGCCTGCCCCGACCATAAAGACAGATAGTCGCCGTTATTGGCGCGGCTCGCGGTCTGCCGCAATTCCTGCGTCAGCGCGTTTTGCACCGGGTACGGCGCAACGTTTCCAGGCTGTTCGCTCAACTGCCGCATCAGCGGATTGCGTATGCCGCGTGCATGCCGGCCGGTGATGGCACGGGTGACCTCGGTCGCCGTATCGGGCAACGTGCGCACGCGGGTCTTCCAGTCTGCGGGAATCGCGCTTTCGGCGCAGGTGAGGAACGCGGTGCCCATTTGCGCGGCTTGCGCCCCAAGCGCAAGGGCGGCCACGATGCCGCGTCCATCCATGATGCCGCCCGCGGCCAGCACCGGCAGACCGGTGGCGTCGACCAGTTGCGGCACCAGCGCCATCGTGCCCACCAGCGCATCCTCGAAGCGGCCGATGAAAGTGCCGCGATGCGCGCCCGCTTCGGAGCCTTGCGCGGCGATCGCATCGGCGCCGATGTCGCGCCACGCGACACCTTCGGCCGTATGCGTCGCCGTGCCGATTACATAACTGCCGGCCGCGTGCAGACGCTCGACATCCTGCGCGGAGATCAAACCGAAAGTGAAACTCACCACCGGCACACGCAATTCGATCAGCATGTCCAGTTGTTCCCGGAAGTCGGGGGCGTAGCGCGCGAGCGGCTGGCCTGGCGGCAGGCCCAGTTCGGCGCGCAGCGGATCGATGCTACTCAGCGCGCGGCGCACGGTGGCGTCGTCCGGTGCCGACGGCTCCAGCACGAACAGATTCACGCCGAACGGACGGCTGGTGAGCGCGCGAATCGCTGCCACTTCGCTGGCGAGTTTCTCCGCGGTAAAAGGCGCGGCGGCGAGAAACCCGAGGGCGCCCGCATTCGAAACGGCAGCCACCATGGCGGGTGAAGTCGGGCCCCCCGCCATCGGCGCCTGCACGACCGGCACGCGCAGATCGAAACGTTCGGCAAACGGCGAGGCGAAACGATGTACGTTACTCATGATGACGTCCTTCGGCATGGGGTGCCCACATCGCGCGTGGGCTGTTGCTGACGACTCTACTGGAGCGCCGTAACGCCGAAAAATGAATTATCGAGAACGTTTCCATCGTCGAACGAGAAAGCCGGGCGCGGCAAGGAGGCAGCGCGCGCCGCGTCTGGCCGCTCTGCACGGCCTTTCTTTTAGTGGCAAACTGACCGCCCGCCGCGGGCTTTGCCCGCTTGCACCTACCGCAATTTGAAGGAGAGTGACGTGAGCGTGACTACCCGTTGGATCGACATTCCCGCCGGCGACGACAGTTTCGAGGGTTATCTGGCGCTGCCCAAAAGCGGCAAGGGACCGGCCGTCATCATCATTCAGGAAATCTTCGGTGTTAATAGCCATATTCGCGCGGTCGCCGAACAGTACGCGCAAGATGGCTACGTGGCACTCGCGCCGGATATTTTCTGGCGTACCCAGCCGCGCGTCGAACTGACCTATGTCGGCGCCGACCGTGACAAGGGGATCGAAATCCTGCAAAAGACCGACGTGGGACTGGCCGTGGCCGACATCAGCGCAACGGCGGCCGCTCTGCGCGCGATGCCGGAAGTGACCGGCAAGGTGGCGGCCATTGGCTATTGCTTCGGCGGCCGGCTCGCCTATCTGACTGCCGCGCAAAACACGATCGACCTGGGCGTGAGCTACTACGGCGGCGGCATCCAGAATCTGCTCGACGAAGCCGCGAAGATCAAGGTGCCGATGCAGTTCCACTACGGCGAGCTCGACCACGGCATTCCTCTGGAAGCAGTGGGCCAGGTGCAGGAACGTTTCGCCGGCCGTGGCGATGCGGAATTCCACATCTATCCGAATGCCGATCACGGCTTTAACTGCACCGACCGCGCGTCGTACAACCAGCACGCCGCGGCGCTGGCCCACGGCCGCACGCTGACGTTCCTCGGCGAACGTCTGTAAGCGGCCCGGCGTGCTCTCCGACTACCTCGCCCATGACGCGATGGGTCTCGCCGAGCTGGTGCGCGCGCGCGCGGCCAGCGCGCGCGAGTTGCTCGACATCGCCATCGCTCGCGCCGAAGCGGCCAACCCCGCGATCAACGCGATCGTTCTTAAGGACTACGAGGCCGCGCGCGAACGCGCGTCGCGCGATGATGCAAGCGCGCTCGGCGACGGCCCGCTCGCGGGCGTACCTTATCTGATCAAGGATCTGGGTGCGCCGGTGGCGGGGTTGCGGATGTCGATGGGCAGTCGCCACTACCGGCACTTCGTGCCCACCGAAGACGCGCCGGTGGTTGCGTTGGCGCGCGCCGCAGGTCTTAACATCTTCGCCAAGACCAACACGCCGGAACTCGGTCAGATGCCCTATACCGAGCCCGAGCTGTTCGGCCCTTGCCGCAATCCGTGGAGTCTCGATCACACGCCGGGCGGCTCGAGCGGCGGAGCGGGCGCTGCAGTCGCAGCCGGTATCGTGCCGTTGGCGCATGCTTCCGACGGCGGCGGTTCGATCCGCATTCCCGCCTCCTGCTGCGGTCTCTTTGGTCTTAAGCCATCGCGCGGACTGGTGCCGGGTTTGCATGCGCCCGGGGCCGGCGAGTTGGGCGTCGATCACGCCATCTCACGCAGCGTGCGCGACAGCGCACTGCTGCTCGACCTCGTGACCGGGCAAACGCAGCAAGGCGCCATCGGCACACCCGGTACGTTTCTGGGTGCGGTGACCGAGCCGTGCCGGCCATTGACGATTGCCTATGTGACCGAGCCGATGCTGGCACCCACGTTATCTGCCGACGTACGCGCGGCGCTCGATGATGCGGCGAAACTCGCAGCATCGCTCGGCCATCACGTGGAGCCGGTCTCGCTCGGTATCGATTTCGAAGCAGTCCGCCATGCGTTCCTGATGCTGTGTTCGGTGACCACTCGCGACATGGTGCTCAACGCAGATCGCATCACCGGTCGCAAACCGATGCGCGAAGAGTTCGAAATCGCCACGTGGGCGATGGCGCAAATCGGCCGCAAGCTCGGCGAACGCGCATTGCCTGCCGCGCTCGAGGAACAACGCCGCATCACCGCGAAGCTGACCGATCTGCTGTCGCGCTACGACGTGATCCTGTGCGCGACGCTGGCCTCCGCGCCGATCAAGATCGGTGAGATGCAACCGAGCGCAAGCGAGCGCATGCAGATGCGTGCGGTCGTCACGATGCCGATCGAGGCGCTCCTGAAAAGAATGCTCGCTGAAGCCGCCGACAAGGCATTCGCCTGGGCCGGCTGCACCGAGATATTCAATCTGAGCGGACAGCCTGCGATGTCGGTGCCGCTTTACTGGAATGCCCGTGGCTTGCCGGTGGGTGTGCAATTCGCGGCGCGTGAGGGTGGTGAAGCGACATTGTTGCGCCTGGCCGCGCAACTTGAAACCGCACGTCCCTGGTTCTCCAGAAGACCGCCTTTGATGCCAGCACGCATCTAGCGGTATCTAAGCTTCTCTGCGCACAGCATCGCTAGCTCATGCGTGTTTGCGACGCGCGTCGAGATCGGCGTGGCGCATGCCTGGCGTATAGGCAAGCGCGACGATCGACAGTGCGAGACCTGCCATGACGTAGTAGGTTGGCGCGAGCGGCGAGCCCGTGGTTTGGGTAAGCCACGTAACGATCAACTGCCCGAAGCCGCCGAACAGCATCACCGCAATGTTGTAGGCGAGCGAGAGCCCGGTCGAACGCACATTGGCGGGGAACAGTTCGGCAATCATGGCGCCAAATGGGCCGTAGTAACCGGACAGCGTGATCGACAGAATCGCTTGCACGAGGACCAGTTTCGCCACGCTCGGCGACCCGGCGAGCCAGGAGAACAGCGGGTAGATCAGGATCAGCGTCAACACCAGCGACCAGATCGATAGCCCTTTGCGGCCAATGCGATCGGACCATGCACCGGTCAGCGGCGAAAGCACCATCAGCAGCAGGTTGCCTACGATCACCGCATAAAACGACTGCGCATAAGGCAGCTTCAGTTGCTTCACTGCGAAGGTCGGCAGATAGCTGATCAGTACGTAGATCGTGACCGTGAGCGCGATCACCGTGCCGAGTCCGCAGACCACTTCGCGACCGTGGCCCGAAAGAACTTCACGCAATGTCGCGCGACGGGCCGTCTGTTGGGCATGCAAAAACGCTTCCGAATCGGCAAGGTGGCGGCGAATATAAAAACCGACCGGCCCGATCACGAGGCCGAGTATGAAGGGCACACGCCAGCCCCACGATTTGAGCGCTTCCGGCGAGAGCCCGTGCGTAATCGATGCGCCGACTACAGCGCCCAGCGCCAGCGCGGCCGCCTGGCTTGCCATCTGCCAGCCGCCGTAAAAACCTCGCTTCGAGAAAGGCGCTGCTTCGATTAGCAGCGCAGTCGAACTGCCGAACTCGCCGCCGGCCGAGAAGCCTTGCAGCAGACGTCCGAGCACGATGATCAAAGGGCCGCCGATGCCGATCGCCGAATAAGGCGGCGCAATCGCCAGCAGCAGGATGCCGAACGTCATCAGCGCGATCACCAGCGACAAGGCCGCCTTGCGTCCCGCACGATCCGCGTAAAGCCCAAGAACGATGCCGCCAATCGGCCGCATGACAAATGCGACGCCGAAACTCGCAGTGGTGAGAAGCAACGACGAGTAATCGCTGCTGGCCGGAAAGAAGAGCTCCGCGATTACCACCGTCATCAAGCCAAAGACCGTGAAGTCGTACCACTCGAGCGCATTGCCGATAACCGCTGCTGCAACTGCTCGTGTGTTGAGGCTCTTTGACGCCGGCATCAGGATCTCCAGCCTTCGAAAAGTGTTGCGCGCTGTGTTGAACGTAAGCCGCCCGGCGAGACGACGCAATGCCGCCATGCGAAATGCATTGCGAGTGTAAAGATGGCTGTAAAGGTTTTCAAGCAGCAAAAAGGCGCCGGCCACTCGGTGTGGCGGACGCCTTGGCACATCTTTGCAAGTATTGCGCCGTCATGCTGCAGCGCAATTTACCGCGACAGGCATGCTGAACGGACCCTACCGGGCCTTACGCTTTCTTGTTGTATGCACTGCACCAACCTTTGGCCGACACCTGCTTGCCGCCGAACATCGGGCAGGCGCCCCACGGATCGGTTGCCTTGCCCTGATAAAAGCTGCAGTTGCCGCAAGCCTGGCCGGCCGCGTACTTCGCATACTTGGCCTTGTCGACCTGAGTCGCGTCGGCTTTGTAGCCGAGCGCCTGGGCGGTGGGATCGGCTTCGGTGACTTTAGGGGCGTCGGCAAAAGCCTGGCGCGACAACGCGAGCGTCGACGCAACGCCAATGCTCGTAATCAGGAACGTACGACGGGATGACTTCATGGGGACTCACTCCATTTTGTATGGGACTAAACGCCGTTCTAACGACAGCGATCCCCAAGCATAACAATGAAGCCCCAACGCGTGACGGTCCAAATGATAGAGATAAGCGATTTCGTAGTTCGACGCCGGCCCGTTGCCGGGCGCGGCGCTCAATCCGCAGTATCAACCTGCAGCGCCGCCTCGATAACTACGCCACTCCTGCCACTTCGCAGACACGCTGCGCAATCGCCAGACACGCCGTCAGCCCAGGTGACTCGATCCCGAACAGATTCACGAGGCCGCGCACGCCATGCGCAGCGGGCCCCTGAATCACGAAGTCCGCAGCGGGTTCACCAGGGCCGGAGAGCTTGGGGCGAATGCCTGCATACGCCGGCTGCAATGCGCCATCGGGCAACGCGGGCCAATAAGCACGAATCGCTGCGTAGAAGGAATCGGCTCGATGCGGATCGACGTCGTAGTTGATCGCATCGACCCATTCGACGTCGGGACCGAAGCGCGCCTGGCCGCCCAGATCGATAGTCAGATGGACACCCAGACCCGCCTCGTTCGGCATCGGATAAATCAGGCGGCTAAACGGCGCGCGTCCCGAGATGCTGAAGTAGTTGCCGCGTGCAAGATACAGCGGCGGCACATGCCGCGCGTCGAGTCCGCGAATCTTGCGTGCGAGCGCATTGGCCTGCAGACCCGCGCTGTTGATCACAGACGCCGCGCTGATCGTGGTGGGTGCGGCACCGCCCACTTTCACGACGAAACGCCCGTTGCTCGACTCGATCGCCTCGACCGGTGCATGAAACGCGCACACAGCGCCATCGCGTTCGGCATCGCCCTGAATCGCCAGCATCAGTTGATGACTGTCGACAATGCCCGTGCGCGGCGAGAACACTGCCTCGACACATTCGAGCGCCGGTTCCAGTGCTTGCGCCTCGGTGCCGCCAATCCGCATCAGGTCGAGCACGCCGTTTTCCTTGCCGCGCGCCATGATGCTTTCGAGTTGCGGAATCTGGTTGCGCGAGGTTGCGACAAGCAGCTTGCCGCACCGCGAATGCGGCACGCCGTGCGCCTCGCAATAGTCGTACAGCATTTCACGACCGCGCACGCACAGCGCCGCTTTCACCGAACCGCGCGGATAGTAGATGCCCGCGTGAATCACTTCGCTATTGCGCGAACTGGTGCCCACGCCGATGGCTTCGGCGCCCTCCAGCACGATCACTTCGCGACCGCGTGCCGCGAGAGCACGCGCGATGGCCAGGCCCACGACGCCGGCCCCGATCACTACACATTCGATCTGATCCATGTCCCTTGACGCGGCCTACCGCACCGCGTGACCCCTCGTCCACCTGATGAAGATGAAGAACGGCCGCGGCTATCTCGTGCCGCCCACCGCTCGCTGTCGAACGCGTCCTGCGCACATGACAAAATTCTACGACGCGGCACAGAAACGAATGCCCGCAGTCACAACGACTGCGGGCATCGGATCGGGTGCCAGATCTTGAGTCTGTATGCCGGACGGCTTCAGTGTACGCCGTCAAGGGTTAATGCGGTCAAATCATGTGGGCATCGTTTCGCTCACCCGGTCCTCAATTCTGGACAGCAGTGCCGATGAGTGAGCCGCTGCTTTGAGCGCTAGCGTGTACGGTGTTGATCTGCGCGCGCGGTACGGTATAGCCGCCCATCGCGAATTGCTGCGGATACGCCGGCGCGTTCGGGTTCATGCTCAGTTCACCGTCGGCGCGCGCTTGCGCCAGCTCCGCCTTGACCTCGGCGCGCGTCTTCGGACCGTTCGCAACCGGGTTCGCGATGTCATCGCCTGCGAAGGCGGGCAAGGCAACAGCAGCGGAAATCAGCAGGGCAGCAAGAGGAGCGAATTTCATGATGGATTCCAGATTCGTCGGGACTGTTCGGGGCGGAAATGAAGCGGCGTCGCTGCATTTTGGATAACCCAGTGTAGGCTCCGACTATCAAAGAATCATTCTGATTGAAACAACTAACAGTTACGCCCAGAAGAACAATCGCGATTTGCCCGGCGTCGCGATGGAGATTGGAGATCGCGCAAATTCTCCGGACGCTCCGGCAATGAAAAACCGCCCGAAGGCGGTCGTCGTGCAACAAGCAAATCCTGCCGCCTAGAAGCCGATCGGTTTGCGCCGGTTGCCGTAATCCAGCCGGATATCTTCTGCGCCGATCCAGTCACGGTCGTCGATGCGCGCCGCACCGAAGCCGTTCAGAATCGCGCGGCGCATTTCACGCGGCGAAGCGTGCTTTAGTGCGTCGAGCGCGGCGTCACCGAGTTCGACCGGGAAACGCAATCCCCAGCCGTGCGCAGAGCGGATTTCGTTATAGATCGACTGGGCAATCCGGCGTGCACCTTCCAGATCCGGCGGCGGAATTTCGTAGACGTTCATCCGGTTGAGAATCGGCTCGGGAATCGAGCGCGCGTCGTTAGCAGTCGCGATCCAGATCACGTGCCCCGCGTTGATCGGAATCTCGGCAAATTCGTCGATAAAGGTTTGCGCCGTATCGTGCTCCAGCAGCGCATACAGCGCACCGAGCGGATCGTATTGCGAATCGCCCGTGGCCTTGTCGATTTCGTCGACGGCAATCACCGGATTCGCGTAGCTCCCATGCACGAGTGCATCGAAAACTTTACCGGGCTTCGCGTTCTTCCATTGCGACGATGCACCCGAAAGAATCCAGCCCGCGGTCAGCGAACTCATCGCGACGTAGTGATACGCGGTGCCCAGCAAGCGCGCGAGCTGCTTCGCAAAATGCGTCTTGCCGATACCGGGGTCGCCAAGCAGCAGAATCGGCATCAGTTCGAGCCGGTCCTCGGTTTCGAGGCACAACGCAACCTGTTTGCGCACATCGTCGAGCGGCTCGCTGAAGTTCGGCAGCGCTTCGACCAGATCGTCGATGGACGGCATCCGGTTCGGCTTCACGCAAAAGCGTAAATTGCCGGTCTTCAGCATTTTTTCGTAAGTGGAGCGCAGCGCATCGTTCGCGCCTTCGCCAAGATCGTTCAACGCGGTTTCGACCCGATCGAGGTCGTAGACCTTGCTGAACGACGCCACTGCGATTTCCTGTTTGACCATTGCTGTTGTCATAGATCACCCCGTCGTACTGGTCTTGCGGCTGCGGCGCCGGCCCGGCGCCGTTTCAAGTCCAGTGTATCGAGGCAATATTCATGCGCAAGCCAGCAGCCGTGCGGGTCTGCTGCTAACACCGGTCTGGCGGTCGGGCCGCGAGCCAGACGCCAGGCGGGTTGCGGCGAAACCGGCATTGGCTCGAACGGGACCGCCCCCATCTGAAATGGACTATTGCTGAACCCGGCCCGCGCAGCGGTGTCAGAAAGAGGTTGCGACCATCAGGCGTAAGATGGGCGCCTGTCTCATCACGCTGGACGCCACACCCCGGAGAGCCGTCAAACATGTGGAAAACCAGTCTCGTCGCCGTACTGTGCGGCACGTCGTTACTCGCTCAGGCCCAGCAACCTGCAGCTCAGCAGGTCGTGCACTGGCAATTGCAGGTGATGCGCGACGGCCAGCAGATCGACTCGTTCGAGGCCGATACAACCGTGGGTCAGGCACGCACGGACACGCATCATCAGGTGGTGCAGCACAATGTCGGCTGCAAGGATGCGCCTGGCGGCAGTATCGATCTGTCGCGCACGCTGACCGTCTCGCCGATCCAGGCCGATGCCAATCAGGTCACGCTCGCAATCGACGCGCAGGAAACGCTCGAGGACGACAGCGCGCCGAAAACCGACACCGGTTGCAAGTTGCCGCCGCAGCCGCGTCAGGTAGCGGCCAATCATCCGGGGCTGCAGGTGCCGGCCGGTCAATGGGCCACATGGCAAATCGTCGACAAGAATCCAACCCTTGTATATCGAGTCCGTGCCAGCCTCGCCAATCACCCTTGATATCAACGAAAACCGTGGACCACGCGGCATGCGAAACCCCGAAGAACTCATCCGCGAGAGCGCCCAGCCTAAGGATTTCATCGCAGTAAGCTGGAACCTGCACAAGGGCCGCACGCCGCTTGGCTTTCAGGCCTGGCAGGCGATGCAGCGCTGGGTGCAGTCGACCCACGCCGACGCCTATTTCCTGCAGGAAGCGATGGCGCGGCGCATGCCGGCGCCGGTGTTGTCGGGCGGCTTTGGCGCGCCGTTGCGCGATCCGCTCGACGACATCTGGCATTGTCAGGCTACCGAAATCGCGCGCTCGCTGGAGTTGCAGATCGCGCTCGGGCCGAACGTATTCAAGCCGTCGTGGCGGCATGGCAATGCAATTCTCTCGCCGCACCCGCTCGATCTCGGCGGACGCTGGGACATCTCCGCACATCGCTTTGAGAAGCGCGGCCTGCTGGTGGCGCGCGCCACTTTCGCGGGTCATTCGGTGACGTTGCTGTGCGCGCATCTGGCGCTCACGCGCGCGGCGCGGCTGAGGCAGATGCACTGGATCGCGCACTGGATTGCAAAAGAGGCGCCAGAAGGGCCGCTAGTTTTGGCTGGGGACTTCAACGACTGGCGCAACGACTCGGTGCCGCTCTTCGGCGAACATGGCATGCATGAAGTGGCAACGTTGCTTGGCGAATCCGGCCGGACCTTCCCGGCGTTTTCACCAGCGCTCGCGCTGGACAAGATGTTCGTGCGAGGCATGAAACCGGTCGAATGGATCCAGCCCACCCAGGAGACCGCGTGGCTGTCCGATCATTTGCCGTATATGGCGCGTTTGCGGGTGGAATGAGCGCGGCGCTCGCCGCACGGCGGGTACGATGAGCGCGGCACTGAAGGCGCCGAAACCGCTGCAGCCAGCTCGGTAACCAGGCCAGTTGCGTCGGTACAAGCCAGTGCCCGAGCCACCTCGCCGATCCTCCTAGACCCGCTGCGGCGTCCAGTTCACCGTCGCCGTCATCTCCTCGTCCGGCATCAACACGCAGCCACCCACGTGCTCACGCGGGTCGGTGGCGTTAAAGCAATCGGTGGTGTTCGTAACCGGTTCGACGCACAGCAGCGCCTCGGCAGCCGGCGCGAATACCACCAGATGATCGAACGGCGCTTGTGCCGTCAACGTCAGCCGGCGACCCTCGTCGGGCCAGGCAATCGTCGCGCTGCGCGACCAGCCGGCAAAGTTGTTGTCGAGATCGAACGCACCGGCTGACATGCCTTCGCGCATCGCGTCGACCGCCGGATGCGGGCCAAGATGTGTCGGCAGCACCTCGCCGTCGGCGTGCCACATCCCTTGAACCTGCGCGTATACGCGGGTTTCCGCGGTGCGCGGGTAATACGGGTGATGCCCCATGCCAAACGGCATCGGCTGCCCAGCCAGATTCCGCGCGGATAAGGTCACGCGCAACGTATCCCCCGCCAGTTCGATCCGTTGCATCGCGCAATAGCGAAACGGCCAGTCACCCTGCGCATGCGGATCAGGCTCATGTTCAAAGTGCAGCTCCACCGAATTCGCCGTCACCGTGCCGACCTGCCACGGCCGACGCCATGCGTGCCCATGCAGCGCGTGGGCGAAACGGTTGCCATCGCCCGCCAGATCGACCGTTCGGCCTTCGAAGACGAAGCGCGCATCGCGGATACGGTTGCAATACGGCAGCAGCGGGAAACTTGCCATACGCAGCGGATCGCGTTCGGCGAGCGCAGCGTCGGTCGCGGGCCGCATCCAGTGGACCGGTCCGGCTGCTGCGACCTCGTAGTACGCCGCAATCGCACCGCCTACATGCGGCGCGACCAGCACGCGCATCGCGCCGCTCGCCAGAGCGATCAGGTTGGGATCGTCCAGCGAGAACGCGTCTGCCGCAGATGGCCGGATCGGATTCAGGGAAACATCGCGCATGGTGAAAATAATCAAGGCCTCGGGCAGAATGCGACCCACGTCCGCTCACGGGGCCCGCGCGACCGAGAATCGCACGCTACGCGCCTCAGGTCAATATTATTAGTAATATTCTATTCACACGGAAGGCAATAAGACGCCTTCCCAGACTTCCCAAATGACGGGTTTTTGCGCGTTGCCGCCCACATATTATTAGTGGTACCGTCATCACGATCATGCCCGAGGGCATTCCTGCTTTAGCCGCCGTTGCCGGACGGCCCGCACAATGAAAAAATCGACTCAACGCCGTCCCACGATGACCGACATCGCCAAACTCACTGGCGTGTCGCAGTCGACGGTTTCGCTCGTCCTGAACAACGCGACCGGCGCGAAATTCTCCGAGACCACCCGCAACAAGGTACTGAAGGCGGCCCACGATCTCGGCTACCGGCTCTCGCCGCGCGAACCGGTTTTTGCCTCCAAGGACGAACGCAACCTGATCGTCTATCTCGCCGATGAAATCTCGACGAGTCCGCATCCGGTCGTCAATATCGACGGCGCCCGCGACGCGGCCTACGCGAGCGGCAAGATGCTGGCGGTCTACTCGACTCACGGGAACGCGGACGTCGAGCAGCAGGTGCTCGAAACCACGCTGTCGAACCCACAACTGTTCGGCGTGATCTATGCAACGGTCTACACGCGCAAGGTGACGCTGCCCGCCGCGCTCTCGCGCGTGCCGACCGTGCTGCTCAACTGCTACACGAGCGAGGGCGGCCAGTCGTCGGTGGTGCCAGCGGAAGTCGCGGGCGGCCATATCGCCACCGAGTACCTGCTGAATGCCGGCCACCGGCGCATCGCCTACATCAACGGCGAACCCTGGCAGGACGCGTCGAAAGACCGCCAGAAAGGCTATCGCACCGCGCTCGCCACCGCCGACCTGCCGTTCGCCCCTGAACTCGTGCGCGACGGCGACTGGAGTTCGGGTCTCGGCTTCGAACACACGCTCTCGCTGATGCGCGAGACGAATCCGCCGACGGCGATCTTCTGCGCCAACGACCTGACCGCGCTCGGTGCGATCGAGGCCATCAAGCAGCTAGGGCTGCGAGTCCCGGAAGACGTTTCCGTGCTCGGCTACGACGACCAGGAAATTGCCCGCCACACGCACCCACCGCTCTCGACCGTGGTGCTGCCGAACTACGAGCTGGGCCGCTGGGCAGTCGAAACCCTGCTGCAGGAGGAACAGAACCGTGCGGCCGGCGCACCGGTGCGGCACCGCATGGTGAAGCTCGACGGCCCGCTCGTCGAACGCGCCTCAGTGAGGGTAATTACCGAGGCAAAATCACCCATAATTAATATTATTAGTGATTGACCGATAATAATTCCGAGTGGAATAATCGGCACGTCCGGTCACGGGGCGCGCAAGTGCCGATCGGCAGGAGAAGCACAAAAAGCAAATACACACCTACCTCACCAGGTACTGGAGGAAGACATGGCATCGCTCAAACGGCAATCGCGCGGACAACGGGTTCATCAACTGACCGCATCCCCACTGGCTGCATCCCTTGTGGCACTGGCACTCGGCTTTGGCGTCGCGACGGCACACGCCGACGATGCCCTGCCCAAGATCCCCAACAAGACTCCGCTGAAGGTCGGCTTCGCCCAGACCGAAAGCAACAATCCGTGGCGTCTCGCGGAAACCAAGAGCATGAAGGACACCGCCGCCAAGTGCGGCTGGCAGCTGGTCGTCACCGACGCCAACGGCTCGAACGCCAAGCAGGTCTCGGACATCCAGAACATGATCGCGCAGCACGTCGATCTGCTGGTGTTCCCGCCGCGTGAAGAAAAGCCGCTCTCGCCAGTCGTCCTGCAAGCCAAGAAAGCCGGCATTCCGGTGATTCTGGTGGACCGTGACGTCGATCACTCGGTCGCCAAGCCGGGCCAGGACTACATCACATTCATCGGCTCCGACTTTATCAATCAGGGCCAGCGCGCCGCCGACTGGCTGGTGAAGGCCACCAACGGCAAGGCCAAGATCATCGAACTCGAAGGCACAACGGGCGCCTCCGCGGCCAACGATCGCAAGAAGGGCTTCGACGACGTGATCGCCAAGCATCCGGACATGCAGATCATTGCCTCGCAGGACGGCGATTTCTCGCGTGACAAGGGCCGCCAGGTCATGGAAACCTTGCTGCAAGCCCATCCGGACGTGACTGCGGTCTACGCGCATAACGACGAAATGGCACTTGGCGCGATTGCGGCGATCAAGGCCGCTGGCAAGCAGCCAGGCAAGGATATCCAGATCGTGACGATCGACGGCACCAAGGGCGGCATGGATGCCATCGCAGCGGGCGAACTCGGTGCAAGCGTGCAGTCGAGCCCGTTCTTCGGCCCGTTGGCCTGCGACGTCGCGCAGAAATTCGCCAAGGGCGAAAAGATCCCGACCTGGGTCAAGGTCTCGGACCGCTTCTACGACAAGAGCAACGTGCAGCAGAACATGCAGTACGGCTATTGATGCAGGCCCGGGCCGTCTGCACGCCTGATCGGGAGTGTCGTACCTGACAGGCAACGCCGATGGTCCGGCGCACCCAGAGTCCGGCACCGGACAGGGTGTTCCGATCCCAGAGGTGGTCCCCTTTTGGGGTTCACGGAACACCTGAAGGCTCCTAACTCCGAAGGCGGTCACCTTTAGGGCCGGGAGCGCACTGCAGTACGTCCCTCTTACGTCTCCGAGGGGGACGGGAAGGGTTCGGAGCGACGTGCCCGTGCCACGACGGGCTGTCGCTTCGCTTTGTCTTACGGACTACTATGGGAAGGTGGCACGAGCCGCGCCGCCGCCCGCCGTACAGTATCTGCAGCAGGAGAATTGACGTGACGCAATCCGGCAGCCCTACGCCGCCGTCTCCCAGCGCCGGACGTTCGCCGCTGCTGGAGATGCAGGACATCCAGATCAGTTTCGGCGGCGTGCCCGCCTTGCGCAACGCGAATCTGAGCGTCGCCGCAGGTGAAGTGCACGCGCTGATCGGCCAGAACGGCGCCGGTAAATCCACCATGATCAAGATCCTCACCGGCGCCTACCGGCGAGGCGGTGGAACGGTGCGTTTCGAAGGCCGCGAGATCGATTTCCGCACGCCGAAGGAAGCGCGCGAAGCGGGCATCAGCACGATCTATCAGGAGATCAATCTGGTGCCGTTCCGCTCGGTGGCCGAGAACATATTTCTGGGTCGTGAGCCGCGCCGCTTCGGTCTGATCGACTGGCGCGCGGTGCAGCAGCGCGCCGCTGCACTGCTCGAATCGTTCGGTTTGCAGATCGATGTGAAGAAACCCGTGCGCACCTATTCGACCGCCATTCAGCAGATGGTTGCGCTTGCTCGCGCGGTGTCGTCCGACGCGAAGATGGTGATCATGGACGAATCCACCTCGTCGCTCGACGAACGCGAAGTGGAATTGCTGTTCACCGTGGTGCGCAAGCTGCGCGACGATGGCCGTGCGGTGATTTTCGTGTCGCACCGGCTCGATGAACTCTACGCGTTGTGCGACCGCGTCACGGTGATGCGCGATGGCCAAACCGTCGCACAAAGCACGATGGCCGAGATGGACAAGCTGCAGCTCGTGACGACGATGCTCGGCCGCACGCTGGCCGCCGTCGTTCAGGAAGATGCCACGGCGCGTGAGGCCAACCTCGCGCGCCGCGGCGCACGGGTCATGGCGGCGCACAACCTGAGCGCCCATCCGAAAGTCAGCGACGTCTCGCTCGAAGTGCACGCCGGCGAAGCCGTGGGCCTCGCCGGCCTGCTCGGTTCGGGCCGCACGGAGACGATGCGGCTGATGTTCGGTGCCGATCCGCTCGAGCAAGGCACGCTCTCCCTGGGTGGCGAAACCGTCACGCTGAAGTCGCCGCAGGATGCAATCGCCCGTGGCCTCGCCTACCTCACAGAAGACCGCAAAGGCGACGGCATCGTCCCCGAACTGTCGGTGCGCGACAACCTCACGCTTGTCTGTCTACGCACGCTCGCGAAACACGGCATCGTGGATGTCAAAAAACAGCAGGCGATTGTCGAGCGTTTCATTGCCTCGCTCGGCATCAAGCTACGTTCGCCGGATCAGCCGATCCGCGAGCTGTCCGGCGGCAATCAGCAAAAGGTGTTGCTCGCGCGCTGGCTCGCCGCCGAACCGTCGCTGCTGCTGCTCGACGAGCCGACCCGCGGCATCGACGTCGGCGCCAAGGCGGATGTCGCGAAGATCGTGCGCGAACTGCGCGACGCCGGCCTTGCGGTGCTGCTGTCGGCCTCGGAACTGGAAGAACTGACCGCCGTGGCCGACCGCGCCGTCGTGATCCGCGACGGTCGCACGGTCGCCGAACTGAACGGCGCGCAGATGAGCGAAAGCAGCATCATGGACGCCATTGCCTGGGGCAGCGACGGCTCGTCGCAACTCGTCGAAGCCGCCCACTCTGCCCACATTGAAGACGCGCTGGAGGGCGACCGTCATGGCGCTTAAGTCGCTGAAGTCGTTAGGTCAGGAAACCTCGCCGGCCCTGCTCGCCACCACGGACGGCGCCGCGCAGGAACGCGCGAAGAAACGCCACCGTCTGACCATCCAGCGCGAAGTCATCGTGCTGCTGGCCATGCTGGTCTTCAACCTGCTGTTCACACAGCACTTCTGGTCGCTGCAGACGTTCAACGTCAACCTGACCCAGGTGGTGACGATCGTGATCGTCGGCATCGGCATGACGCTGGTGGTGGCCACAGGCGGCATCGACCTCTCGGTGGGCGCGTCGATGGCGATTTCCGGTGCGCTCGCGCCGATGCTGTTCATGAATATCCCGGGGCCCGGCGGCATTGCGCTAGCGTTTGTGCTGCCGGTTATCGCCGCAGCGGCCTGCGGGGTGTTCAACGGGCTGCTGGTGACGAGGCTCTCTGTCCAGCCGATTGTCGCCACGCTGGTGCTGTTCATTGCCGGGCGCGGCATCGCCCAGGTGGTGACCGACGGCAGCCTGCAGGCGTTCGACAACCCCGCGTTCCAATGGATCGCGCTTGGCAAGGTGGGCGGCGTGCCGTTCCAGGTGCTGCTGATGTTCGCGCTGGTCGCGCTGTTTGTCTGGGTCGTGCGCAAAACGTTGTTCGGCCAGTACCTGCTCATCACCGGCGGCAACGAAAAGGCTGCGTACCTGTGCGGCATACCGACTTCGCGCGTCAAGCTGATCGCCTACACGATATGCGCTGCGCTGGCAGGTCTGGCGGGACTGATTTCGATCTCGGTGAATTCGTCCTCGGATGCGAACGTGGTCGGCCTGGGCATTGAGCTCGATGCCATCGCCGCCGTCGCGGTCGGCGGTACCGCATTGACGGGCGGCAAGGCGTATATCGGCGGCACGCTGATCGGCGCGCTGATCATCCAGTTGCTGCGCTACACCCTGCTCGCGCATGGCATTCCCGACGCAGCGGCGCTGGTCGTCAAGGCGGCCATCATCATTGCGGCCGTGTACGTGCAACGGCGCTCGCGCTGAAAGCCACTCCCACCATGCCGACCCCGCTGCGCGCGCTCACAAAGACTTCGGACTCGACGCGATGAAAAAGAATCTCCCCATCCTGCTCGCGCTCGTCGCACTCGTGGTGCTCGGGCTCGTGCGCTACGAACACTTCGGCTCGGCGTACAACATCAATTCGTTCTGGCGCTACAACTCGATGTTTGCGCTGATTTCGGTCGGCATGGCGTTCGTCATCATCACGGGCGGCATCGACCTCTCGGTGGGCACCGTGGCGGCGATGTCCAGCATCGTGGCCGCGCTCATCAGCCCCTATGGCGGCTGGGTCGCCGTGCTCGCCGGTTCTGTGGCGGGGCTGATCGTGGGTGTGGTGAACGGCATCATCATCACGCGTCTGAAGATCCTGCCGTTTATCACGACGCTCGCCACCAGTCTTGGCGCACACGGCGTCGCGCTGCTGCTCGGCAAGAACGACGCCGTGTCGATTGCCGCCGATTCGAATTTTGGCAATTTCGGCCAGGGCGACCTGTTCGGCATGCCGATTCCCGGTATTGTCGCGCTCGTCGCGGCGGTGGCCGGGTGGCTCGCGCTGCGCAGCACGCGCTTCGGGCGGCATTCGCTCGCCATCGGCGGTAGCGAGGAAGCTGCACGCCTGATGGGGCTGAACGTGGACCGCACACTGGTGACGGCTTATGCGGTGAGCGGCTTGCTGGCGGGTATGGCGGGCGTGATACTCGCGGCGCAGTTCGGCGCCGGGCAGCCGAATGAAGGAGTCGGCTGGGAGCTGTTCGCGATCTCCGCCGTAGTGCTGGGCGGCACGCTGCTGACCGGCGGCGAAGGCTCGATTGCGATGACGATTGCCGGTGTGCTGCTGCTCGGGCTGGTGTTCAACCTGCTCAACTTCGAAAACGGGCTCGGCTTCATCAGCCTCTCGGCGTACTGGCAATCTGTGATTCGTGGCGTGTTCCTGCTGCTGGTGATCGTCATGCAGGCTCGTGTGCTGAAGCAGCGCGGTCGCAAACGCGCAGCTGTAACGGCTTGAACAAGGCTCGGACGGCGGCGGATGCCCCGCCGTCCGCCACGCCCGCGCCCAGGCATGACTTCCCTCGCTTTAGCGTCGATTCCACGCCCTTTCCATTGATTTCCCTCACCTTTTGCCAGTTTCGGCAGCAGGGTCAATGCTGCACTGCGCGACGGGTTTCTGTATCATCCCAAAAATTGTTGTCAGGACGCGCGCCTGCCGGCCCGCGATCCGGTCACCGGACGGCGATCGCCCCACGCGAGTTTCGCCCCTCGCCGTACCGCTGCTGAACCCCGGCTGTATCCCCGCCGACGTGCTTCGCCGCGTGCCGTTACGACGCCGGAGCCGCAAGTCCGGCAACCGCTAGAGCCACCGTGCCGCCACCCGCGGACTGCGAGCGCGGTAAAATAGCGGATTGCGCATTATTTTTTCCTTAAGCAATCGGTCAACCACAGGGTTAGCGCAGCATCGCCCTTGCCGTGCCGGCCGGTTATTCGTCTGGCCGTTTTTGTTTTCGCACTATCCAAGAAGCCATGAGCAACCTGAATCAACAAACCGTCCTGAGCGTCCATCACTGGACCGATACGCTGTTCAGTTTCACCTGCACGCGCGACCCGTCGTTCCGTTTCGAAAACGGCCAGTTCACGATGGTCGGCCTCGAAGTCGACGGCAAGCCGCTGATCCGCGCCTACAGTCTCGCGAGCGCGAACTACGAAGAGCACCTCGAATTCCTGAGCATCAAGGTTCAGGACGGCCCGCTCACGTCGCGCCTGCAGCATCTGAAGGTGGGCGACCAGGTCCTGATCGGCAAGAAGCCGGTCGGCACGCTGATGGCGGATAACCTGCTGCCGGGCAAGACGCTGTGGCTGCTGTCCACGGGTACGGGCCTCGCGCCGTTCATGTCGATCATCAAAGATCCGGACATCTACGACCGCTACGAGCGCGTCGTGCTCACGCACACCTGCCGTTTCGTCGACGAACTGGCGTACAAGGAATACATCACGGATCACCTGCCGGCGCACGAGCACCTCGGCGAACTGGTACAGGAAAAGCTGCTGTATTACCCCACCGTCACGCGTGAGGCGTTCCAGAACCGCGGCCGGATCACAGAACTGATCGAAACCGAAAAGCTGTTCGCCGACCTCGGCGTGCCCGGCTTCTCGCTGGAAAACGACCGTGTCATGCTGTGCGGCAGCCCGCACATGCTGCGCGACACGCGCAAGCTGCTCGACGACGCGGGCTTCCAGGAAGGCAGCAACAACGCGCCGGGCCACTACGTCGTGGAAAAGGCGTTCGTGGGCTAAGCACTGCGGCCAGAGCTGCCGTAAGCCACCCCGCTCACCGCAACTAGGTTGAGCCTCAAGAAACCGGAGCCTTCGCGCTCCGGTTTTTGCTTTTTGGCGCTAGCGGATCCGGATACTTTTCACGTCTTCCTGGCGCCCGACGCCCCTCGCAGTGACTGCCAAAATCTCACATACCAGGTAGAACTCTGCCAACCGCGGCCGGTTACAAATCCTACAGCGGCCTTCACCTGGCGTGTCAGCCTTTTTCCTACGTGCAAAATGCATATCGACATGTCAAGCGCGTTAAAGTCCTGGGGCAAAAAACCCACGCTAGCCCTTGTTCTATCTACTCCTTTTCTTTTTTTTTGAGATATGATCGCGGCGCATCATGGGTTGCTGTAGCGCCCACCAGGGTTACATCCGATATGTAACCGAATGTAAATTTCGTTACGCTACACTGTCGCGAATTGTCTGTCGCGGCCACGCGTTGCGGGCACATCACAAGGCCAGAGATTCGCATGCGTTCCCTCGTCTTCGCGCCGTCGATGCGCACCCGGTTTGCTGTGCCAGAGGCATCCTGAGCGGGAGAGTCATGGATACGTCGACTGTCGTACCGATCACTGCGCATGTCCCGCCTTTGATGGCCCGCGAGGAAAGCAGCGCCGAGCGTGAGATCGCGAGTCTGCGCGCCCGCGTGCGCGAACTGTCCGCTGAACTGATCCACGCCCAGGAAGCCGCTTGCCAACGCGTGGCGCGCGAACTGCACGACAGCGTCGGCGCTGAACTGACCGCGACGCGTTTTGCGCTCGCCGGCATCGAAACCTGGCTGCCTGCCGATGCGCCGCCGCAGTGCGTCGCCGCGCTCAAGGTAGCCGGCCGCTCGCTCGATACGGTCTGCGAGGCCGCTCATCAGGCAGTTGCTGAGCTTCATGCGCCCGCGCTCGACGCGGGCATCGTCAATGCACTTTCGCAATGGGCCGGCGACTTCGCCGTGCGGACCCAGCTGCGCACCAGCTTCGTCTGCGCTGCCGACGTGCGGCTCACGCGCTTGCCGGCGGACGCCGCGCTGGCGATTTTCCGGGTCGCCCAGGAAGCCTTGAACAATATTGCCAAGCACGCGCGGGCCAGCGCTGCGGACGTCCGCATCGAAGCCAGCCGTCGCCATCTGACGCTCGTCGTCAGCGACGACGGCGTCGGCCTCGCGCCGCGCGCCCGTACGCGCCAGGGCCATTTCGGCCTCGCCGGCATGCGCGCCCGTTGCGCGGCGTTCGACGGCAGCGTGCAGATCAGCGCCCGCCGCAGCGAGCGCGCCACGCAAGCGCGCGGCACCACGGTGCGCGCGCGTTTCGCATGGAATGCCATGCTCGCCGACGCGGCGTGCATCGAACGCCGTGCGGCCCGCGCCGCCGCGCTTTCTTCGTGAGCGCGCCAACATGAGCCTGCGTATCCTGCTCGTGGACGACCATGCCGTCGTCCGTCAAGGCGTGCGTCAACTATTAATGGACCGCGGCGTCGCGAGCGATGTGGCTGAGGCCGAAACCGGCGCCGAGGCCCTCATCGCCGCGGCAAAGCATGTGTACGACGTGATCCTGCTCGACATCTCGCTGCCGGACATGAATGGCGTCGAAGTGCTCAAGCGCATCAAACGCAAGGCGCCCCGCGCGGCGGTACTGATGTTTTCGATGTATCGCGAGGACCAGTATGCGGTCCGCGCGCTGAAGGCTGGAGCGGCCGGGTATCTGTCGAAGACGGTCGACGCCGCGCAGATGATCGGCGCAATCCAGCAGGTGGCGGCCGGCCGCAAGTATGTCAGCCCGGCGATGGCCGAGGCGCTCGCCGACTACGTTTCGTTCGACGGCGAGCAGTTGCCGCACGAAAAGCTTTCCGACCGCGAATACCAGACGCTGTGCATGCTCGCCTCGGGCAAGCGGCTGACGGACATTGCGAACACACTGTCGCTGTCGGTCAAGACGGTGAGCGTGTACCGCACGCGCCTGCTCGAGAAGATGAAGCTGCGCAACAACGCCGAACTCACCTTCTATGTGATGAGCAACCGGCTCGTCGATCTCAATCCGGCCATGGCCGGATAAAGCGGCATAAGAGCACCGCAAAGGACATAAGACACGCTTGAGGTACGGCGCAAGGCCGTGCCTGCCATCCCGAAAATGCATCGGGGTGCGCATCCGCTAAAATCGCGGGTTTCCCGACATTCGGCGCGCAAGACGCGTGCACTACCGGAGAACCCACGCCAATGTCCCTGTTTCGCAAGAAAAGCGTCGAGCACATGCTCGTCGCCAGCAGCAAAAGCGGCGGCCTGAAGAAAACCCTCGGCGCACTTGACCTCACTTTCCTCGGTGTCGGCGCGATCATCGGCACCGGCATTTTCGTGCTGACCGGCACCGGCGCCGTGCAGGCCGGCCCGGCCCTGATGCTGTCGTTCATCATCGCGGCCATCGCCTGCGGCTTCGCGGCGCTCGCCTATGCCGAGTTCGCGTCCACCATTCCGGTCGCCGGTTCGATCTATACCTATTCGTACGCCACGCTCGGCGAACTGGCCGCGTGGATCATCGGCTGGGACCTGATGCTCGAATACGGGCTGGCCACCTCGGCGGTGTCCGTGGGCTGGTCGGGTTATCTGCAGTCGCTGCTGTCGGGCTTCGGCATTGCGCTGCCGGTTGCACTGTCGGCCGCGCCGGGCGCGCTGCCCGGTCACGCGACCTTCTTCAATCTGCCCGCCTTTCTGGTGATGATGGCTATCACCGCGCTGCTGTCGGTCGGCATCCGCGAATCCGCGCGCATCAACAACATCATGGTGGCGATCAAGGTAACCGTGGTCTTGCTGGTGATCGGCGTCGGCGTGTTCCATGTCACGCCCGCCAACTGGCATCCGTTCATGCCGAACGGCTGGAACGGCGTGTTCGGTGCGGCGGCGGTCATGTTCTTTGCGTTTATCGGCTTCGACTCGGTGTCGTCGGCGGCTGAAGAAGTGAAGAATCCGAAACGCGACCTGCCGGTGGGCATCATCGCCTCGCTCGGCGTGTGTGCCGTGCTGTACGTCGCGGTCGCAGCGGTCGTCACGGGCATCATGCCGTCGGCGCAGTTCGCCAATATCTCGCACCCGGTGTCATATGCCTTGCAGGTGGCCGGTGAAAAATGGGTGGCCGGCTTTATCGATCTGGGCGCCGTGCTCGGCATGCTGACCGTGATTCTGGTGATGGCCTACGGCCAGACCCGCGTGATCTTCGCGATGTCGCGCGACGGGCTTCTGCCGGCCAGGCTGTCGCGCCTGCATCCGCGTTTTGCGACGCCGTTCTTCACCACTTGGCTCGTCGGCATTTTCTTCGGCTTGATCGGCGCTCTGGTGCCGCTCAACGTGCTTGCGGAACTGATCAATATCGGCACGCTGGCGGCGTTTTCGATGGTGTCGATCGCCGTGCTGGTCCTGCGCAAGACGCATCCACAACTGCCGCGTGCGTTCCGTTGCCCGGGTGTGCCGGTGGTGCCGATCCTTGCGGTGGCGTCGTGCCTGTTCCTGATGGTGAACCTGAAATTCGTCACCTGGGTCGCCTTCGTGATCTGGCTGTTGATCGGCATGACGATCTATTTCGGTTACTCACGCCGGCACTCGAAGCTCGCGCACGGGACGCAAGACCACTAGCCTCTCTCCCCCCGCAGCAGCGAACGCAAGCCTCTGGCGTTCACCCTTCTGAAAACGGCACGCCTGCTCACGCGGTGTGCCGTTTTTTATGCTTTGCCGCCCTTGCACACGCCGCATGCCAGCCGCCGGACGATTTCCCCCGATAGCACGCCCGTCCGATTTGTGCTTTACTTTTCGCTGGAACCATAAAAAGCACAAACCGAAGCGAGCCCTCGTAGCAGGCAGGCGGAAGGTAGTGAATTTGGGCCCGCGCCGGTCTCGATCCCCCTCGCAACCATGTTGCATGAGACCAGAGCAAGCAAGCACTACGGCGCTAGCTCTGATCGACAAAGGAGACAGTTCATGGCGATCAGCATCAGTCTGACGGTGAACGGCACAGCCGTTACCGCCGAAATCGAACCTCACACCCTGCTTGTCCAGTTCCTGCGCGATCAACTCCGGCTCACCGGCACGCACATCGGCTGCGACACGGCCCAGTGCGGCGCGTGCACGGTTCATCTGAACGGCCGCGCGATCAAATCGTGCAATATCCTCGCCGTGCAGGCTGAAGGCGCTGAGATCACGACCATCGAAGGACTGGCCAAAGACGGCGAGCTGCATCCCATGCAGACCGCTTTCCGCGCCTGCCACGGCTTGCAGTGCGGTTTCTGTACGCCGGGCATGGTGATGAGTGCGACCTCGCTGGTCCAATGTCAACCCGATCTCACCGAAGCGGATGTACGCGCCCAGCTCGACGGCAACCTGTGCCGCTGTACGGGCTATCACAACATCGTCAAGGCCGTGCTCGAAGGGGCCGCCGGCATGAAGTCCGGCGCTGCCAGTCTGGCGACCGACAAAGTCACCGCCTAAGGAGCCGACGATGAACGCACCCGACCCGCATCCGCTGATTGGCGCCTCCGTCCAGCGCAAGGAAGACTACCGGTTCCTGACCGGCAATGGACAGTACACCGACGATGTCGTCCTGCCCCAGCAAACCTACGCTGTGTTCCTGCGCTCGCCGCATGCGCACGCGCGGATCAAAAGCATCGATACGGCCGCGGCGAAACAATCGCCGGGCGTCGTGGCGGTGTTCACCGGCGCGGATATGGCCGCCGACAACGTGGGCGGCCTGCCCTGCGGCTGGCTGATCCACAGCGTCGACGGCACTCCGATGCACGAACCGCCCCATCCGGTGATTGCGCATACCAAGGCACGCCACGTCGGCGACCAGGTGGCGATAGTGATCGCCGATTCGGTGAAGGCGGCGAAAGACGCGGCCGAGCTGATCGAAGTGGACTACGACGTCCTGCCCGCCGCGGTAGATACCGCTCACGCGGCTGACCCGGGTCAACCGGCCGTGCACGACGAAGTGCCGGACAACGTCTGCTACAACTGGGGCCACGGCGACAAGGCTGCCACCGACGCGGCCTTCGCGAAAGCCGCTCACGTGACGACGCTCGATATCGTCAACAACCGCCTGATCCCGAACGCCATCGAGCCGCGTGCGGTGAACGCCAGTTGGTCGCCGCAGGACGACAGCTACACGGTGTATGTGGCCAACCAGAATCCGCACGTCGAGCGGCTGCTGATGGCCGCGTTCGTGCTATCGCTGCCCGAATCGAAATTGCGCGTGATTGCGCCGGATGTCGGCGGCGGCTTCGGCTCGAAGATCTTTCTGTATGCCGAAGATGTCGCGCTCACGTGGGCATCGAAGAAAATCCGCCGGCCGGTGAAGTGGACGGCCGAACGTTCGGAGGCCTTCATATCCGATGCGCACGGCCGCGACCACGTGACGAAAGCCGAACTGGCGATGGACGCCGACGGCAAATTCCTCGCCATGCGCGTGCACACCATTGCGAACATGGGTGCGTACCTGTCGACGTTCGCCTCGAGCGTGCCGACCATCCTGTACGCGACGCTGCTCGCCGGCCAGTACGCCACGCCCGCGATCTACGCCGAAGTGAAGGCGGTCTTCACCAACACGGTTCCCGTCGATGCCTACCGCGGCGCCGGACGTCCAGAAGCCACGTATGTGGTGGAGCGGCTTGTCGAAACCGCAGCGCGCGAGATGAATCTCGATCCAGCGGAAATCCGCCGTCGCAACTTCATTCGCTCGTTCCCATATGCGACGCCCGTGGGCCTCACCTACGACACCGGCGATTACGAAACCTGCCTCGCCCGCGCGCTGGAACTCGCTGACGTGAAGGGTTTCGCAGCCCGCAAGCAGGCCTCGGAGCAAAACGGCAAGCGGCGTGGCCTCGGCTACTCGTGCTACATCGAAGCCTGCGGACTTGCACCGTCGAACATCGCGGGCGCGTTGGGCGCGCGGGCCGGGTTGTTCGAAGCGGGTGAAGTACGTGTGCACCCGACCGGCTCGGTAACAGTGTTCACCGGCTCGCATAGCCACGGTCAAGGGCATGAGACGACGTTTGCCCAGGTTGTGGCGGACCGGCTCGGTATTCCATTGAACAACGTCGAAATCGTGCACGGCGACACCGGCCGTATTCCATTCGGCATGGGCACGTACGGCTCTCGCTCGATTGCGGTGGGCGGCTCCGCGATCATGAAAGCGCTCGACAAGATCGAATCGAAAGCGAAAAAGATCGCGGCGCATCTGCTGGAAGCGGCGGCAGAAGACATCGAGTTCAAGGACGGCATATTCCGCGTCGCCGGCACGGACCGCACCAAGGCCTTCGCCGATATCTCGCTCGCCGCATATGTGCCGCACAACTATCCGCTCGACAAGCTCGAACCGGGCCTCGACGAAAGCGCGTTCTACGATCCGACCAATTTCACCTATCCGGCTGGTGCTTATATCTGCGAAGTGGAGGTCGATCCAGACACCGGTGAGTGCCGCATCCAGCAGTTCACTGCGGTCGACGACTTCGGCAATGTGATCAATCCGATGATCGTGGAGGGACAGGTGCACGGTGGCCTGGGTCAGGGGATCGGCCAGGCGATGCTCGAACGCTGCGTGTATGACAACGAGAGCGGCCAGTTGCTGACGGGTTCATATATGGACTATGCAATGCCGCGCGCCTCCGACTTGCCGAGCTTCACAGTGGAAACCGCCAAGGGCACGCCGTGCACGCACAATCCGCTCGGCGTGAAGGGCTGTGGCGAAGCAGGAGCCATCGGCTCGCCGCCGGCGGTGATCAACGCGATCATCGATGCGCTCGCGCCGCTCGGCGTGACGGATCTGCAAATGCCCGCGACGCCGCATCGCGTGTGGGCCGCCATCCACGCTGCGCAACAACCCTGACCGGAGCAAGCCGACATGTACACATTCGACTACCAACGTGCGGCCGATCCGAAAGCGGCGGTCGCAGCGCTCGCCGGTGACAGCGACGCCAAATTTCTCGCCGGCGGCCAGAGTCTGCTGCCCACGATGCGTCTGCGCCTCGCACAGCCCTCCAGACTGATCGACATCACGCGTATCGCCGCCCTCAAGGAGATTCGCGTCGACGCCAACACCGTGACCGTAGGCGCTGCCGTCTGCCACGCGGATGTCGCAGAACACGCCGAGATCCAGCGCGTATTGCCGGGGCTCGCCAGCCTCGCCAGCCATATCGGCGACCGTCAGGTGCGCGCGCTAGGGACGATTGGCGGTTCCCTCGCGAACAACGATCCGGCTGCGTGCTATCCGGCTGCGACGCTCGCGTTGGGCGCGACAATTGTCACTGACCGGCGCCGCATCACAGCTGACGACTTCTTTGTCGGCATGTACGAGACCGCGCTCGCGCCCGACGAACTGATCACCGCGATCGAGTTTCCCGTAGCCGAACGCAGCGCCTATGAGAAATTCCGCAATCCCGCTTCACACTTTGCGCTGGTCGGTGTGTTCGTCGCAAAACGCGCAGATGGCGTGCGGGTGGCAGTGACGGGCGCGGCGGCATCGGTGTTTCGCGCGGCCGAGCTGGAAAGCGCGCTCACGGCGGACTTCACGCCAGCGGCGGCGCGAGCGGTGACGGTCTCCGCGGATGAGCTGAACACCGACATGCACGCGAGCGCCGAGTATCGGGCGCATCTGATTCCGGTGCTGACGGCGCGCGCGGTGGCGACAGCGAACGGTTAGTGCGAGGGCGTACGCCCTCAGGAGAATCATGCAGCCCGCTTCAATCGACGACACCCTCGCCCAGCTCGCCGCCCAAAGCTATTTCGCGAACCGCGAACTGGCGACCGCGCTGTTCCTTGCGTTGCGCATGGAGCGGCCGTTGTTTGTCGAAGGCGAGCCGGGGGTCGGCAAAACCGAACTGGCCAAGGCCGCCGCTGGTCTGCTCGGCACGTCGATGTTGCGGCTGCAATGCTACGAGGGGCTCGATACGGCCAGCGCGCTCTACGAGTGGGACTATCCGCGTCAGATCATGGCGCTGAGGCTCGCCGAAGCCGCTGGCGAGCGCCCCGGTAACGACACGCTATATCGCAGCGAATTCCTGCTCAAGCGTCCGTTGTTGCAGGCGCTGATGCCCGACGAACAGCACCCCGGTGCACGCCGGGTGCTGCTGATAGACGAGATCGACCGCGCCGACGAACCGTTCGAAGCGTTCCTGCTCGAACTGCTGTCGGACTTTCAGGTGTCGATTCCGGAATACGGCACGGTGCGCGCGGAGCAGCCGCCGCTCGTCGTGATGACCTCGAACCGCACGCGCGAAGTGCACGACGCGTTGAAGCGCCGCTGCCTGTATCAATGGATCGGCTATCCGGAGCGCGATCGCGAACTGGCGATCGTCGCCGCGCGCGCGCCGCAGACCAGCGCGGAACTGCAAAAGCGCGCGGTCGACTTCGTGCATCAGTTGCGCGGCATGGACCTGTTCAAGGCCCCGGGGATTGCGGAAACAATCGACTGGTGCCGCGCGCTGGCCGCATTGAGCGTCACAGAACTCGATCCGCAATCGGTGCAGGACACGCTCGGCGTGTTGCTCAAGTATCAGGACGATCTGGCGCGGATCGACGCGGCACAGATAGCGAAGTGTCTGGCAGTGCCGGGGTAATGGCAATGAACAGGAATCCTGATAATGGACCGCCGCCCACGCTCGCGCACAACGTCGTTCATTTCGTGCGCGTATTGCGCGGCGCGGGGCTGCCGATGTCTCCCGCACAGGCGGTCGACGCCATCGCCGCCTTGCAGTGGGTCGACCTCGAGCGCCGCGATGACGTGCGCGCCGCGCTCGCCGCCCTGCTCGTCTCCGCACCCGACGAACGCGAAACCTTCAACGCCGCCTTCAATCTGTTCTGGCGCGATCCCGACTGGGAAGGCAAGTTGCGCGCGCTGCTATTGCCCAAAGTGCGCGACGGCCTGCCGCCGCCCAAGCGCAACAACCGCCTCGCCGATGCGCTCGCCGCACGTCCGCCCGGCTCGCGTAACACGCACGCCAAATCCGAAACCGAGCAGCGCGAACTGCACGCTCATGTCACCTTCAGCGCTGAGGAGCGTCTGCGCCACCGCGACTTCGATACCCTCAGCGCCGACGAATGGCGCACGCTGCGCCATGTGATTCGCGCCCACCGTCTGCCGCTCGCCACCGAACCGACTCGCCGCCTCAAGGCTGCCTCGCGCGGCACCCATGCGGACCTGCGCGCCAGCGCACGCCACGCGGTACGCTCGGGTGGCGACTGGACGGTGTGGAAATACCGCGCGGTCGTCGAGCGCAAACCGCCGCTCGTGCTGCTGCTGGACATCTCCGGATCGATGAGTGCGTACTCGCGCGCGGTGCTGTATTTTTGTCACGCGTTGTTGCAATCGCGCGAGCGGCTTCAGGTGTTCCTGTTCGGTACACGCCTCACCAACGCGACGCGTGCGCTGCGCGAGCGCGATCCCGACGTGGCGATCGCGACAATTGCCGATCAGGTCTTGGACTGGTCGGGCGGCACGCGCATCGGCGCCGCGCTCGCCGAATTTAACCGGCGCTGGGCACGCCGCGTGCTGACCGGCAGGGCAACTGTGCTGCTCGTCACCGACGGTCTCGACCACGAGGCCATCGACATGCTCGACACGGAAATGGCCCGTCTGCACCGCTTCGCCCACCGCATCGTCTGGCTCAACCCGTTACTTCGATACAGCGGCTTCTCTGCGAAAGCTCGCGGCATACAGGCGATCCTTCCGCATGTCGATGCGCACCGTCCGGTTCATAATCTCGATAGTCTGGCTGCGTTTGGTCGCGATCTGGCGCAGCTGACGCGCACACCTCGCGCGACTAATGCGGCCGGCACCCAGGCAGGAGTCAGGCAATGGAATTGACCGAAAGCTATACGCTACCCATCTCGCAGCAACGCACGTGGGAAGCGCTGAACGACACCGCCGTCCTGCGCGCGTCGATTCCCGGTTGCGAGAGCATCGAGGCAGACGGCGAGAATGCGTTTGCGCTCTCGATGAGCGCGTCGGTCGGTCCCGTGAAGGCTCGCTTCAAAGGGCGTATGCTGCTGACCGATATCGACGCGCCGCAGACGTATACCATCGTCTTCGAGGGTCAGGGCGGCGTGGCGGGCTTCGGCAAAGGCAGCGCGCGCGTCGTGCTCGAATCCGAAGGCGCCGAGGCGACGAAGCTGACGTACACCGCGAGCGCGCAGGTCGGCGGCAAGCTGGCGCAAATCGGCTCACGGCTCGTCGACGGTGCCGCGCGCAAGCTGGCCGGCGAATTTTTCAAGCGGTTCATCGCGCAGGTGAGCGGCGGCGGCGGAGACGCCGCAGCCGAAACTGCAGCGGCCGCAGACACAGCATCAAACGACGACGCCGATGCAGCATCCGGCGAAGATCAGACGAAAAGGAAGAAATCATGGACAGCGTGGATCTCGAAGTCCTGAAGTCCAGTGCACGCTGGCTCGAACAGGGACATCGCGCGCTACTGGTGACGGTGGTGAAAACGTGGGGCTCTTCGCCCCGTCCTGAAGGCGCCATGCTCGCCGTGCGCGACGATGGCCTCGTGGTGGGATCGGTGTCGGGCGGCTGCATTGAGGACGACCTGATCGAACGCGTGCGGCAACGCGGCATCGAACAGAATGTGCCTGAGGCGGTTAAGTACGGCATCTCGGCGGAGGAAGCGCATCGCTTCGGACTGCCTTGCGGCGGCACGATCCAGTTGGTGCTTGAGCCGCTCAGCAAGGCAAGCCTGATCGCTGAATTGTGCGACTCGGTGGAAAACGGCCGGCTGCTCGCGCGACGCCTCGATATGACAACCGGCGCGGTACAACTCGGACCCGCGCAGGCCACAGATGGCGTCGACTTCGACGGCGAGCGCCTGTTGACGATCCACGGGCCACGCTACCGGATGCTGGTAATCGGCGCGGGGCAATTGTCGCGCTATCTCTGCCACATTGCGGTGGGGCTCGACTATCAGGTGACCGTCTGCGATCCGCGCGAAGAGTACACCGACGAATGGGATATACCCGGCACGAAGATCGTCCGCACAATGCCCGACGACACAGTGCTCGAGATGAAGCTCGACGAACGTTGCGCTGTCATTGCGCTGACGCACGATCCGAAGCTCGACGACCTCGCGCTCATGGAGGCCTTGAAAACACCCGCGTTCTACGTCGGCGCACTGGGCTCGCGGCGCAACAACGCGGCCCGCCGCGAACGGCTCAAGGAGTTCGATCTGAACGATACGGAACTGGCCCGGTTGCACGGGCCGGTGGGCATCTATATCGGTAGCCGGACGCCGCCGGAGATCGCCGTATCGATTCTCGCCGAAGTGACGGCTGCCAAGAATGGCGTTTCGCTGCCCACGCTGCTGCAGGTTGAGGGCGCGAAGGCCGCACGGGAAATCGCTGCGAGCGGCGGAACGGCTTGCAGCGTGTAGTCGTTCGCAATCCTCTTCAACGTTAGCCATTCGGCTGACTGGTATCCCACCCGCAAATCCATAGCATGGCCTCATGCACGGCTCGTCCGTGGCCGGACGAAACGTTCGTCGCGCAAGTCGTTGCGACGTCGCTTTCGGCCGCCGCGTTCCGTGCACATAAATTGACAATTATTCCTTTGACGGAATATTCCATGGAGGCTATATTTATGGCGTGGGACGTTGAATACACCGACATGTTCGGTGCGTGGTGGGACGGTTTGACAGAGAAAGAGCAAGGTTCAGTCGACAATGCAATTGGATTGCTTGAAAACGTAGGACCCCATTTGCCTTACCCACACAGCAGCCAGGTCAAGGGCTCGAAATACAGCCGCATGCGCGAATTGAGAATCCAGCATGCAGGCAGGCCCTTCGGCGTGCTGTACATCTTCGACCCACTGCGCACCGGCATTCTTTTACTCGGTGGCGACAAGACCGGCAAGGATCGCTGGTACGCAATAAATATCCCGCGTGCTGATGCCCTATACGGCGCGCATCTGGCGCGACTTGATCAAGAAGGAGTCAATGATGGCGAGAAAGTATGCAGAACTGCGCGCGCAACTGTCACCGGAAGTGCGTGCCCGATCGGAGCAGGCAACCAAAGATCTGATCGCGGAAATGGCGCTCTCCGAATTGCGTCGTGCGATGGGTTTTTCGCAGGAAGGTCTGGCAACCGTGATGAACGTGAAGCAACCGAGCGTCGCAAAGCTCGAGCAGCGAACGGACATGTACGTCTCCACCCTGCGTGATCATATCCATGCGTTGGGCGGTGAACTGGTTTTGATCGCTCGCTTTGCCGATCGCGATGTGAAGATCAGTTCGGTGGGCGGACCGTCTACGTCGAAAGACGCAGCGGCCTGAACCGCCGCGGTCCGCACGGGCCGACGGGCGGCTATACCGGCCAGAGCGGCCCCTCCTGCATCGCGCCAAGCTGCTCACGCATCTCGAGAATACGGTCTTCCCAGTAGCGCTGCGTGTTGAACCATGGAAAGGCCGCAGGAAACGCGGGATCGTCCCAGCGGCGTGCCAGCCATGCCTGGTAGTGAATCAGCCGCAGCGTGCGCAACGCTTCGATCAGATACAGCTCACGCGGCTCGAACTCGCAAAAGTCTTCGTATCCCGCCAGCAGATCGGTGAGCGCGCGCGACGCTTCCGCACGCTCGCCCGGCAGCAACAGCCACAGATCCTGTACCGCCGGCCCCATGCGGCTATCGTCGAAGTCGACGAAGTGCGGACCGGCATCGGTCCACAGCACATTGCTCGGATGGCAGTCGCCATGCATACGCAAAGCGCGGATTTCGCCCGCTCGCTCGAATGCCTGTTCCACGCCTTCGAGCGCCAGGTTGATCACCGTCTCCCACGCCGTGCGCACATCGTCGGGAACGAAGCGTTGCGACAGCAGGAAATCGCGCGGCTCATAGCCGAAGGTCTGAATGTCGAGCGTAGGTCGTGCGGTGTAATCCCGCGTCTGTCCCACGGCGTGGATGCGGCCGATAAAGCGGCCCAGCCATTCGAGCGTATCGCGCCGGTCGAGATCCGGGGCGCGACCGCCTCGCCGCTCGAAGATCGAAAAGCGAAAACCGTCGAACGTGTGCAGCGTGCGGCCTTCGAAGACGCGCGCGGGCACCGCCGGAATCTCGCGCTCCACCAGTTCGGCCACAAACGCATGCTCTTCGAGAATCGCTTCGTCGGTCCAGCGCTCGGGCCGGTAGAACTTCGCGACAACGGGCGGGCCGTCCTCGACGCCGATCTGATAGACGCGGTTCTCGTAGCTGTTGAGCGGCAGCATGCGGCCATCGGTGCGCACGCCAACCGTGCTCAGCACGCTGTCGATAGCGTCGAGCACGCACTCCGGCTTAAGCCGGGCGAAAGGCACGGTGCCGGAGGCATCGTCCTGCGAATCGTGAGGTTCGTAGTTCATGCCCGCATTGTGCGCCGCGCCGTCGTCAAAGACGAGCGTTGCAGCGACACGCGCGGGCTACAACCCGCGTTCAGTGCATCTGCGCACTGGCTGGGCGCACGAGTTCGCCTGTATCGATAAGGTCTTCGAGGAAAAAGGGTTCTGTATTGAGTTGCAGCGAAGTGCCGGGTTCGCCGGCATACCACGCCACCATCGCCATGTCGCCCAGAATGCGCATGACGATTCCGCGCGCGCCCTGCGGCACGGCGATATGCACGGATCGGACGATAGAACCGACTTGCATGATATTTCCCCGTTCTCACGTAGCCGGCTATATGAGGATCGTGCCGGTCGAGGTGATGATAAAAAGCGCCGCTTCGCCGAACACGTTGCGCACGCACCTAAGTTTCTCCGCGTCGCACGCGGTGGTGGTGAAGCTCATTGTTGCCGTTTTGCGGGTGAGGGAAAAGCGGAAACTCGCGGTACATGACCCTTCATTTCAGCGCTTTCCTCTCATCGACTCCAGCAAAACGCCGCGCCGATGGCCTCACTGTACCGCATGATCAAGAGCCATCATAAACCTTGCGGCACTGATATATCAAAAACATGGGCCCAGGGTTCTTGCCTGGGCTGAACCCCAAGGAAACCGCAGTACAGTGTGAGTAGGAAGCCTGACGACCACTCGCGGGCTCACAGAAAGGACAATGTAATCGAACGCCATAATACGGCGCTGCACGATGGTCCTTTGACAGAAAGCGCTCAGCCCCGCTGGGCAAGCCTTCGGTGCGGCCAGGAGCGCCGCTGCAGTGCCACAAACAACTCCGACAGCAGTTCAGCCGTCGCCTATACTCGAAACAAGCGTGACAGCCACAGCAAACTAAAAAGACCGTCGCTGGCCGCGCGAAGATACAAGGAGACGAGCATGACGACCTACTTTACGATCGCCGATTTCATCCTGATCATTCCGATGGCACTGGCCGGCGCCCTGTTTCTCGGCGCGCTACCCTGCAAGACAGAATTTCGGCACAACGTCTTCCGCTTGATTGGCGCCCTGTTGGGCGTGGGCGTCGCGGTACTGCTAGTAGAAGGGCTTCCAGCGCTCGTCTAGCCCGGCCCGGGAATCCACCTGGGAGTCTTTAACAAGCCGCAGTCGGATAGCTGGTGAGGCAGCTTAGCGCGTGGTCGCGTCCAACGCGCCCGGCCCCTTGAACTGGCGTAACGCGCTACGGAAATAGGCGGGGTCGCTGGATCCGCCCGATTCGCTGCCTGCTGCGCGCTCGAGCGAATCGAGTGCGGGTAGAGCCGTCCACGGCAGCGTCGGGTGCTGATGATGCAGGCGATGCAGATGGTGGTTCATCAGCACACCTTGCCATCCACACGGCACGCGGAAATTGCGCGAGCGCCCGGGCTGATCCAGCGCGACACCATGATGCGGCAGGTTGTCAGCCAGCGAGAGCCACACGCCGCGCAAATACATCGTCAAGGCCAGCACCGGCCACCACGTTCCGTACAGGTAAAAAGCAAGCACGAACAAGCCGAGCGTCAATAGCCAGTCGCGACGGATTCGTGCGCGTCGCGCGGGGTCGGTAGCGAAGCTGGTGAAATGACGCTGTACGTCGACGCCGACCGGTCCCTGCGAGCCGATAGCGCGAGCCACGAGCGAACGCGCGACGTTAGCGGGCGCGAATGCAAGCAGCGGGATCATCAGTTCCCCTGCGTACAGCCCACCGAGCAAACGTCCGTAGTAGCTCACCCAGCAAGGCCACACTTCCGCGACGGGACGGCTGCGATCGAGCACATCCGGGCGATCAAAAGGCTCACGCGTAAAGCGATGATGCATCAGGTGTCCGAAACGTACCGCGTCGAACGGCAACGCAAACGCAATGGCCAGCGCACGTGCAACACCTTCGTTCAGACGCCGTCCAGCAAACAGTTGTCCATGAATCGCCTCGTGAATCAAACCCCAGTGCGTGGGTGTCAACACAACCAGCGGCACGATCAGTAGCAGCGCCGGCATGCCCCATGCGCGCAGCAGCGCGGGAAGCGCAAATAGCTGTAGCGCGGTCGCGATCGTCACGACCGTCAGCAACGTGAGATTGGCACGTACGTCGATGGCAGCGCGTTTGGACGCGCGTCGTCCATGCGCCGTGGATTGCGTTGCCGGGCCGCCCTGGGCGACCGCACCTGGGTCCATCTTCCCTCCGTCGAGACGACATCGCCCGCGACCTTAGCAGTGCTGTATGACAGCGGGAAGAACGGTGTCACCGGGTAACAGCGCGTAACGGAAAGCCCAAGCCCATAAAGGAAAGCCGCCTTACGGCGGCTTTCAGAATCACACTATGTCAGTCAGTTCGACGATCAGACCGCCTGATCCGTCGAGGGCTTTTCCCACAGGTTGACGCCACCCTCGGTCGCGAAGCGATCGATCTCCGCCAGCTCTTCGTTCGAAAACTCGAGGTTCTTCAGCGCGCCCACGTTCTCAACCAGCTGCTCGGGTTTGCTCGCGCCGATCAGCACCGACGTGATACGGCCACCGCGCAGTGCCCAAGCGAGTGCCATCTGCGCGAGACTTTGACCGCGGCGCTGGGCGATTTCATTGAGCTTACGCACATGCTCGATGTTCTGCGCACTGAGGTGGTCCTGCTTCAGCGAGTCGCCGCCCGGTTTGTTGACGCGTGCATCTGCCGGCACACCGTTCACGTACTTGCCGGTCAACAGACCTTGCGCAAGCGGCGTGAAAGCGATGCTGCCAGTGCCGATTTCGTCGAGCGTGTCGAGCAGCTCATGCTCGACCCAACGGTTCAGCATGTTGTACGCCGGCTGGTGGATCAGCAGCGGCACCTTGTATTCGGCAAGCAGCTTCGCCATCTCGCGGGTCTTGGCGGCGGAGTACGACGAAATCCCGACGTAGAGCGCCTTGCCCTGTTGCACGGCGCTCGCCAGTGCACCGGCGGTTTCTTCGAGTGGCGTGTCAGCGTCGAAACGGTGCGAATAGAAGATATCCACGTAGTCGAGCCCCATGCGCTGCAGGCTCTGATCGAGACTCGCGAGTACGTATTTGCGCGAGCCGCCGCCCTGGCCATACGGACCCGGCCACATATCCCAGCCGGCCTTCGACGAGATCAACAGCTCGTCGCGGTACGGCTTGAAATCGTCCTTGAAGATGCGCCCGAAATTCGTTTCGGCACTGCCGTACGGCGGCCCATAATTGTTCGCCAGATCGAAGTGCGTGATGCCGAGATCGAATGCAGTGCGCAGGATGTCGCGTTGCGTCGAGATCGGCGTGGTGTCGCCGAAGTTGTGCCACAGGCCCAGCGAAAGCGCCGGCAGTTTGAGGCCCGACTTGCCGCAAACGCGGTATTGCATGTCCGAATAGCGTGCTGGAGCTGCTTCGTAAGCCATTGCTTGAATCCTTGGTGAAGAAGGAAGGAGAGTTGTCACGCAGCCGCGTTGCCAACTGTCTGGCGAGCCTGGCCGGCCGTGACTACTATGTTGCGCGGCCGCGCACGGTTTCATGCGGGGTGTGACGAACCAACTATATTAGCGAATCGTCGAAAGGATTGCAGGCGTCCATTATGCGGGACACGTGAAGCTTGCACATGGACGCGCCCTTGACGCTCCCCTACACTTCCACGACTTTTCTACAGGAGGAAGTTCATGACCAAAGCGATTTCGCTCGCATTGATTGTCGGCGGCGTGGTGCTGCTGTATTTCGGCGGCCAGGCGTTCCACTCGTTTAGCAGCGACGTGTCGCGCGTCTTCACGGGCTCGCCGACCAACAAGGCCATCATGCTGATCGCAGGCGGCGTGATCGCCACGCTCGCAGGTCTGATCGGAATGGCGACTTCAGGCGGAAAACGCTGAGGCAAGCGACCGGCTGTGGGACTCCGCTGCGCAGGCCGGTTTTAAACGTCCCCGCAGCGGGGCTGGGCGACACGCGATGGCCTACGGGTCGCATTTTCTGCAACGAAGGATTGAACGCGAGCCGGTCCAGCGCGCCCCGGCCTAACGCGCCCCTCAGAATGCAATCTCCGGCTTCGACGCCGAACGCGAACCCGGTAACGGCACATTGCTCGCGCCGTGATAGGTGTACACCAGCGAAAACTTCACCTGGTCGCTGAGATTCTTGCCGGCCGAATGCAGCGTGTTGCAGTGGAAGAACACCACATCGCCCGGCTTGAGTTCCGGTGACACCGCCGTCCGGATCAGCGCCTGATTTTCCGGCAGATCGGAGCGGAAGAATTTCGCTTCGTCGAAACGATCCGACGTGAACGTCGCAGTATGCGATTGCGGCACCAGCCACAGCGCACCGTTATCCACCGTTTCAGAGCCGAGCGCGAGCCACACCGAAACCAGATCATCACGCTCGAACGACCAGTAGCGCACGTCGCGATGCCAGCCGGTCAGGCTGCCATACGCGGGATGCTTGGTCATCATGCAATTGTGATGCGCCCGCGAGAGGCGCGGCTCCTCGCCGAAATAGGTTTCCATCCAACCGCGGATTTCCGGCGCCGTGGCCCACTCCGCAAAATGCGGATGGCGTGCATACGCATCGAGCAGGCGCCGCACGGTATGGCCGCCGGGCGCGTGCTTCGACTCGGGCGCGCCGGGGTACTGCAGATCCGCCTCGAATTCGATCGGAGTGGCTGCTTCCTGCAACTGCCGCTGCGCGATCTGCTTCAGCTCGTTGCAGCGCTCGGGCGAAACCAGCCCCGGCACCACGACGAAGCCCCGTTCCCGCAACACCTGAACCTGTTCTTTCTTTGAGTGACCTGACATGGGTATTCCGTTACTTTCTACTGACCGATGCTCGATTGTAAAACGTGCGCGATCAGCGTGCGGACTTTGCCATGCTCCCATCCCGGACGAGTGCACGCGACAGGGGCGGGCGTGCACGCTTATCGATCGCAAAGGGTCCGACCGTGAGCGCTTTACAGCACGATCTGCCCCGTAAAAACCCGCAGACGCGAGGGTTATAACGGACTTTCTGACGTCACGATTCGCGTGTAGCCTGCACCCATGTTGATTGCAATTCCCGCTGCGTTCCTTAGCGCACGGCCTCCGCAGGTCGCTGCCGCCACTTCCCGCTCAGTTTTTGGGCTTGCGCGTCCATCCCGCTGGCATAGATGGTGCTCGTTTTTATAGCACCTCCCGTCGCGTGACACGCTGCCTACATTTCGAAGCCATGCACACTCTCCTGAATACCCGTCTCACCCGCGCCGCCCTCAAGGCAGCGCGTCCCGCGCGCCGTCACGTCGTGCGTGCGCTGCGCCATCACGCAACCCGCACCCGTGCCCTCGCCGGCCAATGGCGCGAGGCCAAACCGGTCGACAGCATCCGCACATGGTTCCAGATGTTTTTCACCGCGCTGCGTACGCAAGCCGGCTCGCGCCGCTTTTCGCTACGCACGCTCCTGCGCAAGCCGACGCCGCGTCGCGCGCTGCCGCCAAAACGCGTAAGCGCACCACGCAGCACAAGCCGCCGGCCGCGCCGGATGTCGTTTGGCCATGAAGGCTGGTTCGGCTTCGCGGGCCTTTAATAGAAAAAGCCCCGCCCGGCTCAACGCCGGCGGGGCTTTTTGCTGACGCAGTACGAGTACGCGTTAGACGACCGCGGCAACCGGCTCCGTACCAGCAGCCTCGGCGAGGGCCAGCGCTTTGTCCGTCGCTTCCCACGTGAATTCCGGCTCTTCGCGGCCGAAGTGGCCGTAAGCCGCGCTCTTCTCGTAGATCGGACGCAGCAGATCCAGCATCTGGATGATGCCCTTCGGACGCAGGTCGAAGTGTTCCTGCACGAGGCGCGTGATCGTTGCATCCGACACGCGGCCCGTGCCGAACGTGTTGACCATCACCGACGTCGGCTGAGCCACGCCAATCGCATACGACACCTGAATCAGGCAACGCGACGCCAGGCCCGCAGCCACGATGTTCTTCGCGACATAACGGCCAGCATAAGCGGCCGAACGGTCGACCTTCGACGGATCCTTGCCCGAGAACGCGCCGCCGCCGTGCGGTGCTGCGCCGCCGTACGTGTCGACGATGATCTTGCGGCCGGTCAGGCCACAGTCGCCTTGCGGACCGCCAATCACGAAACGGCCAGTCGGGTTGACCAGGAACTTGATGTCGCCCTTGATCAGCTCGGCCGGCAGCGTCGGCTTGATCACTTCTTCGATCACGGCTTCGCGCAGCGTGGACAGTTCGATATCCGGCGAATGCTGCGTGGACAGCACGACCGTATCGATCGAATGCGGCTTGCCGTCGACATAGCGCACGGTGACCTGCGACTTCGCATCCGGACGCAGCCACGGCAGACGGCCGTCGCGGCGCAGGTTGGCCTGGCGCTCGACCAGACGGTGCGACAGGTGGATCGGCAACGGCATCAGTTCCGGCGTTTCTTCACACGCAAAGCCGAACATCAGCCCCTGGTCGCCGGCGCCCTGATCGAGGTTGTTGTCGTGTGCACGGTCGACGCCCTGGGCGATGTCCGGCGACTGCTTGTCGTACGCGACAAGCACCGCGCAACCGCGATAGTCGATACCGTAGTCGGTGTTGTCGTAGCCGATGCGCTTGATCGTATTGCGCGCGACCTGGATGTAGTCGACGTTTGCAGTGGTGGTGATTTCACCGGCCAGCACGACGAGACCCGTGTTGCACAGCGTTTCCGCGGCAACACGTGAGTATTTGTCCTGAGTCAGGATCGCGTCGAGAATCGCGTCCGAGATCTGGTCCGCCACCTTGTCCGGATGGCCTTCGGAAACCGATTCTGAGGTGAAGAGATAGTCGTTTGCCACGTTGCAGACTCCTGTTGTGTGGTTACGGTTGAGTTTCACGTAGCCAGCTCCGGAAGCCTGAAGCGGCGACGCTTTAGCGGATTTCCTGACTGCCCGGTGCGTATCACGTGGATCGCGCCCGGCAGCTTCGCCCCGCAAGTTGTCTATTAACTCGGCGAAGCCCTTATTATAGCGACTTCCTACAATTGTCACAGAGTACCCACGCGTGTTGTATTTCGACTCGTTTTCGGTTTTCTCAAACGTAGCGTCCTCGTGCGCGCGCCGCGGAGCGTCAGCATGCTGAGCCGCTTCGGATCCAAACTCGCCATCGGACTGCTGAAACTGTTTGCGCTATTGCCATACGGAGTGATCGCCCGCCTCGGCGACGGTCTCGGCTGGCTGCTGTATCAAATCCCCAGCAATCGCAAACGCATCGTACATATCAACTTGAAACTGTGCTTCCCCGAGTGGAGCGACGAACGCCGCGAGGACGTCGCCCAGAAGCACTTCCGCCATGCGATCCGCAGCTATGTGGAGCGCAGCGTGCAGTGGTTCGGCTCGGCCAGGAGGCTCGAGAAACTGATCCAGCTCGACAGCGCGATCGACCTCACCGATCCCAACCTGCCGCCCACGCTGTTTCTCGGTTTTCACTTTGTCGGCATCGAGGCAGGTTCGATCTTCCTCAACTACTCGCTGCATCGACAGTGCGGTTCGTTGTATCAGCCCATGTCGAACCCGGAACTCGAGGAAGTCGCCAAGGCGGCGCGCGCACGCTTCGGCGCGGATATGGCGAGCCGCGCGGACAGTGCGCGCATCGTGCTGCGCTGGCTGCGCGACAAAAAGCCGGTCATGCTGGGGGCCGATATGGACTACGGCATGCGCAATTCCGCCTTTGTACCGTTTTTCGGCGTGCCGACCTGCACACTGACCGCCGTCGGACGGCTTGCGAAGGTCGGCCAGGCGCAGGTGGTGCCGTTTATCGGCGAGGTGCTGCCCCACTACAAAGGCTACCGTCTCAAGGTATTCAAGCCGTGGGAAAACTACCCAACCGGCGACGACGAGGCCGACGCGCGCCGCATGAACGCTTTCCTGGAAGAGCAGATTCCGAAGATGCCGGAACAGTACTATTGGGTGCACAAACGCTTCAAGACGCGGCCGCCGGGCGAGCCGAGCGTGTATTGAAACGCCGTTAGCCGCATGTCCGCGCGCGTCACTTACAATAGCGCCATGAGACTGAAATTCACCAAGATGCACGGCGCGGGCAACGACTTTGTCGTGCTCGACGGCTTTACGCAGCCGCTCAGCCTGAGCGGGGAGCAGGTGCGCGCGCTCGCGGACCGGCACTTCGGCGTCGGCGCCGACCAGTTGCTGCTGGTCGAAAAGCCCACCATCGACGGCGTGGATTTCAGGTACCGCATCTTCAATTGCGACGGCGGCGAGGTCGAGCATTGCGGCAATGGCGCACGCTGCTTCGTCAAGTTCGTGCGCGACATCCATCTGACCGACAAGCGCAGCGTGCGCGTCCAGGTGCAGAACGGCATCCTCACGCTGACCATGCAGGACAACGGCGAAGTCACCGTGGACATGGGCATGCCGGTGTTCGAACCGGCCCGCGTGCCGTTCGATGCGAGCGGCCTCGACGGCCGCCGGGAAGGCGACGACACGCTCTGGCCGCTCGAGGTGAACGGCGCCACGCGTTGGGTCTCGGTCGTTTCGATGGGTAATCCACATGCAGTGCAGGTGGTCGACGACGTCGAGGCGTTTGCCGTGCTCGTCGACGGCCCGCTCATCGAGCATCATCCGCGCTTCCCACAACGGGTGAACGCCGGCTTCATGCAGATCGTCGCGCGCAACGAAATCAAGCTGCGTGTCTACGAACGCGGCGTTGGCGAAACGCTGGCGTGCGGCACGGGCGCCTGCGCAGCGGTCGCCGCCGGCATTCGCCGCGGGCAGCTCGAAGCGCCCGTGAAGGTACACACCCACGGCGGTACGCTAACTATTTCCTGGAACGGTGAGCACGAAAACACACCGCTCCTGATGGCCGGTCCCGCTGCGACCGTCTTCGAAGGTGAGATCGAACTGGCCGACTGAGCGAAAGAACGCGCGGCCGGATGCACAGCCCGCGCCTGACCCGACCAGTGGCCAGCTACCCCCAATGACCGATGCGCCCGTTTAAGGGCGTAGTCCTTTAGCCGAAACCATGAACGATCGCGAAGTCGCCGAATACCTGCTCGCCAACCCCGACTTTTTCGCGGAACACGCGGAAATGCTCGCGACCATCAAGCTCGCGAACCCGCACGGCAAATCCGCGGTTTCGCTGCAGGAACGGCAGATGGAAATGCTGCGCGACAAGAACAAGCTTCTCGAACGGCGTCTTGCCGAACTGCTGCGCTACGGGCACGAGAACGACAGCATTGCCTCGAAATTCAACCGCTGGACCACCCGCGTGATGTCAGAGCGCGATCCGTACGCGTTGCCGCGCACCATCGCCAATGGCCTGCGCGAAGTGTTCGACGTACCGCAGGCAGCGCTGCGTGTGTGGGACGTGGCGGAGCCGTACACCCAGGCGGACTTCGCGCGCCAGGTGGGCGAGGAAGTCCGCATCTTCGCCAATAGCCTCACCAGCCCGTATTGCGGTGCGAATACCGGTTTCGAAGCGGCGCAATGGCTGGTGCCGGCGGTGACCTCCGTGCCCGCGGAAGGCGCTGCGGCACAGGAAGGTGCGCACGCAACGGAATCGATCGCATTACTGGCCCTGCGTGAACCCGAGAGCAACGAAGACGCACCGACTTTCGGCCTGCTGGTGATGGGCTCACCCGACCCGCGCCGCTTTCACGAAGGCATGGCAACCGACTTCCTGACGCAGATCGGCACCTTGGCCAGCGCGGCGTTGAGCCGTCTGCTGCCGCGCTGACGCGCCCGGCTGTCCACCAACTCCCGCCGCTCGCCACAGCACGCGCCCGCTACCGTGACCACCGCCGACCCGATCGCCGATTACCTCTCGAATCTCGAACACGAGCGGCGGCTTTCAGCGCACACGCTGCGCGGCTACACCCACGAGCTGGATGAACTGAAGCTGCTGGCCAAGGGACGGCCGCTCGAAAGCCTCACCGCCATCGACATCCGCGGCGCCGTTTCCCGAGCACACGCGGCAGGCATGACGGCTCGCTCGATCAGTCATCGGCTATCGGCATGGCGGGCGTTTTACCGCTGGCTCGCGGGCCGCGTCGATCTGCCAGCCAATCCGGTCGCCACCGTGCGGGCGCCGAAGCAGGCGAAGACGCTGCCCAAGGCGCTCTCGGTCGACGATGCCAACCGGCTAATGGAAGCGCCCAGCGCCGGCACCGCCGAAGGCTTGCGCGACCACGCGATTCTCGAGCTGTTCTATTCGTCCGGCTTGCGCCTCGCCGAACTGGTCGGGCTGGACGTGCGCTTTGCCGATGCCGATGGCTATCGTTCCGCCGGCTGGCTCAAGCTCGATTCGACCGAAGTCGAAGTGCTCGGCAAGGGTAACCGGCGCCGCATCGTGCCGGTCGGCAGCAAGGCAATCGACGCGCTCAACGCCTGGCTCGCGGTGCGCGGCGAGTTCGTCAGGCAGGATCCGCATCCGCTGTTTCTGTCGGCGCGCGGCAACCGGATGTCGCCGAACGTCGTGCGCGACCGGGTCAAACGCCTGGCGCTGGTCGCCGGCATTCCCGCCAACGTGCATCCCCACGTGCTGCGGCATTCGTTTGCCACCCACGTGCTGCAATCGAGCGGTGACCTGCGCGCCGTGCAGGAACTGCTCGGGCACGCCAGCATCACCGCGACCCAGGTGTACACCGCGCTCGATTTCCAGCATCTGGCGCACGTCTACGATCAGGCGCATCCGCGCGCCAAAAAACGCGACTGAGACGGCTTTTTATGGGCCATAGGCGCCCGATGTCTCCGGTTTCGCCGCTTTACGCGGCACCTTGTTCTGCTCAATACCTCTCGAAGTCATGAATACCGTCACGCTGAAACCGTCGAAAGAAAAGTCGCTGCTGCGCCGCCACCCGTGGGTCTACGCGACCGCGATCGACCGCGTCGACGGTAATCCTGCTGCCGGCGCGACCGTGCTGGTGCGCTCGCACGACGGCCGCTTTCTGGCGCGCGCTGCCTACAGCCCGCACTCGCAAATCCGCGCGCGGGTATGGAGTTTCGACGAAGCCGAGCCGATCGACCATGCGTTCTTCAAGCGCCGCGTGCAGCGCGCCATCGAGCATCGCCAGGCGATGGTTCAAAATACCGGCGCTGTGCGGCTTATCTTCGGCGAGGCCGACGGCCTGCCAGGCCTGATCGTCGACCACTACGTCGCCGATGACGCGGGCCAGCGCAGCCAACTCGTCTGCCAGTTCATGGCTGCCGGCGTCGAGGCGTGGAAAGAGGCGATCGTCGCAGCCTTGAGCGCGGCAACCGGCTGCCCGAATGTCTATGAGCGCTCCGACGTGTCGATCCGCGAAAAGGAAGGTCTGGAGCAGATCACCGGCGTGCTGGCGGGCGAAGCGCCGTCCGACGCGCTGATTGCCAGCGAAAACGGCGTGCGCTACCACGTGGATGTGCGCAATGGCCATAAGACCGGCTTTTACGTCGATCAGCGCGACAACCGGGCGCTCGTCCAGCAGCTGGCGAAGGATCGCGAGGTGCTGAACTGCTTCTGCTACACCGGCGGCTTCTCGCTGGCGGCGCTCAAGGGCGGGGCGAAACGCGTGGTGTCGATCGACTCGTCCGGCGAAGCGCTGGCGTTGGCACAACAGAACGTCGTCGCCAATGGTTTTGACGGCGAACGCGCCACCTGGCTCGACGCCGATGCCTTCAAGACACTGCGCCGCCTGCACGAAGAAGGCGAGCGCTTCGACCTGATCGTGCTGGATCCGCCCAAATTCGCGCCATCGCGCGAGCACGTGGACCGTGCCGCGCGCGCCTACAAGGACATTAACCTGACGGGCCTCAAGCTGCTGCGGCCGGGCGGCCTGCTGTTCACATACTCGTGCTCGGGCGCGATCGACGCCGAGCTGTTCCAGAAGATCGTCGCCGGCGCGGCCGCCGATGCCCGCGTCGACGCCCGTATCCTCAAGCGGCTGGGGGCCGGTGTCGATCATCCGTTGCTCACCGCTTTTCCGGAAGGCGAGTACCTGAAAGGCCTATTGTTGCAAATCGCCTGATCGCCCATAGTTGAGGAATATTTCCTTTGCAGGCGGCAGGGTTTGAAGCGCGTCCGAAACCCCGCCTGCAGCGGCTTGACAGATATGTTTCAATAACCGATCAGCTCGAACGGCGCGGCCCACATCTCCGGCGTTCGACACAAGCATTCCGATTCACGCACAAAACAGGCGACCACCATGATTCCCGTCACGATCCTGACCGGCTTCCTCGGCAGCGGTAAAACCACACTGCTCAAGCGCATCCTGAACGAAAAGCACGGCATGAAGATCGCCGTGATCGAGAACGAGTTCGGCGAAGAGAACATCGATAACGAGATCCTCGTGCAGGACAGCAACGAGCAGATCATCCAGATGAGCAACGGCTGCATCTGCTGCACGATCCGCGGCGACCTGGCACGCGTGCTCAGCGACCTGGCCGCGAAAAAGCGCGCCGGCGAACTGGATTTCGAACGCGTCGTGATCGAAACCACAGGTCTCGCGAACCCCGGCCCGGTGGCGCAGACGTTCTTCATGGATAACGAGATCGCCGACGAATTCCTGCTCGACGCGATCATCACGCTGGTCGACGCGAAGCACGCGAATCACCAGCTGGATGAGCACGAAGTGGTGCAGCGCCAGGTCGGCTTTGCGGACCGTCTGTTCGTTACCAAGTCGGACCTCGTGGATGAAGCCGCCCTCGACGACCTGCGCCATCGCCTGCTGCACATGAATCCGCGCGCGGCGATCAAGGTGGTGAATTTCGGTGACGCCGATATCAAGGAAATCTTCGATCTGCGCGGTTTCAACCTGAATTCCAAGCTCGAAATCGATCCGGACTTCCTCGCCGAAGACGAGCACGCGCACGACCACGCCCATGATCATGACCATGGGCACGATCATGCGAATTGCGACCACGATCATGGCCACTGCGATCACGAAGGCCACGACCACGGCCGCCATCACCATGCGCATCACGACGACAAGATCAAATCGTTCGTGTTCCGCAGCGACCGGCCGTTCGATCCGAACAAGCTCGAAGACTTCCTCGGCGGCATTCTGCAGATCTACGGCGAGCGCCTGCTGCGTTACAAGGGCGTGCTGTATATGAAGGGTGTCGACCGCAAAGTGGTGTTCCAGGGCGTCCATCAGATGATGGGCAGCGATCTGGCCGCCAAATGGCAACCGGTCGAGAAGAAGAACAGCAAGATGGTGTTCATCGGCATCGAACTGCCTCAAGACCTGATCGAGGACGGCCTGAGCGCCTGCCTGGCCTGAACGGCGGGGAAGCGCCCGAAAAGCCAGCGTCAGGCGCGGGAAAAGCACTGAAACGAGCCGGGAACGCGAAATGCTGCCGGCTCGACAAGTCCCGAATCCGACTAAAGCCGACCCGAGAGCACGACACGTGTGAAAAACGCGTGAAAACCCCTGTTGCAGGAATCGTGCAAGCCCATCGCTTTTTAGCCGTTCGCGCGTTATATTTTCGGGATATTGGCGTGCCGCCCCTCGTAATAATCCCGGTTGCGGCGGCGGATTGTGATTCAGTTACAATACGTGCCCACTGGAGAATGAGAACGATTGCCCGGTCAGCGCGTATCCCGCGCCGGGCCTGACACGGCGCCGGAAAATCTAATCCGGGGAGTAGCACGCCGACAAGCTGGCTGGCCCACCGCCTCGAAAGGCGCGCCACCGGTAAGCAATGCCTCAGGAGCATTTGAAAATCGTTTCCAGAGGAGTTCGGCCCCGCATCGACGTCTCGTCGCCTGGCGCCTTGGCGTCCGGCGTTTAGACGCCCCGCGCTTCGGCGTCACGACAACCCACCGTCCGTGTTCGCCGGCGCTCATTGAGCGTTTTGAGGCGCCTTTGCGGGCAACACGAGAGTGCGGGCAACATGTACGAGTTTTGCCTCACATTGAAGAAGCAAGCCAGATGACGACGAAACGACTCTTGACCGAAGCCGAAATCCTGAAGATGAGCGACAAGGATTACATGAATGAGGATCAGCTCGCTTTCTTCAAGAACAAGCTCGAACAGCTGCAGGCGGACATTCTCCGCAATGCTGGCCAGACGACCGAAAACCTGCGCGAAACCGTGATCGTGCCGGACCCGGCCGACCGCGCAACGATCGAGGAAGAGCATGCGCTGGAACTGCGCACGCGCGACCGCGAACGCAAGCTGCTGAAGAAGGTGCAGCAATCGATCGCGCGCATCGAATCGGGCGAATACGGCTGGTGCGAAGAAACCGGCGAGCCGATTGGCATTCCGCGTATGCTGGCCCGGCCCACGGCAACCCTGTCGCTCGAAGCGCAGGAACGCCGCGAACTGCGCCAGAAGCTGTTCGGCGACTGAACGTCTGCGGCGCGGCTACCGCGCGCCCTGATACGCTGCTTCGTTGAGAGGCGCACGGTGAACTGTGCGCCTTTTTCTTTGCGTGGGCCGAGCCTTGAGCCAGCCGCGCCATGCCTTGATCCGCCTGTCGTCCGGCTGCCGGAAGCTTTTACCGCTCTGTGCCCCAGCCTCGCTGCGAGGCCCGTCATTTTTCTGCCCGGCCGTCCGATCTCCGCGCCGTACCCCCATCTCTGCCGCTTTTTTCCGGCGTATTTCCGCCCTTAGCCATCCGGCTGGCTCTTGATATGACGGCGCAAGCCCTAAAATAAACCGGACATGCGTTGCACGAGCACGCGCGGGCCGCTTTCTAGCGGCTATACGCTGCGGTTCGCCGCCCAACGCATCGGCACGCTGGCGCGCAAGCGCCTCCGCGTCCTACCCGTTTTGCAAAAGGAATGCATATGGAGCAATTTCACGGCACGACGATCGTCTCCGTGCGTCGCGGCGACAAGGTCGCCCTCGGCGGCGACGGCCAGGTCACACTAGGCAATATCGTCATGAAGGGCGGTGCCAAAAAAGTCCGGCGCATCTATAACGGCCAGGTGCTGGTCGGTTTCGCCGGCGGCACCGCCGATGCCTTTTCGCTGCTCGACCGCTTCGAAGCCAAGCTCGAAAAACATCAGGGCAATCTGACCCGCTCGGCCGTCGAGCTGGCGAAAGACTGGCGCACCGACCGCATGCTGCGCCGGCTCGAAGCCATGCTGATCGCCGCCGACGCGCACACCACCCTAGTCATCACCGGCAACGGTGACGTCCTCGATCCGGAAGGCGGCATCTGCGCGATCGGCTCGGGCGGCTCCTACGCGCAGGCGGCGGCCAAGGCGCTAGCGGATAACACCGAGCTATCGCCGCGCGAGATCGTCGAAAAGTCCCTGCAGATTGCCGGCGACATGTGCATCTACACGAATCACAACCGCGTTATCGAGACGATCGAGTAAGGACACACGATGAGCACCATGACCCCTGCCGAGATCGTCTCGGAACTCGACAAGCACATCATCGGCCAAGGCCGCGCCAAGAAAGCGGTCGCGGTGGCGCTGCGCAACCGCTGGCGCCGTCAGCAGGTGGGCGACCCACTGCGCCAGGAAATCACGCCGAAGAACATTCTGATGATCGGACCGACAGGCGTCGGCAAGACGGAAATCGCCCGGCGTCTGGCCAAGCTGGCCGACGCCCCGTTCATCAAGATCGAGGCCACCAAGTTCACCGAAGTGGGCTACGTGGGCCGCGATGTGGACAGCATCGTGCGCGACCTGATCGAAATCTCGGTCAAACAGACCCGCGAAACCGAAATGCGCAAGGTGCGCACCAAGGCTGGAGATCAGGCGGAAGACCGCATTCTCGACATTCTTTTGCCGAGCGCGCGGCCGGTTGGGTTCGGCGCCAGCGATACCACGGACGAAGGTAGCACCACCCGTCAGACGTTCCGCAAGCGTCTGCGCGAAGGCCAGTTGGACGACAAGGAAATCGAGCTTGACGTCGAACTGCCGCAGGCGGGCATGGACATCATGGGGCCGCCGGGCATGGAGGACATGACCGAGCAGATCCGTTCGATGTTCGCCAATCTCGGTGGCGGCAAGAAGACGCGCCGCAAGCTGAAGGTGAAGGAAGCGTTGAAGGTGCTGACGGATGAAGAAGCGTCCAAGATGCTCAACGACGAGGAGGTCAAAACCAAGGCCGTGCAGAACGTCGAGCAGAACGGCATTGTCTTTCTCGACGAGATCGACAAGATCGCCTCGCGCAGCGAAGCGGGCGGCGCTGAAGTATCGCGTCAGGGCGTGCAGCGCGATCTGCTGCCGCTCGTCGAAGGCACGACGATCAACACCAAGTACGGCATGGTGAAGACCGATCACATCCTGTTCATCGCGAGCGGCGCGTTCCATCTCGCGAAGCCGAGCGATCTGATCCCCGAACTGCAGGGCCGTTTTCCGATTCGCGTCGAACTGGATTCGCTGTCGGTGAATGACTTCGAATCGATTCTGGTGTCGACGGACGCGAGCCTCGTGAAGCAATACCAGGCACTGCTCGCGACCGAAGACGTGCGCCTCGACTTCGCCGACGACGGTATTCGCCGCCTCGCGGAAATCGCCTTTTCGGTGAACGAGAAGACCGAGAATATCGGCGCGCGCCGGCTTTACACGGTGATCGAAAAGCTGCTCGAAGAGGTGTCGTTTGCTGCCGGTAACCATGCCGGCACGGACGTCAGGATCGATGCGGCATACGTGGACCGCGCGCTGAACGAAGTCGCGGACGACGAAGATTTGTCGCGATATGTGCTTTAACGGCTGCATGCGGTTCGGCGGCAGCGGCGCGGTCGGCCGCTGACACCGCTGAAACAAAACGCACGCAGCAAGAAAAACGGGCGGCCTCGCAAGAGACCGCCCGTTTTTTATTAAAGCTAAAAGCCTTCTGGCGACGCTTCACCCGTCGCCGTAACGTGCGCCCGCGCTCGCTCTTACTGCTTCACCGGCCGCTTCGCCAGCTTGCGTTGCAACGTCCGCCGGTGCATGTTCAACGCCCGCGCCGTCGCGGAGATATTGCCGCCGTTCTCCGCCAGCACGCGCTGAATATGTTCCCATTCGAGGCGTGCCACCGAAAGCGGCGTGGGATGCTCGATCGCCGCGTCCGCCTGCAGCGCGCTCGCTTCGGTTTGCAGTGCCGAGAGAATCGTCTCCACGTTGGCAGGCTTGGCCAGATAGTTGTCGGCACCGTCCTTCACCGCCTGCACGGCCGTCGCAATGCTCGCGTAACCGGTCAGCACCAGCATCCGCGCGTCCGGTTGCAATTCGCGCAACGGCGCTACCAGCGTCAGCCCCGAATCGTGGCCCAGGTGCAAATCCACCGTGATCTGGCCGAACTTCTGCTGGTTCGCGAGCTTGATCGCCTCGTCTGCGTTGTGCGCTTCGGCCACCGTGTAGCCGCGCCGCGTCAGACCGCGCGCGAGGATGCCGGAGAACACTTCGTCGTCGTCGATCACCAGAAAATTCATGTCGCTCATGCCTGTTTCTCCGTATTGGATGGCACGGTGCCTGTGCGGCCCGCGCCGGAAGATTGTCGACCCGCCACCGGCAAGCGCAGCACCGCGCGGGTGCCGCGCGGCCTGGCCTCGCGGGCGTCGGTCAGCTCGATCGATCCGCCGAGCCGCGCCGCCGCCGAAAACGCCAGATACAGCCCCACGCCGTGACCACCCTGGGTGCTGTCGACGGGCATCGTGCCAAGCGAGCCGCGCAACGATGCCGGTATGCCGGGCCCTGCGTCGCAAACTTCAAACTGGATGCGATCGCCCGGCAGCGACAGCGTCGCGGTCAGCGTCACGTGATCGCTGCTGGCGCGCGCCGCATTGTCCAGCAGGATCGTGAGAATCTGGCTGACCGCGACCGTATCGTCAAGGTTCAGTTCGGCGGGCGGCGTGCCAAGTTGCTCGAACTTGACGTGCGGATGGCGCAGACGCCACTGCTGCGCAAACGACTCGAGCCACTCGCCAACGGGTTGCCGGCTCGCCGGCGCCGAGGCGCGCGAGCGCAACCGCGCAAGCGCCGAGGTACACAGCGTCATCTGTTGCTCGAGCAGGTCCAGATCAGCGGCGTAAGGGGCGAGGCCCTTGTCGGTACGCGCCGCGTCGCGCAGTTCCTCGGAGAGCATCGCGATGGTCGATAGCGGTGTGCCGATCTCATGCGCGACGGTCGCCGCCTGCACGCCGAGGGCAACCGCGCGTTCGTCCCGCAAGAGGCGCTGCTGGGCGTCGCCGAGTGCCGCGTCACGTTGCCGCAGTGCGCGCGACATGCGTGCGACGAACCATGCAATCAGGCCCACGCTCACCGTGAAGTTCACCCACATGCCCGCCCGGTAGTAGTCGAACAGATTGGCGGGATTGTCGAGATTCAGCGGCACCGAATCGAAACCGAGCACGGCGTAGCAAGCCACCGCAAATGCCGCGAGCCACAGCATCAGATGCCACGGCAACACCGCCGCCGCGATCGCGAGCGAGGGCAGGTAAAGCGAGACGAACGGATTGGTCGTGCCGCCCGACAGAAAGAGCAACGCCGACAATGAACCGAGATCGACCCATAGCTGGCCGAACAGTTCGAGATTGGATTCGGGCCGCTGACGCGAGACGCGCCACCAGGTCAGCGCGTTGAAGGCCACTTCGAGGCTGACCACAAGCAGCATGGCCGGCAGAGGCAGATGCACGCCCACAAAGATCTGCACGACAGCAATGGTCACCAGTTGGCCGATGATCGCAAGACTGCGCAGCCAGAACAGATGTCCCAGGTTGACCCGGCCGGTAATGGTTATACGATGCATAACGCCAGTTTACCTGTTGGGAGTTGTCCGACACACTGTGTTGAGCGTGGACATTACCATTGAGCGTTTGATCGCAATCGCGCTCTCGCCTGGACAGACTCATGCCGCTTACGATTTCCGCCCCCGGCCACCCTGCGTGGGTCGCCTTCCTGATTTTCCTTCAGCGCGCCGCGGCGGCGCAGCAAAACGGCGAGGCCGAAGCCCAGGCCATCTGGCTTGAAGCCGCCACACTGCTGCAGCCCGTCGAACACGACACGCTTGCAAACATCACTGGCGCGCTGCTGGAACAAAACCGCCACGACGACGCCATCGCATTCGCCGCCATTATTGCGCAACTGCGTCCCGACGATGCCGCTGCCAGCTTCCGCTTAGGCTACGCGCTGCAGCTCGCCGACCGCCATGCCGAGGCGCTTGTGCCGTACCGCCGCGCCCTCACTCTCGAACCGGACTTTCCCCAACTGCGCACGAATCTGGCTGGCGCAATCGCGCTCACCGGCGGCGATGTGGCCGAACAGATCACGTTGCTGGAAAGTGCGGTCGCAGCCGACCCGTTCGACAGCAACGCCTGGATCAATCTCACCCAGTCGAGCCGCTTCGCGATGGATCTGCCGCGCGCGCTGGAAGCAGGCGCTCGCGCAGCGGAACTGGCGCCCCACAACTCGTTGGCGCTGAACAACTATGCGCTGGCACTCAAGGAAGCGCAACGCTGGGACGACGCCGTTCGTTTCGCGCAGGCCGCCTGCGAACTCGCGCCCGGCGACCCGGCGATGCGTTCGAATCTGGCGTTGCTGCATCTGGTGCATGGCGACTACGCGCAGGGCTGGCCCGCTCACGAAGCGCGCTGGCAAGGTTCGAAGGAACTTGACGGCAACCGTCCGGCGATGCCGGCGCCGCAGTGGCAGGGCGAGCCGCTTACGGGCAAGACACTGCTGGTGTGGGGCGAACAGGGCATGGGCGATCTGCTGCAATGCTGCAGGTTCATCCCGCTGCTGGCGGCGCATGTGCATGCGCAAGGCGGCCGCGTCGTGTGGAATTCGTTCCCGCAGATGGGAGCGCTGCTGGTACGCAGCCTGGGCAGCCACGTGGACGAATACTCCGCGGGTGGTGGCATCGAGACACTGCCCGCATTCGACTATGAAATACCGTTAATGAGCGTGCCGCTCGTGCTCGGCACGCTCGGCGATACCCTTCCCGACGCGGTCCCGTATCTGCACGCGGATGCCGCAGCCAGCGCAACCTGGCGCGAACGGCTCGCCGGAGAAAAACGGCTTAAGGTCGGACTGGCGTGGACTGGCAGCCTCAGCCATCAGCGCAATCCGTTCCGGGCGGTGGGCTGGCAGCGCTACGCGTCGGCCTTTGCCGGTATCGACGGCGTCGCGTTCTATTCGTTGCAGCATGGCGCCACAGCAGATGTTGCCGCCGCGCAGTCAGCCGGGCTGCCCATGGCCGACTACACCGCCGAGCTGAAAAGTTTCGACGACACCGCGGCCTTCGTCAGCGCGCTCGATCTGGTGATTACGGTGTGCACGTCGGTCGCGCATCTGAGCGGGGCAATCGGGCAGCGCACGTGGGTGCTGCTCGACACCAATCCACACTGGACATGGCTGCTCGAACGGCACGATAACCCGTGGTATCCAACCGCCACGCTGTACCGGCAACGGCAGTTCGCCGACTGGGATCCGGTGCTGGAAGACGTAGCGCGAGACCTCGGCACGCTAGCCGGCCAGCGGTAACGACGCGGCGGGCGCGCCGCGCCCCTCAAACTTCTTCACCACCCCGAACGCCGGCGGCCTGCACGCGGGCAATATCCGCCGCGAGGCACTCCGGACATAAACACCGGCTGCCCGGATCGAGCCGTTCGGCGGGCAACGCCGGCATCGATTTGCACCAGCAGTCGAACGGCTGGCCGTGCATTGCACAATCGAACACGCTGCGGCAGCGTGGGCAACGGGCACTCTGCGCATGGACCTGGGAAGCGGGCTGTTTCATGGCGACCCAATGAAGTACCGGACATCCGGTCAGGAAATGATGCCACGTCCGGCAAGCCACCTGAAGGCCCCTGCCTCGAGGTTGCGTCCACAAAGCGGGATTTCGACGGAATTACCCTCGCAAACGGCGTCGAAAACGGCGCATGAGTGGCGTGCGCGCAACGTCGATTGCGCACTGCGAAACCCCGGCGGGGCCGGCCGCCAGAAGACGTATGGAAAACCCTGTTGCAGCGCGCCAGTCCTGTACAATTCGCCGTGTTTCAACTGATCCGTGCCGAGCCCTGCCGCCATGTCCGAAATTCCCGACCTCTCGCAGATCGCCCCCACCCTGAAGGCTGAAATCCTGGCCGAGGCGCTGCCTTACATCAAGCAGTATCACGGCAAGACCGTGGTGATCAAATACGGCGGCAACGCGATGACCGAGGAGCGCCTCAAGCAAGGCTTCGCGCGCGACGTCATTCTGCTAAAGCTGGTCGGTATCAACCCGGTCATCGTGCACGGCGGCGGCCCGCAGATCGATCAGGCGCTCAAGAAGATCGGCAAGCAGGGCACCTTCATCCAGGGCATGCGCGTCACTGACGAAGAGACGATGGAAGTCGTCGAATGGGTGCTCGGCGGCGAAGTCCAGCAGGACATCGTCACGCTGATCAATCACTTCGGCGGCCAGGCAGTGGGCCTGACCGGCAAAGACGGCGGCCTGATCCATGCGCGCAAGATGCTGATGCCGGATCGCGACAATCCCGGCCAGTACGTCGACATCGGCCAGGTCGGCGAAGTCGAGGCGATCAATCCGGCGGTCGTGAAAGCGCTGCAGGACGACGCGTTCATCCCGGTGATCTCGCCGATCGGCTTCGGCGAAGACGGCCTGTCGTACAACATCAACGCGGATCTGGTCGCGGGCAAACTGGCGGTGGTGCTGAACGCCGAGAAGCTCGTCATGATGACCAACATCCCCGGCGTGATGGACAAGGAAGGCAATCTGCTCACCGATCTGTCGGCACGCGAAATCGATTCGCTGTTCGAAGACGGCACGATCTCCGGCGGCATGCTGCCGAAAATCTCCTCCGCGCTCGACGCAGCAAAGAGCGGCGTGCGCTCGGTGCACATCATCGACGGCCGTATCGAACACTCGGTGCTGCTCGAAATCCTGACCGAGCAGCCGTTCGGTACGATGATCCGCTCGCACTGAGCATGTCTGGATATGCAGCGCGTCCCGTCGATGCGCTGCATATTTCACCTGGCGGTTCCCTTCGCCTTGCTGCGGCAGTTTCCGCGTCGTCCTCCGCATCAGTTTCAGCATCAAGCGCCCGGCCAATCGTCCACCGTGGCACGCCACCCTTCCCTTTTTCTCCCGGCGCACGCATGATGGACCGCAGGCACCCGCTCGTTCATTTCATACGGCGCCGGCAAGAACCCGGTCCGGTTTTCCCTCACCATGCGCACCTTCCCGTCCCGACACGCTAAACGCCGCCGGCCTCACATCGCAGGCGGCAGCCCGGTATGGCTGTTCGATCTCGACAACACGCTGCACCACGCATCGCATGCCATCTTTCCCGAGATCAACCGGGGCATGACGCAGTACATCATTGATTCGCTGCAAGTGGAACGCGACGAAGCCGACCGCCTGCGTACGCTCTACACAGACCGTTACGGCGCGACACTGCTGGGCCTCGCCCGCCACCATCCGGTCGACGTGCACGATTTTCTCAAGGTCGTGCATACGTTCGCCGACCTGCCTTCGATGGTGCGCAGCGAACGCGGCCTCGCGCGTCTCGTTGCCGCCTTGCCGGGCCGCAAGATCGTGCTGACCAATGCCCCGGAAGCCTACGCGCATGCGGTGCTGGCCGAGCTGCGCATCGAGCGGCTGTTCGAGCGCGTGATCGCCATCGAGCACATGCGCGACCGTCGCGGCTGGCGCGCCAAGCCTGACGCGAGCATGCTACGCCGGGCGATGCGCGACGCCCACGTGCCGCTCGCCGACGCCATCCTCGTCGAAGACACGCGCTCGCATCTGAAGAACTATCGCCGGCTGGGGATCCGCACTGTGTGGATCGTCGGCCACCTGCCCAGCAAGGTGCGTGCGGACGGCGTACCAGGCCTGCTGCCCGGCACTGGCCGACCGCACTATGTCGACCGCCGGATTCGTTCGTTAAAATCGCTGAGATTGGGCACCCGCTCAGTGCGCCTGAAGGAACGACAGACATGCAACCGGATCACAAGCATGACGAGGCCGTAACCGAAGACCCGCCAGCCACGGGCAGTACCCGCGCGGCCCGCCTGAAACCGGGCGAGCGCCGCGTGCATATCCTGCAGACGCTCGCCACCATGCTGGAGGCGCCGAAGAACGAAAAGATCACCACCGCGGCGCTGGCCGCGCGGCTGGGCGTCTCGGAAGCCGCGTTGTACCGGCATTTCGCCAGCAAGGCGCAAATGTTCGAAGCACTGATCGAATTCATCGAACAGTCGATCTTCGGGCTTATCAACCAGATCGCGACGAAAGAACCCAACGGCGTGTTGCAGGCCCGTACGATCGCGTTGATGCTGCTCAACTTTTCCGCGAAGAATCCTGGCATGACGCGCGTGCTGACATGCGAAGCGCTGGTGGGCGAGCACGAACGGCTGACCGAGCGCGTCAACCAGTTGCTCGAACGCGTCGAGGCCTCGCTCAAGCAATGCCTGCGGCTCGGCCTGATGGACGCCAATTCGCAGGCCAACGGTAACGCCTCCGCGCAGGGCACCGCCGTGCCGCTACCGGAGGACTACGATCCAGCCGTGCGGGCGAACCTGCTGCTTAGCTACATCGTCGGACGCTGGCACCGGTATGTGCGAGGCGGCTTCGCACGCAATCCGGCTGAGCAGGCCGACGCCCAGTTGAGATTGATTCTTCAGTAGTCCGCTGGAATCGCGGGCGTTGCGGATCAAGACTGCCGCTCGCCGCGATCTGGTTTTGGTGCTTCCGCCATGGTTCACGCATCCAGACGCAACTCGCGCCGGGCGACGCCCGCGCGACATCGGCGCCGCTGCCGCGCGGAATTTTCCGCTATACTTTGCGCTAATTGTTTTGACTGACGCGCCGATTTGCTGACTCGATTGCGGGCGCGCGAACCTGCCGGAATTCCATCCGGCGGTTCACTATAAATGCGGCTAAAGAGGTCGTCAGCCGCGCACATTGTCCTTCTCCGTGCCTTGCCGACACCCATTTAGCCGCCCTGTTGAAGGCGGAATGAATGGATTCAATCGGTATCGTCGCTCCCCAGAAAATGCATTTCTCCGAGCCGCTGCTCATGCAGAACGGCCGCTCGTTGGCCGGTTTCGACCTGATGGTGGAAACCTACGGCACGCTCAACGCCGCGCGCAGCAATGCCGTGCTCGTCTGCCACGCGCTCAACGCTTCGCACCACGTGGCGGGCATCTATGCGGATGACCCGAAAAACGTCGGCTGGTGGGACAACATGGTCGGTCCGGGCAAGCCGCTCGACACGAACAGGTTCTTCGTAATCGGCGTGAACAATCTCGGCTCGTGCTTCGGCTCGACCGGCCCGATGAGCCTCAACCCGGCGACCGGTGAGCCGTACGGCGCGAGCTTTCCCGTGGTGACCGTGGAAGACTGGGTGAACGCGCAGACGCGCGTCGCCGACAGCTTCGGCATCGAGCGTTTCGCAGCGGTGATGGGCGGCAGCCTCGGCGGTATGCAGGCGCTCGCGTGGAGCATGATGTATCCGGAGCGCGTGGGCCATTGCATTGTGGTGGCGTCCACGCCGAAGCTCTCCGCGCAGAACATTGCGTTCAACGAAGTGGCGCGTTCCGCGATCCTCTCGGACCCCGACTTCCACGGCGGCAACTACTACGCGCACAACGTTAAGCCGAAGCGCGGACTACGCGTGGCGCGCATGATCGGTCATATCACCTATCTGTCGGACGATGACATGGCCGAGAAATTCGGCCGCTCGCTGCGACGGGCGGAAGGTGCCCTCGACGCGTACAACTTCAATTTCGACGTCGAATTCGAAGTGGAGTCGTATCTGCGTTATCAGGGCGACAAATTCGCCGACTACTTCGACGCCAACACCTATCTGCTGATCACGCGCGCGCTCGACTACTTCGATCCGGCCAAGGCCTTCGAGGGCGATCTGACCAAGGCCGTTGCGCATACGACGGCGAAATACCTGATCGCCAGTTTCACGACCGACTGGCGTTTCGCGCCGGCGCGCTCGCGCGAACTGGTGAAGGCACTGCTCGATCACAAACGCACGGTGACGTACGCAGAAATCGACGCGCCGCACGGCCACGACGCATTCCTGCTCGACGACGCCCGCTATCACAACCTGATGCGCGCCTATTACGAACGTATTGCCAACGAGGTGAACGCATGAACCAGCGCGCTCTCGATTATCTTGCGCTGCGCCCCGACTTCCGCGCCATCGCCCGGTGGGTTGAACCGCGCGCGACGGTGCTCGATCTGGGCTGCGGCGACGGCTCGCTGCTGTCGACACTCACCGAGGAGCTCGAAGTCTCCGGTTACGGCATCGAGATCAACGACGCCGGCGTGCTCGCCGCCACCCAGAACGGCGTCAACGTGATCCAGCAGAATCTGGAAGACGGCCTGCGGCTCTTCGAAGACGGCAGTTTCGACTTCGCGATCCTGTCGCAGACGCTGCAGACCATCCATCAGACCGCTGCGATCCTGCGCGAGACGGTGCGGGTCGGCAAGGAATGCATCGTATCGTTCCCGAATTTCGGCTACTGGGCACACCGCATTTCGGTGTTGCGCGGACGCATGCCGGTATCGAAATCGCTGCCTTTCCAGTGGCACAACACCCCGAACGTGCGGGTGCTGACGATCAAGGATTTCGAGGCGCTGGCGCCCGAGGTCGGCATCGAAATACTCGACCGGGTCGTGCTGCACGGCGGCCAGGCGGTGCGGTGGGGGGCGAACTGGCGTGGTAGTCTTGCGGTCTATCGCGTCAAGAAAAGCTAACGTCACTCACCCAAATGTCGAACCCGCCGCACGAGGCGCCCGCACTTACCGCTCACGTCGAACACACCGGCTGGCGCGCGTTTCTCAACACGCACATGCTGATCTGCGTCTTTCTCGGCTTTACGTCGGGATTGCCGCTGTTCACGCTCGTCTATCTGGTGCAGGCGTGGCTACGCTCCGAGGGCGTCAATCTGAAGGAAATCGGCCTGTTTGCGCTGATCCAGTTTCCCTATACGTGGAAATTCGTCTGGGCGCCGCTAATGGACCGCTACGTACCGCGCCTGCCCGGCTGGCGGCCGGGCAGGCGGCGCGGCTGGATGCTGGTCACGCAGATTCTGGTGGCCGGCGCGATCGCCACGCTCGGCTTCGTGTCGCCGCGCGATTCGATCTGGACGGTCGCCGCGCTGACCGCCCTGGTGGCGTTCTTCGGCGCGAGCCAGGATATCTCCATTGATGCCTACCGGCGCGAGTTGCTCACCGATACCGAGCAGGGTCTCGGCAACGCGGTTCACGTCAACGCTTACAAGATTGCCGCGCTGGTGCCAGGCTCGCTCGCGTTGATCCTGTCGGACCATTTGCCATGGACTACTGTGTTCATTGTCACGGCCGCATTCATGGTGCCGGGCATGATCATGACGCTCGTCGTGCGCGAGCCGGAAGTGCACGGTGCGCCGCCGAAGAACCTGCGTGAAGCGATCATCGAGCCGTTTCGCGAATTCATCCTGCGCGACGGCTGGCGCGGGGCGCTGTTCGTGCTCGGCTTTATCTTTCTGTACAAGCTCGGCGATACGATGGCGACCAATCTGTCGACCTCGTTCTTTCTGGATATCGGCTACTCGCGCACGCAGATTGGCGTGATCGCCAAGACCACCGCGTTCGGTGCGAGCCTTGCGGGTGGGATCGTCGGCGGGATCTGGATGATGCGCATTGGCATCGGCCGCGGGCTGTGGGTGTTCGGCGTTCTGCAGATGGTGTCGACGCTTGGCTTCGCATGGCTCGCGCATCTTGGGCCGGCGTCGCCTGGACTTACGGCCATCTACGATTTCGCTGTCTTCACGAGCCAGGGTGTGACGAAGCTGCTGTCCGTGTTTGGGGTGGATTGGGCCGTGCAGCTCGATCCGCGCTCGGTTGCGCTGGCGCTGGTCTACGGTCTCGAGACGTTTGCCACTGGTTTGACCATGGCGGCATTTACGGCTTACATCGCCAGTACGACGGATCCGCGTTACACCGCTACCCAGTTCGCACTCTTTACCAGTCTCGCGTCGGTGCCGCGCACGCTGGCGTCGGCGGCGAGCGGGTATGTGGTTGCACAGATAGGCTGGTTCGACTACTTCCTTGCCTGCACCGCACTGGCGCTGCCGGGCATGCTGCTGTTGCTGCGTATCGCGCCTTGGAGGCTGAGGTCGTGAGCGGGTTCGCGTCAAGGCAAGCGGCCGCCTCGGGAGCGATTGCGGCCATCGTACGTCGTGCAATGCCTGACGTGCGTGCACCACATGTGCCACATGCGTTACCTGCTCGGCCTGCGTTACCTGCAAAGGGCGCGCCGCTGGTCGTGGGCGCAGCACGCGCGGCACTTGTGCTGTTCTGCACAGGCGGCATGCTTGCAACGTCGTGGAGCGCCTACGCGGTTGCAACGCCTGCCGTGGCGGCCAGCAGTACCGCCGCGCCGGCCAGCGCACCCGCCACCCGATCGGCGTCGAGCGCACCGGCTCCAGAGGGTCTGGCTTCGACCGCTGCCACTCCCGCAGAAGGCGCCAGCAACCCCAGCCCGGGCACCAGCAGCGCAGCCAGTGCCGCGCACGCGCCCTCGGCTACCTCGTCGGCGTCGGCGACGTCTTCAGCACCCGCGTCCGCATCAGCCGCCTCGCCTACGCCCCCGGCAACCGCGAAGCAACCAGCGCACCCCGCCAGCGCCGCTACCACCGACAACCGGCCGCCTCCCTACACCCCACCGCCGCAGCAACTGCGCTTCGGCAGCTACGCGGTGTTCCGCAACCTGATTCCGTCGCCGCAACTGGAAGCCCAGGCCGCTGACGAGTTCCAGCAGATCGTCTACGGCGCACAGCACGCCGATCGCCTCTACCCGGACACCGACCCACGTGTGATCCGCGTGCAGACCATTCTCGACAAGCTGATTCCCTATTCGTTGAAGTGGAATGAACGGGCAAAGAACTGGAAGTGGCAGATCGCGGTAGTGCGCTCGCCCGACATCCGCATGTACTGTCTGCCAGGCGGCAAGATCGTGATCTACAGCGGCATCCTCGATCGCGCACGCCTGAACGACAACGAACTCGGCATGCTGCTGGGCCACGAAATCGCGCATGCCCTGCGCGAGCATGCGCGGGAGCGCCTGGGCGAGCAGCAGGCGGCGCAGCTCGATTCGTCCGGTACGATTCCGCAGCTATTCGGACTGGCCGATCTGGGCGCCCCGGTGCTGGGCATCGGCTCGCAGCTGGTCGAGATGAAATACACGCCCACTGATGAAACCGAAGCCGACGTGATCGGCAGCGACATCGCCTCACGCGCCGGTTACGATCCGCGCGCCGCGATCACGCTGTGGGACAAGCTGGCGGCGGTGACGCACAGCAGTCGCAATCAGGGCTATATCTACGTGCACCCGTACTCGCCTGCACGCCGCGCGGATCTCATGAAGCGCCTGCCGGACATGCTGCCGCTCTACGCAAAAGCGATCGGCAAGACGGTCGATGAACTGCCCGACTATGCGGGCATCGGCCGTCCGCGCCGCGTGCCGGTTCGCGGCGACTGAACGTTGGCGACCTAAGCCAGAAACGCGCTTACTTCTTCGGCTTCGTCAGCTTGTGGTCGTAGTCGACCGTCAGCGGCGCGTGATCGCTAAACTTGATGTCGCGGAACACGTCCGTGCGCTTCGCCTTCGCGGCAATGCCCGCCGTGGCGATCTGATAATCGATCCGCCACCCCACGTTCTTCGCATACGCCTGACCGCGATTGCTCCACCACGTGTACTGCTCAGGCCGCTGATCCAGCGTGCGAAACACATCGACGTAACCCACTTCGTCGAACAGTTTCGTCAGCCACTCGCGTTCTTCCGGCAGGCAACCTGAGTTCTTCTGGTTGCTCTTCCAGTTCTTGATGTCGATTTCCTTGTGGACGATGTTCACGTCGCCGCACACGATCACTTCGCGCTCTTTACCCAGTTCCGCGAGGTGCGGCATGAACTCGTCCATGAAGCGGAACTTGGCCTGCTGACGATCCTCGCCGCTCGACCCCGATGGCACATACACCGAGACAACGGAGAGTTTGCCGAAGCGCAGTTCAACATAGCGTCCTTCGGGATCGAACTCCTCACTGCCAAAGCCGATCACCACTTCATCCGGCTCGTGACGCGTGTACACTCCGGCGCCGCTGTAGCCCTTCTTCACCGCATGCTGAAAGTAGCCGGTGAAGTTGTGCGGGGCGAGAAACTCGGGGGTCATGTCGTCCTGCGAGCATTTGATTTCCTGCACGCACAGCACGTCTGCTTTCTGCTCACCGAACCATTCGAAAAAGCCCTTCTTCGCCGCAGAGCGGATGCCGTTCAGGTTGGCGGTAATCACACGCAACATGTCGTTCCTTTATTGTCGATTCGTTGTCGAGGCTTGCTTAGCCCGTTTATCTTGCTGGTCTGGCAGAGCGCGAGGCCGAAGCCTGCGCGGCTCTCATTCCACTTTCACGCCTTTGAGCGATTCCTTCGCGGGCGGGTACTCGAGCTTCAATCCTTCGAGGGTACGCAGCAGCAATTCCGCGACCATCACGTTGCGATGCGTCTTCGAATCGGCGGGGATGATGTACCACGGCGCGTAAGGCGTCGAGGTGGCCGAGAGGGCATCGTGATACGCCGTCTGATACTGGTCCCACTGCTTGCGCGCTTCCAGATCCGAGACGTCGAATTTCCAGTGCTTGGTGGGATCGTCGATGCGCGCCTGCAAACGCGAACGCTGCTCGTCCTTCGAGATGTGCAGCATGCATTTGATGATGGTCGTGCCGTTGTCGGCCAACAGAGCCTCGAAATCGCGGATGTGGCTGTAGCGCTTTTCGCAGGCCGCCTTGTCCAGTTGACCCAGCACGACCGGCACGAGCACATCTTCGTACTGACTGCGATTGAAGACGGTCAGTTCGCCGGCGGCGGGCGCCTGCGAGTGCACGCGCCAGAGAAAATCGTGCGCCAGCTCGTCAGGCGTCGGCGCCTTGAACGGCACGATGCGCAAGCCGAGCGGATCGACGTCGCGAAACACCCCGCGAACTGTGCCGTCCTTGCCGCTCGTGTCCATGCCCTGCAGCACCAGCAGCACGCGCTGCAGGCGCTGTGCATGCAGGCGCTCCTGCAACGCATCGAGCTTCGCGCCGATTTCTGCAAGGCGGTCGCGGTCACCGTCTTTCGACCCGGTTGAAAACGGCTTCGCGCCCGGATCGAAATCGGTGAGCGCGAATTTCGCAATCTTCTTGTCGTCGAAGTACGGCACGCGGAAATCGTCGAGTTCCGGCTTCTTCGCCATGCATTGTCTCCAGAGGCGCGTTCAAATGCGGCGCCAGCAAAAGGAAACGGGCCGCTGCCCCACTCTCGTCCGGCAACAGCCCGTTATGACCGAAGCCGCGCACCGATCCGACGACGCGCGCTCCGGCATGTGCATCCTATCGCTCAGGACAGCTTTTTCTTCAGCAGTTCGTTGACCTGCTGCGGATTCGCTTTGCCCTTGGTGGCCTTCATCGCCTGGCCGATCAGCGCATTGAACGCCTTTTCCTTGCCGGCGCGGAATTCCTCGACCGATTTCTGGTTGGCCGCGAGCACCTCATCGATGATCGCTTCCAGCTCGCCGGTGTCGGAGATCTGCTTGAGACCCTTCGCTTCGATGATGCGATCGGCAGCGGCTTCGTCGGTGGCCTTCTCGTCCCAGATCGCGACGAAGATTTCCTTCGCGATCTTGTTCGAGATCGTGCCGTCGGCAATGCGCTGCAGCAGCAAAGCGAGTTGCGCTGACGAGACCGGGCTGTCGGCGATGTCGAGACCTTCGCGGTTCAACAACGACGACACTTCGCCCATCATCCAGTTGGCTGCGACCTTGGCTTGCGCCGGGCCCACTTTCGCCACGACTGCTTCGTAATAGGCGGCCATCGCCTTGCTCGAGGTCAGCACACCCGCATCGTACGGCGTCAAACCGTACTGTTCGACAATGCGCTGCTGGATCGCCACCGGCAATTCCGGCATCTCGGCCTTCACGCGCTCCACCCATGCCGCGTCAATGACCAAAGGCATCAAATCAGGATCTGGGAAATAGCGGTAATCGTGCGCATCTTCCTTGCTGCGCATCGAACGCGTTTCACGTTTGTCCGAATCGTAGAGACGCGTTTCCTGCACCACTGTGCCGCCGTCTTCGATCAGTTCGATCTGACGGCGCACTTCGTACTGGATCGCTTCTTCGAGGAAGCGGAACGAGTTCAGGTTCTTGATCTCGGCACGCGTGCCGAATTCCTTTTGCCCGACCGGTCGCACCGACACGTTCGCATCGCAGCGGAACGAGCCTTCCTGCATGTTGCCGTCGCAGATGCCAAGCCAGGTAACGAGCGTATGCAAGGTCTTCGCATAGGCGACCGCTTCGTCCGCGCTACGCATTTCCGGCTCGGTGACGATTTCGAGCAACGGCGTGCCGGCGCGGTTCAGGTCGATCCCCGTCATGCCCTCGAAGTCTTCATGCAGCGACTTGCCTGCATCTTCTTCGAGGTGAGCGCGCGTCAGGTTGATGGTCTTCTCGTACGCTTCCTTGCCGGCTTTCTCGTTCGCAGGCACCTGAATCGTGACCTGCCCGCCTTGCACCACAGGAATCTCGTACTGGCTGATCTGATAGCCCTTTGGCAGATCGGGATAGAAGTAGTTCTTGCGCGCGAAGATGCTGCGCGGCGCGATTTTCGCGCCGATAGCGAGGCCAAGTTCGATCGCCCGCTGCACAGCGCCGCGGTTCATCACCGGCAGCGTGCCCGGCAACGCGAGGTCGACGGGGCAAGCCTGCGTGTTGGGTTCCGCGCCGAACTGGGTGGCGGCGCCCGAGAAAATCTTCGAGACGGTCGACAGTTGCGTGTGCGTCTCGAGACCGATCACGACTTCCCATTGTTTGGTCATGTGTTCACACTCCTGCCGGTGCCTGGCGATGCCAGTCGGTCGCGCGCTGGAACGCATCCGCAACCTGCAGCATGCGGGCTTCGTTGAAATAGTTGCCGATGATCTGCAGACCTACCGGACGTTGCGCATTGGCGCCCGCGCCGAAGCCGCACGGCACGCTCATGCCGGGCAGACCCGCGAGGCTCACCGACAACGTGTAGATATCGGCCAGATACATCTGCACCGGATCGTCGCCCTTGGCACCGAGATCCCACGCGACCGACGGCGCCACCGGCCCCATGATCACGTCGCATTGCTTGAACGCTTCCTGGAAGTCGTTTGCGATGATGCGGCGAATTTTCTGCGCCTGCAGGTAGTACGCGTCGTAGTAGCCGTGCGACAGCACGTAGGCGCCCACCAGAATGCGGCGCTTTACTTCCGGGCCGAAGCCTTCGGCGCGCGACTTCTTGTACATGTCGAGCAGATCGCGGTACTCCGCGGCGCGGTGACCGTAGCGCACACCGTCGAAACGCGACAGGTTCGACGATGCTTCGGCCGGGGCGATCACGTAGTACACGGGGATCGACAGCTCGGTTTTCGGCAGCGTCACCTCGACCAGCGTGGCGCCAAGCGCTTCGTATTGCTTCAGCGCGGCATCGATCGCGGCGCGCACGTCGTCGGCGAGGCCCGCGCCGAAGTACTCCTTCGGCAGGCCGATGCGCAAACCGGCGAGCGGCTTGCCCGCGGCATTACCCGCAGCATCGGCCGACCAGCTCTGGCCGAGATAGCGCGTGTAGTCTTCGTCGTCGCGCACGAGGCTGGTCGAGTCGCGCTCGTCGAAACCGTGCATGGCGTTGAGCAGCAGCGCGCAGTCCGTGGCGCTGCGCGCCATCGGACCACCCTGATCCAGCGACGACGCGAACGCGATCATGCCGTAGCGCGACACGCGGCCGTAGGTCGGCTTGATGCCGGTGATGCCGGAGAACGACGCCGGCTGACGGATGGAACCACCCGTATCCGTGCCGGTTGCCGCCGGCGCGAGACGCGCGGCCACGGCAGCCGCCGACCCACCCGACGAACCGCCCGGCACCGCCTTCGTATCCCACGGGTTCTGCACCGGGCCGAAATACGAATTCTCATTGGACGAGCCCATCGCGAACTCATCCATATTGGTCTTGCCGACGCACACCATGCCGGCGCGCTTCAGACGGTCGACCACGGTCGCGTCGAACGGGCTCGCGTAATTGGCGAGCATCTTCGAGCCGGCGGTGGAGCGCCAGCCGCGCGTCACGAACACGTCTTTGTGGGCGATCGGCAGGCCAACCAGCGGACCGGCGTGGCCGGTGTGCAGCAGCGCGTCGGCGGCTTTGGCCTGCTCGAGGGTGAGATCGGCGTCGACCTGAACGAAGGCGTTCAGGCTCTTCGCTGCGTCGATCCGCTTCAGATAAAGCTGCGCCAGTTCGACCGCGGAGCATTCCTTCGCAGCGAGGGCGGCACGCAGTTCGGTCAAGCTTTTTTCATGCATTGCGTTTTTCCTGAAGGGTATGGCAGCGCAGCAACCGCCGCGCGCCGCGCCCGTGTTTTTATTCAATCACCTTCGGCACCAGGTACAGCCCGTCCTGCACAGCAGGCGCGGGACGCTGGAATTCGTCGCGCTGGACGATTTCCGTCACTACGTCTTCGCGCAGACGCAGTGCAACATCCTCGATCTGCTCGATCGGATGGGCGAGCGGTTCGATGCCCTTGGTGTCGACGGCCTGCATCTGCTCGACAAGGCCAAAAAAGTCGTTGAGCTGGGCAAGCGTGTGCTCAGCTTCGGCGTCGGCCAGTTCGAGGCGCGCAAGATGCGCGATGCGCTTAACATCGGTCAGGGTCAGAGCCATGCGGTCACCGGAAAATGTAGCGAACTGTCACAGCGCGGAAAAACAAAGCTGTAACAGCGGGTTACGACACTGGAGGAGGCCCTCGAAAAAGGGGCCAGCGGTGGCAAAAAGTGCCAACCGTTTCCTTTAAATCAAGCAAAATTATAAGGTATCATTACGCGTTCGACCCAAACCCGGACCGACTTACCAGGACCTTTCTGGTCATTTCCCACAAAAATGATTCGGAGATAGATGCGGTCTTGTTCGTACCTCCGGTAGATTCCCTCGCAGCTTCAAGTCTCTGTGGCGCAGTATCCGCCCGGTTGAAGCTGTTATTTTTTCCGCTGCCGCCCTACGCAATGTTGCGAGGCCAGGCCCCAAGCGAGACAGGATTTTGAATGTTCGGTTTTTTGCGCAGCTACTTCTCTAACGATCTGGCGATTGACCTTGGCACTGCCAACACGCTCATCTACATGCGTGGCAAAGGTATCGTTCTCGATGAACCGTCAGTTGTGTCTATCCGCCAGGAAGGCGGTCCCAACGGCAAGAAAACCATTCAGGCGGTCGGCAAGGAAGCCAAGCAGATGCTTGGCAAGGTGCCGGGCAACATCGAGGCAATCCGCCCGATGAAAGACGGCGTGATCGCCGACTTCACCGTCACCGAGCAGATGATCAAGCAGTTCATCAAGACCGCCCACGAATCGCGTATGTTCTCGCCGTCGCCGCGCATCATCATCTGCGTGCCGTGCGGTTCTACTCAAGTGGAACGCCGCGCCATCAAGGAAGCGGCTCACGGCGCCGGCGCCTCGCAGGTTTATCTGATCGAAGAGCCGATGGCTGCTGCCATTGGCGCCGGTCTGCCGGTTTCGGAAGCCACGGGCTCGATGGTGGTCGACATCGGCGGCGGCACGACGGAAGTCGGTGTCATCTCGCTTGGCGGCATCGTCTACAAGGGTTCGGTGCGTGTCGGTGGCGACAAGTTCGACGAAGCCATCGTCAACTACATCCGCCGCAACTACGGCATGCTGATCGGCGAGCAAACCGCTGAAGCGATCAAGAAGGAAATTGGCTCCGCGTTCCCAGGCTCGGAAGTCAAGGAAATGGAAGTGAAGGGCCGCAACCTGTCGGAAGGTATCCCGCGCAGCTTTACGATCTCCAGCAACGAAATCCTCGAAGCCCTCACCGATCCGCTGAACCAGATCGTATCGTCGGTGAAGATCGCGCTCGAACAGACGCCGCCGGAACTCGGCGCCGACATCGCCGAGCGCGGCATGATGTTGACGGGCGGCGGCGCACTGCTGCGCGACCTGGATCGTCTGCTGGCGGAAGAAACCGGCTTGCCGGTGCTCGTCGCCGAAGACCCGCTGACTTGCGTCGTACGTGGCTCGGGCATGGCCCTCGAGCGCATGGACAAGCTCGGCAGCATCTTCTCGTACGAGTAAGCGGGAGCCTGGCTCCATGTCAGCAGCGCGAATCGGACGGCTAGCCTTCTTGGGGTTGGCCTGTCCTAAGCTGGTTCATCCAGCCACCGCGCACTGACGCGCGCTTTCGCGCCGCAGTCATACCCAACCGCTCACGCCCCCGGCGCCGACCATGGAATACAGTCCGCCGCCTCTGTTCAAGCAAGGCCCCTCCGCACTCGCACGGCTGATTTTCTTCGTGCTGCTTGCGTTCGTCCTGCTGATCTCAGATGCGCGCTTCAGGACGCTCGAGATCGTCCGCGGCATGTTGGGAGCGGGCCTGTATCCGTTGCAACGTGCCGCGCTCGTGCCGCGCGACATCTTCATGGGCGCGGCGGATCTGGCGGTGACCAGCGCGACGCTGCGCGGTCAGAACGACGAGCTGCGCAAGAAGAACCTGCAACTCTCGCTGCAGGCCAATACGGCATCGGCATTGGCGGCCGAGAACGAGCATCTGCGCTCGCTGCTGCAACTCTCGCAGCGCATGACGACCCAGTCGATTCCGGCCGAAATCCAGTACGACACGCGCGACCCGTTCACGCAGAAGGTCATCATTGGACGTGGCTCGCAGCAAGGCATCCAGAACGGTTCGCCGGTCGTCAATGAGGACGGCGTAATCGGTCAGGTCACGCGCGTGTTTCCGCTGCAGGCGGAGGTCACGCTTCTCACCGACAAGGACCAGGCGGTGCCGGTGCAAGTCGTGCGCACGGGCCTGCGCAGCGTGATCTACGGCACACCGAAGGGCGATACGCTCGATCTGCGCTTCGTGCCGATCAGCGCGGATCTACAGACTGGCGACGAACTGGTGACGAGCGGCCTCGACGGCACCTATCCGCCGGGGCTGCCGGTCGCCAAGGTCGTACGGGTCGACAAGCTGGCCGACACCGCCTTCGCCCACGTGGTCTGCCTGCCGGTTGCGCCGGTGCGCGGTGCGCGCCAGTTGCTGGTGCTGCATTATGTGAACACGGTGCCGCCTCGTCCGGCTGACGAACCTGATGCGGCCAGCGCAGCGAAAGAAGCAAAGGCGAAGAGGGGCGCGAAGTCCGCGGAGAAACCCGCGGACAAGAACGCTAAGGCTGCCGCTCCGGCCTCCGCGGCAGCGGCTGCTGCAAAGCCGGCCTCGGCGGCAAAGCCAGCCTCGGCAGCAAAACCCGCTCTGGCAGAAGCGGAGAAAAAGGGTGCCGACGCGAAGCAGGCCAGAGAAAAGAAAGCGGCGGCTGAACGTCTGGCCGCTATCCGGGCCGCTACCGGACGGTCGGCCTCGGGATCGGCCGCCGCCGGGTCGCCGGCCGACGGAAAGCCGGCCGCAGGCGCGACGAAACCGGCCACGGGGGGGATCGACGAATGAACCGCCCTCAGTACATCCTGCAACCGGTCAACCCGTACTTCATCTCCTTCAGCCTGGCAGCCGCTTTCCTGCTGAACCTGATGCCGTGGGGACGCCTGATTGGCGTGCCTGACTTCGTCGCGCTGGTGCTGCTGTTCTGGAACGTGCATCAGCCGCGCAAGGTCGGCATGGGCATCGCCTTCCTGCTCGGCATCCTGATGGACGTGCACAACGCCAGCCTGCTCGGCGAGCATGCGTTGGCGTATACGCTGCTGTCGTACGGCGCCATCACGATTCACCGGCGTGTATTGTGGATGCCAATGGGCGTGCAGACCTTCGCCGTGATGCCTTTATTGGTCATCGCGCAACTTGTGCCGTTCGTCATCCGTCTACTGATGGGCGCGGCTTTTCCGGGCTGGGGCTACCTGATCGACGGGTTCGTCGAAGCAGCCTTGTGGCCCGTTGCAAGTGTGCTGCTGCTAATGCCGCAGCGCCGTCCGGCCGATCCGGACGACACCCGTCCCATTTAGCGCAACGCGCACATCGAGCCCCTCCTTGAACACGCTAAAGATGTTGCAGACGCCAGGCGATGGTTCGCGGAGTTCGCTCGACCCGCACAGCACTTCCCTGCCGGCCACGAGCGCCAGCCGGACACTCTTACCTGACGGCCGTTTCGCGGCCTTTTGATCGAAAGCATGGCAGCCGAATTCAAGGACACTCAACAACAGCTCTCGAAGTTCCGCCTGCGAGTCGCGGCGGCGGGACTGTTCGTGTTCGTCTGCTTCGGGCTGATTGTTTTCCGCTTCCTGTTCCTGCAGGTCTGGCATTACAGCAAGTACTCGCTACAGGCTGACGAGAACCGCATCTCGGTGGCGCCGATCGTGCCCAATCGCGGCATCATCACGGATCGTAACGGCGTCGTGCTGGCGAAGAACTACTCTGCCTACACGCTGGAAATCACGCCGTCGAAGCTCAACGACACGCTCGACAACGTCATCGACAATCTCGCGACCGTCATTACCATCGACGCCCGCGACCGGCGCAACTTCAAGAAGCTGCAGGAAGATTCGAAGAACTTCGAGAGCCTGCCGATCCGCACCCGCCTCACCGACGACGAAGTCGCACGTTTCACCGCGCAGCGCTTCCGCTTCCCGGGCGTCGAAGTGCGCGCGCGTCTGTTCCGTCAGTACCCGCTTGGGCCGACGGCGGCGCACGTGATTGGGTATATCGGGCGCATTTCGCAGCGCGATCAGGACCGCATCGACGAAGCCAGCGACGAGAACGACAAGGATCCGGATCACTACGATCCGCGCCTCGACGCGAACAACTACAAGGGCACGGACTACATCGGCAAGATCGGTGTGGAGCAAAGCTACGAGACCGAACTGCACGGCCAGACCGGTTTCGAGGAAGTCGAAGTGACGGCGGGTGGCCGCCCGGTGCGCACCTTGTCGCGCACTCAGGCGACGCCGGGCAACAACCTCGTGCTGTCGCTCGATATCGGCCTGCAGCAGGTCGCCGAGCAGGCGTTTGCGGGCAAGCGCGGGGCGCTGGTGGCAATCGAGCCGTCGACCGGCGACGTACTCGCGTTCGTTTCCGCGCCGAGCTTCGATCCGAATTCCTTTGTAGACGGCATCGACCAGCAGACCTGGGACGAGCTGAACAACTCACCCGATCACCCGCTGCTGAACCGTCCACTGCACGGCACCTATCCGCCGGGCTCGACCTATAAGCCGTTCATGGCGCTCGCCGCGCTGACGCTGCACAAGCGCACGCCGAGCTGGGGCTTCCAGGATCCGGGCTTCTATACGTTCGGCGGGCACACGTTCCGCAACGACGTGCGTTCGGGCCAAGGCTGGATCGACCTGAACCGCGCCATCGTGGTGTCGAACGACACGTATTTCTTCATGCTGGCGCACGACCTGGGCGTCAATGCGATCGCCAATTTCATGAAACCGTGGGGCTTCGGCCAGCTCACCGGTATCGATATTGCCGGTGAAGCGAAGGGCATTCTTCCGTCCACCGAATGGAAGCGCAAGGCCTACCGCAAGCCTGAACAACAGCGCTGGTACGAAGGCGAGACGATCAGTCTCGGGATCGGTCAGGGCTACAACTCGTTCACTATCCTGCAGCTCGCCCATGCGGTCGCCACGCTCGCCAACAACGCCGTCGTGATGAAGCCTCACCTGGTGAAGGAAGTCGAAAACCCGATCACCAAGGACACGCGCCTGACCGTGCCAAAGGACGATGGCCGCATCGACGTGCCGCAGAACGATATTGATATCGTCAAGCGCGCGATGGTCGGTGTCGTGAACAGCGGTACCGCGTCGAAGGTTTTCATCGGCGCACCTTATCAGGCGGCCGGCAAAACCGGTACGGCCCAGGTGTATTCGCTGCAGGGCGCCAACTACAAGGGCCACGCAATCCCTGAAAATCTGCGTGACCACGCGCTCTTTATCGCATTCGCGCCAGCAGACAATCCGAAGATCGCGCTCGCGCTGATCGTCGAAAACGGCGGCTGGGGTGCGGAAGTCGCTGGCCCGATCGCGCGTCGCGTGCTCGACTATTACCTCGTCGACCGGCAGAAGCCGGGCGCCGAAGCGGCAGCTGTCGCTGCGGCGGCTTCGGCAACGGCGGATGCGTCGGCACCGGTCATCGGCGCAGCGCCGACTTCCGTCGAGATCTCGCAACCGGCTTCGGTTGCCGCTGGCTTCACGCCGTTGCCGATACCCGGCGCCGCTTCGAATGCGGCCGGGGCGTCTGCGCCCTCTGCGGCGTCGGCCGCCTCGGACGTGACACCTGCAGCGCCGGCCGGCCCGGTAGTCGCAGCACCTGCAGATAAGGGAGCGGGCAAGGCAGGCACCAAACCGGTCGCCGCGACGGCAGCCGATGCCTCTGCTCCGTTCGTCGCCACAACGACGCTGGATGACCCTGCCTCGGCACCCGCGAAAACGCCCGTGCCGCGCAAATCCGGTCCGCGTCATCCGCGCCCGGCGAGCGATTCGGCGCCGAGCGCCGCCGCGCCGTCGCGCGACGACAGCATTCAGCCCACGTCACCCCGCCAGCCGGTCTCCGGCGGCATCGACGAGTAAGGAGAAAGGCATGCAATTCGACAAGCGCGCCTGGCTCGATCGCATCAAGAAGATGTTCATCGGCTTCGACCGTCCGCTCGCGCTGGCGGTGTTTCTGCTGATGTGCGTCGGCATCGTCACGCTGTACAGCGCCACGCTCGACATGCCGGGCAAGGTCGAAGACCAGTTGCGCAACATCATGCTGACCTTCGTGCTGATGTGGGCGCTCGCCAATGTGCCACCCACCACGCTGATGCGCTTCGCGGTCCCGCTTTATACCTTCGGCATCGCGTTACTGGTGGCGGTGGCGCTATTCGGCCTCACGCGCAAGGGGGCGAAGCGCTGGATCAATGTCGGCGTGGTGATCCAGCCGTCCGAGATCATGAAGATCGCCACCCCGCTGATGCTCGCGTGGTACTACCAGCGCCGCGAAGGCGTGATGCGCTGGTACGACTTTCTGGTAGGGCTTCTGATTCTCGCCGTGCCGGTTGGCCTGATCGCCAAACAGCCTGACCTCGGGACCGCGGTGCTGGTGTTCGCAGCGGGTCTGTTCGTCATCTATTTCGCGGGTCTGAGTTTCAAGCTGATCGTCCCTGTGCTGGTTGCGGCGGCGATCGCGGTCACCTCGATTGCGGTGTTTCAGGACAAGATCTGCCAGCCCGAGGTGCAGTGGCCGCTGATGCACGATTACCAGAAGCACCGCATCTGCACGCTGCTCGATCCGACTTCCGATCCGCTCGGCAAGGGCTTCCACACCATTCAGGCAGTGATCGCGATCGGCTCTGGCGGCCCGCTCGGCAAGGGGTGGATGAAGGGCACCCAGGCGCACCTGGAATTCATCCCTGAAAAACACACCGACTTCATTTTCGCGGTGTTCTCCGAGGAATTCGGGCTCGCGGGTGGGATCGTGCTGCTCGTGCTGTATATGGCGTTGATCGCGCGCGGATTGTACATAGCGGCCAACGGCGCCACGCTATTCGGGCGATTATTGGCCGGCTCGCTAACGATGGCCTTTTTCACCTACGCGTTCGTCAACATCGGCATGGTGAGCGGGATCTTGCCGGTGGTCGGCGTGCCGCTGCCATTCATGAGCTACGGGGGCACGGCGTTGATTACGCTCGGGGTTGCGACCGGCCTCATCATGAGTGTCGGGCGACAGAAGCGGTTGATGCAGAGTTAAACGAAGAAGGGGCGCAGATGCGCCCCTTCTTCGTTTGCGCGTTTAAAGGCGCTGAGCCTGTGCCGCGCTACTGCGGCTTCGCCTCGTGCTCGTCGCGCAATTGCGCACTGAGTTGCTGGTACTTGAGCTTGGCCGCCGGATCGCCCTGCGCCGCCGCCGCGGCATAGTAAGCGCGCGCCACGTTCAGGTTCTTGTCCACACCATCGCCACCGCGCTCGTAGAACGAGCCAGCCACGTACTGCGCCGTCATGTCGCCGCCTTGCGCGGCCTTCTTGTACCAGACGAACGCCTGGCGATTGTCGCGTGCCGTGCCGCGGCCATCCAGAAACTGGTTCGCCAACGCCAGTTCGGCCTGCACGTGCCCCTGCTGCGCGGCCTTCAGAAACCAGCGATGCGCCTCGGCCGGATCGCGGCCAACGAATTCGCCATCGTCGTACATCTTGCCGTACACATACTGCGCGTGGGACATGTTTGCGTCGGCGGCCTTGCGCAGCCACTTCTTGCCCTCATCGACGTTGACCGCCGTCCCCTCACCGTTGAGCAGCATCATCGCGTAGTTGAATTCGGCGAGCCGGCTGCCGTGCTCGGCCGCCTTGTGGAACTCGCTGAGCGCGGGACCGAAGTTGCCCGCGTTATAGTCCGCGACCGCGGTCTGCGTTTCCGGATCCGCCTGAGACGGCTTGTCCTGCGTGTTCAGTGCAGCGGATGCCGCGAACGCAGCACAAATGGCGACAACGCCCACCGCAGCACGCACGGCAAACTGCGAAACACCCTTCATGACCTCACCTCCTGCAGCGCCTGGCGCGTCGCGCGCAGCAGCCAGACGACATCAGCTGCCACCGCGATAAAACGAAAACCCGCCTCGCGATACTGGCGCGCGCCGGCGGAATCCATGGCAAAAATGCCGGTCGCAATCCCGGCCTTGTTGGCCGCCGCCACCACATGGCTCATCGCAGCCTGCACCTCGGGATGCTTCGAGTCGCCCAGATGGCCGAGGCTCGCGGCGAGATCGGCGGGTCCGATGAACACGCAGTCGACGCCCGGCGTGGCGGCGATCTTCTCCACTTCGTGAACGGCCTTCGCGGATTCGATCTGCACGATCGTGGCGATCTGCGCGTTCGCGTTCTGCACGTAGTCGCGCCGCATGCCGTACGAGCCGGCTCGAACTGCACCCGCAACGCCACGCAGGCCGTCGCGCGCGTCGGCGGTCGGATATTGGGTGAGGCGCACGGCGTGCGCAGCTTCCTCTGCGGACTCGATATTCGGAAACATCAGCGTACGGGCGCCCGCGTCGAGCACGCGCTTGACGAGCCATCCTTCGCTCGCCGGCACACGCACGACCGGTTCGCTCGGCAGGTGCGCCGCAGCAATTGCGCGCAACTGACCGGTGACGTCGCCGCTGTCGTTAGGCGCGTGCTCCATGTCGATCAGCAACCAATCGTACCCGGCGTGCGCGAGCGCCTCGGCGGCGCTTTCGCTGCCGAGCGAGAGCCATAACCCGAAAAGCGGTTCGGCTTCCGCGAGACGTTGTTTGAGGGGATTCGTAAGAGTGCTCATGAGCGTACCCCGCGGCGATGCACAAGAGCGCGTGAGATACGGCAGAGGAAGCTGGTGCTGCGGGCTGGGTGCCCACTTTGCAGTGCGGTGACCGGCATGTCTCGCTCCAGGTGGTTATCGAAACGATCATACCGTGACAATAACGCGGCCGCTGGAGCGCCGAACACGTGCCGCGTAGTTGCCAGACTACTGGCGCGTGATTGCCACGCGATTGCCCGCTTGTTGCTGGCTCGATGACGCTCGCGCGCCGCTCAGTCGCGCACCACGTCGGCCCAGCAATTCGGTGTCTCGTAGAGACGCACCTTGTGCAAACGCAGATTCACGCCGTAGTGCGCGTCGTAGACATTCGCGAGCAGTTCGAACGCGATCGCGGCGAGATTTTCGACGGTGGGGATGCGATCGAGCACGACGGTCTTGTGGCCCTGCATCGAATCCAGAAAGCCGCGCACCTGCGTGTCGCCTTCATAGACGAGAAACGCGTGATCCCACTTGTCGACGAGGTGTTCGACGGCGAGCGACTTCACGTCCGCGAAGTCCATCACCATGCCGCGATCGGGCGCGCCTTCCGTTTCGACCAGATCGCCTTGCAGCGTTATTTCGAGCACATACCTGTGCCCGTGCAGATTGCGGCACTGGCTGCGGTGATCGGGGATGCGGTGGCCCGCGTCGAATTCGAGTTTTCGGGTAATCGTCAGCACGGCGAATCAGGGAATGTTCAGATACTTGTGGGTCTGCATCGACAGGCGCCATTGCGGATGGCGTTTGCACCAGTCGATCGCGAGTTTCGTGTTGATGTCGCGCGACGGGCCGTCCATGGGCTGGACGAGGAAATATTCGAAGTCGAGCGCCGCATATTCGGACAGACGCTGGTTGTCCTGCGGAATCACGACTTTCAGTTCGTTGCCTTTGGTGACCACCAGCGGTGCGTCCGCCTTCGGGCTCACGCAGATCCAGTCGATCGTCTCGAGCACTGGCAACGAGCCATTGGTCTCGATAGCAATCTCGAAACCAGCGGCGTGCAGCGCATCGACGAAAGGCTGATCCATCTGCAGCATCGGCTCGCCGCCGGTACAGACGACAAAACGCTCGCCTTCACCTTCGGGCCACTGCGAGGCGATCATCGCCACCAGGTCTGCGGCCGTGCGGTACTTGCCACCGTTCTCGCCGTCGGTGCCGACAAAGTCCGTATCGCAGAAGCGGCACACCGCGTCCGCGCGGTCTTCCTCGCGCCCCGACCACAGATTGCAGCCGGCGAACCGGCAAAACACCGCCGGACGTCCGGCATTCGCGCCCTCGCCCTGCAATGTGTAGAAGATTTCCTTGACCGCGTACGTCATGCTGCTTTCTGCCTGGCGCCGCAGGGACGCCTGATTAAGGTTGCCGCCGCCCCATGCATCACCAGGTGGGCGGACGGATCAAACGGGTGCTTCAGTGACCTTCTCGCCGGCCAGGTAGGCCTCGTAGCCGCGCTTGCGCAGACGGCACGCCGGACATTCGCCACAGCCGAAACCCCACGCATGCAGCTCAGCCCGCTCGCCGAGGTAGCACGTATGCGTCTCGATGCGGATCAGCTCGACCAGTTCGTCGCCGCCCAGCTCGTGCGCGAGACGCCACGTATCGGCCTTGTCGAGCCACATCAGCGGCGTTTCCAGCAGGAAGCGCTGATCCATGCCGAGGTTGAGCGCGACCTGCAGCGCTTTCATGGTGTCGTCGCGGCAATCGGGATAGCCCGAAAAGTCCGTCTCGCACATGCCGCCTACCAGCACCTGCAGACCGCGCCGATAGGCAATCGCCGCAGCGATCGTCATGAACATCAGGTTGCGGCCCGGCACGAAGGTGTTCGGCAAACCGTTGGCCGCCGCTTCGATCTGGATCTCCCGCGTCATCGCGGTGTCGCTGATCGAACCGAGCACCGACAGGTCGATCATGTGATCGTCGCCGAGGCGATCGGCCCACGCCGGAACGGCCCGCACGACAGCGTCGCGAAAGCCCTCACGGCACTCCAGTTCGACCCGATGCCGCTGCCCGTAATCGAAGCCGAGCGTCTCGACCGTTTCGTATCGTTCGAGCGCCCAGGCGAGGCACGTGGCCGAGTCCTGACCGCCGGAAAACAGCACCAGAGCGCTACTCTTAGCGTCTTTACGGATCACCGTGAAACTCCGTGAATGATGAGTGCCACGTCGCGCTGCGCGGTGTGCGCCATGCAGCAACGCGGCGCGACGCGTGCCGGCGTAACAGCCGGCTCAAGCAGTATAGGCCGCGCCATCCTTGCCCAGAGTCGCTGGCGCTTATACCGCTGATCGTCGGACGCAGGGGTTCGTGCGCGATGCAGCAAGGCCCTTAAGCCCGTGCCAGATGCCACCCCTAAAAACAAAAGGACTTGTCAGACGAACGCGCAAGTCCTTGAACTGGCGCGATTTTATCACGCGCCGCACAACGCCGCCCCGAGCCCGCACCGCGTCCATTGCACCGGCGTCGCGTCGCCGCAGACCGTGCGACCGGTACCCATCAGAAAAGGAAAAGCCCCAGGAATCTTGCGAGTTCCTGGGGCTGAATCCTGGTGGCCTGGGACGGAATCGAACCATCGACACGCGGATTTTCAATCCGCTGCTCTACCAACTGAGCTACCGGGCCAACGAAGAAGCGAGAGTATATCAAAGGGTCTTCTACCGCTCAAGCCCCCTTCCCAAAATTTTTGCCGAAGCGCCCGCCCAGCTTGCGACAGCGTCCGCCTTACTCCCCTTTGTTCTTGCCGAGATCGACGCCGAGCTGCTTCAGCTTGCGATACAGGTGCGTGCGTTCGAGCCCCGTCTTTTCGGCCACGCGCGTCATGCTGCCGTTCTCGCGCGCGAGGTGATATTCGAAGTACGCACGCTCGAACGCGTCACGCGCGTCGCGCAGCGGAATGTCGAACGAGATCGACGCGGTTTGCGCGGCCAGCGTGCCGCTGCCGATGCCGTCGCTGGCGAGCGTCGGCAGCGAAGCAGCCGAGGCCACCGCGGACGGACTCGTCGGCTGGGCAGGCTTCGCCGCGGCACCAGGTGCCGCAGGCGCCGGGTTGCCGCGCGCGAGCCCCTGTTCGACCGCCTTCAGCAGCTTCTGCAAAGCAATCGGCTTCTCGAGAAAGTTGAGCGCGCCGATCTTGGTGGCTTCGACTGCCGTGTCGATGGTGGCATGACCGGACATCATGATCACCGGCATCGTCAGTTGCCCCTGCGCGGCCCATTCTTTGAGCAGCGTGACGCCATCGGTGTCCGGCATCCAGATGTCGAGCAGCACCAGGTCGGGTGCCTGGCGCAGCCGGAACTCACGCGCTTCCTGCGCGTTCTCCGCCGCCTCGACGACGTGCCCTTCGTCGCTCAGGATCTCCGAGAGCAATTCCCGGATGCCCATTTCATCATCTACCACCAGGATGGTTGCCATTTACGCTGCCCTTGTCTGCACTGTTGCTTTTGTCATTCCCTGCGACGCGTTGCCATGCGCCGTTCGCGGCCCTGTCCCAGGTGCCGCAGCATCATCGTCTGCCAATTGAAGAAAGAGGATCGAAATCTGCGCACCCTCGATCACATCGCCTGCTTTCAAACGGTTGCGAATGTCGATACGCGCGCCGTGCTCGTCGACGATCTTCTTGACCATAGCGAGGCCGAGCCCTGTTCCTTTGGCCTTGGTCGTCACGTAAGGTTCGAATGCACGCGTCAGAATGCGTGCGGGGAAGCCCGGTCCGTTGTCCGATACGGTCAGACGCACCGCGACGCGCACTTTGCCTTCCGCGTCGGGATCGCCATATTCTACTGTCCTCGTCTCGAGCAGCACACGAGGATGCTCGATCTCCGATACCGCATCCTGCGCATTCTGCAGCAGGTTGTGGATCACCTGGCGCAATTGCGTCGCATCGCCGCGGATCACCGGCAACGTGGCCATCTCCACGTGAATCGCGCTCTTGCCTTCTTCGATGCCGTAAAGCGTGAGCACTTCACTCACCAGTTCATTCAACTGCAGGTTCGCGAGCACCGCCGGCGGCGTGCGCGCGTAGTCGCGGAAGCTGTCCACCATCTGCTTCATCGCCGCCACCTGATTGACGATGGTGGTCGCGCCGCGCTTGAGCACGTCGGCGTCGGACGGCGCGAGCTTGTCCGCCAGCTTCATCTGCAGACGCTCGGCCGACAACTGGATCGGCGTGAGCGGATTCTTGATTTCGTGCGCAAGACGCCGCGCCACCTCTCCCCAGGCGATCGAGCGCTGCGCCGAGATCACATCGGAGATGTCGTCGAACACCACCACGTAGCCCGAGGTCTGCATGTCTTCCGCATCGCGGTCAGTGGCCGAGACGAGACGCGCGCCGCGCACCAGCAACGTCAGCGGTTCCGTTTCGCCGGGAACCTGCACCGAGAACTGCTGCTGCCAGTGACCGCGGTCGTCGTGACCATCTCCGCTGGCGGCTTCGCGATCGGCAAAAGCCTTACGCACCATCGCGCCGAAATCGCTCAGCACGGTAATGCGGTCGAGCGCAGCACCGAGCGCCGACTGGAACTGCTGACGGAAGATCCGCTCGGCACCACGATTCGCGGTGGTAAGCCGGAACTGCCGGTCGAATACGAACACGCCCGCGGTCAGGTTGGCGAGAATACTCTCGAGATACGCCTTCGAATGCTCGAGTGCGATCCGGTTGTTTTCCACCGCCGCGCGCGCCTCGGAAAGCTGTCGCGTCATCGCATTGAACGACTGCGTCAGGAAGCCGAGTTCGTCACGCGACTTGATTTCGCGTTTCGGCGTGTAGTCGCCCTCGGTCACTTCCTTCGTCCCCTGCGCAAGCAGGAACAGCGGTCGCGCGAGCTGATTGCCGAGCGCGAGCGCAAGCATCATGGCGATGAACGTCGCGAGGAACAGCGCGAGCGTCAGCGTGCCGATGTACATCTTGCGCAGACCCGTGCGGCCCAGCGCCTTCTCCTGGTACTCGCGATACGCACGCTGGACCGCATCCGCATTGCGCGCGAGCGACGGCGACACCGGCTGCGTCAGTTGCAAAAAGCGCTCAGTGGGCTGCAGAAGCGACGCGTTCGAATCAGGAATGCGCTGCACGATCCGCAGTCGCAGCGCACCCTTGCCACCATTCGCGTTTGGATCGCCATCTACTTCGCCTTCGATCGCGGCAAAACCGCGGCCACGAGCCTGATCGATCATCAGCGGCGTCGGCAAGTCGTTGGGGACGAGCGTCACGGAGTTGCCCGATGCCTCCGCCACCACGTTCATGCCGCTCATGCCGCGCCCCGGCTCGAGGATCATCGCGTCCTGCACGCCGAACTGGTCGCGCAAACGCAGCAGCGTCAACGTCGTTCCCGCAGCATCTGCACTGGCAAGCTGTTCGGCCATCAGGCGACCCTTGGTCTGCAGATCCGAGAGCGACGCGTCTAGCATGCCGCGCCCGAGATTCAGCCCCGAAGTCAGCGCCGTCTCGACGTTCACATCGAACCACGACTCGATACTGCGTGAGACGAACTGATACGACACGATGTAAATGATGCCGCCCGGCACCACGCCGACCAGCGCCATGAAGAACGCCAGCTTCGCCAATAGCCGCGTGCCGAATTTACCCTTGCGCAGCCGGTAGATGATGATCAGGACGAGCGCCGTCACGACCATCAGGAAGATCAGCGCTACTGCAACGTTGGCCGCGTACAGCCATTGATAGTAACGGTCGAAAAACTCGGTGTTCGCACTCGCCGCAGCGAGCAACACCAGCAGCAGGACGGCCGTGACCGCCACCGTCGACACCAGCACGCGCACGACGATGCTGCTGACGCTGGCGGTACCGCGTACTTTATTTAGCACGTTCGGTCACCGTGAAAGTAAAACGCTTCCAGTCGGAAGAGAGATTCCAGTCGCGGTTGTTCACAGCGTCGATCTGGAATGGCTTGGGCATCAGTGCGATGTCGAGCTGCATGCGCACGGACGCGGTATAGGTTTCGCCGTTCTGCACCTGATTGCGATCGATCACATGCCACGAGGTGACATGCTGGATCACCGCCAGCGCGTCTTTCAGCGTGCTGAAGCCGAGCTGCAGGCCGCCGGTCGACACGCGGTACTCGCGCGTAAGCGGCTGAAACGACAGCCGGATGCTCTGCGACACGCTCACCGGTTGCTCGTCGAACCAGTACCAGCGCGGCCGGCTCAGTTCGAAATCGGTCGTGAAGTAGAGCGGGATGCCTTTGTTGACGGCATCTTCGAGGTTGCTGTTGAGTTCGAAGTCAAACCGCGCATCGAGGCTCCAGCCGCCGCCATCCGACTGCAGCGACGCGCGCTGTACCGCGATCGAATCGGCGTACGCCGCGTCCGGCGCGCTCAGCCAAAAGGCCAGCACAATCCAGAGCACGGCCACGAGCCGAAGCGGAAAAAGGCGTTTGATGGTCACCGTTTCTGAAAGCGCGCGTAGAAAAATCCGTCGTGATCTGGGTTCGAGCCGGCGTCCGGTTCAGCACGGGAACCGTCCGGGGCGCTGGCAGGCGCGCGGGCCGCTTTGGGCAGCAGTTGCCCCGGCGCGTCCAATCGTACCGCATCCTGGTACTTGTCTCCAAACCACTGCGCCTGCAATTCACCCTCATCGGGAAAGATCGAGCACGTAACGTAAAGCAACTCGCCGCCTGGCTTCACCAGCGGCCAGAGCGCGGCCAGAATGCGCCGCTGTTCGGCGACGAGCGCCGGGATATCGGAGGCGCGGCGCAACCAGCGGATGTCCGGATGGCGTCGGACGATGCCCGAGGCCGAACACGGCACGTCGGCCAGAATGCGGTCGAAGGGGCGGTCGAGCGGGTCGTGCCACTTCGCCGGAGCGCCGGCGTCGCCGATGCGCACCTCGGCGTTCAGCCCGAGCCGTTGCAGATTCTCGCCGATACGCCGTGCGCGGCTCGCGTCGCTTTCAAGCGCGATCAGTTCGAGATTGGCCAGTTCGAGCAGATGACCCGTCTTTCCGCCGGGCGCCGCGCAGGCGTCCAGCACGCGCATGCCGTCGCGCGCGCCGAGCCACTCGGCGGCGAGTTGCGCGCCGGCGTCCTGGACTGAGACCACGCCATCGTCAAAGCCGGGGATGCGGTCGACCGGCATTGGCGTCGCGAGGCGCACCGCGTGGTCGCCCACGCGGGTGGCGTCGATATGGTGGTTTTGCAAGACCTGCAGATAGGCGTCGACCGTCGAGTGGCGCGCGTTGACTCGCAGCGTCAGCGGTCCCTGTGTGTTGCCAGTTGCGAGCACGTCCTGCCAGTTGTCGGGCCACGCTTTGCGTACCGCGTCGATCCACCAGGCCGGGTAGTTCCAGCGCGCGACTTCGTCGTCCTGGGCTGCTGCGAGGAGCGATTCCCGCTCGCGCAGGAAGCTGCGGAGCACGGCGTTGACGAGACCCTTCGCGAAAGAGAACTCGCGGCGCGCGGCAATTGCGTTGACGGCCTGATCGACGACGGTGAACGGTGCATAAGCTGCGGTTTCTTCAGCGTCTGCGAGCAGGGCGAGCGCGCAGGCAAGCAGGTTGGCGACGTGCGGCGGCGGCGCCTTGCGGACCAGCCTCGCGATCAGCCAGTCAGCCGTTGCCAGGCGGCGCATGGTCCGGTAAGAGATGTCCTGCACCGCGCCGCGTGCTGCGGCGGCGCTGCCTTCAGGAGCCGACACGAAGACCGACTGCAGCGCGGCGGGAAGCGCCGAGCCGAGTCGCACCGCGCCCACGGCCTGGGCCGCGCAGTCGAGCGCAAAACCCAGCGATTCTGGCGCGAGATGCAGGGCCGACAGGCGCGATTCGCGAGGACGCGGCGAAGGCGAAACAGGACGCGTGGAAGGCTTTGAAGTCATGAACCAGGGCAAAGGCAGGCCGCACGGTGCGCGCGGCGCAAACAGCGGACATTGTAGCTTGGCGCGGTCGGTGGGCTGGTTGGGGGCGCACGGCGGGGGGCGCGCGATGGGACTGGCTTGATGCGTGGGGTCTTGATCTGCTAATGAAAAAGGCGAGCCCGTTGGAACTCGCCCTTCTCGGTTGTTGCCCGGCTTGTTGCCTGGCAGACGTCAACGGGTGCCGGTTGGCGCTCGTGCACGCCTGGTGCAACGCGGCTTATTCGAAGCGCCCCGTGCGCGCCATTTCCATCAGCCTTGCGATCCGCTCGTCAGTGGATGGGTGGGTAGAAAACAGGCTGGCCATGCCGCCGCCCGCGAGCGGATTCATGATCATCATCTGTGCGGTCGACGGGTGTGCTTCGGCCGTCGGGAACGGAATGCCGCTCGCGTAACGATGGATCTTGTCGAGCGCCGATGCCAATGCCTGCGGGTCGCCGGAAATCTGCGCGCCGCCGCGATCCGCTTCGAACTCGCGAGCACGGGAAATAGCCATCTGGATCAACGCGCCGGCGATCGGCGCGAGCAGCGCCACCGCGATGCTCGCGATCGGGTTCGCCGGACGACCGTTTTCGTCGCGGCCGCCGAAGAACATCGCGAAGTTCGCCAGCGCGGAGATCGCACCCGCCATCGTCGCCGAGACGGTTGAGATCAGGATGTCGCGGTGTTTGACGTGCGCGAGTTCGTGCGCCATGACGCCGCGCATCTCGCGCTCGGACAGCACGCGCAGGATGCCGGTGGTCGCCGCGACCGCCGCATGCTCCGGATTGCGGCCAGTGGCAAACGCGTTCGGCGCGTCTTCGTTGATCAGGTAGACGCGCGGCATGGGCAGACTGGCGCGCGTAGCGAGTTCGCGCACCATCCGGTAGAACTGCGGCGCGCCGGTTTCGTCGACCTCCTGCGCGTTGTACATGCGCAGGACCATCTTGTCCGAAAACCAGTACGAGAAGAAGTTCATGCCGAGCGCGATCACGAACGCGATCATCACGCCGCGCGAGCCGCCGATCATTCCGCCGATCACGATAAAGAGGGCCGTGATCGCGGCCATCAACATCGCGGTTTTGACCCAGTTAAACATGTTCACCACTCCTTGCGCCGAATGCGGGTTCATATCCACTGCCGCCTGATGGCAGCGATTTCATTGTAAGCTTATTGTTAGATATGGACGGGCAAGGAAAATTCAATCACCGGGAAGCCGTAGCGAGCTTGAGCCCTAGTCCAACAAACGCACTGCCGACACCCCGATCCAGCCAACGCTTCATGGCCGGCTTGCCGGAAAAACGCTGCGTGACGCTGCCCGCAATGTAGGCGACAAAGCTGTTCCACACCATGCTCATCAGCACGAACACCGCGCCGAGCGTGAGGAACGCCAAGGCTTTGTGATCGCTGCCCGTGGTCACGAACTGCGGGAAAAACGATACGAAGAACAGCACCACTTTCGGGTTCAGGACGTTGGTCCAGAAGCCCTGCAGAAACAGTTGCCGCAACGACTTCGGCGCGCCGGCCGCACGCGCCGCTCCAGCCGCACCCGTCGTGTCAACGGTAGCGGGCTTGGTGAAAATCAGCCGCACGCCGAGATACATCAGGTACAGCGCGCCGACGAACTTGATCACCGTGAACGCAGTTGCCGACGCGGCCAGCAGCGCGGTCAACCCGAACGCGCAGGCAAGCGAGTGCACGCAGCAGCCCGCGGAAATACCCAGCGCCGACGTCAGGCCCGCGCCGCGCCCTTGGGCAACACTGCGCCCGACGATATACGCCGTATCCGGCCCGGGCGTGACGTTGAGCAGGAAAACGGCAACGACGAAAAATCCAAAATGGCTGATGCCGAACATCGAATCCTCAAGGTAAAAACGCAAGTAGCCTGTCGCGTCCTAGCTGTCCGCGGCTCGCCGATGCCTGGCGCGGGACCGCAGGTTTGGTGAGAGCTCGGAACGGGCACGTAATACCGATGATTCTAACGCGCCCGGACGTGCCGCGTGAGTCGGCCGAATGGCCTATGGAAAGCGCGCCGGAACGCCTGTTACTCTTGTTCCGGCAACGCGAAACGCTGCCCGCGGGCAAGCGTGGAGCCGGCGAGAAATTCACGCACCGGCAGGCGCTTGCCGCCGGGCTTCTGCAGTTGCGTGAGGCACAACGCGCCCTCTCCGCAAGCTACGAGCACGCCTTCCGGCGAGACGTCGAGGATCGTGCCCGGTTCCGCATTGCTTTGGGCTTGAGCAGGCGCGGCGGCCCAGATCTTCAGCGAAGTGTCGTCGAGCGTCGCCACGCCACCCGGGAACGGATCGAACGCGCGCACCTGACGAGCCAGCACGGCAGCAGGACGCCGCCAGTCGAGCGCCGCTTCGTGCTTGGCGATTTTTTCGGCGTAGGTGAAGCCTTCCTCTGGCTGCGGTGTGGCTACGAGCTTGCCGCTGCGCTCGAGTTCGGCCAGCGCCTCGACGACTAGCCGTGCACCTGCTTCCGCCAGACGGTCGTGCAGTGTGGCGGTGGTGTCGTCCTCGTGAATGGGTGTTCGGGTCTCCGAGATCATCGCGCCGGTATCGAGGCCCACATCCATCTGCATCAACGTGATGCCGGTTTCGGTGTCGCCCGCTTCGATGGCGCGGTGGATCGGCGCCGCGCCGCGCCAGCGCGGCAGCAACGAAGCGTGAATGTTGATGCAACCGTGCGGCGCGATGTCCAGCACTTCCTGCGGCAATATCAGCCCGTAGGCCGCGACCACCATCACGTCATGCGGCGTGGCGCGCAGCAGGTCGATGGCGGCAGTCGCCTCGGCGGGGTATTTGCCTTTCCTGCGCAGCGAAGGCGGTTGCGCGACGCTCAGACCGTGCTCCTCGGCGTAACGCTTGACCGGGCTGGCCTGCAGTTTCATACCGCGGCCGGCCGGGCGATCGGGCTGCGTCAACACGAGCGGCACCGGAAAACCGGCTTCGTGGATGGCGGCCAGTGCCGCCGCAGCGAACTCCGGCGTACCGGCAAAGATGACGCGCAACGAATGGCTCATGTACAGGGGCGGTAATCGGAATGAACGCGCATTACATCGCGTGTGCGAGCTTCTTCATCTTGCTCTTGATGCGAGTCTGCTTGAGCGACGACAGGTACTCGACGAACACGCGCCCCATCAGGTGATCCATCTCGTGCTGGATACACACCGCGAGCAGTCCTTCGCAGTCCAGCTCGTAGGTCTCGCCCTTCTCATTGAGCGCACGCACGCGCACTTTCTCGGCACGTTCGACGTTGTCGTAGATGCCGGGCACCGACAGGCAACCTTCTTCGTTGATCTTCTTCTCGTCGCTCGACCAGATGATCTCGGGATTGATGAACACATGCAGTTCGTCGTGCGTGTCGGATACGTCGATCACGACAACGCGCTCGTGCACGTCCACCTGAGTGGCCGCGAGCCCAACGCCGGGTGCCGCGTACATTGTCTCGGCCATATCTGCGACCAGTCTGCGGATGCGTTCATTGACCGCTTCGACTGGTTTGGCGATCTTGTGCAGGCGCTTGTCCGGGTAATTGATGATGTTCAGTAAAGCCATGATCTTGAAGTTAGTTTTAGGCGCCGCCGACGGGCGGAAAGGCCAAACACTCGCGTCACTGGCCATTCGGCTAGCTTGTGGGAGCGTCGCGTTACGCAGAGGATAGGTGGTGTCGAACCGGTTCGATTCAACGCGCCAATCTTTGCGCAAACGACGAGCCCGCGCGGGTGGGCGCGGCGCTGCAGTGATTTCGGATGATGAAAATTTTAGCATGGCGCCCGCCTGCCCGCTGGCCGTGCTCAAGGATGGATAAGCAATGCAGACTCTCCCTACAACCGATAACGAACTTGCCGCGTGGCTGCGCCTCTCGATGGCGCCCGGTCTGAGACCCGGTGCGCTGCGCGCGATGTTGAACGCTTTCGGCCTGCCGGCCGCGATACTCGAACAGCCGTTTGCGCTACTCGCGGCCGCCACCGACGAGGCGTCCGCCCGTGCAGCACTCGCGCCGCCGGGCGCTGATTTCACGTGCTATCTGGACGCGGTGCTTGCCTGGCGCGAGCTGCCCGGCAATGCCATCGTGACGCTCGACGACCCGGCCTATCCGCCTGCCCTGTTGACGATGCCTGATCCGCCCGCGCTGCTATATATAAAAGGCAGGCTTGATCTGTTGCACGCTAAGGGCGTCGCGGTCGTCGGCAGCCGCAGTGCCACGCCACAAGGTGTCGAGGACGCCGAGCGGTTCGCCCGCGCGCTCTCGGAGGCCGGGCTGGTGGTTGTGTCGGGGCTTGCACTCGGCATCGACGGGGCGGCACATCGTGGCGCGCTGACCGGTTGCGGCAGCACGATCGCCGTGATCGGCACCGGCGCTGATCTCGTCTATCCGGCCGCGCATCAGTTGCTCGCACGGCAGATTGCGGCCGAGGGAGTCATCGTTTCAGAATGGCCGCTCGGCACGCCTGCACGCGCAGCCAACTTTCCCCAGCGCAACCGGCTAATCGCAGGGCTGGTTGGTGGCGTGCTGATCGTCGAGGCTGCGATGCGCTCTGGGTCGCTCATCACCGCACGTCTCGCCAATGAAATGGGGCGCGACGTATTCGCGCTGCCCGGCTCGATCCACGCCCCACTGTCGCGCGGATGCCACAGAATGCTGAAACAGGGCGCGAAACTGGTCGAGACGCCGGGGGAGATACTCGAAGAGCTTGGATTCGTCGCACCGCCGCCTAAAGGCGATGTCGCCGCCTTGTTCGAAAGTGGAAAGCTGTCACGGCAGACACCCACGCCCAAACCCGCCGCGGCCGTGACCGACGCCTCAGAGCTCGCTCCAGAGGCGCAAAAGCTCCTCGCGGCCCTCGGTTATGCGCCCGCGACGCTTGAAATACTTGCCGCCCGCACCGACATGCAGGAAGCAACATTACAAAGCACCCTGCTGCAGCTCGAGTTGGCCGGCCATCTGACGGTTTTACCGGGCGGCCAGTTTGCCCGGGCGAGCCACGGCTGAGCGCAGGGTTAATCGCGGCAGAGTACGCGCCATGCTACATTCGCGCCAAAGCACCTGATACCAGTACGCAAGGAACCGACATGCCCGCGCTGAACCTCGACACCGACCAGGACCGGATCGCCGAGCGCGTCAACGACCACGAAACACTGTTCGTGGCGTGCCTGTGCGCGGAGTGGTGCGGAACCTGCCGGGAATACCGTGACGCGTTCGATCGGTTGGCGGACAAGCATCCGGAAATCTGTTTCGCATGGATTGACATCGAAACCCACGCCGACCGCTTCGACGACCTGGACGTAGAAAATTTTCCTACGATTCTGATAGAGGACGGCATCACTACGCGGTTTTTCGGCACCGTGCTGCCACAGGCGGCCATCGTCGACCGGATGCTGGCCGATCTGACCGCGTTGCCTGGCGTAACCGGCGCGCCGAAGCTGAGGCCAGCCCTGGCGGTGGCCTGAACGGCGCATTTTGACCCGCAGTCTTACGGCACGGGCGTTGCGAACAGTCTGCAGTGCGGCTGCCGCCGCTTGCCCAATAGATAGACACGCAATTATGATGGGCCGCTTTTTAAGGCACTTGACACGCCCCTTTCACGGCGTGTGCTATAAAGCGGTCGTTAATGGGTCGCAAACCTAGGGGTCGTAAGCCCAAGGCCTAAACCCGGATCTACCAACTCATATCCAGTCATGTCCAAAGCACTGATCATCGCCGAAAAGCCTTCCGTCGCGAATGACATCGCGCGGGCTTTGGGCGGTTTTACCAAGCATGACGAATACTACGAAAGTGACGATTACGTCCTTTCCTCGGCAGTCGGCCACTTGCTCGAAATCGCCGCACCCGAAGAATATGAAGTCAAGCGCGGCAAGTGGAGTTTCGCCAATCTACCCGTCATCCCCCCGCATTTCGACCTGAATCCGATTGCAAAAAGCGAATCGCGGCTCAAGGTGTTGACCAAGCTGCTCAAGCGCAAGGACGTCGAGCGTCTGATCAATGCATGTGACGCGGGGCGCGAAGGCGAGCTGATTTTCCGCCTGATCGCGCAGCACGCCAAAGCCAAACAGCCGGTTCAGCGTCTGTGGCTGCAATCGATGACTCCCGCAGCCATCCGCGACGGCTTTGCCCGTCTGCGTAGCGACGAAGAAATGCAACCGCTCGCGGACGCGGCACGGTGCCGCTCGGAGGCCGACTGGCTGGTCGGCATCAACGGCACGCGTGCCATGACGGCGTTCAACAGCAAGGGCGGCGGCTTCTTCCTGACCACGGTCGGTCGGGTGCAGACGCCGACGCTGTCGATCGTGGTCGAACGTGAAGAAAAGATTCGCCGCTTCGTGCCGCGCGACTATTGGGAAGTGAAAGCGGACTTCGTCTGCGCAGCGGGCTTCTACGAAGGCCGCTGGTTCGACCCGAAATTCAAGCGCGACGAGTTCGACCCGGAAAAGCGCGACTCGCGCCTCTGGGCGCTGCCCGCCGCCGAGACGATCGTCGCCGCCTGTCGCGGCCAGACCGGCACGGTCACGGAAGAATCCAAGCCGACGACGCAACTGTCGCCGGCGCTGTTCGACCTGACGAGTTTGCAGCGTGAGGCAAACGGCCGCTTTGGCTTCTCGGCCAAGAACACCTTGGGTCTGGCTCAGGCACTGTACGAACGGCACAAGGTACTCACGTACCCGCGTACCGATGCGCGCGCGCTGCCCGAAGACTACATGGACACGGTCAAGCAGACGCTTGGCATGCTCAAGGAAAGCAACAACTACCTGCCGTTCGCCAAACAGGTACTCGACAAGGGCTGGGTGAAGCCGAACAAGCGCATCTTCGATAACTCGAAGATCAGCGACCACTTCGCAATCATCCCCACCCTGCAGGCGCCCAAGAATCTGTCCGAGCCGGAGCAGAAGCTTTACGACCTCGTCGTCAAGCGCTTCCTGTCGGTGTTCTTCCCGGCCGCCGAATTCAAGGTGACGACGCGGATCACGGAAGTTGTCGGCCATCACTTCAAGACTGAAGGCAAGGTGCTGGTCGAACCGGGCTGGCTGCAGGTCTATGGCCGCGAGATCAGCGGTGAAGACGCCAATCTCGTGCCAGTCCAGAAGGACGAGAAGGTCAAGACCGACAAGATCGCCGCGCAACAACTGGTGACCAAACCACCGGCCCGCTACAACGAAGCCACGTTGCTGTCGGCTATGGAAGGCGCGGGCAAGCTGGTCGAGGACGACGAGTTGCGCGAGGCGATGGCTGCCAAGGGCCTCGGCACGCCGGCTACGCGCGCTGCGATCATCGAAGGTCTGCTTGGCGAGAAGTATCTGATCCGTGAAGGCCGTGACCTGATCCCGACCGCCAAGGCGTTCCAGTTGATGACGCTGCTGCGTGGGCTCGGCGTCAAGGAATTGACCGCGCCCGAACTGACCGGCGAGTGGGAGTACAAACTCTCGCAAATGGAGCGCGGCAACCTGCATCGCGACGCGTTCATGCAGGAAATCGCCCGCATGACGCAGACCATCGTCAAGCGCGCGAAAGAATACGACTCGGATACGATTCCCGGCGACTACGCGACGCTGGAAACGCCATGTCCGAATTGCGGCGGTCAGGTGAAGGAAAACTACCGGCGCTTTGCGTGCTCGAAGTGCGAGTTTTCGATTTCGAAGATTCCCGGCGGGCGGCAATTCGAAATTCCGGAAGTCGAAGAACTGCTGCAGAACAAGACCATCGGACCGCTGTCGGGCTTCCGCAGCAAGATGGGGCGACCGTTCTCGGCAATCCTCAAGCTTTCGCTCGACGACGAGATCAAGAATTACAAGCTTGAGTTCGACTTCGGCCAGGATTCCGGCGGCGAAGACGGTGAGGTCCCTGACTTCTCCGACCAGCAGCCGGTAGGCGCGTGCCCGAAGTGCAAGGCGCATGTGTTCGAGCACGGCATGAGTTACGTCTGCGAGAACTCGGTCGCCAATCCGAAGACTTGCGACTTCCGCTCAGGCAAGGTGATTCTGCAGCAGGAGATCACGCGCGAGCAGATGGGCAAGCTGCTGGAAGAAGGCCGCACCGATCTGCTGACGAACTTCAAGTCGTCGCGTACCGGCCGCAACTTCAAGGCGTTCCTCGTCAAGCAGAGCGACGGCAAGATCGGCTTCGAGTTCGAGAAGAAAGAGCCGTCAGCGAAGACTGCTGCCAAGACTGCAGCAACTGCTGCGGCTAAAGCAGCAGCCGGTACCGCGACGGAAACGGACGACGACGTAGTGGTGGCGGAGAAGGCTGCGCCGGCCAGGAAGGCGGCAGCGAAGAAAGCGCCGGCTACGAAAACGGCCGCGGCCAAGAAAGCGCCTGCAAAGAAGGCTCCGGCGCGCAAGACTGGCTCGTAAGCGCGTCCTGAGCACGGAGCAAGTACAAGCACGGCCGCACCGCTCAAAACTGCGATGAAGTCCGTGACGTAAGTCACCGCGCAGAAACTAAAAAGGCACAGTCTCCGCGAGGAGGCCGTGCCTTTTTCTTACCTACCGAGCCGACTCAAAGCGCATCTCAAAGCGGCGACAGCACCGCCGGCCGAGCCCGCGGTGAAGACGGCGTCTTGGACGGCAGCTTCGGCGAAATCTCGCTATCCAGCAATCGCGACAAGGGCTCCGCACCGTCGAACGCTTCCGGCGGCATCATCTCCGAATCCACGCCGGAAACCGAGACCGGCCATCCTTGACCGTCCTTGATCCACTGCTCACCGAGCAGGCTGTTCGGCGTCTGGCTGAAGTGCTCGACCAGATGGTCGATGAACGTACGCACCTTGGCCGGCAAATGGCGGCGGCTCGGGTACGCAATGTTGATCTCGACCTGCGGCAAGCGGTATTCGCCCAGCAGACGCACGAGCCGGCCACGCGTCATGTCGCGGCCAATCAGGTAGCTTGGCAAAATCGCAATGCCCATGCCGAGCAGCGAGAACTGACGCAGCATTTCCGTGTTGTTGGCGACGATCACGTTTGTCGGACGCACCCGTACTTCGCCATCCGGACCGGTAAAGACCCGCTCATCGCCCCAATACTCGGACGGCAACGACAGGCACGGATGCTCCAGCAGATGCTCAGGACGTGTCGGCGTGCCGTGCTTCTCCAGATACGCGGGCGTCGCGCACACAGTCATGCAACCCGTGGTCAGACGCCGCGTGACGATGCTCGCGCTGCGCATCTGCCGCGCGATCACCACGCCCACGTCGAAACCTTCTTCAACCAGATCGACCTGACGGTCGACCAGCGTGACATCGGGAATCACTTTCGGATAGCGCTCGGCGTAGGTTTGCAACACCGGCGCCAGGTTATGCAGCCCGAACACCACCGGCGCGACAATGCGCAAGCTGCCAACCGGTTCGTGATTGCGCGCCACCACCATCTGCTCCACGTCTTCCAGCTCGTCGAGAATCTGGCGGGCGCGCTCCAGGTACACCTGACCCGACTCGGTCAGCGAAAGGCTGCGGGTTGTACGGTTGAGCAGACGGGTACCGAGACGGCCTTCGAGATCGGCTACGTGGCGAGTGGCCACAGCGTTGGAAATATCCATCGCGCTGGCTGCGCGGGCAAAACTGCCGAGATCCGCCACCCGGACGAAAACTCGCATTGATTGCAAATGATCCATAAGACAACTCCTGCCGTGTTACAGCTCCCTGACCAAACCAATGTGAGCAGTGAAGCGAACTGGGAATTCTCCTACGACTCCTGAATTCGTGCAGAAGTTGCTCAAGAACACGGTTTTTTATTAGGTTTCGTATCACCGTACTCCTTAGCGTAGTCGATGCGCATCGATTGTTCCTCTCGAAGAAACAATATGCTGCGGTGCACCGAGGACTATGTTCGTTGCCGGAACAGCGAAAGCTCCGCGATAAGCGGTCCGAATTGGACTGAAATAGGGGCACGTGTGGCGGAAAATCAAAAAAACCGCCCGAAGGCGGTCTTAGTAAAGGAGTGAGTGCTCACATAATCAGGCGGTAAGTCGTTCCTCAAGCGCCGTTTTGGTGTCGCGCAACGCCCTTGGCAGGTTTTGCTGCAGTGTGTCGAACAATTCCGCGTGCAAGGCGAGCTCTGCACGCCACGCTGCGTCGTCAACCGAGATCACCTGTTCGAACTGCGCCTTGGTGAAATCGAGACCGCGCCAGTCGATGTCCTCGTAGTGCGGTGAGACGCCGAATGCATGTTCTTCGCCCTCGGCCACGCCTTCGATCCGGCCGACCATCCAGCCCAGCACGCGCATGTTCTCGCCGAAGCCCGGCCAGACGAACTTGCCGTCTGCGCCTTTGCGAAACCAGTTCACGCAGAAGATTTTCGGCAATTTCGCGTTCAGTTGCTCGAGCCGCTCGCCGGTCTTCAACCAGTGCGCGAAATAGTCGCTCATGTTGTAGCCGCAAAACGGCAGCATCGCGAAAGGGTCACGCCGCACGACGCCTTGCTGTCCCGCAGCCGCTGCGGTCGTTTCCGAGCCCATCGTGGCCGCCATATAGACGCCTTCGACCCAGTTGCGCGCCTCGGTGACGAGCGGGACCGTGGTTGAGCGCCGTCCACCGAAGATGAATGCATCGATCGGCACGCCGGCCGGGTTTTCCCAATCCGCATCGATCGACGGGCATTGGGATGCCGGCGCCGTGAACCGCGCATTTGCATGCGCCGCCTTGCGGCCGGTCTCCTTCGCAATAGCCGGTGTCCAGTCTTTGCCCTGCCAATCCGTCAGATGCGCGGGCGCCTCGTCGCTCATGCCTTCCCACCAGACGTCACCATCGTCTGTCAGCGCCACGTTGGTGAAGATGACGTTTTCCTTCAGCGTCGCCATCGCATTGAAGTTGGTTTTCTCACTGGTGCCCGGCGCGACGCCGAAATAGCCAGCTTCAGGATTGATTGCGTAGAGGCGACCGTCTTTGCCCGGCTTGATCCATGCAATGTCATCGCCGATGGTCGAGATTTTCCAGCCCTTCATACCGTCCGGCGGAATCAGCATCGCGAAGTTGGTCTTGCCGCAGGCGGACGGAAACGCTGCCGCCACGTGGTGCTTGCGCCCCTCCGGCGAGGTCACGCCGAGAATCAGCATGTGCTCGGCGAGCCAGCCTTCCGCGCGGCCCATCGTCGAGGCAATGCGCAGTGCGAAGCACTTTTTCCCAAGCAGCGCGTTGCCACCGTAGCCTGAGCCGTAGCTCCAGATCTCGCGCTGTTCAGGGAAATGGACGATGTATTTGGTGTCGTTGCACGGCCAGGGCACGTGCTGCGCCCCGGCGGCGAGCGGTGCACCCACCGAATGGACGCACGGTACGAAGTCGCCGTCGGTGCCGAGCACGTCGTACACCTCACGGCCCATGCGCGTCATGATGCGCATGTTGGTGACCACATAAGGGCTGTCGCTCAGTTCGACGCCGATGTGAGCAATCGGGGAGCCGAGCGGACCCATCGAAAACGGCACCACATACATCGTTCGGCCGCGCATCGCGCCGTCGAACAGGCCGTCGAGCGTCGAGCGCATCTCCGCCGGGGCAATCCAGTTGTTGGTGGGGCCAGCATCTTCGCGACGCTGCGAGCAGATGAAAGTCCGGTCCTCGACACGCGCAACGTCCGACGGATCGGACCACGCGAGATAGGAATTCGGACGTTTGGTGGGGTTGAGTTTTCTGAGCGTGCCGGCCGCGACCATCTGCGCGCACAGACGGTCGTATTCTTCCTGCGAGCCGTCGCACCAGACGATCTGGTCTGGCCTGGTCAGCGCCGCGACGCGCTCCACCCAGTCGATCAGTTTGCGGTTTTTGACCCAGCCAGGCGCCTCAATGGCCGGAAGTCCTGCAAAGGCGGGATGATTCATCGAGCTGTCTCCGTTTCGTTTGTAAGCAAAAAGAAAAACGGTACAGGCCCAACGACGCTGCCTGCGAGAGGCGTCAATCCAGTTGCGCCGGCCAACCGGCGCACGATTGTGCAGGTCGTGATAGGCCATACAGCCTGTTGCGCTGCGCCGTCTGCAAGCAGCCCTCTGCAACCGTCTGTAAAGCGGCTTGCATCGACACGCAACAAACTGTTAAAAACGATCTCAATCTTGCCTTTGCGTGGTGATGCCATCTTCGCGGCACTTTCTACGATAAGGCATCCATCCAAACCAGCGTGTGACCTACCTCACATGGTGGGACAGCCAGCTTAACACTCCGTTCCGCACCGCCATGGTGCGTCGCAAAACACCAAGACTATGAAGATTGCCATCCTCGACGATTACCAGGACGCCGTTCGCAAGCTCGACTGCTTTCAATTGCTCGCCGACCATGACGTCAAGGTGTTCAACAACACCGTGCGCGGCCTGGGCCAACTGGCCAGCCGCCTGTCGGAAGTCGATGCCCTGGTGCTGATCCGCGAACGTACCCGCATCAACTCGCAACTGCTCGATAAACTCCCGCATCTGCGCATGATCAGCCAAACCGGCAAGGTGTCGAGCCATGTCGATCTGGCCGCCTGTACCGAACGCGGCATCGCCGTGCTGGAAGGCAGCGGTTCGCCGATCGCGCCGGCCGAACTGACCTGGGCTCTCATCATGGCTGCGCAGCGGCGCATCCCACAATACGTAGCAAACCTTAAGCAAGGAGCCTGGCAACAGTCAGGGCTGAAGACCTCGGCGCTACCGCCGAACTTTGGTCTGGGCCAGGTTCTGCGTGGTCAGGCCCTCGGGATCTGGGGTTACGGCAAGATCGGCCGCCTGATTGCGGGATATGGCAAGGCGTTCGGTATGAACGTTCTGGTGTGGGGACGTGGCAGCACGCTCGAAGCGGCACGTGCCGATGGATACGGTGTCGCCGAAAGCCGCGAGGCGCTGTTCGAACAGAGCGATGTGCTGTCGTTGCATCTGCGTCTGCATGACGACACGCGCGGCATCGTCAAGCAGGAAGACCTGCTGCGGATGAAGCCGACTGCGTTGCTCGTGAATACGAGCCGGGCCGAACTGCTGGAAGAGAACGCGCTGGTCAATGCGCTGGCGCGCAACCGGCCTGGGATGGTGGCGATAGACGTCTACGAAAGCGAGCCGATTCTGCAGGGCTACAGCCTGCTGCGGATGGAAAACGTGATCTGCACGCCGCACATCGGGTATGTCGAGCGTGAGAGCTACGAGTTGTATTTCAGCGCGGCGTTCCAGAATATTCTGGCGTTCGACGCGGGCGATACGTCGAGCGTGGCGAATCCTGAGGCGTTGCAGGGTGGGCGCCGGCGGTAAGGGATGAGGCCGCGGCCTTTGCGTTTGTACTGGTCTTGGCCGCCGGGCACCCTCCCGTTGCCGGCTTTGCCGTCGGATCAATCGTATAGTGCGGCTTCGAGCAACTGCGGCATGTGTTCGAGGAACTGCTCACCGTCCGCGCGGCCGAGGTTGTACGCGTGCTGCATCTGCGACGGGCTCGTGTAATCCCAGCTGGAGATGGGCACTTTGCGCGACGGCTGCACATACAGCCGCTGCTGGGCGCCGTGCGATACGACGAACATCTGCGGGCGCGGATAGAGGCGCGTGACCATCACCAGCACGTTGCCCGGCGTTTCATCGAGCGCGCCGACCGGCACGTTGTCTACCATCCCGCCATCGAGGACCGGCCGGCCGTTGCGCCGCAAAACCGGCGTGAAAGGCGGCGTCGACGACGATTGCAGAATCAGGTCCGCGAGATCCTCGACATTCGCGCAATCCTGCGCCCGCACGAATTCCGGATGGAAACCAAGCGTCTGACCGAGCGTGGGATGCAGCGTCTTGCGGACGTATTTCTCGATGTTGTACGCGATCAGGCCCGCAGCGACCGCACTGCGCGCACCGAGCCAACGCGGCAGATGCGAAACGCCGATGCGGATTTCCGGCGCCTGCGCGAGTGACGCAAACTTCTCGCCGTAGATGTCGAGGAGTGCCTTGCGATAGATCCGATAATGAGGAAACACTGACTCGCGACGTAGCAGATTGCCCCAGTACGCGTTCCGGGTGTTGTGGCGCAGTGCGTCTTCGTAGTAGCGCATGACCCAGTCGGAATCGCGCGTGTAGAGCATGCATGCCGTGGCCGCGCCCGCCGAAATTCCGGTGATCACGCGCGGCCGGATCTTCAGTTCCGGCTGCACGATGTCCCAGAATCCCGCCTGCCACCAACAGCGATTGCCACCGCCCGCGAATACAACCTGATCGAACATTCTTCGTTTTTCCCTGGAATCTGACGCGCAATGCTTAGGAGAGCAGCGCGTAGGTGGTAGTGGCGTGGACCGCCATCTTGCCGTCCTCGTCGAACAGTTCGACTTCGCCGAATACGAGGTTGCGGCCCATCCGCAACACGCGTGCTGTGATCAGCACGTCGCCCTTGCGCACTGCGCGCATGAAGCTGATGTTCAGCGAGACGGTGGTCATTGGCTTGAAGCCGTCGAGGGCGGCGGAAATGGCAACGATCATCGCCGTATCGGCGGCCGCCATAAAGACCTGGCCGCAGATCACGCCGCCGGAGTGGCGCAGCTCGCCGGAAAACGGCAGGCGCATCGTCGCACTTTCCTCGTCGACCTTCACGGGGGTCAGGGCAAGCGTGCGCACCCACGGCGCCAGCACGCGGTCGAGTAACTCTGCTATCGCTTTGTCGTCCATCGCTTATCCCCGTTGAACCGCGTGAAGCGTCGCGCGGCATGGTGTGGCAACATAATACCGGGACGGTAGAAAGTGCGCGTTTTTGGCATATCGTGGGCCCGGCGGTTAAGCAAACGACCGGCGTCACGAATTTTTTTAAGAAATCTGCTAAAGGGGCCTTGGCAACTTAAAAAAAGTCCTTCATAATTCGCAGTCTGTTGGGGGCGTTAGCTCAGTTGGTAGAGCAGCGGACTCTTAATCCGTAGGTCGAGTGTTCGAGTCACTCACGCCCCACCAAAGAAATTCAAAGGGTTGCACGCATTTGCGCTGCAACCCTTTTTCTTTTTCTAGTCCATGTAACCACGGTGTAACCGGATTTGATGAGCGCAATTGAACGCGAGCCGCTTCATTCGGGCGCCGCAAAGGACGAAGTCGAAAGATAGTCGACCATCGTGTATCGAATCAACTGCCTTAGCTCACCAAGATTGACGTCCGACATGCCTCTCACTTCAATGCCGATTTCTGCAATGCGAATCCGACAGCGCTGCGCGAGAACGGCTCTCGTGGTCTTTTGACTTTGGTTGTCAGGATCTTCAACCTCGTCCTTAAAAATCTGTTTGATAAGCTTCTCGCGCAGTTTCGCGCGCGGCTGATCGTCCTTCACGATAAGGGTGATCCCCAAGTTATATGGCGGAGGCATCAGACCTAGCGCGTCCTCCCACGCTTCCTCGGAATCCCGCTCAACAGAGAGGTAGATTCCGTATATTCCGTCTTTGTCCTTCGTGACCTTCTCGTCCAAGACCTTCAGCAGTTTCGACTTGGACAACCCTTCGTTGAACTCGTCGGGCAGCGCGACTCGGGTGTAGCTCCGGCCGAGCCAGCCGGCCAAATTATCGAGCCAAGTCGGCTCCGTTGCCCAGTCCGCCCTCGGCGGATCTTCGACCGAGTATTGCGGCGCAGACAATTCAGCAAGAGAGGCGCGGGGCAGCCATTTCCGAGCTTGGATATCTATCGCAAGCGACACGACGCCGTTGGCCCCAGTTGCTTCCACATGCAGAATGCGAGGATCATCGCCCTTGGTCTTCGCCGAGCTGCAACCATCAAGCAGCCGAGATGCGCCAACAAGCTCAAAGACGGGAACCCGATCGAAGAACGGGTTGTAAAGGTTGCAAGTTTGGGACACGACGACCCAAAACTCTACGCCATCAGAGCTTTGACCGATCAAAGCCAAGTCTGCCGCCGAAATGACGGAACCCTGCCACCAACCCCTTCCCTTGATTTCGGCGAGGATGGCAGCAGGGTCCTTAGTAGGAGTCGCTTCTGCGCTCGATATCTGCGATGGTTGGCGTACCGGCACTAAATGACTGCTCTCGCCGCGGCGGACGAACAGGAACAGACATTTCCGCAGAAAGTTCATTCAGTTTCGCTACGAGAGCGGACTTAAGTTCTGGACCCGCAAGCGTATCACTTTGTAGTGTCGACCGGAACGAGCCGCCAGGGAGAGCGATACTCCAAAAACCCTTAAGCCTTTTTAGATCAACGCCATCAACCTTATCGAGAGCTTCGGCGAGCGCATTTATCCTGTCGCTCTTCGCGTTACGTGGACTTTGCCCTTCGTACCAGTCATAGACAGTTTTTCTCGTCACAGAAAAGAGTTCGGCCAACTGCGTAACAGAGATGTCCAAACGCTCTTTAATCGAATCCAACTGATACGGAAGCGTTCGCGTTACCGCCTCATGCTTGTCGAGATGAACCTGGGCCTGCGCACATCCATCGACGACAACAAAATACGGCGCCCCTTCAACGACGAACAGCAAGCCGGTTTTAAGCGAAGTGCCGACCGGCGCCGTAACGGGCGACGATCCGCTTTCCAGCCATCCAATTGATTCAATAAAACCAGCGGCCTGACGAGCACCAAGAAGCTCTTGCCAGTTAGGTTCATTGAGGGGCATCGAACTGCCTTGTGGTGCGACGATTGCCGCGACGTCCAACGGTGGCGGAATATCAGCGTACATTTTCGCCTCCTTTCCATACTGCGAATGCGTGATCAGTGCAAACCGCTTCATGCCGGAAGAATGCGTTTGCTCTCTTATGCAGGTTATCGAGCCCCGCCTGAATTTCCCTTAGCTCTATGCGTCGCGGTTGCGGATAATTTGTAAACGCATCGATATCAAGCAGCATCTCGTTTGGCTGAAGCGGCGTAAGCGTCAATGGCTGGGTGGCGCCCCTGATCGTCCCAACCAGTCCAATCAAATCGATTGGAATGGAGAATGCCTCGGTCGTATGTATGCTGCGGACACGCAACTGGCCGCCTTCAATGCCATAGGCGAACTGCGACAAACCTCCCGCAGAATCAAAGGATGGAACTGTCGGTGTCAGAAACGCCGTTGATATATAGTCCGCCAACCGGTCGTCGTGGCTCGCCTTGATATGATCGACGTATCGCACACCCAACGCCGTCACGTCCAAAAACTTCATCTCGTCGAACAGCACCTGAAGGCACTCGCTGACAAATGCATGAAAACCGGCGAAGCGCTGATATTTCAACGTAAAGAAAAGTATTTGCTCCGTGCCAAGTTGCGCTCCAAACGAGCGATCGCTCGACATCATTAGCCACGCTTGCGTCGCGGTCTCCGGTGGATTGACGACTCCCGGCAACATCACCCGCATCTGCTGCTGGACATGCTGTAGCACTGGAGCAACGGCGCGCAATTTCTCATGGATCTCCGGCATCTTGTTCGGCAATAGCGCCAGTTGCGCGAAGCGAACAGAGGCAATGGCATAGACTAATGGCGAGTTAGGAAGGATTCCGCTGCGATCACTCATCTCGACTTGCCTATTTGTGTGATTTGGAGTAAACCGCGAAACTATACACGAAACTATACACCAGCGCACCGCTGCGGCAAGCAAAAGATGGCAGCAAGTCAAGGAAATTCGTTATGGATGATTTGTCGCCAAATATTCCAAGGGCGAGCGTCGACGAGCTCCTGGCAAAAGACACGGCTTTCCGAAAAAGCAGACCAAGGCAGCCGGGAGGCGCTCGCCAATATACTGAAACTGCGCGTGCGAGTTAGTGATAACCAGATACGCCGATCTGCCGAACTGTTTGCCGCAGCCTGCGCAAGAGTCGGCCGAGCCAGCGATAGCGCTACGTCAGACAATCAATTGGTACAGGCGCTCGACATACAGATCCAGCACCGAGGAGGCGCCCTAGATTCAAGATGACGACTGCGCTCGAGCGCGGCCTCCGCTCTAGTTCGAGCTCACACCAGCCAGCCCGATCTCGTAGCGCCGCGTATTCCCGTCGCACTGCAATTACGCAGTCGAGCGCCATTAGCGCTTGCTCAACTTCGCGGAGTTGCCGTCGCAGCGCATCGGCCACACCAGCACCGGCGAGTGGCTACGAAATGACCACTTGGTGGAGGCCACACGGATGTGACTCGCGTCGAATAGCGCCGAATGCGAATGGTTTGAGCGCGCGAAGCCGGCGCGGATCTCGGTTGATCTCGCGCCGCAATTTTTTCTGGTATAGCCGTACTTCAGGGACGCCAAAGAGATCGTGAAAATGTTCACTGACGGCTGGCGGTTAGACTAACGATTGCCGACCCTCCGAGGCATGCTTGACGTATGCGCCGAGCATTTAACTGCAGCATTGAAAATCCCGCCGAGTCGCGGCGCTACCTTGCTCCTCGGACAGTTGATTGCCCATCCTTCAACCGGTTCGTGGCGCTCGAATGCACATCTGTTTGAGTCGACTGGCAGTTGGACGGCCGAGATGCAGAAGAGTCCGCGGAACTCAGCATGCTAAAGATGGCTCAGGACATGGCGTCGTAGCAACGCTACTCGACTACACCGAACGGAGAAGGAATGCTCTATGCACGGAAAACCGCAGCAGGAAATACTTCGGCTCTACGCTGATCTCATGGAAGAGATCAAAGTGCGGACGCTGTCCGTTCAGAAGACGATAAACGGTGAAACAGGCCTGCCACCCACTCTGGCACGCGAATATTGCTATTTGCAGATACGCATGATTATCGAGCTGATTGCGTTGGCTTGTCTGGCCGTGCATGGCGATATTCCCGCTGCCAACTCTGCGAGGTTAACGAGTTCGTACTCAGCGAAAGACATCCTGCACGATCTCGAACGACTCCATCCGCAGTTCTATCCGATGCCGATCAAACGGACCTCGCATCCGCTTCCGAACGGCCACAAGCATCATCACATGACGCCCGTCACCGATTCATTTTTCAACAAGTCGCAGTTACTAAAGGTGTACGCGCGATGTGGCGATGCTCTCCACCGCGGTAACCTCAAAAAACTGATGAAGCTCGGAAGCGAACCGCAGATGGACCTTTCTGATGTAACCACGATTATGTTGAAATTGAAGATTCTATTAACCGAGCACGTAATATCGCTTCTCGATCCAAACGTGAAGTTCGTTTGCCAGATGACAAACGCTGACGACGGCGGGCGCGTTCAAACTGTACTGGGCGTTGCTGAATAAGCCTCTGGCGTGCGATGCCTCTAGTGGTCGGGTGCCCGACGAATAAGAGCCGCAGCAGCAGTAAGTGTGTCAGATACGGCCGACCTGTCGTGACGCCTCCGTATGCGTGTCACTCCCATTCCGCCACCCCTCCGTGCCGCGAGCATGTGCCGGAATGATGTCGGCTGAAACTGTACATGCCGTCGATGCACTTGGCCGATGCGCCGGTAGGCACTCCGCCGTTCTTCGCTTTCGCCGGCGAGTGCACCTCCTGCCCAGACTTGTTAACGTAGTGCCCATGTGAGGTCAGATCGGATTCGTCGGGCTGCGCCCAGGCGTCAGATGCAGGCGAGCGAGCATAAACTAACGAAGAAGAAAGGGCGAACGCGATGAAGGCGATCGATGCGACCGCCTTCATCGCTCCAGCGGTAAGATGGTTCACGGATTGTCCTTTGACGTCGCAGTTATCGTTGTGTTATCTGCAGGTCATACAGGGTGCCGTCATCTGTTTGGCACACTCCAGTTCCGCCCTTGCTCCACTGGCTGTAGTTGAAAACGCAACGGAGGTTATGACCATCAGGGGAACTCGCCAAGATATTTCCGTTTCCAGACGCGCTCATGGCAACTCCGGTTCCGGTAGCAAACGTGCCGCCGCTGCCTGCGGCGCTTGCTAGCGTAAATGCTCCTCCAGAAACGTAAACAAAATGGCCATCATATGTGCGGCCGGCCAATTCGATCGTTACCGACTTGTCGCTTCGGTGCGCCAAGCCATGCGCAAACTGGCCAGGACCGCGTGGTAGCAATGTCAGATCGTACGTACATGCCTGTAGCGCGATAGCGACCACGCAAAGTGCCGCACTATTCTTTGTCATGGATAGCCCCTTTCTCGTTTTTGTCTTGTAGCGCCCCTCTGCCGCCACCATTGCGGTAAATAATAGGCTAGGCGAAAGCATCTTGGACGAATTATTGCGGGTCGCGCTCGCGGGCGAGATCACGGTCAGCGTGGTATTGCATGCTAGGATTGCCTCAATCGCCTACACCCGGGAGCGCTATGGCGACGAAGAAAATCGAATCCCACCATGGATATCAGCTCGACGCTACCGTCGACCAATATCAAAGCGGCCCGTTTGCCGGGATGTGGTTTGTGTCCAATCGAACCGCCGATTACCCTATGAAAGGGATACACACAACGGTTGCTCACGAGCAGAACAACGGTCCGTGCGGTTCGAAAGAAGATGAGTTCAAAAAGACCTTTTCGACTCTCAGGCGCTTTATCGACGATGATCTCGCGCGCCCAAAAGCGTCTCGGGGAACTCTCCGTGATAGCACCGATATTCAAAATGGCTAGCCGCCTAAGGCAGCTTGTGCAAGCGGTATCACCGCGACCGTCTCCTGATGATCGCGCTCTCCGACGCATAGGGAAAGTAGGCATCGCCTCCGCAGATGGCCACTAACGGCCAAGGCCTTCAAGGCGTAGAAGACAGACACAGTCGACGCTGCAACCTCGCCAGTAGTGGCGGCAGCGGCGATGGGATATGCATCGTCGACGCAAGGATCTACGACATCGCGCTGATCCGAAAGTAGTTTCGATCCTGGGCCCAATTAGACACCACCTCAGAACATGCGCCTTTACTATCTCACTGAACAGTGCTGGGCCGGGAAGATATTGCAAGAGCAGCGATTCAAGCTTTCGACCATAGGCGAGGCCATCCACTCGAGATACGCGTCGAGGTCGCGTTCGAGAAAGATCGTCACACGCGCACTAACCTCAACGGGCTTTGGAAAGCCAGGGTCAATCTTCGCTTTGTGCCAAAGCGTAGAAGCTCCGATGCCCAACTTGACCGCCGCTTGCGCTGGTCGCAGCCAAGTGCCTTCCAAAGTGCTCGCCATGAATACCCCGCTCAGATTAATTCAACCGCAGCAAACGCGCGGTATAAGAGAAGCATCCGATTTGGTACTTAGGAAATCTAAGGAGTGGCATGATCGGCAGTGGTAGTTGTATTACACCCTAACTAGAGCGGCGGCCCTCAGATGCCTTTTGATCTGGTCATAAAGTGTCACGTCGGCAAAAAGAGCGCGTGGAATTGCGAGCCGAACAAAGGCGAAGAAGCGCCCCGATATCTCATTGGTCACCGGGTCAGTTGTTACCGTCGCCCTTTCCTCGGCCAGATGTTCGAATATTTTCGCAAGCGTCTTTACCAACCATTGGCGGTAGTCCGGATCGAGGCCGCGGGTCGAATTTGCATCGCCTCGCTGAATCACTTGATCGATGAACGGCTTTATCCTCCACACGACGTCCAGCAAGGTGGCATAGTCGGCGACACCGCCAAGTACACACGCTCAACCGTGTCTTTTCGCGATAGCACGGTTGCCAGCGCGGTCTGGCATTGACGCAACTCCGTCGCGCGTTCCGGCAGCGTCAATCACCAAGGCGTGGTCATGATTCCTGGCCCCTCCCAGGTACGAGCGAATCGCGGGGCGCGGTATCTTTGCCTCCCACATTGCCACGGCCACCACGCCGCGCTTGGCGTTGCCGAGGGCAGCGGGCAGGCCTCGACGTAAGGATGAAAGATAGAACGATTGCGGAAAGGTGCAACAGCGCGCCTAACGATGAAAGGCTTGGCAGCGTGACAACCGCCAAGCCAATTCGATCAAGACTTGTTAATTTTCACACCTATGAAAATCAATCTTTCCATTATCGTTATAAAAATCAGGCTGATTCACCCATTGATGTTTTTTTGCTTCATTGCTAAAAAAGCCAACCCAATTTAAACTAATATCATTTTCGCCCTTGATTTTTATAGCGGCGATTCGAGTGACCGTCGAAAAATGACCCCAATCGAGATTCATGCCACCTCGCCCCAGGTCCAGCGGCGATTCAAAATAGACGTCAATGACCCCATCTTTTTTAACACCCTCTTTCAACATTGAATTGATGACAATTTGATTTGAATTGATAGTAAATTCCGCCTTAAGCTGGTCATCTATCTTTATGCCCTCCAAATTGTCACAATCCGGCGACCATCTCCCGCTGAGCCTGCTAGCAACATCGGTTGATTTTGAGTATAAAGCCACGCCATCGTCTGCGTGACAAGTGCCCGCAAAGGCAAGCATCAAGAAAGGTAGAACCGGGAAAAATCTCACTCTTTTTGCCATTTCAACAGCTCTCCCTGAGGAACAGTCAAAGTAGTATGTCCACGGAGTTCATCTTCAAGATACTCCGCGAACAATTTATTGGCTCTATCCATTGTCATTACCGGCTGCCCATAGGGTGAATCCGGCTGACTAGCCCATTCCTTATTTGTCCCTTCAGCCTTCCCTCCCGATCCGTGAATGGCAGTCGAAAGATCGCCGCTCATGATAGGGTTTAGTGCATGCCGTGTAACTAGTAATTGAACGGCGGCCCCGTCCTGGATCGCTGGGCTAAAATCAGAATATTGTTTCTTGCTCACGAGCCCATCCCATGTCTTTTCCAGTATTTGATACGCTCCGGCTGCTGTGGAGGTGTAGTTACCAGCGGTGATTTTCTTTCTCGGATGATCTGCGAAACCCTGAAATATTCCGCCTCCATATAGCGTCACGTAACCCCTGTCCGATGACGTTCCCTCACCAACGCGAATAACTCTCAGCAAAGCTCTCACGCGTGCTTCCGCAAGGCTTAGTGATGCTGAGGAGGTGGAAAAATTGCCCACCAGCCCGATAGGATGGATGTGCCACACGTCAGCGTCAACCGGGAAGCCCTCGACGGCCTTCACCTTGTCCCACCATTGCAGCTTCTTGATGCGCTCCATCTCGGTCTTCCAGATGGAGCCGCCAAGCGTCCTCATAAGCGGCAGGAATTTTTCCCACTTGCCCATGTCGCCGCCCCATTCGCTTTCGTAGCGAAAGATCAGGTGCGAGACCGCCTCCGCCAGCCAGGGCACGGTCAGCGCCTTCCTCAGGTCAGCCGGAACCACGTTCCCCTTACCGCTGCCCTGGCGCTTCGCGGCCTTCTCCAGCTTGGAGATAAACTGCCCCGCGTTCACCGCCGCGGCCACGGTACTGAATTCCTTCTCGTTGTCGCCCTCGATCAGGCGTTTCGTTTCGAACCGGCAACGCCGGTACATGTCGAGTAACGGGACGCTGGTCGTATCCACCGTATTGAATCCCAGCCACGCCCACGGACTTTCCCAGAGCGTACTGGGGTGGCTCTTCTCGCACACCCATCCCGTCATCGTCCTGCCGTCCTCGTCGCCCGCCGCAATTTTCCACCATTGCGTGCCCTGATCGTCGATCGCCCGGTCGATCTCGCGCCCCTGGTCAAGCTGGGCGCGCGAAAATACCTGCTGGTATCCGACATCCGGAGCGTCGGCATTGGCAAGCTGCAACGGGAATGTTGCCCAGGTCGGCACCGGTCCAGCGGCAACCTTGCCCGCATGCTTGGTGCGATCAACCCAGAGCGGATCGCCTACGGGCGTACCGCTGGCGGGATGGTTGTGGCCGTGGCCGTGTGTTGACGGCTGCGCCGCAAGCTTCGTTGGTTGAACCTTTGCCCAGAGTCCCTTGCCCGGATCGCCCTGCTTGCCCGTCGCGAAAGCCAGCGTCAGCCCCACCAGCCCGGTATTACTCTGCGGGTCGGCAGGTTTGACAAGCTTCACGCCCTGCCGGATCAGCAGCAGCGGTTTATCCGGCAGCTTCTTCGCCCGTTCCTTGCTCTTATTGATGAAGTCATTGATCTGCGCCCCAGTGAACACTTCGAGGTGTAAGAGCGGGAACTCGCGCTTCGGCGGCAACAGACTCGCCTCAGTGGAATTCTGGTACTCGCCCAGGTAGCCCACCACGTCGCCCGCCTGCACCGGAAACGGCTTGTCGAGCACGACCACCGTATCGAGCGGCTTCGGATCAATTACCGCGTCCAGTTCATCAAGATTTATCCAGCCCGTCACGGCACGCGGATCGGGAGTCCCGCCAGCGATAGCAGCCACGGGCGTACCCTTGATGATCTTCGCAATCTGCGCCCAGCCATTCGCGGCGTTGCCCACAATGGTCAGTTCACCACCGCGCGGCAGCAGGCCGATTGCGGTCCCGTTTGTACGGTCGCAGATGCGGACGCCGGTCCGGGACGTACCGGCATCCTGGGGAGCGTCCGCCGGACCGGCTGGCGGTACGGTATAGCGCAGCTGGTCGGGATACGTTGAAAGCGCACCCAGGCTGTCCGGGGCCGGACCTGATAGCGCACCGCCGAGCAGCGCGCCGCCGGCCAACGTGGTGGTGTTCAACGCGTCCGAAGGCGTGCCAATATTCAGTGGCGCATTGAGTTGCCGGGGCTGGGCCTGGTGGTCATTCGCTTTCGCGCCAACCCGGAAATGCCTGTCACCCTCCCAGAAAGGCAGCGGATGGATTGACGGCGCGGGCGCGTTGCCGCCTTCCGTCTGCGCGTCCTGATACCCTTTCCAGTCAAGCTGGTGCATGTACAGGCTGTAGAACTCCAGCACTTCATCGGCGGGTGGCTGGTAAGCCTGCGGGCCACTGGCAGTCGTTGCTGACGCACCCGAAGCCGGGGTTGCTGCCGTCGATGATGCGCCCTGCCTGTCTGGTTCAGGCGGCAGCACGAGCCTGTGGCGGATCAGCACGAAGCCCGTCGAGTACAGCGCGTAGCGCGGCGGGAACGGTGGATAAGTCAGTTCGGGATAGGCAGAATCCAGGCGGTACGCTACCACCTCGCCATCGGCAATGGCCCTGACGCCATCGCCCTGCTTGAGCTTGCCGCCTGTGCCAGCGCCGAAGTGGATACCACCGTGATACATGCCGTTCGAGCCAAGCGGATAGAACCCGCCGTCCGAACTCGCCAAGGCACTGAGCCAGGTTTGCGGATCGGCTTCATTGCCGCTGATCGGAGCAAAGGGAAAGCTCCAGTTCAAGGGTTGCCATTGCGGCGGCGGCGGCGGACTTGCGGGCGCTGCCGGAGCGCCGGGGTGATGCGGATTACCGTGATGTGTCGCCATGAATAGGCGCGCCTCCTTGCTGGGTTTCGTGGGAGACACGGCCCGAAGGGCAAGGACTGCAAAGCCGACGCGGGCCGCGATGTGGGCCCGTTACGAGCCATCTCGCGTTATAACCCGCGAGATGGTTCGTCCCAGTACGGAAACGTCTGAAAATTGGTCAACAATTGTCGCGCCTCAATGCGATCGCCCGGCCCAGTTCATGCGGCCGTGAAATCCGGCTGCGGCTCGCCCAGTTCGCGACGCTGCTCGTATTCAAGCTCGCGCAGCAAGGCGAGAAAATGCTCCTCCCGGGCTATTGAGTCCGCCAGCGGGTGCGGGTCCGGCGACGATTCAACGATGCGCTTCGCGGCCTGGCGGCGTTCCGATCGAACTAACTCGCCCTCCAATTCCCCTTGCATCTTCCCAAAATACTGTATAAATTCACAGTATGTATGTTCATACAGGGGTACAGCAATGAACCAGCTTATCCGCATCCTGAACGACGACGACCGCGAAACACTCGCCTGGCTGTGCAAGCATGCCGGCGACGCTCGGGTGGCTGCTGCCGCACGACATCTCGGAGGCAACGGAAAGCCGTACCTCTCCGCGGTATGCCGCTATCTCGGCGTGCGCCCGCCTATGCCACGCCAACGCTTTCGCCCTATCGAAGACTGCACGGTCGGCGACACCCATCTCGCCCAGATTCGCCAGTTGCTCGCACAGCGCTGCCCGCCCCAATCGAAACACCTTTGAAGCAAATGCATCGCCCCACGCTACAAGGAAAATAAGACCATGACCCATGCCACGGCCTTCGACGAAGATGTCCGAAACATCGATCCCATTGCCCTCGAACGCGCGCTCCGCAGCGCATCGCTCGACCTTCAGCAGGTCATTGTCACAGTCGCCAGGCGTCATCTGAATAGCGGTCGTCGCGCTTATCCGATCGGCAGTGGATTGCCGACCTGGCGCACCCTGCAGACGATCGACGAACTGGTGTTCGAGAATCCCGGCTTCCGGGCGAGAAATAAAGAGCACGTCCGGGACATGTTCGTCCGTTTCGGCGACAGCCGTCTGGCCGGCTCGGATCTTGACGAGCCGGTCGACTGGAGACGCGACGATGACGATCTGCCCGTGGTTTATCTAACGGTCCGTGCGCTGATCCAGTCCGATTCGACGGACGGTGGTGGGTCGGACTAAGGGGAGCGGAAAACCCACAAGCCTCATTGCGCTTACCCAACGAGCATATCCCTACCAGAGATTAAGCGCGCCCCTACCAAAGTCTTACCACGCATGTCCAAACGCATCACGCCGTTTCCGTACCGCTACTATCGGTAACAGACCGCGATCTAAAACCTCGCGGTGACAAAAAATGGCGTCAATTTTTCGATGAACGCGACACGGACAAGCTGGTGCAAACAATCAGAATCAAGATCATTTTCGCGTTCGGCGCGTGCGTTGTACTCATGGCTGCTATCGGCCTCTTTGGGATACTCGGGCTTTCCAGAGTCAATTCGAACGTCGCCAACGGATACGTTGGCAACACCGTTCCGATCTCCGATCTATCGGAAGTTCGCATAGCCCAACTCAATGTGCGCCTTATGCTAAGGCGCATTCAGGTATTCCACGATCCGGCCAGGACAGCGGAGTACGCCGCGGCAATCGCCACGTATTTTGAACAGCTCAATAAATCGTGGAATCACTACTATTCAAGCGGGATATCCAGCGACAAGGAACATGAGATCGCGGAGCGCATCAAGAACATGCTGCCGCGCTTCACGGCGTCAACGAACCAGGCCGTAGCTGCAGCTAGCGCAGGGAATTTCGATGCGGCTGGTACTGCAATCGAAGACGTTCTTGCGGTGTCAACGTCCATGAACAATGCTCTGGACGAGGACGCCGCACTCAATCTGGCTCAGGCCAAACAATTTGTCGACGACAGCGACGCCACCTTCGCGACTACGCGTTGGATCGCGATCGGTCTGCTCGTGGCCGGCATTGTTGTTGCCGTGGGAATATCCACCTACCTGCTGCGCACGATTCTGAATCCGCTCAACAGGGCGATTGACGTAGCGAACCATATCGCAAACGGTGAACTGGAAAATCGCGTCACCGTCGATTCACGAGGCGAGTTTGGTCAGTTGCTCGAAGCATTGAGGAAAATGGACGGGAATCTCAGCGATACGGTTCGCGGGATTAAATCGTCTACTGCCTCGGTTGCTGTCGCGTCACGCGAAATCGCAAGCGGCAATACCGACCTCTCCGCGCGCACCGAACAACAGGCGGCATCGCTTGAAGAAACCGCCGCCAGCATGGTGCAGTTGACGGAGACGGTAAAGCAGAACGCCGACAATGCGCGCCAGGCGAACACCCTCGCCATGCACGCGACCGATATAGCGGACACAGGCAACAATTCCGTTCAGGCCATGGTCGGCACGATCGATCAGATCAGCAGTAGCTCAAGCAAGATCTCCGACATTACCGGCGTCATCGAAAGCATTGCTTTCCAGACCAATATTCTTGCGCTGAATGCAGCGGTCGAAGCCGCACGCGCGGGCGAGCAGGGCCGCGGCTTTGCCGTCGTGGCCAGCGAGGTCCGCAGTCTGGCTCAGCGCTCGGCCGCCGCCGCGAAAGAAATCAAGGAATTGATCAGCTCGTCCGTGGCAACGATTCAGGACGGCGCCAGACAGGCCACGGAAGTCAGTGCAACGGTGCGCCAGGTCAAGCAGGCCATCCAGCAGGTCTCGGATCTCGTCGGCGAGATCGCTGCGGCGTCTGAAGAGCAAAGTCGCGGCATTGAGCAGGTGAACCAGGCAGTCGGCCAGATGGACGAAGTCACGCAACAGAACGCGGCGCTCGTCGAAGAGGCCGCTGCGGCGGCGCATTCCCTCGAAGAGCAGGCGAACAATCTGCAGGGGGCGGTGTCGGCGTTCAGGCTCGACGACCGTGAGTCCTCCGTGTCGCGCATGCCGGTTGCGGAGAACCGGCCACTCGTTCCCGTGCGGAAGATATCGAAGGCGCCCGCGAGGTTAAAAGCAATCGGGCAAGCGCCCGCGCCCTCGCCAGCCGCTGAACCGCTTGCGCTGACGCACAAGTCAGATCCAACATGGGAGGCGTTCTGATGAGCACAACCACCACGAACGTCACTGGTGAACTTCTGAGCGCCTACGCAAGTTTCGCCGTGTCGAACAGCAACGCGGTTTCCCGCATCGGCGCCCGCGCAATGGTGCTGTGCAGGTTCTTTGACGCGACGTTGCCGCAACTGACCGCGGCGCAATGCGATGAGATCACACGGATATTCCGCCACGGCGTCAACGACACGATGTCGATCACCGACGACGTCGAAATGCCGTCGGCCTATCACACGGCGCTGCTGGAACAGACCAACGCACTTCTGGCTGCGCTGGAGGAGCAAGGCAGCGCGCGACGATAGCGGTCGCCGGGAGTAAGCGCCGCCGTTCGTGACGCTTACTCGTCCATCATGCGGACTTTGACCTTCTTGCCCTTCACCTTGCCGGCGCTAAGCTTGCGCAACGCATCGCGTGCGATGCTGCGCTCAACCGCAACGTAGGTCGAGAACTCCGTCACATTGATCTTGCCGATCTGCGAGCCGGCGAAACCCGCTTCGCCGGTCAGCGCGCCGAGCACGTCGCCCGGACGGATCTTTTCCTTGCGGCCGCCGAGAATCTGCAGCGTTTCCATCGGCGGCAACAGGCGCTCGTTGCTGGTCGATGTCAGCTCCGATAGGGGATGCCACTCCACCTCACGTCCCTGCGCCTGCTCGAGACTGCCGACGCGGCCCATCTCGTTCATGCTCGCGAGACTCAGTGCCCAGCCCTCCTGATCGGCACGACCTGTACGGCCGATACGATGCACGTGCACCTCGGGATCCGGCGTCACATCGACGTTGATCACCGCTTCGAGCTGCTCGATGTCCAGCCCACGGGCGGCAACGTCAGTCGCTACCAGCACCGAGCAGCTACGATTCGCAAACTGGATCAGCACCTGATCGCGCTCGCGCTGATCGAGTTCGCCGTGCAGTGCGAGCGCATGAAAGCCCTGCGCACGCAGCACGTCGAGCAGATCGCGACATTGCTGTTTGGTATTGCAGAATGCCAGCGAGCTCACCGGGCGGTAGTGATTCAGCAGCAACCCGACTGCGTGCAGCCGGCCGTCTTCCGTCACTTCGTAGAAGCGTTGACGAATCTTGCTGTTGTCATGCCGCTCCTCCAACTTTACTTCCTTGGGATTGCGCAGGAACTGCTGGCTCAGCTTGACGATGCCATCAGGGTACGTCGCGGAGAACAACAGCGTCTGGCGCTCCTTCGGACACTGACGCACGACGGTCGCGATGTCGTCGAAGAAACCCATGTCGAGCATGCGGTCGGCTTCATCGAGTACCAGCGTGTTCAGCGCGCCGAGGGCGAGACTGCCGCGCTCGAGGTGATCCATGATGCGCCCCGGCGTGCCGACGACGATATGCGCGCCTTGCTCCAGGCTCGCGGTTTGCGGACGCATTGGCGTGCCGCCGCACAGCGTCAGCACCTTGATGTTCTGTTCGGCGCGCGCGAGGCGGCGGATTTCCTGCGTGACCTGATCGGCCAATTCGCGCGTCGGGCACAGCACCATGGCCTGCACGTCGAAGTTGCGCGCGTCGAGGCGCGCCAGCAGTGCGAGCGAAAACGCCGCGGTTTTGCCGCTACCGGTTTTCGCCTGGGCGATCAGATCGTTGCCGGCCAGCGCGATCGGCAGGCTCGCGGCCTGGATCGGCGTCATCTCGACGTAGCCGAGCTGCGTGAGATTGGCGAGCATCGCCGGCGCCAGCGGTAGCAGGCTGAAGGGTGCGCCCGCAGGCGCGGCGGTGGTCGTGGGACTGTTCATGTGTCGAGGGCTCGGCTGGGCTTACTGGAGGGGACGGCCATCGATCTGCTCGTAGACCACCGAGCCATCGTCCGCGTCGAAGCGCTCGACGTAATTGCGTGCGCCGCACATCGGGCAGCGGAACAGGAGCCCCTGGCCCTCGTTCTTGATGACGACGTCTGCCTGCTCCCATCGCGCTTCGCAGGACTGGTTTCTACACTTGAACACGTTGATTCTCCAACTTCGATTCGTTTAATGGTGCGGCCCGGCAGCAGGCGTCGCGCGCGTGCTGCCGGGCAATGGGTCCGACCGGGTCAGCGCCCGCTCAACCCAGATGTGTATGCCGCGAACGGGGGGCGCTCACTTCCATGTCGGTGAGTCCGTGGACGATGCCGCAATCCTCGACGGCCTGTTCGATCTGGCATTGTTCGCGCAACGACGTCAATTGCGCCTTGAGTTGCTTGAGCTCGTCGATCCGCGTATCGACATGCGCAATGTGCTCGTCGATCAGCGTGTTGATCGCGCCGCAGCCGTCGGCTGGGGTGTCGGTCAGGCGCAGTAGAGCGCGGATTTCGTCGTGCGTCATGTCGAGCGCGCGGCAGTTGCGGATGAAACGCAGGCGTTCGACGTGGCGCGCCGCGTAGCTGCGGTAATTCGCTTCGGTGCGGTCCGCTTCGGGCAACAGGCCCTCTTTCTCGTAGAAGCGGATGGTTTCGGTGGTGCAGTGGGCAATCTTCGCGAGTTCGCCGATTTTCATGGAGCCTCCGGATTGCGTCCTTGACCTTGTAGTGGCTTCAAGGTGTTTACTAGACCACAAATCCAGCCAGGAAGCCACCATGCCTCACGCCAGCCACGCAGAAACGCACCGTCATGAGCACGGGGAGTCGTGCGCTCACGCCCATCCGGAGCGGGTTTCGCCACATGAGCACGTCCACAACCACGCCGACGCCTGCTGCTCTGCCGCGCCCGTCGCGCTGGCCAAGCTTTCTGGACCCGAAACCATCGGTGCTAACGTGCGCACCTCGATCCGCATCATGCAGATGGATTGCCCGACCGAAGAGGCGTTGATCCGCAAGAAGCTCGGCCGGATGCCCTACGTGCGCAGCCTCGACTTCAACCTGATGCAGCGCGTGCTTACGGTCGTGCATGCCCCCGAGGCGCTCGGCTCGATTCTGGCGAGCCTGCGCTCGCTCGATTTCGAACCTCAACTGGCCGACGCAACCGCCCCGCTCACGAACCCACCCGCCGAGCCGCACAAGCCGTGGTGGCCGCTGGCACTCGCCGGCGCGGCCGCTGTGGGCTCGGAAGCGGTTAGCTGGCTCGGCGCACCCGCGTGGCTCGCGGCGGTGCTGGCCATCGTCGCTGTACTGTCTTGCGGCCTCACCACCTACAAGAAAGGCTGGCTCGCCATCCGCAATGGCAACCTCAACATCAACGCACTGATGAGCATCGCGGTCACCGGCGCGCTGGTCCTGCAGCAATGGCCAGAAGCTGCCACCGTAATGGTGCTGTTCACGATCGCCGAACTGATCGAAGCCAAATCGCTCGACCGCGCCCGCAACGCGATCAAGGGCCTCATGCAACTGACGCCCGAAGAAGCCTCCGTCCAGCAGCCCGACGGCAGTTGGCGCGCTGTCGATATCAAATCGGTCACACTGGGCGACATCGTGCGAGTAAAGCCGGGCGAGCGAATCGGACTTGATGGCGAGATCGTCGCAGGCCGCTCGAGCGTGAACCAGGCGCCGATCACCGGCGAAAGCCTGCCGGTCGACAAAGCCGAAGGCGACGCCGTATTCGCCGGCACGATCAACCAGAGCGGTTCCTTCGACTACCGCGTGACGGCCGCCGCCAGCAACACCACGCTTGCTCGCATCATCCACGCGGTCGAAGAAGCGCAAGGCTCCAAAGCGCCGACGCAGCGCTTCGTCGACCAGTTCGCCCGCGTCTACACGCCGATCGTGTTCGCCGTCGCGCTGGCTGTGGCGATCCTCCCGCCGATGCTGTTCGGCGGCCTGTGGCACGAATGGGTCTACAAGGCGCTGGTGATGCTGGTGATCGCCTGCCCGTGCGCGCTGGTGATCTCCACCCCCGTGACGATCGTGAGCGGTCTCGCGGCCGCCGCCCGCCGGGGCATCCTGATCAAGGGTGGCGCGTACCTCGAGCAGGGCCGCAAGCTGAAGTGGCTCGCTCTCGACAAGACCGGCACGATCACCCGCGGCAAACCGATGCAGACGGACTTCGAAATGCGTGTGGAGGATGTCGCACTCACCCGCTGCCGCAGCCTTGCCGCGAGTCTCGCTGGTCGCTCCGATCATCCGGTGTCGCAGGCGATTGCGGGCGCGGCCAAAACCGACGGTATCGAGTGGTTGAAGGTTAGCGGGTTCGAGGCGATTCCCGGACGCGGCGTGCGCGGCATGATCGACGGCACGCCGTATCTGCTCGGCAACCACCGCCTCGTCCACGAACTCGGCCGCTGCTCGACGGCGCTCGAAGCACGGCTCGATACGCTCGAACGCCGGGGCAAAACCGTCGTCATGCTGATGGACGAAGAACGCGTGCTGGCCCTCTTCGCCGTAGCCGATACGGTGAAGGAGAGCAGTCGCGCCGCGATTGCCGACCTGCACAAGCTGGGGGTGCAAACGGCCATGCTGACCGGCGACAACCCGCACACGGCCGAAACCATCGCGAGCCTCGTCGGCATCGATCGCGCACTCGGCGACCAGTTACCGGAAGACAAGCTCAAGGCCGTAGAAGGGTTGTCGGCCAATGGCGTGACGGTCGGCATGGTGGGCGACGGCATCAACGATGCCCCGGCGCTCGCTCGCGCAGACATCGGCTTCGCGATGGGTGCGATGGGCACCGACACCGCCATCGAAACCGCAGACGTCGCCCTGATGGACGACGACCTGCGCAAGATTCCGCTCTTCATCCGGCTCTCGCAGGCGACGCACTCGATACTGGTGCAGAACATTGCCCTAGCGCTCGGCCTGAAGGCGGTGGTTCTGACGCTCACGTTGATGGGCTACGGCACGATGTGGATGGCCGTGTTCGCCGATGCAGGCGCCAGTCTGCTGGTGGTGGGCAACGGCTTGCGACTCCTGCGCAAGTAAGCTTGAACTCGCCGCAACCACTCAACCGCTGCCGCAGTACGCGGCGGCCTCACGCCCCGTGCTCACCTTATCCATTGCAGCCTTCCCGCTCTTTGGATTGTTCAATTCCTGAACACTCTGCACACCCTCTGCTCCTAAACAGCACGCGCCACACTGAACACATTGAACAGTTCCAACGGCGAGGTACGTCGATGGTGTCCACCGGGCCATGCTGAGTCTCCGGTCACATGCGTTGGCACGCTTCTGGCGTATTCGACGGGCGGCAAGCGGATCGCCGCGCCGGGTATTCCACCATTCGAACATGTGAGGAGCGCACAGATGAACCACGCAGAAATGCAGTTTCTGACCACCGAATTCCCGTACAAAAAGCAGTATCAGAACTTTATCGGCGGTGAATGGGTGAAGCCGGTTGGCGGCGAGTACTTCGACAATATCTCGCCCATTACAGGTGAACCGTTCACGTCGATTCCGCGTTCGCGCGAAGCCGATATCGAACTCGCGCTCGATGCCGCGCATCGCGCCAAAGTGGCATGGGGCAAGACCTCGACGACCGATCGCGCCAACATCCTCAACCGCATCGCCGATCGCATGGAAGCGAACCTGCAGCGTATCGCCGTCGCAGAGACGATCGATAACGGCAAGCCGCTACGCGAATCGATGGCCGCGGATATCCCGCTTGCCATCGATCACTTCCGCTACTTCGCAAGCTGCGTGCGCGCCCAGGAAGGCTCGATCTCCGAGATCGACAGCGAAACCATGGCCTACCACTTCCACGAACCGCTCGGCGTGGTGGGGCAGATCATCCCGTGGAACTTCCCGATCCTGATGGCGGTGTGGAAGCTCGCTCCAGCGCTGGCAGCCGGCAATTGCGTCGTACTGAAGCCGGCAGAGCAAACGCCCGCTTCGATCCTTGTGCTGCTCGAACTGATTCAGGATCTGCTGCCGGCAGGCGTCATCAACGTCGTCAACGGCTTCGGTCTCGAGGCAGGCAAGCCGCTCGCGTCGAACAAGCGCATTGCCAAGATTGCCTTCACCGGCGAGACGACCACTGGCCGCCTGATCATGCAATACGCGAGTCAGAACATCATCCCGGTAACGCTGGAGCTCGGCGGCAAGAGTCCGAATATTTTCTTCGCCGACGTGATGGATCACGACGACAGCTTCTTCGACAAGGCGCTCGAAGGCTTCACGATGTTCGCGCTGAACCAGGGTGAAGTCTGTACCTGTCCGTCGCGCGTGCTGATCGACGAAAAGATCTACGACCGCTTTATGGAACGTGCGCTCAAGCGTGTTGCCGCAATCACGCAAGGGCACCCGCTCGACAGCAAGACCATGATCGGCGCGCAAGCTTCGCAGGAGCAGCTCGAAAAGATCCTCTCGTACATCGATCTTGGCAAGCAGGAAGGCGCGGAATGCCTGATCGGCGGCGAGCGCAATGCACTCGACGGTGAGCTGAAGAAAGGCTACTACGTGAAGCCGACGGTATTCCGCGGCCAGAACAAGATGCGTATTTTCCAGGAAGAAATCTTCGGGCCGGTGGTGTCGGTGACGACCTTCAAGAACGAAGACGAAGCGTTGGAGATTGCGAACGACACTCTGTACGGTCTCGGCGCCGGCGTGTGGAGCCGCGACGGTTCGCGCGCTTTCCGCATGGGACGCGGGATTCAGGCGGGGCGCGTGTGGACCAACTGCTATCACGCGTATCCGGCGCATGCGGCGTTCGGCGGCTACAAGCAATCGGGCATCGGCCGTGAAAATCACAAGATGATGCTCGATCACTATCAGCAAACGAAGAATCTCCTCGTCAGCTACAGCGACAAGCCGCTCGGCTTCTTCTGAGCAAGACGTTCCTTGTGAGCGGGCCGCATCGTGCGGCTCGCTTTCTTTTCTTCAGCGGGGAATAGTTATGGCCGACAAGGAAGTGGAACGCGTGATCGTGACGCCGGCAGCGGTGGAGTTGATCGGGAAACTGCAGGCTGAGCATGGGCCGGTGTTGTTTCACCAGTCCGGAGGATGCTGCGACGGCAGCGCGCCGATGTGTTTTCCGGCGGGAGAGTTTATGGTCGGCTCATCCGATGTGAAACTCGGCACGATCGCGGGCGTGCCGTTCTATATGAGCGAATCGCAATTCGAGTATTGGCAGCACACACAGCTGATCATCGACGTCGTGCCGGGCAATGGTGGGATGTTTTCGCTCGAGCGGCCCACGGGGATGCGGTTTCTGACGCGCTCGCGGCTCTTCGAGGACGATGAGAATGCGTGGCTGGAAACGCATCCGGTTGAACGGGCGGATGCGTGAGGCAATTGCATCGCGCCGTACTACTCGCTTTCGGATGTCAACGCGATATCGGCCGTTGCCGACGGCGCTTCAAGCAGTGCGTCGCTATCGTCCTTTAGACCTACGCCAGTCAGGCCCAGTCGGCGCGCATGCGTCAGCAGATAGTGCAGCTTGTGCGCCGCGCCCGCATAGCTCAACCCCTCAGGACGTACATTCGAAATGCAATTGCGCTGCGCGTCGCTGCAGCCCACTTTAGGCGCATACGTCAGATAGATGCCGAGGCTGTCCGGCGAACTCAAACCTGGACGCTCGCCAATCAGCATCACGACGAGCCTGGTGCCGAGCAGTTCGCCGATCTCGTCGCCAAGCGCCACCCTCGCCTGCCGCGCGATCACAACCGGTCCGATCTTCCAGTCACCCAGCTTTGAACATACCGCCTGCAATAGCGGGATCGACTGCTTCGCGGCGGCGAAGGCCGACAAGCCATCGGCGATCACGAACACCACTTCGGGCGGTTCCACCGCAACCTGCTTAAGCACATCTCGACTCTCGTCCGACAAACGCCGGCCCAGGTCCGGACGGCGCAAATAGTGTTGCCGGTCCGGCGCCGCGCTATGCACGTCGAGCGTCGTGAAACCATTGGCGCGTAACTGCACGTGCAGCGACTCCGCATCCAGCGGCTGATGCACCGCGTCCCGAGCTTGAGCATGCGACAGATTGAACGCGAGCAGCGGCGCGGTCGGCAAGCTGTTGCCCGCACGGCCCAAGGCGATGCGCGCATTGGTGAACTGACGCAACGCGTTCCATGGGTTCTTTTCGAGGAAATCCTTGCTCATGCGATCCCCATCCATTCATGCGCGCTTTCGAGCAAGGGCTGCCGGGTGGCTCCGTTGAGCAGAATGCCGCGCGTATCGGTAATCTGCATCGACTCCAGCCATTCTTCGAATTCAGGCGCGCGTCTTAGGCCCAGGATTTCACGCACGTATAACGCGTCGTGGAATGACGTGCTCTGATAGTTCAGCATTACATCGTCCGCGCCGGGTACGCCCATGATGAAGTTGATGCCCGCGGCACCAAGCAGCGTCAGCAGGTTGTCCATATCGTCCTGATCTGCTTCAGCGTGATTCGTATAGCAGATGTCGCAACCCATCGGCACGCCGAGCAGTTTGCCGCAGAAGTGGTCTTCGAGACCGGCGCGCGTGATCTGCTTGCCGTCGTACAGATACTCCGGACCAATAAAGCCGACCACCGTGTTGACGAGGAACGGATTGAACTTGCGTGCCACCGCATAGGCGCGCACTTCGCAGGTCTGCTGGTCGACGCCATGATGTGCGTTCGCCGAGAGCGCGCTGCCCTGCCCGGTTTCGAAATACATCACGTTGTTGCCGACCGTGCCGCGATTCAGCGAAAGCGCCGCCTCGTAGGCCTCCTGCAGCAGTGCGAGCGAAATGCCGAAACCGGCGTTGGCTTTCTCTGTGCCCGCAATCGACTGGAACACCAGATCGACTGGCGCGCCTTTCTCGATAGCGGCGATCGTATTGGTGACGTGAGTCAGCACACACGATTGCGTCGGCACCTGGTAACGCTGCCGGAAGTCGTCGATCACCAGCAGCAACGTGGTGATCGCAGCAAGACTGTCGGTGGCCGGGTTGATCCCGATCATCGCGTCGCCGCAGCCGTACATCAGGCCATCGAGCATCGAAGCGGCGATGCCCTTGACGTCGTCGGTCGGATGATTCGGTTGCAGACGCACCGACATATGACCCGGCAAGCCCACCGTATTGCGAAACCGCGTGACCACCGGACGCTTGCGCGCCGCGGCAATCAGATCCTGGTTGCGCATCAGCTTCGACACCGCGGCGACCATCTCTGGCGTCAGTCCTGCGGCGATTCGAGTCAGCCCGACGGCATCCGTCTCACTGCTCAACAGCCAGTTACGGAAATCGCCTACCGTCAGATGGGCGATTTCGGCGAAGGCTTCGGGCGAGTGATCGTCGATCACGAGGCGTGTGACTTCGTCGCTTTCGTAGGGAATCAGCGCCTCATTGAGGAAGGTGCGCAAGGGCACCTGGGCAAGCGCCATCTTGGCCGCGACGCGCTCTTCCTCGCTGGCCGCGGCAACGCCCGCAAGCTGGTCGCCCGAACGCAGCGGGCTCGCCTTTGCCATCAGCGTTTTCAGGTCGGCAAACAGGTAGGTACGACTGCCGATGACTTCCCTATAACTCATCTCTACGACTCCGTCGCCGCTGCTCGCGCAGCGGGTTGATCCGTCACATGCTTCGAATGGCGCGCCGCACGTGCTGCATGTGCTCTGCCTGAGCGGACAGGCCTCAGGCAATGGTAGTAGGCCATTAATCGAGCCGTTATCAGAGGTCGGCAAAGATCGATAACGGGAAAGACGTTGCGAATTTTACGTTGGCTGAGGGATTTTTGCTGCATCGCAGCACTGAATGCAGTCAAATTTTTCCTGAACTCTCTCCGCAAAATCCGCAGGATTTGGTAAATCGCGGCGTGGTACTTTGGTTCGTACTCAACGCCTGCTCTCTTCGCTACCACCATGAACGACCTCAGTCACAGGGCACGCTACGAAGCGCGTTTGAACCGCGTGCTCGACCATATTTACGATCACCTCGACGAGCCGCTCGATATCGACAGGCTGGCGGAGATCGCCTGCCTGTCGCCCTACCACTGGCATCGGATCTATCAGGCCATGCATGGTGAAACCGTGGCATCGACGGTGCGCAGGTTGCGGCTACATCGCGCGGCGGGATATCTGGCGAATGGCTCGCTACCGATTGCAGAGATTGCGGAGCGCTCCGGGTACAGCAGTCTGCAGTCGTTTTCACGGACGTTTCGGACGGTGTTCGGCATGCCGCCGGCGCAATACCGCAAGCAAGGCACACATAGCCGGTTTCGGCCGGCGCAATCGGGAGACGACGAAATGGTGATGCGTGAAGTGGTGATTCGGGATGTGCCCGCCATGCAGGTTTTGACGATCGATCATGTCGGCTCGTATATGCAGATCGGTAAGGCTTTCGATGCACTGATCGGATGGCTTGCTGCGCGAAACCTGCTTTCGCCTGAGATGCGGATGATCGGGATTTACTATGACGATCCAGGGATCGTGGCCGAAGCGGAGTTGCGGTCGAAGGCCGGCGTGGTGCTGCCGAATGCGGTTGAGGTAGCGGCGCCGGTTTCATCGACGCACGTGCGCGGCGGACGGTATGCGGTGTTGCAGCACAAAGGACCGTATGCCGATATGGCCGCGGCCTATCAATGGCTATATGGCGAATGGCTCGTGCAATCGGAACATGAGGCGGCCGATGCGCCTGTCTTCGAGGAGTATCTGAACAATCCTAAAGACACGGCGCCCTCTGAGTTGCTGACGGAGATCTGCTTGCCTTTGGCCTGACGTTGCCGAAGACGTTGAAAGTGAGCCTGTCTGCTGCGCTTTTGCGCGGAGGCGATGCAATGCGGTGTATGCGCGTTCTATGTCTTTCACTGTATACATATATATACGTAGTAATAGTTAACAAGGGCGGTCGCTTTCTGTGGATAACGCCAATCTTCACTGGCAGATCAAGGCGCTACGGATTCCATAACCCTACGGGTGGTTCGTGAACAGGCCGTCTAAGCCAGGGACAACTTTTGCCTCGCTGTGACGGGCCAGCGTTTTATCAAAGTTCAACCCACAGGAAGTTAGGGGCTTTATCCCCGTGTTGTCCAAACGGGTGTGTGGATAACTCGCTTCCTGCTACCTACCTTTGCCTTTGCGCGTCCCTTCTACCGCCGACGCGATCGCGGCCACGAACGCCTCCGTTATCGGCGGCAAGGTTCGGCCGCGTTTCTTGACGAGCGCGATGGGGCGAACAAAACGAGGATCGTCGATGGCGCGCGCCACGACGCTCTTCTCCGCAAGAATCTCGCGGGCCGAACCAGGCAGAATCGTCAGCCCTAGACCTGCACGTACCATCGCGACGGCAGTCATCATGTACATGGGCTCGCAGGTGAGCACGGGCGCGACACCCGCCTGCTCGAACGCGGCGTCGACGACAGCGCGCACACTCGTGCCCGCAGCGGTTAGCACCAGCGGATAGCCTGCGAGGCTCTCGAGCGTGATGCGCCGCTTCTTCGCAAGCGGATGGTGGAGCGGACAAACGATGCACAACCGATCCTCGCCCGCATGAAGCACTTCGAGCGATGGGTCGACCACCTCGCCACCCGTCAGACCCAGATCGGCCTCCTCGCTGCGCACCAGACGATTGACGACGCTCGCGACCACGTCGCGAATATCGAATGCCGCGCCCGGCACCTGTTGTCTGAAATCGCGCACGAGATCCGGCAGCAGGCTGGCGGCGAACGACGGCAAGCACGCGATACGGACCGCACCGGTTGAGCCGTCGCTCAAGGCGCGTGCGTCGAGAAGAACATGCTCCATCTCCCGCAACGACTTCTGTAAAACGGGGAGCAGTTCCCTGCCGACCGGAGTCAGCGCGACGTTCCGGCTGTTGCGGTCGAAGAGACGTGCGCCCAGCGTTTCCTCGAGCCGACGGATCTGCACCGTCAACGCCGGCTGAGACAAGTGCAGGCGCACGGCGGCTCGCGTGAAGCTGCCAGCTTCAGCGACGGCGATGAATGCACGGATTTCGCGGAGATTCAGATCCATTACGATGTGTGATTGCTGCAATCAAATCATTTCAATTGCTCTATTCATGCGTGGAACCTACGCTTGTCGACACTAAAAGACAAGATCGGAGACAAACACGTGTTGCCATTACTGGGTCTGGCCACCATCGTCGTCCTGCTCGCGGCGATCCTTTCCAAACGCATGTCGCCGCTGGTCGCGCTGATCATCGTGCCGATCGCCGCATCGCTGATTGGCGGCTTCGGGCTGCAAACCAGCAAGTTTGTGATCGACGGGTTGAAGAGCCTCGCGCCTGTCGTCGGTATGTTCGTGTTCGCGATTCTTTATTTCGGCACGATCACGGATGCGGGGACGCTCGATCCGATCATCGATCGCATCCTGCGAACGGTCGGCACGCGGCCGACGCGCATCGTCATGGGCACGACGTTGCTGGCGCTGCTGATTCACCTCGACGGTTCGGGTGCGGTGTGTTTTCTCGTGACGATTCCCGCGATGCTGCCGCTCTATGATCGCCTGAACATGGACCGGCGTGTGCTGGCCGCGGCGGCATCGATGGCGGCGGGCATCAATTTTCTACCATGGACCGGGCCGATGATCCGCGCGTCCGCGTCGCTGCATCTGCCGATCTCCGAGCTGTTCAATCCGCTGATTCCGGTGCAGATCATCGGCCTCGTGTTTGTCTTCGGGATGGCGTTCTGGCTTGGGCTACGCGAAGAACGGCGGCTCGGACTGACAGCTGCCGACGGCAATGTTCCCATGCCCCAGCGCGAACTCACCGAAGAACAGCAGGCGCTGCGCAGACCGCGCAACTTCTGGTTCAACATCGTGCTGACCATCATCGTGTTGGGTTCGATGGTCGTGATGGGTGAGAAAGTACCCCCCGCGCTCGTGTTCATGGTGGGACTGTGCGTGGCGTTGCTCGTGAACTATCCGAACGTCGATATGCAACGTCAACGGATCGATGCTCATGCACGCGCGGCGTTGATGATGGCCGGGATTCTGCTCGCGGCTGGGGTGTTCACAGGTGTAATGCAAGGCAGCGGCATGCTCAAGGCGATGGCGCAAACCGCTGTGGGGTTCGTGCCGGCGACGATGGCCTCGCATATTCCCGTCGTGCTCGGTCTGGTTTCGATGCCGCTCAGCCTGCTGTTCGATCCCGACTCTTTCTATTTCGGCGTGCTGCCTGTAATTGCTGAGGTTGCAGGTCAGCTTGGAGTGCCAGCGGTGAAGATCGGCCAGGCAGCATTGCTGGGTCAGATGACCACTGGGTTCCCGGTTAGCCCTTTGACGCCCGCGACTTTTCTTGTGTGCGGGCTGACTGGCATCGATCTCGCCGATCACCAGAAATTCACGTTTCCACTCCTGTTCGGTGCGTCGATCGTGATGACGATTGCGTGCGTTGTGTTGGGCATTTTTCCCCTTTGATCTGGTTGAGCTGCGATGAATACAGTGGATTCCTCACGGGTGGTTCGCCTTGGTGCCGGTGCCGGTTATTCAGGTGACCGTATCGAGCCGGCCGTGGAGCTTGCGACGCACGGCGCACTCGACTATCTCGTGTTCGAGTGTCTTGCGGAGCGGACTATTGCGTTGGCACAGCAGGCGCGGCGACAGGATCCTGAGAGTGGGTATGACCCGCTGCTCGAGGCGCGCATGCATGCGGTGTTGCCGGTGGCGAGGCGTAACGGTGTGCGCATCGTCTCCAATATGGGGGCGGCGAATCCGCTCGCGGCGGCGCGCAAGACGGCGGCGATTGCTCGTGAACTGGGGCTTGGCGGTCTGAAAATCGCTGCGGTTACGGGCGACGATGTGCTTGATGTCGTGCGCAGTGGTGCCTACCGCTTTGAAGAATCGGGGCACGCGGTTGCTGACTTCGACGAGCGCATCGTGTCGGCTAACGCCTACCTTGGCGCTGCGCCGATCGTGGCTGCATTAGACGCCGGAGCGGATGTTGTGCTGACTGGACGTGCAGCTGATCCCTCGTTGTTCACCGCGCCGTTGATTCACGAGTTTGGTTGGGCATTCGACGATTGGGATCGACTCGGGCAAGCGACGGTAGTCGGACATCTGATGGAGTGCGCCGGGCAGATCACCGGTGGGTACTTTGCTGATCCTGGGTTCAAGGATGTTGCCGGTCTCGCGCGTCTGGGTTTTCCGATTGGTGAGGTTTCAGCGGATGGCTCGGTGGTTATCACCAAGGTCGCTCACGCTGGAGGCTTCGTAACGGAGGCGACCTGCAAGGAGCAGTTGCTCTATGAGATCCATGATCCGAGCCGTTATCTGCAGCCTGATGTAGTGGCGGATTTTACGCAGGTACGAGTTGCGGAGCAGGCGAAGGACCGCGTGCGTGTGACGGGCGGACGTGGGACGCCGCGCACACCGACGCTCAAGGTTTCGGTGGCGTACGTGGATGGGTGTATCGGTGAGGGGCAGATTTCCTACGGCGGCCCAGGCGCATTAGCCCGTGGCCGGCTCGCGCTTGAGATTGTGCGCGAACGGCTGACGATGACCGGTGTCGATGTGAGCGAATTGCGCTTCGATCTGATTGGTGTGGACTCGCTTTATGGCTCGTCGCTTGGTAGTGGCAGCGCAGAACCGTATGAAGTGCGAGCACGTGTAGCGGGACGGACGGCTTCGAAGGCCGAGGCAATTCGTGTCTGCAACGAAGTGGAGACGCTCTACACGAACGGACCGGCGGGCGGTGGTGGCGTGACCAAAAGCACACGTGAGGTGGTCGCCGTGCAATCGGTCTTGCTGCCGCGCGATCTGGTGCAGCCGACATACACGATCGTGGAGGTTTGATATGAAACTGCGAGAACTTGCGCACTCGCGCACCGGCGACAAAGGCAACACGCTGAACGTATCCGTGATCTGTTATGACGGGCGTGACTATGGACATCTGCTTCAGCACGTCACGCCAGAACGGGTGAAGGCGCATCTGGGCGACGTGGTGCGCGGTGAGGTGATTCGCTATGAACTGCCGTTGATTGGTGCGATGAACTTCGTGCTGAAGGAAGCGCTTGGCGGTGGTGTGACGCGTTCGCTTGCGATCGATGCGCATGGGAAGTCGGTTAGTTCGGCGTTGCTGGATCTTGAGGTTCCTGCTAAGGACTAGATGCGAGCGCTATGGATCTCGCGTACGCCACACCGAATGCTTATTAACTTAGGCAGATAACACGGAGGAGACAGGATGGTGAGTCATAGCGGTCAGGCGGTTGAGATTTCTGCGCGATGGAAGAAGCGGTCCTTGCAAGTTGCCGGAATGGTCGCGGCGGCAGTGGTGTGTTATTCAGCCTCGGGTTTTAGCGCAGCGCGTGCCGACGAATCGCAGCAGGCCTCAAACTGCAGTGCGCTCCAGCAAACCAACATCAAGGACACGCGAATCGAGTCCGCACAAGTCATCCCGGCGGGCAGCGTCTTTAAGGATCCCGACGGCAAGCCTGTGACGACATCGGTGAAGGTGTGCCGCGTCGTCGCGACGGTGAGCACCGAACCCACCGAACAGGTAGGGATTGAAGTGTGGCTGCCACTCGATGGCTGGAACGGACGTTTGCTCGGCGTGGGGTCGGGCGGCTTTGGCGGTTCGATCGTGTACAGCGAACTGGCGCCCGCTGTAGCGCGTGGCTTTGTCGCGGCCAATACCGATACCGGCCACAAGGGCGGCGCGCAAGGCGCGATCGGTCAGCGTCTCGAATGGGCTCGCAACCCCGTACAGTTGCGCGACTGGGGTCATACATCGATTCACCTGATGACGGTCGCAGCGAAGGCGATCACCCGTGCTTACTACGGTCAGAGCGCGAAGCACGCTTACTACAGCGGCTGCTCGACGGGTGGCGCGGAAGCCATGGAAGAAGTCGAATACTTTCCGGATGACTATGACGGCGTGCATGCTGGGTCGCCGGGCATGGGCTATAGCCATCTGATGGAGAGCTTTCTGTGGGGCGCCAGGCTGCCCGCGCAGCAGCCTGAAGCGAAGCTGACACCGGCGGCGCTCACGCTGCTCAATCGTGCCGTGCTCAAGAGTTGCGGGGGCGATGCGGCAATCGAGGACGGTTTTCTGGACAACCCATTGGCGTGTCATTTCGAACCGGCGCAGTTGCAGTGCAAAAGCGGTGATGACCCCGTGCGATGTTTGAGCGCGGCCCAGGTTCATGAAGCCGAGCGGCTGTATTCGCCGGTGCTTGATTCTCGCGATGGGAAGCAGCTTTATCCTGGGTTTGCGCGAGGCAGTGAAAGTCAGTGGAACCTGATTCAGGGTGCGTTAGTGCCGAACTATGCGCAACCGCTGGTCGCGAATACTGTGTTCGACAATCCTGATTGGGACTGGACGACGTTTGATTTCGGTGCCGATGCAGATCGCGTCGATGCAAAGCTCGCGCCCATCAGCGATGCCATGCACACGGATCTCTCACGCTTCAAGGCGCGTGGCGGCAAGTTGATCATGACGCAGGGATGGGCTGATTCATTGAACGCGCAAACCTTGCCAATTGAATTCTTTGACGCGGTGGCAGCGCGTGAAGGAAGCGTACCGAATGCGCAGCGATTTTTCCGGCTGGTGATGGTGCCGGGAATGAGTCATTGCGGTGGTGGGCCTGGGCCCGGGACGATTGGGGGGCAGTTGCCGCCTACGGTGTTGAATCGGCAGCGGGATGTGGTGAGTGCGCTGCAGGGGTGGGTGGAGGATGGGAAGGCGCCGGCTGAGTTTGTGTCGACGAAGTATGTGGATGATAAGCCGGTGGCGGGAGTGCGGTTTGAGAGGCGGCTTTGTGTTTATCCTCAGGTGGCGGGGTATGACGGGCGTGGGGATCGGAGGGTGGCTGGTAGTTTTAGGTGTGTGGCGGCGGGTAGGTGAATAGAAACATCAGTCCGACGAGACGCAGGATCGCAGAGCGCAGACAAAAAAAGATGAATTTCATTGTTGTAGCGTTGTGACGGATTGATTAGCGCGCATCAAAGATTATCTTGAAAACGCTCGATACACCTAAGCATTGACAGAGGTGTATCGCTCAACTATTGTCAGCTCGCGGGACGACGGGTCAAGCTTGCCAAGGGACAGGCAATCGATGTTTCCAGGCACTACGGGGCTACCCCGTGGATCAGCATGATCTCCGCAGTTCGTCGCATGAGCCATGGTTGCGCGTTGCGCAAATCAGCTCACGCAGCACCAGACGCGTTGACTCGCCGGCCCGCCTCTTTCTACGCCATGCGCTTATCTTCCCTGCAACACGTCACCTACGCCATCGCCGATGCCATGCTTGCAGGGCCGGCAGAGCCCGACTCGATTGTCGAGTTCATGACCCGTTGTTTAGGTGTTCGTTCGGGATGGATGCGGGGATTGGCACGCAAGGTTGCGAAGCGCTTCGGTGCGCGCTGGGACAGTGTCGATCGTAAGGAAGTGTCGATGTTGGTTGCAGGAACGCCTGGTTTCGTTGCTGCATGGCGCAGCGATATGCGGCCGGTGATCGTGCAGGTTCTGCGCAGGGCTCCCACACAACAGCTGCCACCGCCGAGGTTGCGTGAGGTCACGCTGCCGCAGTTGCCGACGCTCGCTGGCTGGAAGTCGAGGCCGCCGATCTTGACTGGTTTGCAGATCGCTGGCGTGTTATGCCGCAAAGTGCAAGCACGCCACTGCACCACTACTCCTACAAGGCGATCGAGAAGCGCGACGGACGATATCGGTTGATCGAGATTCCCAAGTCGCGCTTGCGTAGCGTGCAGCGCAAAATTCTTCGTGGTCTGCTTGAACGGATCCCATCACACGATTGCGTGCATGGATTTCGAAAGGGCCGCAGTACCGTGACTTACGCGGCGCCGCATGCCGGTAAGGCAGTGGTGGTTCGATTCGATCTTGCGGATTTCTTTGCGTCCGTTCACGCCCCTCGCGTTCATGCCTTGATGCGAACATTAGGGTATCCGCAGGAAGTGGCCCGAGCGTTGACTGCGCTTTGCACGAATCGGGTTCCGAGTGCTCGTTTACTCGCTCCGGATGTGCGGGGCAAGATGGCGTGGCCGGAGCGGCAGCGGTATAGGACGCGGCATCTACCGCAAGGGGCACCCACGTCACCGGCGCTGGCCAATCTCTGTGCGTTTCGGCTCGACCTTCGGCTCGCGGGTCTCGCTCGTGCGCTCGGAGCCACCTATACGCGGTATGCGGATGACCTGGCGTTCTCAGGTGGCGAAGATCTGGCGCGGGTGATTGAGCGGCTTTCCATTCGGGTCGCGGCGATTGCGCTGGAGGAGGGATTCTCGATTCAGTTGCGCAAGACACGCGTAATGCGGCGCGGCGCGAGGCAGCATCTGGCAGGGGTTGTGGTGAACCGGCATCCGAACCTGGCGCGGTCTGAATTCGATACGCTCAAGGCGATTCTGACGAATTGTGTGCGGCACGGGCCTGGTTCACAGAACCGTGACGGGCATGGGGATTTTCGTGCGCATTTGCAGGGGCGGGTGGCGCAGGCGGTTATGTTGAATGCGCAGCGTGGGGTGAAGTTGAGGGGGATTTTTGAGCGGATTGTTTGGGGGAGAGATTAACCTCACTAACCGCACACGACTCATATCAGGCTCGAAATAAGGTGGCAGCCGCAGGTAGCCTTATAGCCGTGTCGTGCGATCGGCACGCCACCATCCATCACCGACTCGTCGCCGTCGACGATCGCGTTGGGCCGAACATCTTCGTGCTTCGGACATGACACCTCGTCGCCTTTGCGGGCGACGAACCTGCCATCGAAGCGCATCGTTGACGATGCGGTGATTACTTTTCCGCCGTGGTCAGTGTCATCGCCTAAACGAATAAGATCGATCAACTTTCACCTCCGAAGCCGCTAGGTTGCTTCGTCATAAGAAGTGGTCATCGGCAGCGTTGCTGATGACGGTACTTGCAAGTTATTAGGAAAACCTATTTCTGAATTCGACATGAGATAATAGTTGCGATTACCATACCCTCTCATCCGCACGAATAGCATAGAGCAGCGCCACGTCATTCCATATAGGGTGTGGAATGTCCGACGAACTTATTTTTCTCGAAAGTCCAGCACATGTTCCCGCTATCTTCCTGTTTATAAGCAACGACAGTGCCGTTAACGCAAATTTTGTTGCTTTTCAAATCAAATGACAATTTTCCATAGTTGTGAGCGTTTCCTTTTTTGTCAACAACCCCCGAATATGAATCAAAAGGAAGCGGATAAACTATTCCTGTCACAACGTCGATGGCGACAAGTGAATGCTCAAAATACTCTTTTCGTTCCGGTATAGGGAGAAGAATATAGTGACCATTAAAATTGACCGCATATTTTTGAATGGCGAGATTGATATATTCAAGATGGACGTCATCACAAAAATGAATCGGGCTATATTCAAATGAACACTCTTCGCCACCGGGATACCCCAGTTCAACCCTTTCGAATGGATGATTTTTACCTGAGCCTGCGGACTCAGCCGCAACACCAAGGTTAAAATGTAGATCACTTAATACAAGCAAAATAAGCAAATATTTTTTCATTTTTTGAGTCGCTTAATTTCTAGAAATTTGTTCCAATATCTGTACCAGCTGCGCCGTAGATACGGAGTTCGCACTATTCGCGCGACTCTCATGGTACGAGAGGCTTCCATCTGAGACACGCCCGTCGGCAATAACAGCCCCTTTCGGCGCGGCAATAGAAGCCCAACATTTGGCCGCAGCCAATTGAGCCTCATCTACCGTTCCTGTTCCTTTCGTCACAAACTTTGCAAGTCCTCCGCCACCGGCATCGTAAATCAAATACTCACGAAAAACACGTTCCTGCATCGCAGCATCATATTTTTCTTCCCCGGTCAAGCCCATTGCAGCTTTAGCTGCACGAAGTGTTTTAATAATGGTTTGATATTTTCCAGTAGCAAACATTCGATTGGGATTCGTGCCATCCAATGAATCGGTTGCAAGTATTTCATTTATGGTCTTATTCGTCACGGTTCCCACTCCAGGACGCAAGTACGAGTGACCGACTTTCCCATCCGGTGTATTTTTCGTTCCGGTATTATAAGACTCGTAGTTCCCTTCTCCGCCGGCAATAATATCGCCTATCTTCCTAATAATCTCGTCGAGCGCACTGGCAGTTCCGATAAAATTCCCAATTAGTCCAATCGGATGAAAATGATAGACCATCGGATCAGCCGGGAACCCTTTAACAGCCTTGATCTGATCCCACCATTGCAGCTTCTGAATGCGTTGCAGCTCGCTCTGCCAGATAAACCCGCGATCCTTCATCACCGACGACAGTTCATCCCACTTCGCCATCGAACCGCCCCATTCACTTTCATATCGCACAATCAGGTGCGAAAGCGCTTCGGCCAGCCATGGCGTACCCTGAGCCTGCGCAAGCTCCTCTGCGGTGATCGTGCCGTTCCCGTCATGATCAACTGCTTTTTCCAGTCTGCCGATCAGTTCGCTTCCGTTGACACTGAGGGCACTCGGCTTGAACGAATCCTCTTCACCGTCAAGCAATTGACCCGAAACGAACAGAAATCGCTTGAACAGATTGACAATAGATACGCTGCTGTTATCGACCGTCTCGAAGCCGGGCCAAGCCCACGGACTTTGCCACTCTGTGTGAGGGTGATTCTTTTCGCAAACCCACCCGGTCGCGCCGTTTCCCTTCCCGGTGCCGATCTGGATGCGCCACCAATGAACTCCTTTGTCGTCACAAGCCCGGTCAGCGCTGTCGAAACTGTCCAGCTGGACGCGTGAGAGGACGTTCTGGAAACTGGCAGAAGGCGAGTTTGCGTTTGAAACCTGCAATGGGAAGTTCTTCCAACTTTTAATGGCTTCCGTTGCAGCTGAAGCAATCGCGCTTCGCTCGACCCACACGGGATCGCTTTGCTGTGTCGAAGGCGAGTGAGCTTGCGTGTGTCCATGCGCAGAATGATGCGTAGCAACTTGGACCTTGGCCCAAGGACCGTTCTTTGGATCGTCCGGCGTCGATTTGAGCTTCACGCTAGGCCCAACGGTGCCATCGTGTTCCGTCGGTGCTGTTATCAACGTCGCACCGGGAGAGACGACTAACATGGTCTTCGGCAACAACTTCGCGCAATCCTGGCTTTTTTTGATGTACGCCTCCAGCGCAGGGCCGGCGAAAACCTCTAGGTGGAGCACAGAGCGTTTCGGGCTTTGCGGCAACGCCTTTGCATCCCGATAGCGTTGGAACTCGCCCAGATAGCCCACGACCGTACCTGCCGCCACCCGAAATGGCGACTCAAGCACGACGACCGAATCGAGAGGATTGGGATCAATTAGCGAGTCCAGCTTGTCAAGCGCAACCCAGCCTGTCGAGGCGGCAGGATCCACCGGATCGCCGATCGTGACACCGACCGGAGCACCTTTGAGTAGCTGGGTAATCTGCACGCAACCTTTGGTCACTGCGTCCGAAACCTTGATTTCGCTACCTCTCGGCAAGAGCGCAATTACTTCGCCTTTCGGCTGCTTGTAAATCTTGAGACCAGTCACCGCTGGCTGCGCATTAGCGGCCGACTGGCCGTTGGGCTTACTTGGTGTCGGGTTCGGCAGGCTGAAATTACCCAACGGGTTGCTGCTTGTACTCGACATCGTCGGATCGGCCAAACTGAAAGAGGAGGCAGATTGGCCGTTCGAACCGAACAACCCGCCAAAGCCACCCGATGAGGGGTCATCTAGCGACGAATCGCCAAACGCGCCAACGCTGGGCGCAGCAAAGTTAAACGTACTAGGTTGGCGCTGCGTATCGGTTGCTTGCTTCCCCACCCTGAAATGCTTTGGGCCCTCCCAGAATGGCATGCGCTGAGTCGAAGATCCATTCTGTCCTACTGCGTCACCAGCCGCGGTCGCGCTCTTCTCTGCAGCCTGATACCCTGCCCAATCCAGTTGATGCATGTACAGGCTATAGAACTCCAGTACTTGGTCTGCGGGCGGCGGCTTGGGCTGCGTGTTCGTGGGCGGGGTGCCAGAGGTGTTCGACGCACGGGAATGCGCGTTGCCAGAGGACGCCGACGAGACATGTGTACCACTGGCTGGCGAACCCGGTGCAGCTACTGGAGCTGGTGCCGGGGCCTCAGGAATTGCAAGCTTGTGGCGCATCAAGACAAAGCTCGTGGAGTACCGGGCGATCTTGCCGTCGCTGTACTTCAGTTCGGCGTATTTCGTGTCCAACCTATAGGCAACTACTTCGCCGTCGGCAATCGCGCGCACTCCATCGCCCTGTTTCAGCGCACCAGCCGTGCCGCCGCCAAAGTGGATTCCGCCGTGCCAGATGCCATTTGCGCCAAGCGGATAAAACCCGTCTTCAGCGTGGCTGAGCGCGTTAAAGTAGGTCTGCGGTCCAGCCGTCGCGTTGGTGTCGAGGGGCGTGAACGGGTACGCCCAGCTTTTGAGTGGTTCAAGCTCCTTGGGCGCTGGCGGCGTCGCTGATGCGGGAGGCGTCGGCGCGGCTTGGGAGTGATGCGATTTCGCGTGCTGGGTGGTGCTCATGTTTCGCGTCCGGTAATCAATGGTCTTCGGCTACAGCTGGCGCCGAGCTCAGGTATCTCAACGTAGGCCGGCGATCAACCCGAGAAGTCCAGCGAATGCCCACTATGAATCGCCGCATCTGTGCCCTGTAACGGATCCTTGAAGCTAGCCGTAGAAGCCGCTGGCTTGTCCCATGAAGCGCACTTCTCGAGAATCTGCCCCGCCGTGCCGTTCTCGATCAGGTTCGGTCCGATCTTGATATACGAGCCACCCGCACCGATCCAGACTTCCTTATCCGCCGATAGCACTAACCGCCCATTTGCACTGGTGATAGTGATGTCCTTGAGTGCGGCAAGCTTCATCTCGTCTGTTTGCGCCTGAATTTCGATCGCACCCTTCGCAGCAAACAGCTTCATGCCCGCTTTCTGAACGAACACGCTCAACTTGTCCATCACGCTTGCGATCAGTGACTGGCCGGTCGCGATATGAACGCTCTGTCCGCTGACGATATTGACGTGCTGGTCGGCGGTAATCTGGGTTGACTGCTGGGTCGAGACGGCTACCCCTGACGGGCTCGCCATCAGCATGATCGGCGTCGCAAAGCCGTTCGCGTTGCCCGCGCCGCCGCCCGCTGTGCGGCCGCCCGTGGCGCCTCCGCCGGAAACGCTGTGTTGCGTCGCATCGGTGAATTTCTTCAGCGCGTCCTGACCGGGTTGCAGGGTTTCCGCATTGCCAGCCACACTGGCTTCCGAGAGGCTCTCGATCACGCTTTCCGCATTCACCAGTTGCCCACTTGCCTGGCTCGCGTCGAGAGGTTGGCCCCCGGCTGCTGGGTAGGTCGAGACATACAGACCTTGTTCAGCGCGGACTGCGCCGTAGGCGCTCGACTTCAGGTCAAAGCCCGTCCCCAGGTAGGCACCGCGCGTGTTATCCGTGTGCTGCACCAGATACCCCAGATGCAGCTGCGAATTCGCCGTGCTGCTGAACAGCTGCACCCGGTTCTGCCCGCTCGAGTCATCCATCACCATCTGGTTATAACCGCTGCCGCCGTACTCTTTCGATTTGTACCCCGACAGCAGTCCGTTCGAATGCCACTGCGGCTTGGCCGACGCGTTATACAGACGCGACGTCACCACCGGTCGGTCACAGTCCCCGCCGATGTGGTCGATCAGCACTTCCTCTCCCACCCGCGGCATGTGCACGCCACCGTAGCCGCTGCCCGTATCCGACTGCGCCACCCGCACCCAGCACGAGGCCCTCTCATCACCACCGTTGATGCGGTCCCACACGAACTGCACCTTGATGCGGTTCAGCTCGTCAGTGTAGACCTCCTCACCCTGAGGACCCACCACGATCGCCGACTCCAGGTTGGTCTCCGGCTTCTGATGCTCAAACGGACTGCGATACGGCACAGTTGTGCGCTGCGCCTCAATCTGCGTCAGGTAGAAGCCTTCCGAGCCGTCCGCGTGCGACACCTTGAACGCGGTATCACTGGCGTGACTCGCGCGCACCTCATCGAGCGTGCCCTGCAGGCTGTGTGGGTAGTCCGCTCCGGGGTTGCTCGCCGGCAGGTTGTTTGCGATCACCCACGACGTCTCGATCACCGCGAACTCTTTCTGGCTCGCCTGATCCCGGTCGTGGTCCGGATGGCCGCTCAGGATAAAGCGCCGTCCCGCGTCGATCCTCCTCACGCCGCCCACGCCCTCAAACCGTTTGGCCCGCGACTCCCATTCCTCCATCCGGATCCCGGAGAGCTGGTCGCCGCGGTCCTGTTTAGGATACGTGTACGCTCCGGTGTACTCGTACACCTCGGCCTGATCCGGCAAAGCGCCCTGATTGGGCATCGTCGGCAAGCTCGTGCCTTTGGGGTTGAACTGCGTCGATGGATTCTTGTAATCGAACGTGCGCGTGGTAAGCGTCGTGCTTTGCAGTGTGCGAGTGCCCGACCACTGTGTGAGCGCATCGGTCTCGCTGCCGGTACCCGCCCGGTAGAACGGCACCGTTTCCGGCGACAGCGCATCGAGCGTCGCAAGGCGGTCGGTGATCACCAGCGTGTGCGATTTGCCGTCCTGCGCCTGCTGCCAGAATCCATACAGACCTTCGGACTCCAGCAGCCGGTGCACGAAATTCCAGTCATCCTCGTCCTGCCGGCAGTACGAGCGCGAGGGCAGCGGTTTCGAGAGTGCGAACTGGAATAGCCCCTGAGCCTGGGGGTGCGTGTTGAAGACGTCCGTGATGATGTCGTCGGCGGTCTCGTCCTGCCAGATGCGCTGGTCGCGGCGGAACTTCAGGAAATGCATCCAGGACGCGAAGCCGAGCTGGTAGCTCGTCAGTCCGCTGTTTGAGCCTAGGCGCCGGGCGGTATGCACGTAACCGTTGTGGGGCAGGCAGGACTTGTCCGTCTGCTGGATCCATAGCGTCACGGGCTGGGCGATCAGCGTCTTGAGCTCGATGCTGCCGCTGGTAGACACCACATCGACGGTGAACTCGAAGTGCCGGCCCAGACGCGAGCGTCCCACTACCCGTTGTGGAACAAGCGTGTTCGAGCCCAACGGGGTGTCGAGTTTGAGCAGGCGGTCACTCTGCGACAGACCGCCCGTGATTGTGCTGATTAAGTCCTGAGCCCCCATGCTGCCCCGCCTTTCTTATTCAATACGCGCCCCCGCGTTATCGGGGCGATTTTACAAAACATTTCGGGAGAGAAGCAAATTAATATCGGATTTAAAATGTCAAATCTGATGCATATTTTAATTTGCACTGAATTAATGCATCTAGCATTTCGGAAAATATTTCTTATTCTATTGATTGATTTGGATTGGCAGGAAATATTTGCCCCGCTGTTTGGCCGAGCGCACGTTGAATGGAGCGCCAATCAGTTCTCCAATTCATACGACGTGCTCCGCCCACCCGCAGCGGACTTGCAATATCCCGAGCGCAACCAGTTCACTGATATCTCGCAACGCGGTGTCAGGCAAACACTTCGCAATCGACGCCCACTTGCTGCTGGTCAGTTTGCCTTCGAATCCATTAAGGAGACGATTAAGCAGTTTGGCCTGAGGCTCATCCAGCGGCATGGTGGCCCAACGCTGCCAGAAACGCGTTTTGGCGAGCACGGCGCCGAGGGTATGTTGGGCGCTGTCCACTGCGCGGTGGAGCGCGTCGAGGAACCATGCGAGCCAGGACGTCACGTCGCGCGTACATTTCTGCGTCATTTCGAGGATGTCGTAGTAGTCCTTGCGCTCTCGTTGAATCTGCGCCGACAGGCTGTAGAAGCGTGGGGACTTCCATCCGCGTGTTCGAGCAGCAAGTCGACTAAGGCCCGTGCGATTCGGCCATTGCCGTCGTCAAAGGGATCCAACGTCACAAACCATAGATGGGCGAGCCCTGCCTTAAGGACTGGAGGTTCTCCGGAATCGCTATTGACCCAGTCTAGAAACCGCACTGTCTCAGCGTCGAGTCGTTCCGCGGGCGGCGCCTCGAAGTGGACACGCTGGCGGCCGATAGGACCGGAAACGACCTGCATGGGGCCGTTTGCGTCGTCGCGCCAGGTGCCAACCCGAACTCGTGACATGCCGCTGAAGCCGGTGGGAAACAGGACTGCTTGCCAAGCGAACAGGCGATCGCTTGTCACCGTGGCATCACGGCGCGTGGTGGCGTCGAGCAACATCTCGACCACGCCCTCGACATGCCGGTCGACCGGCGCCAGTGCGCCAATGTCCACGCGCCGAGTCTACGGGCGATGGAGGATCGCAGTGATGCGGCGTTGAGGCGTTCGCCTTCGATCTCGCTGGTTTTGAAGACGTCCTCTGTGAGTGCTGCGAGAGTGGTCTGGTCACGCAGGGCCGGGCTTAAGTCGGCTAGGCGGCCGGAGAGTAGGCATCGGGCGCGGGAAGCGTTGGCCAGCGCCGCGGCTAGGCGCGACAAGTCGTAGCGCCAAGTGAGTCCGTCAGAGGCCTGCCAGATATAGGTTCCATCCTCGCTTCATACCGTGATTGTCAGGAGCAGTCGTCGCGAGGGTAGCTTATTAACCGCAGAAAATGCGGTTAATAAGCTGGCTATTTGCCGCACGCGGCTCGTTCTCATGCGACGTCTGTCATGGCGCGTCCGTCTATATCTAGGAACGAAATCTGTGCACTCTTTTTTTTCATCGAACGTTGGACGCTGTTGCACAATCCATGACAATACGAGAAAATACATCGGATGCCTAACAAGATAATCGGCGATCACAGCGAGTTACTCTTATAGAGCATAACTGAGTGATTGGCCCGTTGGACGCGCCGAGCCAAGCATCAAGGAGAACGAGGAAGGAGATGAAGCGCGGGACGTATGGGCTGCCACCCACACGACCCGCTGATCACAACCAACTCATACTGGGAGTTGATCACGGCTGATGCAAATCATAAAGCAGTTGCGCCCGTTACCCAACGCGTCTTGACCATTTCGTCACAAAGACGCCCGCGGCCGATGAAAATATTCGCGCCGGCCCATATCGAGTTTTATGAAGACTTGCCGCAGGCGCCCTGGATTCGACTTTCGGGGCGGTGGTTGCAGGCGGCCGGATTCGAGATCAGCACAAGAATTCAGGTGGAAGTACAGCGACGTAAGCTTGTCATAACTCCTGCCTGACACGGCGCGTTAGAACAAGCCCGGTGCGCACCGGGCTTGCTAACTTTGGATTGCTCACAACCTCGTTTTTATTCAGTCCCAAAGTAATCCGTATCTACCTTTTTTACGTGGTACGCGATGACGTCGGAAACCCCAATTCCGTAGTCAACCAATAGTTCGGCCAATCTCGAGCCGTCAATCAAAATCACTTTCTGTGGAACTTTACGGACATAGTCCCTCGCGTCTTTGCTAAACGACGACGTGGTGAGAAAGACCCCTTTCGACGCGCTGTGCCCGACCAAACTACCAACGAAATCGCGAACTTCCGGGCTACCCACATTGCTGTGCCATCGCTTTGCCTGCAAGTAGATGATATCGAGGCCCAGTCGATCTTCACTGATAATCCCGTCGATCCCCCCGTCTGAGTTCTTACCGACGGCTCGTCCTGCGTCGCGGCGAGACCCGCCGTAACCCATTGCAATTAGTAGGTCGATGACCAGTTGCTCGAAGAACGCTGGTGGTGCCTTCAATACGTGAGTCAAGAGAGCTTGTTCGAGGTTTTGCCGGATCGTCCGATAGGCTGCCTCAAGCTGTTCTTCGGGTGTCTCTTCTACGACTTCCTCGCTGGGAACCAAAGCCGCCGAAGCACTTTGTTTTCCGTTTCGAAAGGCCCTGTATTCCGGAAATTTCAACAGCAGTTGCATCCCTACGGTCTCTGGCTTCTCGTTCAATAGCGAGATGCCGCGCTTCGTCAGCCGAAACGCTTTAGGCGTCGTGGTCTCAACCAGGAGAGCCTTTGAGAGATGCACCTTTGCCCAGTACAAGCGGTTCATAAACTTCGTTTGCTTGCCGCTCGGAAGCAGTTCTGCCAAGTCCGCGTCGGAAACGGCAAGCGCTACTTTTAGTGCCCCGGCAGCTTCCGCATAGCCATGCTCACATTCATCGTTCAAGAATGTCAACAGGGGCAACATCAACTGTTGGAAAGTTGGCACGGTCATTTGTTATGGCGCAACGTGTGCGTGACATGAAGCGGAGAATATTAGCGAATATTTGACGCAAATGCGGTTCTGTCGTCGAAATGTTTCTCGCACGCTCGTCCGTGGTAGATCAAGCCGATGTCTGTAAATTGCCGCGTTGTGTCTTCCGTTCAGGCCAAGGCTGTCCGGAGTAAATAGATCTGTCCGCTTGATCGCGCGGGCGGTAAAGTCGCGCAGTGCGTGGCCCGAAGTCGGTTTGTCGCCCGCGCAACTGCCCGGCCGCCCCTCATCAACCCGCACCCCCGCGGACATCATGGCGGGCCAGCAGACGCGGACCATAGAACACTGCCAGCCCCTGCGATCCACGTAACGGTGCATAAACACCTGTCGCTTGACCTAGCGTGACCGCGTGCCGTCGGTAAGCGCGCAGCAAACCCGCCTTGACGGATTGCGCTAGCTGGCTGTCACAGGCGGACGCCAGCGATGCGGCAGCAATGCCGAGATGTCGCTGGCCTTGTGGGTCGGCAGCCGCGCGAGGATGTCCTTCATATAGGCGTGCGGGTCGTGGCCGTTGAGTTGGGCCGAGCGTATCAGGCTCATGATGGCGGCGGAACGTTGGCCTGCTCGTAGAGAGCCGGCGAACAACCAGTTGGCCCTTCCGATAGCCCATGGGCGGATCTGGTTTTCGACCCAATTGTTGTCTATGGGCACGTGCCCGTCGTCGAGACAGCGCGTCAGCGCCTCTCAGCGTTTGAGACTGTAGTCCAGCGCTTTCGCAATCGCTGAACCGTCCGAAACCAGCTTACGCTGCGCCACCATCCATTCATAAAGTGCGTCACACAGCGGTTTGGCCCGGCTCTGCCGGAGTTTGCGCCGCTCTTCGGTATCCAGCACTGCAGCGACGCGCTCGATATCGTAAAGCGCAGCGAAGAACGGCATGCCTGTCCAGCGACGTGGCTGCTGTGATTGGCATGCAGGTCGAAGAACTTGCGCCGTGCGTGCGCAGCACATCCGATTTCAGTGATGCCCTGCTGGAATCCGGCCTTGTATCCGCCATAGTCGTCGCACACCAGCTTGCCCTGCCAGTTGGTGAGGAACGTGCGAGCATGCTCGCCTGCGCGGCTGTCTGCGAAGTCGTAGACCACAGCGCGCAGATCACTGAAGTGCGTGGGCGTATACGCCCACAGGTACGCCCGGTGTGTCTTCCCTTTACCTGGACTAAGCATCTGCACCGGTGTCTCATCCGCGTGCAGCACACCCTGCTGCAAGAGTTCCTGATGCAGGGCATCGATCAGTGGCTGCAACTGTGCGCCGCACGTGCCGACCCAGGCACCCAATGTCGATCACGGTATTGCCAGACCCGCCCGCGCAAAGATCTTCTCCTGGCGATACAGGGGAAGGTGGTCCGCATATTTGGCGACCAGCACCGAGGCCAGCAGTCCTGCGGTCGGGATACCCTTGTCGATAACGTGCGCGGGCACCGGCGCCTGAATCAGCGTTTCGCAGTTCTTGCACACCCATGCGCACTCGCTCGCAGCCACACTGGCACACGGTGCTGTCCTGCTCGTGGTGGATCTCTGTGCGCGGCAGCTGTGCCGGCAGCGATGCGCGCTTCGGCTGCTGGCGTGACGGGGCGGCGGGGGTCTCCGGCTGAAGCTGCTCGAGCTCCAGTTCGATGGCGGCCAGATGGCGTCGACGGCTTCGTCCAGCAGGTTTATCTGCTCGCTGCTGAGCTGTTCGCTGCGCCGGCCAAACTGCCGGCGCCTGAGGATGGCGACCTCGTGGCTTAGCTGCTCGATACGGGTCTGCCGGTAATGCAACTCGCGTTCGTTCTCCTCGACCTCCCGCGTCTTCTCCTCAATCTCCCGGTCTCTCTCCTGCACCTGGGCAATCGGCTGCGCGGGCGAGCGTGCGCAACTGTTCCGGGCTGAGGGCGTTGAGGTTGGCGGGCAGGTTCATGCAAACCAGTCTGCCAGAACCCCTGGCACCATGGAAGCGCAACAGTTAACGTCCCTGTTGGCCTCATACGCCTACAACTACCCTCAAACATCAATATTCCCCGCCCTCAACGCGTTAGACTCAATGAAAGCCCTACGCGGCTCCACATCATCCCCCATGAGCGTAGTAAAAATCCCATCAGCCGCAATAGCATCCTCAATCTGCACTCGGAGGAGCCGTCGAACAGCCGGATCCATCGTAGTCTCCCAAAGCTGCCCAGGATTCATCTCACCGAGACCCTTATAGCGTTGCTTGGAAACATTCCGCTCAGCATCAGCAATCAACCACTTCATAGCACTCTTGAAGTCATTAACGGCCATACTCCGCTCACCACGCTTGATCACAGCGCCCGGGCCAATCAACCCCTTAAACGTCAGCGCCGTAGTCACAAGCTGCTGATAGTCCGCGGTCAACTGAAACTCTTCATCCAGAACGGAAATCTTCTGATTCCCGTGATGCGTCCGCGACACCTTCAATGACCGGAGCTCCCGCACCTGGTCATACATAGTCGTAACCCGAACTTCAGGCTTCAGCGCATCATCCCTGAGCTTGGCCTCGAACGCCTTAGCCGAAGCCTCCGCGGCCTCTTCCGAAGAAAGATCGAGCACAACGCCATCCATCACAGCCTCAAGCGCCCCAGCGTCATACAACCGGCTCAACCGATCGACAACACCCTGCGCGAGCAGATACGAACGAGCGAGCTCACCCAAAGCATCCCCAGCGATCGGCGTAGCACCCTCAGCCGTCACAAGCTCCGACCCATTGAGCGCGAGCTTCAGCATATGAGCATTCAGCTCAGCCGCATCCTTCAGATACCGCTCATCCTTCCCCGCCTTGATCTTATAAAGCGGCGGCTGCGCGATATAAATAAACCCACGCTCGATCATGTCCGGCATCTGCCGATAGAAGAACGTCAGCAAGAGCGTCCGAATGTGCGCACCGTCCACGTCAGCATCGGTCATGATGATGATCCGGTGATAACGCAGCTTCTCAAGGTTGTAGTCTTCCTTGCCGATCCCACAGCCGAGAGCAGTAATCAAAGTAACAATCTGCTCCGACGAAAGCAGCTTGTCATAGCGGGCTTTCTCAACGTTCAGCACCTTCCCACGCAGCGGCAAGATCGCCTGAAATTTCCGATCCCGGCCCTGCTTGGCCGATCCACCTGCCGAGTCGCCCTCGACGATATAAATCTCAGACTTCGCCGGATCCTTCTCCTGGCAATCCGCCAACTTCCCGGGCAGACCAACGCCATCCAGCACGCCCTTGCGCCGTGTCATCTCCCGCGCCTTGCGTGCAGCATCCCGCGCGCGCGCCGCATCCACAATCTTGCTGCAGATGATCTTCGCGTCGTTCGGCGTCTCCTGCAGAAAATCTTCCAGCGCCTTGGCGACCACATCCTCCACCGGCGCCCGCACTTCAGAAGAAACCAGCTTGTCCTTGGTCTGCGCGGAGAACTTCGGCTCCGGCACCTTCACGGACAACACGCACGACAACCCTTCGCGCATGTCATCGCCCGAAGTCTCAACCTTCGCCTTCTTCGCGACTTCGTGATCGTTGATGTACTTGTTCAACACGCGCGTCATCGCCGCGCGCAAGCCGGTCAAGTGCGTCCCGCCATCGCGCTGCGGAATGTTGTTCGTGAAGCACAGCACGTTCTCGTTATAGCTATCGTTCCACTGCATAGCCACTTCCACGCCCACGCCATCCTTCTCGCCGCTGATGTGGAAAATATTCGGATGCAGCACCGCCTTGTTCTTGTTGATGTACTCAACAAAACCCTTCACGCCGCCCACGAACGCGAAATCTTCTTCCTTGCCGGTACGCTGATCCGTCAGGCGAATCCGCACACCGTTATTCAGGAACGACAGTTCGCGAATCCGTTTGGCCAGAATGTCGTAGTGATATTCGATGCTGCCGAAGATCGTCTCGTCGGCGAGAAAGTGCACTTCGGTGCCGCGGTTTTCGGTGTCGCCGGTGACCAGAATCGGCGAGACGGCCACGCCATTGATCTCTTCAATGATGCGGTTCTGCGGCACGCCACGGTGGAACTCCATGAAGTGCTTCTTGCCGTCGCGGCGAATGGTGAGACGCAGCCACGCCGACAACGCGTTCACGCACGACACGCCCACGCCGTGCAGGCCACCGGACACCTTATAGCTGTTCTGGTCGAACTTGCCGCCGGCGTGCAGCTCGGTCATCACGATTTCAGCGGCGCTGCGCTTCGGATCGTGCTTGTCGTCCATCTTCAGACCGGTGGGCACGCCACGGCCGTTGTCGGTGACGGAGATCGAGTTGTCCGCGTGGATGATCACCTGAATATCGTTGCAGTGCCCGGCCAACGCTTCGTCGATGGCGTTGTCCAGCACTTCGAAGACGAGGTGGTGCAAACCGGTGCCATCTGAAGTATCCCCGATGTACATACCCGGTCGCTTGCGGACCGCCTCCAGACCCTCGAGGATCTGAATCGAAGAGGCGCCGTAGCTGTTATCGGGTTGCGAATTGTTCGTGTCAGTCATGGATTTTTTCCGGTTCTGCGTTACTGCCTGGTTGCTGCTCGGGACTTTTCAAAACACCATAAAAACGCCAAAGGGGCACTGCGCCCCTTGGTGTTCTTCTCGATGTTGGACGCGTTAGATGCGCATCGGCATCACGACGTACTTGAATTCGTCGTTCTCGGGAATCGTGATCAATGCGCTGGAGCTGGCATCACCCAGGCTCACTTGCAACAAGTCGACCTTCAGGTTTGCCAGCACGTCGAGCAGATACGTGACGTTAAACCCGATATCGACGCTGTCGCCGGTGTACGCAATTTCCAGTTCTTCTTGCGCTTCTTCCTGGTCCGCGTTGGTGGACATGATCTTCAACTGGCCCGGCTCGATGATGCAGCGCACGCCCTTGAATTTGTCCGAGGTCAGAATCGCCGCACGTTGCAGCGAACGCTGCAGTTCTTCGCGGCCAATCAGGAACTGGTTCTTGTGCGACTTCGGAATCACGCGCTGGAAGTCCGGAAATTTCCCTTCCACCAGCTTCGACACCAGTTCGACCTGACCGAAGGTGAACTTCACCTGGCTCGCTGCAATGTCGATCTTCAGCGTGTCGTCGATGTCTTCCAGCAAGCGCTGCAATTCAAGAATCGTCTTGCGCGGGATGATCACTTCCTGGCGCGCAAACGAGCCTTCGATCTTCATGGACGAGAACGCCAAGCGGTGTCCGTCCGTTGCCACTGCCATCAACTGGTCGCCGTCCACCACCAGCAGCATGCCGTTCAGGTAGTAGCGAATGTCCTGTTGGGCCATCGAGAAATGGACCATGCCGAGCAGTTGGCGGAACGTCTTCTGCGGAACCACCAGGTTCGCACCGAAGTCTTTAGCCTGAGCGACGGTCGGGAATTCGTCCGCGGCCAGCGTCTGCAACGCAAAGCGGCTCTTGCCGGATTGCACGGTGAGGCGCTTGTCGTTCAGCGTCAGCGTGACCTGGCCGTCGGGCATGGCACGCAGGATGTCGAGCAGCTTACGCGCCGCTACCGTTGTCGCAACCGAATCGCCGCCCACGCCGAAGTCGCCGTGCGTGGTGATCTGAAGCTCGAGGTCGGTGGACAGGAACGACACGTCGGGGCCGTTCTTGGTAATCAGCAAATTGGCGAGGATCGGCAACGTATGGCGGCGTTCGACGATGCCGCTCACGGTTTGCAGCGGCCTAAGGAGGTTATCGCGTTCGGTCTTGACCAGTTGCATAGGTTTCCTTCGTTGATGTGACGGCCTGCGCGCCTCGCTCGGCAATCCTGCACGCGGCCCCGGCCCCCGCCGGCGCTACGCTGCGCCAGTCACGGCGTACATCCGCCCCAAGCCGCCGGGCGGTTAAACCTGTATTGTGCCTGAAAACAGAACCGCTCCCCTAAAATGGGGGCGAGTTCCGAAATAAACAGGTCGATTTTTCCTGCTTTTTGCTCAAATTTTAGGCAGCGCTTTCGCGACCCGGATTTCGCACGAATCATTAGCCCGAAATCGGGCCTCCGCGACGCGCAAGAACTACCCTTCTCTCACCCCTTCAACGTCTGCTCGAGCACGTGCAGTTCGTGGTTCAACTGCGCATCCGTGCCACGCTCGGCGGCAATCTTGCGCACCGCGTGCAAAACCGTCGTGTGGTCGCGCCCGCCAAACAGTTCGCCGATTTCCGGCAAGCTCTTCTGCGTCAGTTCCTTCGCCAGATACATCGCAATCTGGCGCGGCCGCGCAATGTTCGCCGGCCGCTTCTTCGAATACATGTCGGCGACCTTGATGCTGTAAAAGTCCGCCACCGTCTTCTGGATGTTTTCCACCGAAATCTGCCGGTTCTGCACCGTCAGCAGATCTTTCAGCGCTTCTTTCGTCAGTTCAATCGAGATTTCACGCCCGTGGAACTTCGAGTACGCGAGGATCTTGCGCAGCGCGCCTTCCAGTTCGCGCACGTTCGAGCGCAGGTGCTTGGCGACGAAGAACGCCACGTCCTCATTGAGGCTCACGCCTTCGGACTGCGCTTTGCGCATCAGGATCGCTACGCGCATTTCCAGCTCGGGTGGCTCGATCGCCACCGTCAGGCCGGAATCGAACCGCGAGATCAAGCGGTCGTCGATGCCCGAAATTTCCTTCGGATACGTATCGCTCGTGATGATTACCTGCGCCTTGTTCGCCACCAGCGCTTCGAATGCGTAGAAGAACTCTTCCTGGGTGCGTGACTTGCCGGAGAAGAACTGAATGTCGTCGATCAGCAGCAAGTCGAGCGAGTGGTAGTAGCGCTTGAAATCGTCGAACGCCTTGCGCTGGTAAGCCTTCACCACGTCAGACACATATTGTTCCGCGTGGATATAGCGGATCCGCGCGCCGGCCTTGTCCATCAGCAACTGGTTGCCGATTGCATGGATCAGGTGAGTCTTGCCGAGGCCCACGCCGCCATATAGAAACAGGGGGTTGTACGAGATGCCGGGGTTGTCCGCCACCTGGATCGCGGCGGCACGCGCCAGCTGGTTGGCCTTACCGGTCACGAAATTGTCGAAGGTCAGCACGGGGTTGAGCTTCGAACGCTCGTACATGGAGTCGCTCTCCGCGCTGCCTTGCTGCGCGGCGCTCTGACCCGGCCGCCATGTGCGGCGCGCCGCGGCAGCTTCGTTCGCGTCGAGGCTGGGTAGATCGAGATCGCCGCCGTCGTCACTATTGTTCTGATGCGCGCCGTTGCCGGCGTTTGCACCCTGCCCGCCACCATTGGCGCCATTAGCACGTGCGCCATGCGCGGCCTGAACCGCGCCGACGGCTGCATCCACGGCAGCCGTGCCGGCGTTCCCGGCAAACTGCGACGGCCGCGACTGGGCCGGCGCGCCAGCCGTGCTGCGCATGCCTGCTTTGGGATCGAGGACGAATTGAACGTCGACCGGCGCGTGCCAAAAGTCACGCGCCATATCGGAAATGCGGCCGGAAAACTGGCTCTTGACCCAGTCAAGCTTGAAGCGGTTGGGGGCTGCGATGCTCAGCGTGTTGGCTGCCGCATCGAAGGCAACCGGGGCCAACGGTTTGATCCACGTCACGTACTGCTGGGGCGTTAACTCACGCTCTAGCAGTGCGGAACAGTGTTGCCAGAATTCGTTCATCGAGTTGCTGTCGTTATGTTTACACGGCGCCCCGCCCGCCCCCTTGTTGCAGATACACAACAAGGCCCTGAGCGGCCAGGCGGAACGGCTCCAGGCGCTTGTGCCACAAGGGTTTGCGGGGCAAGCGAGCCGGAGCGGCGTGCAGGATTTTTGGGAAGTAGGACGAGATTCTACCGCCAAAACATCCAGGAAAGGGAGTTATCCACAGGGACGGATCAAACGTTTGCCGTCGGCCCAGCCTGTGGAATACGACGCTAAACTATTGACGACCAAAAGAAAACCGGTTTAAATAGCGGGTTCCGCGAAAACCAATTTTTGAACCACCGGCCATTGCACTTTCCGCGATGCTCGCGCGGTTATTTCTCTGCCAAGTGAGAGCAACATGAAACGTACTTACCAACCTTCCGTTACCCGTCGCAAGCGTACCCACGGCTTCCGCGTTCGCATGAAGACCGCTGGTGGCCGCAAGGTCATCAACGCACGCCGCGCAAAGGGCCGCAAGCGCCTCGCCATCTAAGGCTGGCGAGCGGATTGCGCGCTCCGTCTGTGCAACGCGATGCCCGCGGTAGCGCGGGAACGGCAGGAGCGCCGCAGCAGGATTCGGTTCCGTTGCGAGCGCAAGCCGCCTTCCCCAAAGCCGCAAGGCTGCTAAAAACGGATGAATTCTCATCCGTTTTTCGTTTGCGCCCGTGGCGCCGCACCGAACACTTCGTCGTGTACGCCCGGCCCACAGGCAATGACGCGCGCCTTGGTCTCGTCATCGGCAAGAAGTATGCTCCGCGCGCGGTCACACGGAATCTGGTGCGACGCCTCGCGCGTGAAGCCTTCCGGTTGCGTCGCGCAGACTTTGGCGGTTGGGATGTGCTGCTGCGTTTGCATACGCGTTTCGACAAGAAGGCAATGCCTGCCGCTTCGTCGCTGCCGTTGAAGACGCTGTGCCGTAACGAAATAGAGGTGCTGCTCGACAAGGCAGCACGCGAAATTGCCCGTCGTGAGGCGCCGCCCGCGGATGCGCCCGCCACGCAATGACGCTTATGGAGATGCTCGTGCGGCCGATGGACTGGTCGCTCATGGGGCCAGTCCATCGGCCCGGTCGCCTGGGCATCACCCGGTATTCCTTCTTGGGCGGCGCCGCTCGGCCGCACTAGTCATGCAAACGGTACTTTTCGCTTTATTGCGTTTCTACAAGGTTGCCGTGAGCCCCCTGCTCGGCAACCGGTGCCGCTTTTACCCTTCCTGCTCTGATTACGCGCGCGAAGCAATCCAGTATCATGGCGCCGCGCGCGGGACTTATCTCGCCGCCAGGCGCATTTGCCGCTGTCACCCGTTTTCGGCGGGCGGCATCGATCTTGTCCCGCCTCCCACTTCTGAAAAGCGCTGACGCGCCGTTCCATCGACACTGAGACAACGCATGGATATCAAACGCACCGTCCTATGGGTCATATTTTTCATGTCAGCGGTCATGCTGTTCGACAACTGGCAGCGCGACCACGGACGCCCGTCGATGTTCTTCCCGAACGCCACGCCGACGCAAACCGCGGCCAGCGCAGCACCGGGCACAACGACGCCGGGAACCCAGCCTGCCGATTTGCCGCAGACCGACACCTCCGCTCCGGGCGCCGCGCCCGCTGCCCAGGCCCAACTGATCCCGTTCACGACTGACGTCTATAGCGGCGAGATCGACACGCGCGGCGGTACGCTGTCGAAGCTGTCGCTGATCAACAAGGGCAGTGGCAACCAGCCGGACCTCGTCATCACCCTGTTCGACCACACCGCAGATCACACGTATCTGGCGCGCACGGGTCTGCTGGGCGGCGATTTCCCGAACCACACGGACATCTATACGCCGGCGCCCAACCAGCCGCACGATCTGACGGGCGACGCCAAGTCGTTCTCGCTTAGCTTCGAATCGCCGGTCAAGGGCGGCGTGAAGGTCGTGAAGACGTACACGTTCACGCGCGGCAGCTACGTGATCGGCGTCGATACGAAGATCGTCAACGTAGGCACGACGCCGGTGACGCCGACCGTCTATATGGAACTGGTGCGCGATAGTCAGCCGGTGGAAACGCCGCGCTTCTCGCACACGTTTATTGGGCCGGCTGTGTACACGGATCAGCACCACTTCCAGAAGATGACGTTCAGCGACATCGACAAGAACAAGGAAGACTATGCGAACCAGGCCGATAACGGCTGGATCGCCATGGTGCAGCATTACTTCGCGACGGCATGGATTCCGCAGCAAGGCGTCAAGCGCGACATCTACGTCAACAAGATCGATCCGTCGCTGTACCGGGTGGGCATCAAGGAAGCGGTGCCGACCATCGCGCCGGGCCAGTCAGCTGACGTCTCCGCCAGGCTGTTCGCCGGTCCGGAAGAAGAGCGCATGCTAGAAGGCATCGCCCCGGGTCTGGAGCTCGTGAAGGACTATGGCTGGGTGACGATCATCGCCAAGCCGCTGTTCTGGCTGCTGGAAAAGATCCACAGCTACGTCGGCAACTGGGGCTGGTCGATCGTGCTGCTGACGCTGCTGATCAAGGCCGTGTTCTTCCCGCTGTCGGCCGCCAGCTACAAGTCGATGGCGCGCATGAAGGCGATCACGCCGCGTATGCAGGCCCTGCGTGAACGCTTCAAGGGCGATCCGCAAAAGATGAACTCGGCGCTGATGGAGCTGTACAAGACCGAGAAGGTCAATCCGTTCGGCGGCTGTCTGCCGGTCGTGATCCAGATCCCGGTGTTCATCTCGCTGTACTGGGTGCTGCTGTCGTCGGTGGAAATGCGCGGCGCGCCGTGGATTCTGTGGATTCACGATCTGTCGCAGCAAGACCCGTTCTTCATCCTGCCGGTGCTGATGGCCGTCTCGATGTTCCTGCAGACGCGTCTGAACCCGACGCCGCCGGATCCGGTTCAAGCCAAGATGATGATGTTCATGCCGATCGCGTTCTCGGTCATGTTCTTCTTCTTCCCGGCTGGTCTGGTGCTGTACTACGTGGTCAACAACGTGCTGTCGATCGCCCAGCAGTACTACATCACGCGGATGATGGGCAAGCCGAAGGCCAAGGCGGCGTAAGCGCCGTCTGAATTGCCGGAGCGAACCCAGAGCGGGTTCGCTTTTCTGCTCAAGTCAGTTGAGAAAAAGCCGCCCGGTTTGCGCCGGGCGGCTTTTTTCATTGGATTCGCACACGGCCGGCGCGTCGGAGTCACTCTTTGCCGGTGTCGTAAAGCCGCTCGACAAACTCCTCGAGGAAATGGCGGTCTTTCGGATCCAGCGCTTCGATCTTCGAGGCGAGCTCGATCGCCTCCGGAGTAAGGGGATATTTCTCCCCGGGCGCCAGTGGCTTCGACTTCGCGCCCACCGGCGGTGGAGGCCCATAGTGCAGCCAATGCTCACCAACGCCTAGCCAATCGGCTAAGGTCTGCAGCTTGTCCGGCGTAGGAATGGTTCGGCCCGTCAGCCACTTATGCGCGGTCTGCGGCGACACAGGCGCCTCGCCGCGATGCAGCAGATTGAATTGCCTGGCGAGTTGAGTCCCACCCTTGATGTTCTTCCGGGCAATCTGATCTTGCAGTCTTTTGGCGAACGCTGATTTTTCTTTGGAGGTCGGCATGAGCCAAATTGTGCAATCCGGCGCGCCAACAGTGGACAACCATTTAGGCTACAATTTAGCGCATTTACGCTATTTTTAGCTCAAGATAAGCGCCAGATAACGCCTTGCGCAATTTACTCAGTTTGCGCTTTTTTCCTTCTGCCGTGGCCGTTTGGCGAATCCAATCCACGCAGATAGTCTTATTTATCCGAAGACTGATCTTATCGTAAATGAGATAAATCCGTATTTGTCTAATAAAAGGCGCCTAATACACCGGAATACCTCGTTGTCGCCCTCGGCGGAAGCCCCGCGAACCGCTCGCGTTACAATGCCTCGCGCCCTTCGTAGGGCCGTTCGTTCTTCCAGTTTCCTCTGCTGCCGCGCCCAATCCCATGCTCGCCACCGATTCCGATCCCATTGTTGCCATTGCTACTGCGCCCGGTCGTGGCGGAATCGGCGTGGTCCGGATTTCGTTCGGGCGTGCCGGCGCGGCTGCGGCCGAGCCGCTCATGCAAGCGCTCACAGGACAAATCCTCGCGCCGCGTCACGCGAGCTATGTGCCCTTCCTCGACGCTCACGGCGACGCGCTTGACCGCGGCATCGCGCTCTACTTTCCGGCGCCGAATTCGTACACCGGCGAGCACGTACTCGAGCTGCAGGGCCACGGCGGGCCGATCGTGCTGCAACTGGTACTGCAACGATGCATCGACGCCGGCCGCGCGGTCAGGCTGCGGCTAGCGGAACCGGGCGAATTCACCCGCCGCGCCTTCCTCAACGACAAGCTGGATCTGGCCCAGGCCGAGGCTGTCGCCGATCTGATCGAGGCAAGCACCGAGGCGGCCGCGCGCTCGGCGGGCCGCTCGCTGGAAGGCGCGTTTTCGCGTGACATCCACGCTATGGTCGAAGACGTCATCACGCTGCGGATGCTGGTCGAGGCGACGCTCGATTTTCCGGAAGAGGAAATTGACTTTCTGGAGGCCGCGGATGCACGCGGCAAGCTCGCGCGGATCCGCGAGCAACTCGCCCACGTGCTGAATGAAGCGCGTCAGGGTGCACTACTGCGTGAGGGGCTCTCGGTGGTGCTGGCGGGTCAGCCAAACGTCGGCAAGTCGTCGCTACTCAATGCGCTTGCCGGCGCCGAACTGGCCATCGTCACGCCAATCGCCGGCACGACTCGCGACAAGGTCGCGCAAACCATCCAGATTGAAGGGATCCCGCTACATGTGATCGACACCGCCGGATTGCGCGAAACCGAGGATGAGGTGGAGAAGATCGGCATCGAGCGCACGTGGAACGAGATTGAGCGCGCGGACGTGGTGCTGCATCTGCTCGATGCACGCACCGGTATGAACGCCGAGGACAATACGATTGCCGCCCGTTTTCCGGTGGGTGTGCCGGTGCTGCGGGTGATGAACAAGACCGATCTGACGGACATCGCTCCGGCTGTGCGTACGTTGGATGAGGCGGAAGGCGTCGATCTGCGCGAGGTGCGACTGTCCGCGAAACAGGGTGACGGCATCGCGTTACTGCGTGCCGAGTTGCTGCGGATCGCCGGCTGGCAGGCCGGCGCGGAGAGCGTATACCTCGCACGCGAGCGGCATCTGATCGCCCTGCGCGCAGCGCAGGAACACTTGGCAACGGCTGCGCAGCATGCTGACCAGAACGCGCAGGCACTCGACCTGTTCGCCGAGGAATTGCGGCTTGCTCAGGAACAGCTGAATTCCATCACCGGTGAGTTCACCTCCGATGACCTTTTGGGCGTGATTTTTAGCCGGTTTTGTATTGGGAAATAGATGGCGGGCGTGCGTCAGCCACATATTTTCATTTCAGGCCTGTATCTTCGACCTGAAATAGCAAGCAATCGCTATACTCCGAGGCATGATCAAACAGCGCTTTTTGGTACACAGAGTGTCTTTTCCGCATTTCTCGATGCACTGTGTACCAAAGAAAACGATCCAGGCATGCCCAAAATCGTCCCTCCCCTCAGCGAAACGCAGATCCGCGCGATGGAGCCCCGCGCAACCCGCTACTCCGTCGCTGACGGCAATGGCCTCGTGCTCGAGGTCATGCCGACCGGCAACAAGGTCTGGCGCTTTCGCTATACGCTCGACGGCAAACGGCAGCCGCTGACCACCATTGGCGACTATCGGCGAATTTCGCTTCGAGTCGCGCGCGAACGGGCGCGCAAATACGCCGAGATGGTCGCGGCCGGCGTATCGCCGGCGGCAACCGCCCGCCGCGACCGCGGCGCCGAGAAACGCGTCGACCTTCTACGCGACGCGGCCGAGCTGTATATGTCGGCGGCCATGGCGAGCAAGTCCGACGAATATCAGCGCACCACACGACGCGCGCTCGATAAAGACGTGCTGCGGGCAATCGGCAGCAAGCCGATCGGCGCAGTGACCTCTGAGGACGTCCTCGCGATTTGCGAACGGATCAAGTTGCGCGGGTCGCCCAAAATGGCCCTGCATACGCGCAACGTGATCAGGCGGCTCTACGAATTCCTGATTGCCCGGCAACTCGCCACCCACAATCCTGCGACAACTGTTCCCGCGCGCTTCATCGCCACACCGGACAGCCGAACGCGCGTGCTCACCGCCGAGGAACTCGGCACGACATTGCGCGCGATCGATGCTTCGCGCGTCCGTCGGCCACTGAAGCTCGCTTTGCACCTTCTCGTACTGACGATGGTCCGCAAGTCCGAACTGATTGAAGCGACCTGGGCCGAGTTCGATCTGAAAGCGTCCCTGTGGAAAATTCCCGCCGCCCGAATGAAAAATGCCCGCGCACATGAAGTGTATTTGCCGCGCCAGGCGGTGGCGATGCTGCGCGAACTACGCGAAACGAAAAGCAGCCGAACCTTCGTGTTCCCCACCGTCAGAGGTGACGATCGCCCCATCGCAAAAAGTACCCTCAATCAGGCGGTGAAAGCGCTCGGACTCGATGTTGAGCATTTCGTTTTGCACGATTTCCGGCGTACCGCGGAAGCCCATTTGCTCGCGATGGATCAACCCGCAGATGTCATCGCGAGAGCGCTCGCACGCGCTTCAAAAGAGGCTGCGAACGAGCCGACGCGCGCGGACGACGCGGCCAACCAGCGCAACGTATTGCAACGATGGGCGGATTTCGTAGAAGCGCAGATCGCAGACGAGCCACAGAGTGAGAGCAATCGATCCCGGGCCGCCTCTTAGGCATTGGCCACCTTACGCTGCGCCAGGAGTGAGCGGTTCACTCGGGCTACGCTGCGGCCCAGGTTGGTACACAGTACATGCCATATATCCGTCAAACTCAATTCAGATAAGCATTTTTGTCGAATTCACTAGGTTATATTTTAGGTAAAAAAATACTCCGACAACCAACGCCCGACGGTTAGCGAACCCTTCCCGCAAGGAAGACCCCCCTCAACTCCGCAACACGCGAACCCAATGACGCCAGAATGACACCTCTCCGCTTTCATCGGACATTTCGCAGTGCACACCTTCGCGCAAACGTTAGCGGTCCAGATCAATTCGTCTGACGCCATCCTGGCGGGCATGTGCGAGTGATCGACCGCGGATGCAGTCCGAATCCGACAAATCTCAGACCTCTGCGGCGCTTCGGCCACATCCTCTTTTGCAATGGCTTAGAGTCCCTACCGTGCGTGATCCCCCGCGCATGTAGTACCGTTTTTTGGCCGCCGATTTGGCGGCCTTTTTGTTGGTGCCCCAGGAACGCCTAAACTGCAAGCAAGGTTACGTGCTTGAGGGAGGCATCCATGACCGAGTCAATGCTGGCCATTTCGATGGCGACCATTCTCATCGTGTTCGGCACCGCGATACGCGCGACTCACATCAACCGGGATCGGCTCATCAGGTGGTTTGAGAAGCACAATATCCGCTGATGCGTGATGACGCTCACGGTCATCGCTCCCCATCGCGCATCAGTGCCGCGAGCGCGTGAAGTCGTGCAGACGATGCCCGTGCATGCTGCGGATCAGACGCTGTCGAAGGTGTTCACGCCGGTAGTGCGCGACGACGAATAACGATGCGATCAACAGCACCGAGAAACCCAGCGCGACGCCCATCATGGTCTCGTCCATGGCCACCTCGTATCGGTATGCCCCCGATACTTATCTTAGGTCGCGGCTGACGCTTTTAACAGGCGAGCGTCCAATTACCAGGACATTGATCCGGACCCACTGACCGCGCCAATCGGCACCGTTGAATCCAGGCGTTTAAAGCAACGCTTTCGCTCGCGAATCGCCTAAAATACAGCCATTCTCTGTAGTTGCGGTCACGACCTCGACGGAGGGTCCTATGACTGAATCGGTGATGGCTTATTTGCTCGGACCACTGGTCATGGCAGTGGTGGGCATAGCATTGTGGGTTTCTTCGCATCACCGTCGCGACGGCGGCGATCGTGGAGAGCGCCGGCAACGCTGGCTGGACACGCATCACGTGGACTGGATGCGTCATCGGCATTGACGCCGTGCGTAATCTGGCAGCAAACGGGCCCGTTACGTGAAACTACGCGTTGAGCCTCAAGCGGGCTTATTCGCGGCTGAGTACCCGCAACACGTCGCGGGCGAAGTCTTCGCCTGCCCGCTCCCAGTCGGGAGAACCAACCACAAAATCGACCGGATTTCTTTTGCCCTGAGCCTTACGAATTGCCGCGATGCTCAGCGCGAGTGCCCGCGCCTCGAGATACTGCGGATGCCCAGGCCCGAATGGGATGGATTGTTCGTCGTTCATAGCCAGGATGTCGGCCTGTTCCGCGCAAACTTTAGTACGCGTGACGCGAATTTCTGATATTCCCCGTAGATTGGTCCTACTAATGCGGCGTTGCCCTCGCCCGCGCTCCCCCTGACGCACGCTCACGCTTGCGCCCGGCTACGACTCGAATCATGATGCGGCAGTGAAAAAGACCCCTGCACGCCACTTCGAGGAACGCCATGAAGTACGACGAGACAAACCCCTTCGCAAGGATTTTGCGCGGCGAGCTACCGTGCATCAAGGTTGCCGAGAGTGACGCCACGCTGGCCTTCATGGACCTGATGCCGCAGGCAGATGGCCATGTGCTGGTGGTGCCGAAAGAAGGTGCGTCCGAGATATTCGAGCTCTCCGATGCGGCGACCGTTGAATGCATACGCATGACGCGGCGGATCGCCATAGCGGTTAGAAAGGCGCTCAAGCCAGACGGCGTGTTTATCGGGCAATTCAACGGTGCGGCAGCCGGCCAGACCGTCGCGCATGTGCATTTTCACGTCATCCCACGTTGGGAAGGTGTGCCATTACGCCTGCACGCTCGTGAGGTAGCGCCGCAAGCCACGCTGGAGGGGTTCGCGCAGCGTATCCGTGCCCAGTTCGTCAGTAGGAGCAACTGAGGCCCATACGCGCGGCTATAGAAAGCGCTGCGGCCGTCGGCGAGCCATAGGAGGCCTACGCGGACTGCAGCGCTTAGCGAGGACCGCTGCCGACGTTCACGAAGAACTCAGAACGGCATCAATTGCGATGCAACAAACTGCGCAACGGATGGTGCCAGTCGATATGCCGCGGGTGGTCCCTCTGCGCGCGCTGGCGATGCTCCTGCCACAGTTCATCGGAGAACAGGAACGCGACTATCAGCAGCGGCACGATCAGAAACGCGCCTAGTACCAGGTGCTCCATCACAGCTCTCCTTTCGCCCATCCGTAGTTGCATTGTAGGCGCACTTCTCGTGCCCAGCGTGCGCCGGCGCACTCACGGACACCTGTCCGCCGGTTGCGACAACCGGACGCCCTGCTCCTGCAAAACCCGCGCCACGCCTTGTCCCGCGAACGTCAGGCTGCAATTGTTCACACGGCACTTCAAGAACTCCCACGACGCACACGGGACTAACCCTGGCTCGCTGGAATTCGCTGGCCGTACAGGTATCGCAGTTGTTTTCTTCCCGTCACGGTCAATCCGGCGCAATCTAAAACCAATAACTCTCAAGGGGGAATCTCATGACAATCGAACGCGATGCCAGGCTCACGTTAAGACCGCTCGAGCGTCACGATCTGCGCTTCGTCCATGAAGTGAACAACAATGCCAAGATCATGCGTTACTGGTTCGAAGAACCCTATGAAACGTTCTCGGAGCTTTCGCAGCTCTATGACCAGCACGTGCACGATCAGCGCGAACGGCGTTTCGTCGCCATCGATAACGACGGTGAAACGGTCGGCCTCGCGGAATTGATCGAACTCGACTACATCCACCGGCGCGGCGAATTCCAGATCATCATTGCCCCGCAGGCACAGGGCCGTGGCCATGCAACGGTTGCGACCCGGCTTGCCATTGACTACGCGTTTTCAGTGCTGAATCTGCGCAAGATCTATCTGATCGTCGACAAGTCGAACGCCGCCGCAATTCACGTGTACGAGAAATGCGGCTTCCGGCACGAAGCCGAATTGATCGAGGAGTTTTTCGGCAACGGGAAATACCACAATGCGTTGCGCATGTGCATGTTCCAGCACGAGTTCTTCGCTGCGAATCCGCGCCGTGACTGACCGCGATGGTCACGCACCCGTGGTTGAGCGAAGTGGCTAACGTGATGCAACTGAACGCGGTTCGCTTGCCGCGTCCAGCGATCTCGCGCCGCCGCGCCAAATCGTTACCGAGCCATCACGCGCTCGCTTTCTTCCATGTGGCGGCGAAAATTCCCGCCCCGATCAACAGGCTTCCCCCAACGCGGTTTACGACGCGCTGCACGCGCGTGCTGCGGATCGCCCGTCGGGCGACCGAGGCAAGCATTGCATAGCAAAGCGCGTTGAACGTACCGAGCAGCACGAACGTCGCTTCAAAAGCGATGATCTGAGAGGTCGCCGCCGCATGGGGATCGATGAACTGCGGCACGAATGCGACAAAGAAAATGATGCTCTTGGGATTGAGCGCCGTCACCGCAAAGGCATGCGCGAAAATGCGGCTGGAGCGGGTCTCGACGATATTCGCGGCGTCTGTCACATCAGACGCCTCCATATCGCGCGTCGGGGAGCGCCACAACTTGATGCCAAGGTAGATCAGATAAGCCGCGCCAACCCATTTCAGCGCCGTAAACAGGGCCGCGGACGCAGCGAGAATCACGCCGAGGCCCAGCATGGATGCGGTCATCGACGTCAGGTCGCCGAGCGCGACGCCAGCGGTTGTCACGAGCGCAAAACGGCGGCCATGTCCCAGCGCATACGAAACAACGAGCAGTACCGTCGGGCCTGGGATCGCGACGAGGATTGCCGAAGCAATCGCAAAGGGCAGCCAGTGGGCAAGCGTCATAGGAGGATCTCCGAAAGTTGTCGGCTGATTTATCCATGAACTTTCGGCGAGTGCAAGCGACTTTTCGCCAGACAATCTTCATCACACCCGACATCGCCACGACAGACCTGGCACTCTTTTTGTCCTGCAATTAAACCGATACTTGTCTCATTTTCAATTATCTGGTGAATGACTTTGTGTGCGCCGCATCAAGTGTCCGGATTTTTCGTATTAAGACGCTTAATTATCGATGCTGGTTTACTCGTATATACCCCGCGGAGCATTGCCAGTTAAAGCCAGGCGCGTTCGGCGACATTAAGGAATCCATCGCGAAGCCTGCTTTTTTCATCATTTAGGACGTCGCATTACCCTGCGACAACCGGTGCGGCAATTCGCCACTGTTGCAGGCGCACACAAGATGTGCTTGCTGCTGGCTCAGGTTCTTCTAAAGTGCAAGATGCGGGTATGACCTAGAAGTTAAATACATAGCTAACCTGAGTAATAACCCGCACGGAGGCAAATATGAAATCGAAAGTCGCTCTTCTTTTCGCCGTAACGGGATTGCTGGCCGCATCAGCGGTACAGGCCCAGGACGCGATGGTCAAGCCGCAGCAAACCATCCAGTTCAAAGCGAATGCTTATGGCTGCCTGTCGAAGGATAAACTCGACGCCGCCGATCAGCACGCGCAGGCTGGCGAACAGCAGCAAATGCAGGAATTCTTCTCTGGCTATCAGTGCATCTCGACACCGGAGAATTCGAGTTTCCGCGTTGTGCGCGTCGTCGGACACGACGTGGAATTCGTCAATTCGGGCAATAGCGATACGGAAGGCCTCTGGGCTAACGATCGATTCATCAAGCAGTAAAGACTATACCGCCAGGTTATAAAGCCTGGGCAGTCTGCTGCAATTCACGGCCCTTAAAAGGGGCCGTGTGGTGAGTTCGCGGAATTAAAGACACATTACGTCGTCCGTCGACGTAAATGGAAACGGCTAGGCACCGCGCCTAGCCGTTTTGTTTTTCTCCGCTCGCAGTGACCGATGTCGATCCGCATTGTGATCGATTCGCCTCATCCGCAAAACACCCACGTCGGTGAGCATAGCGTTTCATAGCGCTTTCCAGCATTCCGAATATCAATTCCGGTATGGCATGATCAAAGCCGCCGCATGAGGCAGACGGCTTTCGGCCACGCTATCGGGATAAACATGACACGCAGTCATTCGAACTGGTTTGTGCGCGGGCGACTCAAAACCCGGCAGCTGATGTTGCTGGCGGCGATGGAAGAGGAGGGCAACGTACGGCGCGCCGCCGATTCGCTCGGCATCACCCAGCCCGCCGCGTCGCGCCTTCTCAAGGAGCTGGAGGACATGCTGGGTGTCAGCCTGTTCGACCGCACTCCACACGGTATGCTCGCCACGATGTATGGGGAGGTGATGATCCGGCACGCGCGCATGGTGTTGTCAAACCTGAGTCACGCGCATGATGAAATATCGGCCTTGCGTGCTGGATTGACCGGCCAGGTGCGTATCGGCGTGATCGCCGCGGCGGCAGCGACGATGGTGCCGCGCGCTATCGCAAGCGTGAAAGAGCTTTACCCGCAGCTGCAGATCTGGCTGCAGGTCGAAACGTCCGACGTGATGCTCGAACGGGTTGCAGAGGGCGAGCTCGACATCATGATTGGCCGGGTGCTCGAACGGCAGAATCCGCTGAAGACCGAGGTGCGCTACGAGCCGCTTGCCGACGAACCGCTGTGCGTCGTTGCGCGGACCGGCCATCCTCTCGAAAATGAGACAGGTTTGACGCTGCGCGATGTCGTGAACGCGAGTTGGGTGCTGCATCCGCCTGGTAGCGTGCTGCGCCACCGTTTTGACCTGATGTTTTCGCAGATTGGACTCAATCCGCCGCAAGACGTGGTCAATACGAACAATTTCCTGGCCATTTCGAGCCTGCTATTGCAAGGCGACATGCTGGCTGTCCTGCCGGACGAAGTGGCGCGTCAATACCAACAGTACGGCATGTTGCAACGGATGCCGGTGGATTTACCGTGCAGAATGGATACGTTCGGTATCATCACGCGCCAGTCGCAATTGCTGTCGCCGGCGGCGTCCGTGGTGCTGGAAGCCTTGCGCACAGCGGCCGCCGACGTTTATGGTGCGGCCTTCGACCCCACGGTGGCACGCTAAATGCTCTGTTATGGCTGAAAAAAGCAGCCAGGGCAGGCGTTCTCGTGCATGATCCGTCCTCGCCACCCCACGGCTGCAGTCCAGCCGGCGACGTTTCGCTGCCAGCTTTTTCTGGCACCACGCGCCGGCCCCGCAGCCCTGTGGAGGAGCGAGCGATGTACAAACAAAACGGTAGGCGGCAGCGAGCCGCCGATGATTCCTTTTCTGTGAGGTCCGCAAGCGCGGGCTCCTGGTGTGGCATGGCTCTGAAATCGACGATTTACAAGGCGGAACTGCAGATTGCCGACATGGATCGGCACTACTACGCCGATCACGCGCTGACTATTGCGCGCCATCCGTCGGAAACCGACGAACGCATGATGGTGCGCGTGGCGGCGTTCGCGCTGTTCGCACAGGAACGCCTTGAGTTCTGCAAAGGCCTGTCGGACATCGACGAGCCCGATCTCTGGCAAAAGGATCTGACCGGCGCGATCGAGACCTGGATCGAAGTCGGCCAGCCAGACGAGCGGCGCATCGCCAAGGCGAGCGGCCGCTCCAACGAGGTGGTGGTGATCGCCTACGGTGGCCGCACTTCCGAGATCTGGTGGCAGGGGGTGCGCAACAAGGTGGACCGGCTGCGCAATGTCACGGTCTGGACGCTCGGAGAGGAAGTCGGCGCCGCGCTCGGCAAGCTGGCCGAACGCACCATGCGCCTGCAGTGCACGGTGCAGGACGGCGCGGCCTGGCTCGGCAGCGCGGATTCAGATCCGGTGCCGATTGAATGGACTGTGTTGAAAGCGCCGGCGAACGCTTAAGAAGGGCGCGGTCAATCAGGCGCGCCCGGTCAGGCAGCACCCTCAGGCGGCCCCTTCAGTTCGACCATATTGCCTTCCGGATCGAACAGATACAGCGACGGCCCGAAACCATCGGCGCCATATCGCACGCCCAGTTCGCCGATACGTACGCCGCGCTCACTCAGATACGCCTTCAGCGCCTCGCCGTCGAACTTTTCCACGCGCAGGCATAGGTGATCCATATTTCGACCTTCACCCGGCGTGCCGCTATCGGGCCGGTCAATCGTGGCGCCGACCGTCAGCAGATCGATCAGCGAACGTCCCGCCCGCAACTGGATCAGCCCGATATCGCGCTGTTCTTTTTCGACGCTGCAACCGAGCACGTCACAGTAGAAGCGGGTGACCGTCTCGGGATCAGCGACCCGAATGACGACGTGGTCGATCTCGCGAATGTGAATCTTCATGAAAAACGCCCCTTGGCCGGTTCTCTAGCAATCAGTTCGAGTGTAGGAGAAAGGCGGCCTGCTGGGCGTATGCCCTTGTAATGCAGGAGCGGCGAAATACGGGGCCGAATCAGCTGATGACAGGCAAAAAAAAGCCCGCTCTCAGGGAGCAGGCTGAATCCATATCAGGAGGAGACATGGAGGAGACAAGGCCTACTATACACACGGGGTTGGTGCGACGCAATAACTTTTTAAGGGAAAACCCGATAGGGTGGCGTTTTGTCGCAACAGATGCGGAACCGGTCCCAAAACCCCATCGCCACAAGGCCCGCGCAATGACAGAGCAAGAACCGGAGCGTAGTCTGACGCCATGCAAACTAAATTGGTGACCATCGAAACTGTCTCTTCGAGGACATCATGAACCACACCGTGACATCTGCCTGGACTACCGCCGCTGAACGCTGGGACGCCGTGACCCAACGCGACCCGCACGCCGACGGCGCCTTCTTCTACGGCGTCAAAACCACCGGCGTGTTCTGCCGCCCATCGTGCGCGTCGCGCCAGCCGCGTCGTGAAAACGTCGATTTCTTCCTTACGACAGACGCCGCACGCGCCGCCGGCTATCGCGATTGCAAGCGCTGTCAGCCAGGCCGTCTGCCGCGCGAGCTTGAGATCGTCAACCGCGCGTGCGCCGCGCTCGACGCCGATCCGCAACAGCGCCTCACGCTCACGCAGTTAAGCGATGCCGTGCACGTCAGCCCGTTTCATTTGCAGCGGCTCTTCAAGCGCGTGGTAGGGGTGTCGCCGCGGCAGTATCAGGCGGCCCAGCGCGGCGCCGCGCTACGCGATGCGCTCCAGCGCGGCACGGACGTCACGCGCGCCACCGTCGACGCCGGTTTCGGGTCGCCGTCTCGTATGTACGAAAGCGCGCCGGGAGAGCTGGGCATGGCGCCGTCGGCTTACCGCCGCAAAGGGGCGGGCTTGACCGTGCATTACGCCAGCGCGCCAACCTCGCTCGGATTCGTGCTGGTTGCCGCCACTGCCAAAGGTATCTGCAAGATCGGCTTCGGCGACGACCCCATCGCGCTTGCCAGCGAATTGCGCGGCGAGTTCGCCAACGCGGAACTGAGCGAGGATGCGGAGCGGCTCGCGCCGTTTATCGCGCAAGTCGACGCCTATCTGCATGGCACGCGTCAGCGCTTCGATCTGCCGCTCGACATCGCCGCGACCGCGTTCCGCCAGCGCGTCTGGGACGCGCTGCGGCGCATTCCCTATGGCGAGACGCGCAGTTATTCGGACATCGCCGAGGCCGTCGGTTCGCCGCGCGCGGTGCGGGCCGTGGCAAGCGCCTGCGCGTCGAACCCGATCGCGCTGGCGATTCCCTGCCATCGGGTCGTGCAAAAGGGCGGGGCGCTCGCTGGTTATCGCTGGGGACTGCCCCGCAAGGCTGCGCTGCTGGATGCCGAGGCTCTGCATGCGGGCGTGGTTGAAGGTGTCGAAACAGGCGTCGGGGCGGCCATGAAAGCGAAGGCGACCCCGACAGCAAACACAAGCGCAACCAGCACCGCCGCCGGCAAACGCAAAGCCAAGCCCAACACCGCTGTCACCCCCAATCTGGACCACGCCGCGTGAGCACTGCCACCGACCTCGTCATCCTCGAGCTGCCCTTCAAGGCACCCTTCGACTGGCCGCGCATCCTTCGATTCTTCAATGGACGCGCTACTCCCGGCGTCGAAGCGGTCGAGGACGGCGCGTACCGTCGCGCCATCGATTGGGCCGGCGACAGCGGCACGCTAACCGTCCGTCCCCACCCGCGCAAACGATGTCTGATCGCCACCATCGAAGGTCCTGCCGGCCAGCACGCGGAGGCGTTGGGTGCACCGATTGCCCGGATGTTCGACCTGCACGCCGATCCAAAGGCGATCGCCGCGCATTTCGCCTCCGATCCGTGGCTCTCGCCTCTGATTGAAGCCGCGCCCGGCTTGCGCGTACCTGGCGCATGGTCGGCGTTCGAACTGGTGGTGCGCGCGATCGTCGGGCAACAGGTGAGTGTGAAGGCGGCCACGACGATCATCGGCCGGCTGGTGCAGCGCGCAGGTCTTCGTATCGAAGACCATCCGCACGAGCGCACCGCGTGGCGCTTTCCGACGCCGGCGGCCCTCGCCGCCGCGGACATGGCGCAGATCGGCATGCCGGGCAAGCGCGTGGCGGCGCTGCAAGGCTTTGCCGCAGCGGTAGCAAGCGGCGCGGTGCCGCTCGACAGTCATGCTGTCGACACCGCCACCTTACGCGCCGCGCTGCTGGCCTTACCCGGTATCGGGCCGTGGACCGTCGAATACGTGGCGATGCGCGCCTGGCGCGACGCCGACGCCTGGCCCGCCTGGGACCTGGTGCTGATGCAATCCATCGCGGCACGCGATCCGGCTCTGGTACGGCCCACCCAGCAACGGCTTCGTACCGACGCATGGCGGCCCTGGCGCGCATACGCAGCCATGCATCTGTGGAATGAAGTGGCGGACCGCGCGGGCGCGGCGCGCGGCGGCTAGCGCCACGCAAAGCAGGCGAGTGGGGCAAGCGCGCATCGCGCGGGCGCTTTGCGCGGCGTACAGTGGGCGGGACGACAGCAGCTCGCAGCACCTCGGCAAAAGCCGCTCGGGAGGCGCTCGAAGGGGCCTCAAGCAGGCCTCGTGACGAGATGTTAAAGTGCCCGCTACTGAAAATTCCGCCGGACGTTGTCGACCACACATAGCCTCACGTGAGCGGCGCATGGCGGCCGACAACGTCCGACTCGCATCAATGCCAAAGACAACACCTTCTCGCCCGACCGACCTGCTTTCGCACCGCCTGGCCTTGCTGGCTGCCGGCCCGCAGCGGGACGCGCTGACGACCGGCCTGCGTGGCATCGAAAGGGAAGCCTTGCGCGTCACGCACGACGGCCAGCTCGCCATGACGCCGCATCCGCGCGCGCTCGGCTCGGCGCTCACCCATCCGTCTCTGACCACTGATTACTCGGAAGCGCTGATCGAACTGATTACACCGGCAGAGCACGACGCCGCGATCACGCTCGAGAAGCTCGATGAGCTGCACCGTTTCGTCTACGCAAAGCTCGATGGCGAGATCCTGTGGAACAACTCGATGCCGGGCCTGTTGCCCGCCACTGACGACGGCATCCCGATCGCACAGTACGGTGCGTCGAACATCGGCAAGCTGAAGTACGTGTACCGGGTGGGCCTTGCGTTGCGCTACGGCCGCACGATGCAGACCATTGCCGGAATCCACTACAACTATTCGCTGAACGAAGAAGTGTGGCGCCTGCTGCACGCCGAACAGCAATCCACGGCGAGCGCGGTGGACTACCAGTCCGACCGTTACCTCGCGATGATCCGCAATTTCCGTCGCACCAACTGGCTGCTGATGTATCTGTTCGGCGCGTCGCCCGTGCTTGACCGGCGCTTTTTGCGCGATCGCAAACATACGCTGGAGACGTTCGACGCCGACACGCTGTATCGCCCGTATGCCACCAGCTTGCGGATGAGCGATCTCGGCTACTCGAACACCACCGCCCAGGCGGCGCTGCGGGCCGACTACGACACGCTGCCAGGCTACCTCGACGCGTTGGCAAAGGCGGTCAGCCAACCGTATCCACCGTACGAGAAAATCGGCACGCAGCGCGACGGCGAGTGGGTGCAGATCAACACCAACGTGTTGCAGATCGAAAACGAGTTTTACTCGACGATCCGCCCCAAACGCATCACGTATCCGGGCGAGCGTCCGCTGCACGCGCTTGCCGCGCGCGGCGTGCAATACGTCGAAGTGCGCTGCATGGATATCGATCCGTTCGAACCGACTGGCATTGCGCTCGAAACCGCGCGCTTTCTCGATGCCTACCTGCTGGTCTGCGCACTCGACGATAGTCCTTCGCTGCCTGCAGACGCTTACTGCGAAGCCAATCAGAACTTCGGACGCGTCACGATGGAAGGGCGCAAGCCCGGCCTCGAACTGACGCGCGACGGTCAGCAGGTCGCGATGCACGCATGGGCCGACGAACTGTTCGCGAAGATCGAGATCGCAGCGAAGGCGCTGGACGCGCTACACGGAAGCGATGCGCACGCACGTGCACTCGCCGCGCAGCGCGCGAAGCTCGCTGATGCGTCGCTAACGCCTTCCGCGCGCGTGTTGCAAACACTGCGCGACAGGAAACAGAGCTTCCTCGAGTTCGGTCTTGAACAAAGCGAAGCGCACGCGGCGTATTTCCGCTCGCGGCCGCTTGATGCGAAGGTCGAAAAAGCGTTCGGCGAGTTGGCCGTGAAGTCTTTGGAAGAGCAGGCGAAACTCGAGCGCGAAGAGGTCGGATCTTTCGACGCGTTCGTGGCGGCGTATCGCGCGTATACGTTGAATCGCTTTAGCGTTTGAGTTTGAGCCACGCGCACGCGCGAACGTATTCGCGCTCGTACGGACGAATGAAACGCCACCCGATTGCACGGGTCCAACCCTTACACTGAATGACAATCGGCGCGCGCTACGCGCATCCGGTCGTCTACACGCAGGGAGGAAGCAACGCGATGAAGAAAGCTCTGTTGGCAACATTGTGTGTTCTGGCCGCAGGCTGCACGACGCGCGGGCAGGTGAATCCCGACGTCATGCAGATCGCCACTACGCCGCTCACCTGTTCGAATACAAGCGAATGCAGCGTCTGGTGGCAACGCGCCCAGAGCTGGGTGAGCAGCCATTCCGCCTACAAGATCGAAGCCGCCACCGATTCGCTGATCCAGACCGCCGGCCCCGATGGCGGCAAACGCGCGCTCGCATATCAGATCACGAGGACGTCGAACAACGACGGCACCGCCACCATCGGCTTCGCGGCACATTGCGACAGCTCGTTGGGCTGCAAGCCGAATCCGTGGGAAGCGGGCGCCGATTTCAAGGAGTTCGTGAGAAGTGGAGCGCCGGTCAGCGTGCCACCGCAAGGCACCGGTGTGGCCACGCCGGCCAGTCAGCCGCTGGAGTCCGCGCCTGCGCAATCGGTGAGCACGCCGGGAGACGTGCCTGTGTCGCAGTAGGCAAACGGCGCCGTTCAAAGCCGTTCAATGGCGCTCAATGCCCCAGCGAAGGACCCGCGCCCTTGCGCGGCTTCGTAATCCACACCAGCCCGGCTAGCACGATGAAGGCGGCGCACGAGATGCGGAAGAAATCGTTGGTGGCCATCATGTACGCCTGCTGTGTCACGATCTGATTCAATTGCGCAGATAAGCCTTGGCCGGCAAAGCCGAGGCTCGTGAGTGAATCGCTATAGGTGGTCGTATTCGGAGCGTAGGTACTTACCGATTCCGTCAGGATCGCGTGATGGTAGATCGTGTCGTTTTCCCAGTACGTTGTGCTAACCGCGGTGCCGATTGCGCCCGACAAGGTACGGAAGAAATTCGACAGGCCCGAGGCGCTCGCCAGACGCTCATCGGACACGCTCGATAGCGTGATCGTGGTCATCGGCACGAAGAAACAGGCGACACCAACACCTTGCACCAGCCGCGGCAAGATCACGTGACTGAACGGCACGTCGAGCGTGAAGGTCGAGTTCCAGAACGAGACGAACGCGAATACGACAAACGCGAAGCTCGCTACCATCCGCAGATTGAGACGGTGCATGTTGCGGCCGATCATTGGCGATAGCACGAGCGCCAGCAAGCCGACCGGCGCGGTGGCCAGACCTGCGATGCCTGCTGTGTAGCCCATCACCGTCTGCAACCAGAGCGGGAAGATCACCACCGAACCGAAGAACGCCATGAAACCGAACGAGATGATCAGCACGCCGAGCGCGAAGTTGCGGTCCTTGAAGAGCGACAGGTCGATCACCGGCTCCTTCTCGGTCGTCTCCCAGACCAGCATGAAGGCAATCGAAATCACCGCAATGATCGCCAGCGCCACGATGAAGGTGGAGTTGAACCAGTCGCGGTCCTTGCCGAGGTCGAGCATCATCTGTAAGCACGACACACCGGTTACCAGCAGAGCGAGGCCTACTGCATCGATACGCTGCTTCGTCGTTTTCGTCTCACGGCCGCGCAGCAGCACGAACGCGCACGCCGCCGAAAACAGGCCAATCGGCACGTTGATGTAGAAGATCCACGGCCACGTATAGTTATCGGTGATCCAGCCGCCCATCACCGGCCCGAAGATCGGGGCGACGATCACGGTCATCGCCCACAGGCCGAGCGCGAGGCCGCGCTTCTCCGGTGGATACGAGCGCATCAGGATGGTCTGCGAAAGCGGCACCATCGGCCCGGAGACCAGTCCCTGAAGCAGCCGGAAGGCGATCAGCGATTCAAAGTTCTGCGCAAAGCCGCACAAGGCCGAAGCGATCGAGAACAGCAGCACCGAGAGCGTGAACAGGCGCACCTCGCCCACCCGACGCGCGAGCCAACCGGTCAACGGCACCGCGATCGCCGAGGCGACCGAATACGATGAAATCACCCAGGTGCCCTGGCTGGTGGCGACGCCCAGACTACCGGAGATGGTCGGAACAGCGACGTTGGCGATCGAGGTATCGAGCACTTCCATGAACGTGCCGAGCGCGAGACCAAGAGTGAGCAATGCCAGTGTGCCGCCGGCTAGCGGCGCCGGTTCAGCGGCGGGTGCGGCAACTGCGGGAGCCGTAGCGGCCATGGTCGAATCTCCTGTCGATCGAAGGCGGCGCTTTTGCGCTTACTCCGATCCCATGCAAAGCTGCCGGGGACAAAAAGCTTGACTCAGCATGCATATTTCACCGCCATACGCGGTGCCATAGATGTTTTGTCACTTTCTGCCCAGACAGATACCTGCTTGAACATCGACGCGTGAAAAAACGCGTCTCGTGGCTACATCGTGGCTTCTTGCCCGGCTACTTGCTGTCTTCCGGCGACGGTGAATTGCCTGCTCCAGGGCAGGCCATGAATCCGTCATCGGTCCCGCTCCCCGAGCCGTTTTTGATCAGACGGCCGAGCAACGTCGTCAGCGTCGCAATATCTTCAGCGGTAAAACCTTGCAACTGTTCGTTCAGCACCGCGGCACCCAAACGCGGCAACTGCCGGGCGACTTCCCGACCTTGCGGCGTCAGTTCGAGCTTGACCATGCGGCGGTCGGCATCGCTGCGCGTGCGGACGATAAAGCCTTTCTTTTCAAGGCGATCAAGCATGCGCGTCATCGAACCGCTGTCGTACGACATGGCGCGCGACAGCTCATACGGCGTATGGGCCCGCTCGCACGACAGCATCAGGATCACACCGATCTGCTGTGCGGTAAGGCCCAACGGTTTGACCGCCCGATCCATCCGTTCGACCAGCACATTGCGCGCTTTCGACAGGTAATAGCCAAGACTCGATTCGAGGTGAATCTCGTCCGCGTTATAGGGACCGTCGGTCATCGAAAACTCGCTTTGGAAACATCAGGAAGCAGACCGGATTTTAGCTGCCTAAGCAGACAAGTCAATCTGAAAATTCGCTTCATCATGCGGGTGAAAAAACAACACGGCATGCTGACGTGTAGCAAAGTATCTTGAAATTTAATTGCATAGTCAATATTATCACAGGCAACGAGTTACGCGCGATTTGCGCCACCCGAGACCATGTTCTGACCGCTTTGCCGCGCACCCTACCTTGGCCGTGCGCAGAGGATCCCCGTCATGCTGTACCTGAAAAACACCCTGAGCAGCCTGAGCCGCTCGCTTCACGACTCCGCAGTGCAGAGCTTTCAAGGCCCGTACCGCTGGTGGAAACTCGCGCTCTACGTGGTGATGTTCGTGCTGCCGGGGGGATCGCTCGGGGTGTTGTTCTTTGCGTGGATCGACCGTCGCCGCAACGGCCACCCCGCCCAGCCGGCCAAACAGTCGCCGGCGCTGCCAGGCCTCACGGGCGCACAGCCCTGCCGTAACGGCACGTAACCGTCTCCGCAGGACCGGTTACACACCCACCGCGCGTCGCGCATTACTCTTTCAATTTTCTGCGTCATCGGCATCGCGTACGCTACCATTCCGGATCGTCGCGATGCCCCGTCTCGCTTTGTCATCCGGGCGTTCCGCCCGCCGACCTTCCCGGGATCCCGTTGTCACCCAGGAACGCGCCTCGGCCGAATCGACAGGAATTGATTGCATGCAGTTTGACCGAAGCTCGCACGCGCGGGCCGTTGCTCCGCGCGCCCTGACTCTCGCAGTTGCCGCTGCGCTCGCCGCGCTGGTGACAGGCTGCGCGGTGGGCCCCGACTATAAGACGCCCACCACCGACGTGCCCGCATCCTATAAGGAAGCGGCGCCCGGCTGGAAGGTTGCGCAACCTTCCGATCAGCACGACCGCGGTCAATGGTGGGCCATCTACGACGACGCGGAACTGAACGCCCTCGAAGACAAGCTGAATACCTCGAACCAGACCGTCGCCCAATATGCCGCCGCTTACCGGCAGGCCCGCGCGCTGGTCGGTGAAGCGCGCGCCGCTTATTTCCCGGTGATCAGCGGCTCGGCTGGCCTGACCCGCTCGGGCAATGGCTCGGCAGCGGGCTCGACCTCGGGGACGCGCTCGAGCGTCAGCAACAGCTATAACCTGTCACTCGACGCAAGCTGGGAGCCGGACCTGTGGGGCAAGGTGAGCCGCACCGTCAGCGCGCAGGAAGCCGGCCAGCAGGGCGCCGCCGCCACGCTCGCCAATGCGCGGCTGTCCGCGCAGGGCACATTGGCGCAGACCTATTTCTCGCTGCGCGAGCTCGATGCAATGCAGAAGCTGCTCGACGACACGGTTGTCGCTTACGAGAAATCGCTCAAGCTCACGCAGAACCAGTACGCACAGGGCGTCGCCGCACGCTCGGACGTGATTCAGGCACAGGCGCAACTGCAATCGGCGCAGGCCGCCGCGATCGACAATGGCATCGCACGCGCTGAGGACGAACACGCGATTGCAGTGCTGGTCGGCCAGCCCGCCTCGACTTTCTCGATTCCGCCTGTGCCGCTCACCGCAACGCCGCCGTCCGTGCCCGCGCAGATGCCGTCTGCGCTGCTCGAACGCCGACCCGACATCGCGGCGGCCGAGCGCGCCGCCAAGGCCGCCAACGAACAGATCGGCGTGGCGATCTCCGCGTTCTTCCCGTCGCTGACGCTATCCGCGAGCGGCGGCTTCGAGAGTTCCGTGCTGTCGCAATTGCTCACCGCGCCAGCGCGCTTCTGGACGCTCGGCCCGCAACTTGCCGGCACGATCTTCGATGGTGGCTTGCGCTCGGCACAGACCGAAGCGGCCCGCGCCGCCTACGACGAGGACGTGGCGGTCTACCGTCAAACGGTGCTGGCAGCGTTTCAGGACGTCGAGGACAACCTCGCATCGCAGCGCATTCTGGAGCAGGAAATCGGCGTGCAGCAGCAAGCCGTCATTTCGGCCCAGCAAGCGCTGGCTATCGTCACGAACCAGTACAAGTCGGGCACCGTGGCATACCTGAGCGTGCTGACCGCGCAGACCACCGCCTTCACCGCTGAGCAGAAACTGGCCACGCTGTCGGGAGAGCGGATGGTGTCGTCGGTGGGTTTGGTGAAGGCGCTTGGCGGCGGCTGGGATGTATCGCAGATGGCGAGAGAAACCGGCACCGTGGCGCCGCCGGATGCTGCTTCCGCAATCTCAACGCCTTCGACGGCTGTCAGAAGCGACTAGGAACGCAACCGCGTCGGATTGGCAGCAGACAAACCGCATTTACACAGAAGGGGTATGGCCGTCACGCGGCCATACCCCTTTCGCACTTCTCCACCACGAGCGTCAGTGCCGCACGTAGCGCGTAGTGCCGCGATCAGTGCACGAAGGTCAACGCTACCGTATCCGGACCGCTCGGCCGCCCGAGCAGATTCAGCAGGCCCGCAAGGTTGTCGCGCGCTTCGGGAGCGGCGCTCGCCGTGCCGTTAAACGATGACACACCGCCCCCCACCATGCCGTGACCCTTCAGCGTCAATGGACCCTTAAGCGTCGAGAGATCGATGGTCGAGCTGTTGCCTTGCGCCTGAATCACCACCTGGTACGAACCAAGCGGCTTGACCAGCGACACCCGCGAACTGGCATCGTTCAGCGTAACCGTCAGTTGTCCGAACGCTTCCTGGCCGAAGCTGCGCCAGTCGCTCCACGCAAGCCGCACTTCGCCTTGCAGATCGAGCGTGTTGAACGGTGCGCCGAGGCCCTTGAGCAACGTCGCCGGCACGGCGATCGAACCTTGCGACACCACGGCGCCGCGACGGGTAGCGTCGACGGTGACAGGAACGGGCATCGCTTCGCTTTGCAGCATCGTCATCTGCACACGGCCGGTGAAGAGCGGCCAGAAGGCGGTGTGCCATTCGATCCGGCCCGGAAGAAGCGTCGCCGAGCTGGTATCCGATCCAGCGGCCAGCATCAGCGTGGCCGAACCATTCCAGAGCGAGCCGGCGGGATCGACCAGATTGACGTGACCGCCGCTCGCCTTCGTGAACTGCGGCGTGATCCATGCCGCAGGCAACAGCACCAGCAAAACCGTACCGCTCGACAACACCGCGACCAGCAGCCACGGCAGGGCAGCGCGCAGGCGCCGCATCCAGAAATTCATGCGAGATCCTGTGGCTGCACCGTCATTTGGCGGTCGATGGCTGCAGCGACGCCGTCAGGTCGACCTGTCCATCATCCTTGAGCGCGGTGATGTGGGCTTCGGCAATCTGCACCTTGAACTGCTTGCGCACATCGTCGACCCAGGCAGTCCACGCAGGAAACGACGCGTTCTTCAACTGGACCTGCACAGCGTTGCCCATCAACTGCACTTGCAGCGGCACGAGACCGTGTTCGGTAAGCGAAGCGGTGAGCGCATCCTTGAGGGCGCCGCCAGTGGGCGCCACGCCCTGAGCAGCGGACGACAGGCTGCGCGCTTCATCGGCTTGCGCCGTCATCTGCGCGAGTTGACGCTGTATCGCCGGCAGGCTCTCGCGTAAATGCGCGCGGCCGTCGAGGGCAGGGGCCAAAAGGATCGACCACGCAATCACCACACCGAGGGCCACGCCACCCCATAGCAGCAGCGTTTTCTCGCGCTCGGTGCGTCCGTCCCAGAATCCGGCCCACGTTTGAGCAAGTTCCGCTTTCATTGTCCGCTCCTGATGGTCCACTTGCCGGTATTGCTATCGATCGCGCCGGACAACCCGTTGATTGACAGACGTTGCGCGAGGCCAGGATCCACTTTGACTTCCGGTTTGAAGGTCACGTCCAGCCGACGGTCGTGATAGTCGAGCGCCGCGATGCCGTTGACCGGCAACGGTCCGAGCGAGCGCGCGAATCCGGAGGCAAGCGACAGGAAGTCGTCCGGCGACAGCTCACCCGCCGCCACGCGCAACTGCTGCATCTGGCGCGACATCTGATCGGGCGCATCGAGCACGACGGTAGTCTTCGGGAAAGTGTTGAGCAGCACCTCGGTCATCTGCGCGTTGATCGCATCGCGCTGATGCGCGAGCACCATCCACTGCACGTTGACGCCGATGATCGCGACCACCAGCGCGGCAACCGCCAGCACGATCGGAAAACGCAGACGCCGTAACGTGGCGCGATCGAGCCGCCAAGGCTGCGAAGCGAACTCGAACTGACACAGATCGAAACGGCATTCGAGTGCGCGGCGCGCGAGCTTCTCGAACGGCAACGGTTGTGCGCCCTGCACCTGGCCGGCGAGTTTCGCCTGCGCGCCCGAACCCATGCCCGGCTCGTTACCCGGCACCTCGGTGAGCTGATAAAGCGTGACCGGCGCGGCGCCCGAGAGCGCCTCGAGAGTACTGTTGACAGCCGTCGCCGGCAACGCGAGCCCCTCGCCCTGGCGACCGCGCGCAATCGCCAGTTCCACACGAGTGGTGCTGGACTCCGGCGCCGCCTCGAGCAGCAGGGCGGGCGCAGTGGAGACGACGGCGCCGAGCACGGCCGCGACGACTGGCGCGGGCGGCTCGATTGGCAGACCAGCCGCGAGCTTGGCCGCTGCCCCGGGTTTCAACGTCGCCGAGGCTGCTTCGGCCTCGGCTTCAGCGAGCGCGGCGGCGGTTTCAGTGGCAGCGACGGTGACCGGAGCCGACGGCAGACAACGCGTGACCGGCACAGCACGCACGCTGCGATGACCGGCTGCAGCGAAAGCTTCGCAGATGAAGCGGAACCAGCCGCGATCGATGATGGCGAGCAGATGCCTGCCTTTGCCGAGCGGTTGCGGATCGAGCGCGATATGACAGGTTTGCGGATCCTGGATCAGTTGATCTTCGACGATGTTTGGCAATGCCTGACGCAGACGCGGCCCCTTCAGCGGAGGCAGGGTAGCGGGCATCATCAGGAGGTCGCGGGCCGCGACCATCAGGACCGTCGACGAGGTACGCGGCAGCAGCGCGAGCGAGGCCCGACCGGCGCGCTGCGTGCGGCCCGACTTGTCGAGCAACACGAACGGCAGCTCCGGCAGTTGCCATTCCTGCGATGGCACCGCCGGGTCACGCGGCGGCAGAAGGACGATCAGTGTGCTCAAAGGCCACTCTCTCCGGGAAAAGCGTTATTCATAGTTGATCCTGCACGCTCACGATGCGGGTGGTGTGCGTGAGCGCATCGCGATAGACGAGGGTCGTACGATCCACTTCCGCGCGTTCATGATCGACTCGGCCGTGGATAAAAAAGTAACTGGTATTGACGTCGTAGAGACTGGGGTCGATCGACAGTTGCGGGACACCCGCCCCCTGCAAGGCCAACTGTACATCGCCGACGTTATGAAAGAACACGGTTTGGCGGCGCGCAACGAACGCCTGCGCATTGGACAGGCTCATACCCTCGATGACGGCGGCGACGACTTCGGCCGGCGCGGTATTCATATTGACCGCAGTAGTGGTGGGCAAATACGTCACGAAAGGGCGCAGCCGCGCGACCATGTCTGGAGAGAAGCCAGGCACATCAAGCAGCGAATCGACGCCCGTCATCTGCAGGGGCACGACAGAGGGATTGTCTTCGTCGTCGCTGATACCGGGTTTATCGGTGAAGTTATTGCCGCCGACGGCGCCGCCTACGACGGCCGGCGCTGTGTAGCCGCTGGTCAGGGCGGTCGTCTGGAAGCGCGTCGCGGAATGGGCGAGGCTGTTGCGAACCTGCACCGCGGCATTTTGTGCGACCGAGCCATTGAGGCCGAGCAGGCTGAGCAAACGCTGGAAGGCCTGGATTTGCGACACGTTCAATTGCAGCATGCCGGGCGCTGGGCTTGAGACCAGGTTTCGCAGATTGAAGCGGGATTGGGCGTCTTCTATCGAGCCTGATAAGTACGTGTCGGCGCCTTCGGCGGCGCGGACTTCGCCTATTTGGCCGAGGAAGTCAGAGAGACGTGTTTTAGCTATGGGGACGCTCCAGACCCCGCCCAGGTAGGTTATTCCTGCGGAGGTGTCGCCTTCTGATCTCAGGATCAGGCGGGTCCAGTCGAGGGCGCCTCTTGATATCCATTGGGCCTGGGATAGCAGGCGCTGGTTTTCTATCCTGCGGATTTGTACTTGCTGGCGCCAGAGAATGCCTGAGACAAGGATTGCTGATAGGGCTACTACTAGTAATGCTGTGATTATGGCTACGCCGGTTTGGGTTTTTCTGGTTGCCCCGGTTGCCTGCGCGGCGCTTGTCCGTGTTATTGCGGTGTTGGCCTTTCCTTGCTTTGCTCTCGGTCTATTAGCGTCGCCCCTGTGCGGGGCAGCACTTACTTTCTTTGCCGCCGCAAAGAAAGTAAGCAAAGAAAGCGGGCTCACACCGCCAGCTTGTAGGTGTCCCCCTCTGTCCATAACCCGGAGTGGTCCGCGCACGAAATGAGCCCCCGCACTCTCACCCTCCGTGACAAAGGACTCATTCATCCCGCCCACGCACTTTGTGCGTGACGGTTGGGCACAACCATTGGTGGGTTGCTGGGCGCGCGGCGCGGAAGCAAGTGCCACTGCGGCTTGAGCGGAGGGTTGTGCCCGACGGCGGGGCGCGAAGCGCGACGCTGGAACGGATGACTGCCTTGTCACTAACGAGGAGGGTGCGAGGGATGATTGCGTGCGCGCGCCACTCCGGGTTATGGACAGAGGGGGACACTTATAAGCTGGCGGGGTGAGCGGCTTTCTTTTGCCTACTTTTCTTTGCCGCTGCAAAGAAAAGTAGGTGCTGCCCCGCACAGGGGCGACGCTAATAGACCAAAAGCAAATCAAGGAAAGGCCAAAACAAACAAAACCAGAACAGAGAGCAAACACCCCCCCAGCCTGCGCAGCAGAAAAAGAAAGCACGAACCCCGACGGTAGCAAACCCAAACCCACTTAATCACTCTCCGACGAGAAAAACCCGCGTAACCGGCCGCGCCAGCGAAGTCGCCCCAATCACAACCTCAAGCCCCGTCACCGACCGCGGCAGCGGCGCACTCCCCAACTGGGGAACCTTGAGATTGTTATCGTTCTCGGCAATCGCCGCCTGCACATCGCTCATCTGCGTAGTCCAGCCAACCTTTGGCACAAACAGCCGCGCACCGATCGAGCCAACTCCCCCCATCAATGGCACCGCACTCCATCCGTCGCCTTCGCCACTCCGCAAAGCCCCTCGCAACTCCCCCATCGTGCCCAGCGGCGGCGATGCATATCGCGTCACCCGGCCCTCCGTCACCCGGTATCGCACCACCTGCAAGCGCGGCGCCGTATCCGGCATGTCGAATTCGCGCACGATCTGCAACACGTTCCCGCTCACCGACACCGCGGCGGCCCCCGACTCGTCATCCGTCGCGGCATGCCGCACATCAATTCGCATCTGGTCGAACAACTGTGCAAACACGCGTTCGTCTTCCATCGCGCTCGTGATCGTCTGCCGTCCGCGGATGATCTGATCCAGTCCGCGCCACGACAACACCGCAATCACCGCCAGAATCGCAATCGCGACCAGCAGCTCGATCAGCGTAAAACCACGCGCCGTCCGGCGACCGCGGCGCTCAGAGCGAACGGTTCGTTTCATTCGCCACCACCGTCACCATCTGGGCAAGATTGCCGGCGCGGCCCGGTGTCGTCACCGCCACCTCCACCCGGCGAAACACCGGATTCGGCGTCGCCGTCACGCGTTCCGTACAAAGCAGCTGCAAATTGCCCTGCGAACAGTCGTAACTGGTCGATCCCACATCCGGCCAGCTATGTGCAAGCTTTAACTGCGCCAGCATGTTGTCCGCACTCCAACCGGCCAGCAGACGCTGATGCAGCTCCACCTCGCTGTTCGCCAGATTGCCCACCGCACGCATCGAGGCAGCGAGAGCCACCGCGATAATCGCCAGCGCCACCAGCACTTCAATCATCGTAAAGCCGCCCTGTGACTTCCGATGCATCGGGGCACGCCCGACATCCCTCATCCGGCCGCTCATCTCAACGCACCTCATAGCGGCCATTGCCCGTTCCCACGATCCGCGCCTGACCGACAGCGGAAAACAGCGTGATCTGCACCGGCGCGTCGATACTCTCCGTGCCGAACACCAGCCGCGACGGATGCACGTCCGAACCCGGATAGTCGATCGACACGCTCGTCACGCCGCCTTCCCAGCGACGCACACCCAGCAGATCGTCACGCAAAGGACGCCAGCCGTCGTCGGTGTGTATATCGAAGCGAAAGCCGCCATCGAACGGCTGCCACGCAATCGGCCGGGCCCGCACCTGCGCTTCGTCGCCGGCCGATTCAAACAGCAACGCCAGGCGTTGCGCTTCTTCATTCAGATCCGTGCGTGGATTGCGCGTCACCGCGAGCGACGCCAGCGACACCAGCAGCCCGGCAATCACCAGCACCACCAGCATCTCCAGCAACGTAAAGCCAATCTGCCGGCTCGCACGCCGACGTCCGTCCGGCGTGGCCGCGACGCTTTGCTGCCAGGCGTCGCGCGACGCCGCGTACGGCACCTTCGCCCGATGCGCCGGGGCAACACGAGACTTGCAAGCGGACAGAGACATGGTGCCGGCGATAAGCGAGAGTGCGCGCAATAAACTCAACCGGTCATTCCCACGAGCCTATGTCGGCGTCGTTCCCTTCGCCACCCGGTTTGCCGTCGGCGCCGTAACTGAACACGTCGATTTCACCGTGCACGCCCGGATTCAGATACTGATACCCATTGCCCCACGGATCGTTCGGCAGACGCTCGAGGTAACCACCGTCCTTCCAGTTGTTCGGGACCGGATCGGTCGAGGGCTTTTCAATCAATGCACGCAGCCCCTGGTCCTGAGTCGGGTAGCGGCCATTGTCGAGACGGTACAGCTTCAACGCCTGCATGATCGTGCCGATGTCCTGCTTCGCAGCGACGCGCCGCGCTTCATCTGGCCGGCTCATGATCTTCGGGACGATCAGCGCGGCCAGGATGCCGAGAATCGCGATCACCACCATGATTTCGATCAGCGTGAAACCACGCTGACGACGGTTGCGCAGACCCGCGATTTCAGTGCGGCGAGTGGTCCACATTTGCATAGCTTGCTACCTCTTTTCAGGAAGATTTTCGTGTCGGGCGAGTGTCGCGCCAGCCAGGATCAGCGTGCTGATTTAACACTCCCGTTCTGTCATTTTAATGTCATGCAGTTGAAGGGTTGCGAGAAAACGCCGGGCCGTCCCAGGTTTCTCGTTCCCCCTCCAGGCAGGGGCACTTTCCCCCAACGCAAATTTCACAATAGTCCGTACAATGATGCGCATGAACGCCATCCAAATTCGCCTTCTGTCGCTCGCACTGTTCGCCGTGTTCTGCGCGACGCTCACTTACTGGGTCGTCACGCTCACCGCGCTGCGAGGCGGCCCGTTGCCCGCTGCCGCCGTGAACCCGCCGGTCTCGGTCGACCAGGCGGCCACGCTGTTCGGTGGCCAGCTGCAGCGCAGCGCCAACCAGGACGTGCGCCTGTTCGGAATCCTCTCGCTTCAGGAAGGCGGCGCCGCCATCCTCAGCGCGGGTGGCGAACCGCCGCGGGCCGTCTCGCTCGGCAGCGCCATCATGCAAGGCGCCAAGCTCTACGAAGTGCGCCCCCGTTCGATCATCATCGACCGCAACGGTGTGCGCTCCGAAGTGTTCCTGCCTGCCAATCCCGCCGGCCCCACCATCTACGTGCGCTAGGCAAACCCGCCGCCAGCCACTTCGCAAGCATCGAGCGCGCGTCCATCGTGGCCGCGCGCCTGAAGGCTTCATTGCACCAGGTTGTTCAACTCGATGATCGGCAGCATCACCGCCAGCACGATCACCAGCACCACGCCCCCCATCGCGAGAATCAGCAACGGCTCGAGCAGGCTCGTCAGGAACATCGTGCGCCGCTCGAGTTCGTTGGATTCGCCTTCGGCCGCGCGATCGAGCATCGTCGTCACGTCGCCAGTCGCTTCGCCTGAACGGATCAGGTGCACCAGCACCGGCGGAAACGTCTTCGTATTACCCAGTGCACGCGACAGCGAAGTCCCTTCACGCACGCGCACAATGGCGTCATCGATGTTGTCGCGCATGGCGCGGTTGCTGAGCGTTTCGCTTGCCGCCTGCAGAGCGCGCAGGATCGGCACGCCCGCTGCGGTCAGAATGCCGAGCGTGCTGGCAAAGCGCACGGTGTTGTAGCCGCGTACCAGCTTGCCGAGCAGCGGGGCGGTCAGCAGCCAGCGGTCGAAGGCGAGACGCGGGCCGGGCTGCGCCAGAATCGACCGCACGATATACGCCACCAGCACGACCGCGATCAGCACCGCCCACCACCATTTCCGCACGAAGCCGGAGAGCGCCATCATCATGATGGTCAGCACCGGCAACTGCTGCTTGGTGCTCGCAAACACGTTGACGACCTGCGGCACGACATAGCTCAACAGGAACGTGACGATGCCGAAAGCAATGATCGTGACGATGGTCGGATACGTGAAGGCCAGCACGATCTTCTGCTTGAGCGCGTTGCGTTGCTCGATATAGTCGGCAAGACGCGACAGCACGAGGCCCAGCTTGCCGGTATGTTCACCGGCGGCCACGAGTGCACGGTAGATCTCGGGAAAATCTTTCGGATGCTGGTGCAGCGCATTGGCGAGCGAATGGCCGCCAAGCACTTCCGCGCGAATCGACGCCATCAGCTCGCGGATGTAGTCGCGCTCCGACTGTTCGGTCAGCACACCGAGCGCTTCGTCGAGCGGCAAGCCGGCGATCAGCAGGCTGGCCAGCTGACGCGTGAGAATGGCCTGCTCGCGTTGCGACAGACGGCGCCCCAACGAGAGCCGCTGATTGCGCTCGCCGCGCGTGCGGGTCGAGGCTGGCTCGACGATCAGCGGCGTAAGCCCCTGGCCGCGCAGATGCGTGCGGGCGCCGCGCGCGCTATCCGCGTCGAGTACGCCTTTCTGCGCCTTGCCCGTCGCATCGATCGCTTCGAAACGAAATGCCGGCATGGGGTTATGCTCCGCCCGTCACGCGGATCACTTCTTCGAGCGAGGTCAGGCCGGAAGCGAGCCAGCGGTCGGCGTCCTCGCGCAGCGTCCGCATGCCCTGGGCACGACCCGCCGCGAGGATCTCCGAATCGGCCGCGTTACGGTGGACCAGCGTGCGGATCGTGTCGTCGATCAGCAGCAACTCGTACACGCCGCGCCGCCCTGCGTAACCGGAGTGGCCGCACTTCTCGCAACCCACGGGATGCCACTGCATGCGCCCGTCCGCGTCGGGGCGCTCTTCGCGGCACACCGGACAGAGCCTGCGCACCAGACGTTGCGCCAGCACGCCGAGCAGCGACGAAGCCAGCAGGTAAGGCTCGACACCCATGTCGGTCAAACGCGTTACGGCGGAGGCCGCGTCGTTGGTGTGCAGCGTCGCCAGCACCAGGTGACCGGTGAGGGAAGCCTGCACAGCAATCTGCGCGGTCTCGAGATCGCGGATTTCACCAATCATGATGATGTCCGGATCCTGCCGCAGTATCGAGCGCAGCGCCCGCGCGAAAGTCATACCGATCCGCTCGTTGACCTGAGTCTGGCCGATGCCCGACAGGTCATATTCAATCGGATCTTCGACCGTCATGATGTTGGTCGTCGCCGTCTCAAGCCGCGACATCGACGCGTAGAGCGTCGTTGTCTTGCCTGAGCCGGTCGGCCCGGTCACCAGCACGATGCCGTGCGGGCGGCCGATCAGCTTGTCGAACTTGACCAACGTGTCCGCGCCCATGCCGAGCGCTTCCAGATTCAGACGCGACGCGTCTTTCTCGAGCAGACGCAACACCGCGCGCTCGCCGTGCCCGGTCGGCAACGTCGAAACCCGCACATCGACCGGGCGGCCACCCACGCGCAGCGTGATCCGGCCATCCTGCGGCAAGCGCTTTTCAGCGATATCGAGCTGCGCCATGATCTTGATCCGCGAGATCAACGCGCCGTGCAACGCCTTCTTCGGCCGCACGACGTCGCGCAGCGTACCGTCGACGCGAAAGCGCACCACCGAGGCATTCTCGAACGGCTCGATGTGAATATCCGAAGCCTGTTCGCGCGCCGCCTGGGTGAGGAGGGCGTTGATCATGCGGATGATCGGCGCGTCGTCTTCCGACTCCAGCAGATCCTCGACCTCCGGGATCTCCTGCATCAGACGCGACAGATCGACTTCGCCTTCCACTTCGCCCACGACTTGCGCCGCGCTGCCATCGTGACGCGCATAAGCCTGGTTGATTGCCTGAGCGAGTTCGTCAGCGGGCAGGCGCACTACCGTGAGAGCGCCGAAATTGCGCCCAACTTCGGCGAGCGCAGCATCGCTCGTGCGGTCGCTGATCCAGACTTCGAGGCTGTCGGCGTGCTGATGCGCAACCAGAATCTGGCCACTGCGCGCGAAGCCATAGGGCACGAGCCGTGCGGCGACTGCCGATGACGCGCCGCGCTCGGCAGGCTCCACCGCCAATTCGGGCGTCGTCGCGGCACCGGCCCGGGTCGCTGCCGAAGACGCAGAACCTGACGACGGTGTGGACGGCGTACTCACGGCTGCGCTCCCGGCGCCGTGGTCACAGGCGAGTTGGTCGGTACAGGATTAGTCTGGACTGCAGCACCATTCGGCACCGCACCGCCATTCTGGACGGCACCGCCACTCTGAACGGCGCCACCGTTCGGAACGGCACCGCCATTCGACACCGGCGCCCGGGAAGCGGGAGCCGGCGGCGCCATCTGCTGACGGCGCATCTCGTCAAGATTGAACAGGTTCATCGCGGGCGCACCGCCCTCGGCCGGGCCGATCGGCATCGGCGGAACCACCGGATCGTCCTTGTCCTTGATCAGGTTGTTATCCGACTTGTACGCACCCTGCACGCCCTGGATGTAGTCGTAGCGGTTCTCTGTCACGGCCTGCGCGGTAGCGTGATCGGTGATGATCACGGGACGCAGGAACACCATCAGGTTAGTCTTGTTGCGACTCTTCGATTCCGAGCGAAACAGTTGGCCGATCCACGGAATGTCGCCCAGCAGCGGCACCTTGCTGTTGCTGACCTGGTAGTTGTCCTGCATCAGGCCGCCCAGCACGATGATCTCGCCGTTATCGGCGAGCACCGTCGACTGGATCGAACGCTTGGTGAACTCCGGGCCCGCCGGGTTGGTCGTCGCGTTAGTCGTGCCGGTGACGATCGCCGAATCTTCCGTGTAGAGCTGCAGCTTGAGAATCCCGCCGTCGGTGATCTGCGGCTTGACGTGCAGCGTCAGACCCACGTCGACGCGGTCATAAGTATTGAACGCTGCGCTCGAGGTGCCGCTCGTCAGGTTCGAATACGAACCCGTCTGAATCGGCACGTTCGTACCGACGACGATCTTGGCTTCCTCGTTGTCGAGCGTGATCAGGTTAGGCGTCGACAGCACGTTCGCGTCGGCGGTCTGCGACAGGGCCTGCAACAACGCACCGAGTCCCTGCACACCGAAAATGTTGTGCACCCAACCAACATTGAGACCTTGCTGGAGGTTGCTGGTCGTAAGCGCACTGGCGAGACCGCCGGCGGCCAGGCCGCCCGTCGCCGCAGCCGCCGTCAGATTGATAATGCTATTGCCGGTGCCGGTTGCCAGGTTGGTGCCGGCTAGCACCGAGTTGTTCGCGACTTGCCACTGAATGCCGAGATTGGCATTCGTGTTGGAGTTCAGCTCGACGATCAGCGCCTCGATATAGACCTGGGCGCGCCGTGCATCCAGCTGGTCGATCACCGAGCGCAGGTTACGATAGACCGCTTCGGGCGCCGTGATGATCAGCGAGTTGGTTGCCGCGTCCGCCTGGATCATGCCGCCAGGCTGGTTGTCGTCACTGCTCTTGTCCTTGTCGGTGCCGATCGTATCGCCAGAAGCGCCGGCTGCGCCCGAGCTGGCGCCTCCGCCGAGCGGCGACGAGCTCGAGCCGCCTCCGAGTCCGCCCGACGGCAGCGGTGGGGTGCCCGAGGTGCCCGTCGAACTGCTGCCATACGAACTGCCTGAACTGCCGCTCGCGTTGAACGAATTCGCATTGTTCGATCCGCTCGATGAGCCGCTGTCGCCGCCTTTACCCAGCATGCCGCGCAAGGTCTTCGCGAGCGTCGCCGCATCTGCGTTGCGCAGTGGCACGACATGCATGTTGCCGGGCACGGCGCTCGGCGCATCGAGCTGCTTCGCCAGCTCCTTCGCGGCCGCAAGGCGCGCGCCGTTCGATGCTCGGATCAGCAGCGAGTTGGTGCGTGCGTCGGCGGTAACCGATACCTTCAGCGTCGCATCGGTCGCACCGATCGCACCCGGATCGAGCATCTTCGTCAGTTGCGGTGCGATGTCGAGCGCGTTGGCGTTTCTCAACGGCACCACCGAAACCTGCGTGCCCGCAGCCGTGTCGATGCCGGCGATGATCTGGGCAATCCGGCGCACGTTGTCGGCGTAGTCCGTCACGACAATCGTGTTGTTGGACGGATAGGCCGCCACCGTATTGTTCGGCGAGATCAGCGGACGCAGCACCGGCAGCACGTTATTGGCCGATTCGTTCCTGAGCTGGAACACCTGCGTGATCACCTGATCGCCGCGCGCCACCGGAGTATTGCCGACGTAAGTCGGTACGCCCTGCAGCTTGGCATCGGCTTCGGGCACGACCTTCAGCACGCCATGATCCTCTACCAGCGCGAAGCCTTGCATCCGTAAAGCAGACTGCAGGGTCTTGAGCGCCTGGTCCTCGGGCACCGGATTTTCGGAGACGAGGTTTAACTGACCCTTGACGCGTGGGTCGACGATGATCGTCTTCCCGGTTGCAGCGCCAATCGCCCTGGCCACCTGATCGATGTCGGCGTTGACGAAGTTGAGTGTCACCTGGGCGTGTGCGGTCTGCGCACCGATCAGGCCAGCCACCAGCAGCGCCGTTGCGACGCGACGCAATGCCATACGATTTCTTCTCATGGAGTTTGATGTCGATGCCGACCGCCGAAGCGACCCGCTGTCATGCGCAGCAAACATAGGTGCGTACCAGCGGTCCCCACGGCTTGTCACCGCCCCCGCGGGCGCTGACAACCCCGACTGCCTTCCAACCTATGTCCGGAAAAAACGAACAGTAACAGTTTTTCATGTCGGATTTGTCACAAAACAACGGCTCCGGTGTGATTACTCTAAACAAGCTCGCACAACGTAAAAATTTTGAAAGCTTTGGTGAGGATTTGCCCGACCCGTCTGCGAGGTTCGTTTTTAGCGCGCTTATATCCCTTAGCCGACTTGACGCTCGACTGCCTGCCGGTATCATACGAGCCGATCATCCTGCCGGACGCAGGTTTGGCTACGCGGGTTTTCCCCGATGTCCGCCACAGGCTCGGTGTTGGCGGGTTTGCGGGCATGCACAGGTGCATGCTAGGCGCGAGCAAAATGCCTTACCGCATCTTACCTATGTGAATTGCTTAGTCATCTTGACCGATGAAACGGACCCTTCTGACTGTCGCTACGGTACTCGGCACGCTGTTCGCAGCGGGGCAGGCGCACGCCGACTGTTTCGATGAGGCTGCCCGTTATCAGAAGGTCAATCCGCTGATCTTGCGGGCAATTGCCTGGCAGGAGTCGCACAACCGGCCCGACGCGCTGCATAAGAACGCCAACGGCTCGACCGACTACGGCCTGATGCAGATCAACTCCGTTCATCTCCCCACGCTGGCCCTGTATGGCATCTCCAGCAACACGCTGATGGAGCCGTGCAAGAACGTCTATATTGCCGCCTGGCATCTGCGCCAGCAGATGAACAAGTACGGCAACACCTGGCAAGCGGTGGGCGCCTACCATTCGGAAACGCCGTCGCTGCGCGACCAGTATGCGCAGCAGATTGTCGGTATCCTGCGTAAGTGGAACCTGATCGCGGCGTCGCACTAAGGGGTGGCTTGGCCGGAGTTTGCGCGAACGGCGCGGGTTTGATGCACAATGCGGCTTCGTGCTGCCATCGGCCCTGCGACTGCGCTTGAGTGCCCGGCACGCCTCCTTACCTCTCCGTTTCCGTACTGCGATGAACCAGCCGACTCTGCCCGTCACCGTGCTCTCCGGTTTTCTGGGCGCCGGCAAGACCACGCTCCTGAACCATATTCTTGCCAACCGCGCCGGTCTGCGCGTGGCCGTGATCGTCAACGATCTGGCCGCCGTCAACATCGACGCGACGCTCGTGCGCGACGCCGCCGCGCTCTCGCACCTCGAAGAACAGCTTGTCGAGATGAGCAACGGTTGCATCTGCTGCACGCTACGCGACGACCTGCTGGTCGAGATCCGGCGTCTTGCCGGCGAGCAGCGTTTCGACGCGATCCTGATCGAATCGACCGGCATCGCCGAGCCGATGCCAATCGCCGAAACCTTCACCTTCGTCGACGATGACGGCAAGTCGCTCTCCGATGTCGCGTGCCTGGACACGATGGTGACGGTCGTCGACGCCTTCAACTTCCTGCGCGATTACGGTTCGGCCGACGCGCTCGCCGAACGCGGCATTGCAGCGAGCGAAGAAGACGACCGCACGCTGGTGGAATTGCTGATCGAACAGATCGAGTTCTGCGACGTACTGGTGGTGAACAAGGTCGATCTCGTCAGTGCGGACGATCTGACGCGCCTGCAGCGGATTCTCGCTCGCATCAATCCGCGCGCCGTGCAGGTGGTGAGCCGCTTTGGCGTGGTGCCGCTCGAAGAAGTGCTGGACACGAAGCGCTTCGATTTCGATGCGGCGTCGAGCGCGCCCGGCTGGCTCGCGTCGCTGGAGCATGATCACGAGCACGGGCACGATCACAGCGGCGAAGCCGACGAATTCGGCATCGGCAATTTCGTTTATCGCGCGCGCCGGCCGTTTCATCCCGAGCGTCTGTGGGCACTGCTGCATGAAGAATGGAAAGGCGTGCTACGCAGCAAGGGTTTCTTCTGGCTCGCCACGCGTAACGACATTGCCGGCTCGCTTTCACAAGCGGGCGGCGCATGCCGCCACGGCCCAGCGGGAATGTGGTGGGCCGCGCAGGATCGCAGCGAATGGCCCGACGGCGACGACGAACTCGCTGCGGAAATCGCCGCCGACTGGCATGGCGACGCGAACGACTTCAGCGTCGGCGACCGGCGTCAGGAACTGGTGATGATCGGCGTTGGTATCGACCCGGCCGTGTGGAGCGCAAAGTTCGATGCGTGCCTGCTCACCGACGACGAATACGCGTTAGGTCCGCAAGGATGGCTGCAATTTGCCGATCCATTCCCGGCTTGGGATTTCGATGCCGAAGAAGATCACGATCATGATCACGACCACGGCGATGGTGAAATCGTCCATCACCATCACTGAGCGTGCGCCGTTCAGACGAAAAAAACCCGCCCGAGGCGGGTTTCAACAACGGAGCACTGCTGTGCTTAGCGCTTGTTGACTGCGTCCTTGAACGCCTTGCCAGCCGTGAACTTGACGGTCTTGGCAGCCGGGATCTTGATGGTCTCGCCGGTCTTCGGGTTACGTCCCGTACGTGCTGCGCGCTTGCCCGAACCGAAGCTACCAAAACCGATCAACTGGACCGCATCACCCTTCGACACAGCCTTCTTGATCACTTCGAGCAACGTGTCCAGCGTTTCGCCGGTTTGAGCCTTGCTGGCGCCCGTCTGACCTGCGACGGCGTCGATCAGTTCCTGTTTGTTCATTAAGGTTCCTTTCTGGTTTAGGTTGACACGAACAGCGCGAACGCGCCGATTATACGTGCGCGGGCCGCGCCGTCGAGCAGCTACGGCTGTGCAGCTACCCGGACAACGCGACGGGCTGCTTGCGCAATGACGACCGTGCTGCCGCTTCCCTTCGCGGCGCTTGCTATGATAGCGCAGCGCAAACCCAATCTGGACAAGGGTTTCGAAGAAATACAGGCTGGTTGGCCCCATCCAGCCGTGAAATTACCATTTTTGCTATTCCTGGAATCGAAACGGCCGCCTAACCAGGGCTTTACATGAGGCTGGCGTTGGTTTTTGCCAACGTTCCAGCCGTGTTTTGAGCCGCTGCTGGCTTGCTTCTGACTTTTAGCGACTTGCTGCGCGACGGCCGGCGCGCCTCGTCCGGCAACGCTTGACCTGCTCGTCCGTAGGTTTTTCACACTGCATGACCGATCCGCTGATCCCTGCCACGCTGGCGTTTCGCGACAACGGCACGCCGTTTTCGCCTCGCCACGACGACATCTATCACAGCGCTGTGGGCAGTCTTGCCCAGGCGCAATACGTTTTCCTGCAAGGCAACGGCCTGCCGGAACGATGGCAGCGCCGACGCGTTTTCTCGGTGCTCGAGACGGGCTTCGGGATGGGCATCAACTTCCTGACGACCTGGGCCGCGTGGCGCGCCGACCCCGCAAGGTGCGAGCGGCTTCATTTCGTTTCGACGGAAAAACACCCTTTTTCACAGGCTGATCTGTTGCGCGCGTATGCCGCGACAGTTGCGGACGCATCGATTACGGGCCTCGGACAAAGCCTCGCCGACGCATGGCCGATGCTGGTTCCAGGCACCCACCGGCTTGAATTCGAAGGAGGGCGCGTCTCGCTGACACTGGTATTCGGCGACGCCGTCGACACTCTGCCGACGCTCTGGCTGCGCGCCGACGCGTTCTATCTGGATGGTTTTGCGCCGGCGAAAAATCCCGAATTGTGGACACCGGCGATCTTCAAATCGCTCGCGCGTCTCGCTGGCGAAGATGCTACGTTTTCGACCTACACGAGTTCGGGCGACGTGAAACGCGCACTCACCCAGACTGGCTTCGAGTATCGCAAGGTCGAGGGCTTCGGCTGGAAACGCGCCATGCTGGTGGGCCGTTTTGCGCCACGCTGGAGAGTGCGGCGGCACGAACCGCCCGCGCCGCTCGCCGTGGACGACCGGCATGCGGTCGTGATCGGGGCAGGGCTAGCAGGCTGCGCATTGATCGAGCGGCTCACCGCACGAGGCTGGCAGGTGACCTCGCTCGAACGGCACGATGCGTTGGCTCGCGATGCTTCGGGCAATCCCGCTGGCGTATTTCATCCCATGCTCTCGCGTGATGACAGCGTCGCCTCGCGCATCACACGCGCCGGCTTTCTATATGCACTGCAACGCTGGGCAATGCTGGCGCACGCGGGACATCGCCCGGTACGCGGCGCGGAAGGCCTGCTGCAACTCGCCGCGACCGACGAAGAAGCCAGCATGATGGCGGCGTCACTGGCGGCGTTCGGTTATCCATCTGACTACGTGACACCGCTCGAACGTGTGCAGGCAGAGAGGATTGCGAAGCTTCCGGTTGCACACGGCGGATGGCTGTTTCCACATGGAGGGTGGATCGATCCCGTCACCCTTTGCGCGGCTCAATGCGCAGCGGCGGGTCAACGACTCGAGCGCCGTTTTGGCGTTGAAGCCGCGCATGTCGAACGTTCGGGCAATCAATGGAGCGTGCTCGACGCGAATGGACACACGCTTGCGCGCGCACCGGTCGTGATCTTTGCAAACGCACATGACGCCGCGCGCGTCGCCGGCTTGCGATACTCGCCAACCCAAAGCGTGCGCGGTCAATTGACCTTGCTGCCCGCCGGCAGCGTGCCGTCGCCCGCGCTGCCCGTGATCGGCGAAGGCTACGCCGTGCCGTTGCCCGATGGCGTCACGCTGACAGGCGCAACCTACGATATCGACGATCCCGAGCGCTCCATGCAGGCTGCAGGACACATCGAAAATCTGCAACGTCTCGCACAGATGTTGCCCAGCTTCGCTACTGCGTTTGACCAGCAGCATGTTCCGTCACTAGCCGGGCGCGTCGCATTTCGCTGTGTAACGAGCGACCGCCTGCCGATGATCGGCGCGCTCGCCGACGAAGCCACCGCCATCCAGGACCGGGAGCGTCTGCGCGGCGCGTGGCCACTCGATCTGCCGCGCGCGGACGGTTTATACGGTGCGTTCGCCTATGGCTCCCGCGGCCTCGTCTGGGCCGGCCTCGGCGCCGAGCTGATCGCCTCGCAGATCGAAGGCGAACCCTGGCCGATCGAGCGCGATCTTGCCGAAGATCTCGACCCCGCACGTTTTCTACTACGTGCATTGCGTCAGGGAACAGCCCGGTAGGCAGCCAGCCAGGCGAAAAGTTATCCACGTAAGACTGTGGATAACCTGTCGGAATGCAGGCGCAAGTGATGTGGACGGCGTGTGGACGTAAACGGGGTAACTTCGTCGCGCACCAGAAACGCAAAAAGTTACCCCCGGCTCCTGGCCTCAACCGCACATCCTGTGCAGCGGGTTGTGCGTTCGACAACGCGCTGATTCGGCTCGGTAAACATGACTTATCCACAGAAATGGACCGGACTTGTTAACTGCTACTACGTATACATACGAGTAAACCAATAAACAGAAAGACCGCGGTGAGACGGCGCTTATCGAGAATGCAAAAACCTGGATCGCAGGGACTTTTGCGGCTCGGCAAAAAAGAAAACACCGACGTCGCAGATTGGTGAAGTGACAGACATCTGTGCGTCAGAGCAGAATCCAAACCGGTCGCTTTTTCTTGTTCTGCTGCGAAATACGCTCATTTTTACCGCTTCAGGCCGCAATTCGAGTGGTTTCCGTAGACCCCGAAAAGCTATGGCACAATCGCCGTTCTTTCCGCGTCCTGCCCTCCGTCAAACGGCAGACGCACCAATGGAACGGTGCCGGTCCATCGGACTCTGATTCAGATCGACGGCGCTCTTCATCCAATCGTTGTATTTCGCAACGCTGGTCGGCACAAAACACACGCAGCGATGAAGGCATTGTGTGTTGATGGGGTCACCGGTGTTCCGCCGGTTCGTGTCGCCTGCCGTTGCTCACAGCAACTCTGTTGCATGGGATTGGAGTAGGCGCTAAAGCGCCAGCCCCAGTCGACCGCGATAAAACTGCATGGGACTCGAGTAAGCGCTAAAGCGCTTACTCGGATCGACAAAGGAGAACCCACCAAGATGAAGTCGGCGTTTTCATTCTTCCCCGGCTGGCCGCTCTCACCTGATGCCATTTTCTGGGCAGGGCTCGCATTGCTCGCCGCTGGTTTGTGCGGCGAACTCTGCTATCGCGCGTGGCGCTTGCCACGCATTTCCGGTTACGCCGTTATTGGTCTGGTGGCAGGTGCCGCAGGCTTCGGTGTGATCGATACCGTTTCGGCGAAAGCTGCCCGACCCTTACTCGATGTCGCGCTCGGCCTTTTGCTGTTCGAACTCGGCAGCCGGCTCGACTTGCGCTGGATCCGGCGGAACCCCTGGTTGATTCTCTCGAGCATCGCGGAATCGACACTGACGTTCGTGCTGGTGTTGCCAGTGCTGCTGTTTCTTCATGTCCAGCTAATCGTTGCCCTGGTGCTCGCGGCGATCGCGATGGCCACTTCGCCAGCCATGGTGATCCAGCTGAAAACAGAGTTGCGTGCAGAAGGGCAGGTCACGCAGCGTTTGTTGACTTTGACAGCGCTCAACAGCATGTACGCGGTTGTGATCGAAAAACTTGTGTCAGGATGGTTGCATCAGGAAACCTACGGCAACGCATTCGCCACGATCCTGCAACCGCTTTACCTGTTGATCGGCTCACTGGTTCTCGCGTTTGCGCTCGCACGCACCTGCATCTTTTTCTATCGCCGTATGAACATGCAGGACGAGCATTCTTTCGTCGCATTGTTCGGACTTGTGCTGCTGGCCATTGCGATCGCACATCTGTTCAAGCTTTCGACCATTCTCAGTCTGCTCGCCGCCGGCATCATCGTGAAGAACATGGAAGCGCGGCCGCAGCTTTGGCCGCAGCATTTCGGCACTGCGGGCTGGTTGCTGACCGTGATTCTTTTCGTGCTGACGTTGACGTCGTTCGAATGGAAAGACATCGGCATTGGCGGACTCGCGGCACTTGGACTGATCCTTGCGCGCCTTGTTGGCAAACTGGTTGGCGTGCTCGCCTTCGCGAAACCGAGCGGATTGAACTGGAAGCAGGGTGTTGCGCTTGGACTTTCGCTTTCGCCGATGTCCGCGCTCGCCTATCTGCTGGTTGACGATACCTACAGCCTCTATCCAAATCTGGATCCCGCCTTGCGCGCGATCATGATGTGTTCGATCGTTGTACTACAGATTGTGGGACCGTGGCTCGTGTATCGCTCACTTGCGCTAGTGGGCGAACGGCGGGAATGAGCGGCTCGCCCGCTGCCGTGTTGCGCGCAAGCTGCGCGCCGCAATGCTGTGCGCCGCATTTCTGCATGCATATGCGACATTGAACATTGAAACGGCGGGGCAGGTTTAGTCTGTCCCGCGGACTTGAATCAGGGGACGCCATGTCACTCGAACGCTTCGTCGATTCGCAACCGTTCACCTTCGGTATCGAACTCGAGATGCAGATCGTCAATACTCATGACTATGATCTGACCAAAGCTGCTTCCGATCTGTTGCGGCTCATCAAGGATGAAAAAATCCCCGGCAACATCACGCCGGAGATCACCGAAAGCATGATCGAACTCTCGACCGGCATCTGCACGTCGCATGAGCAGGCGTTGACCGATCTGCGCACGATCCGCGACACGCTGGTCAGCGCCGCCGATCATCTGAACGTTGGCTTGTGCGGCGGGGGCACCCACGCTTTCCAGCAATGGAGCGACAGGCAGATCGTCGACACGCCTCGCTTTCAGTACCTTTCCGAGTTGTATGGCTACCTCGCCAAGCAGTTCACCGTGTTCGGCCAGCACGTGCATATCGGTTGTCCGAATTCGGACAGCGCGCTGTTTCTCCTACACTCGATGTCGCGTTTTATTCCACACTTCATCGCGCTTTCGGCATCGTCGCCGTTCGTGCAAGGCGTCGATACCGGCTTTCATTCGGCGCGTCTGAATTCGGTTTTTGCCTTTCCGCTGTCAGGCCGCGCGCCGTTCATGCTGACGTGGGACAGCTTCGAAGAGTACTTTTCGAAGATGGTTCACACGGGTGTCGTAAACAGCATGAAGGATTTTTACTGGGACATTCGTCCGAAGCCGGGCTTCGGCACGATCGAGGTGCGGGTGATGGATACGCCGCTGTCGGTCGACCGGGCCGCGGCGATTGCCTGCTACATCCAGACCCTTGCGCGTCATCTGCTGCTCGATAAACCGCTGACGCCGAAGGAAGACGATTACCTTGTCTACACATTTAATCGTTTCGAAGCGTGCCGCTTTGGACTGGAGGGAACCTGTATCGATCCGCAGACCGGCGAGCGTAAAACGATTTCAGAAGACATTCTCGAGACACTGGATCGGATCGCGCCGCATGCCGAGGCGCTCGGCTCGGGGAAAGCGCTGGCCGAAGTCGCTTCGATCGCGCGTGGTCAGGTCAACGATGCAACCTGGTTACGCACGGTCTTCGAACATGAAAAATCGTTGCATGAGGCGGTTCGGCAACAATGTTTGCAGTGGCGCGCGTAAGCGAATAAGGTCGGCGATGCCCGGCTGGAATCTGCAGACGGAGAATTTTTTGCGAATTTTTTTCGTCGTCCTGATTCCAGTAAGTGTTCCTTAGAGATTTCCAAAGTTTACGTATACATACGTAGTAGTAGTTAACAAGCATGACACCGGCCTGTGGACAACTGAATAATTCCCTGAAAAGTCAAAGTCATGCGTTAATGATAACTGCGCGGTTCGGACGAGGATCCAGGGTGGAAAGTCCGGATAACTTTGCGGGCGCAGAGGGGACGAAAGGCTTGTCAAGAATCGGTGCACAGGCAGTCCCGGGCCTTTTTCGGTGGTTATCCACAGGTGAGCGTGAATAACTTAGCTGTACGATTGGCCGCTCTCGCATAGAATGTCGTTTTCGCTGCTTCGGCATGGTGGAGTCGCAGACCGGTTTCAGGGAGGCGACTGTGTTGGAGATAGCAAAAAAGTGTTGTAGCGTTTGCCAGCAATGGCGTACGAAGCGGTACATTTTCGAGATAGTTGATTCAGTCCGTCCGTGGTTCGGGCGAGGCTGCCCCCACACAGGCTGCCGGCGTGTTTGGCACCCGACGGCCAGCTAAACAGCGGCATGCTGTCAATAACCAACGAAAGATTATGAGCGAAGGCGTATACGGAGAGCAGGCAACCGGGCGAGTTACCCACAGCCTATTGCGACTGAGCACGGCCATGCGAAGCCAGGCATGGGAGTGGGCCGAAGGCGCGGGACTGACGCCGACCCAGGGCGAGATTCTGGTGTTGCTGATGCAACGCAAGGGTCCGATGCGTCTGGGCGAGATCGCACGTGAAACGGCTTTGACGGCCGCGACCACAAGCGACGCAGTCAGCACTTTGGAAAGCAAGGGACTGGTCGAAAAGCGCCGTGCGCTCGACGACGGCCGCGCCCTCGCGGTACGTCTGACGGCTCGTGGCCGCACGGCAGCCAAGCGCGCTGCGCAATGGCCGGACTTCCTGTCGAAGGCAGTCGGTACACTGCGTGACGACGAGCAGGCGCTGTTCTACCGCACCTTGCTGAAGACGGTTCGTCAGCTCGAAGAGCAGGACGACATCCCGCCGCACCGCATGTGTCTGACGTGTACGCACTTCGAGCCGAGCAAGAATGCGAAGAAGACGCCGCATCATTGCAAGCTGCTCGACCTGAACATGTCGGATACGGAAGTGCGCCTGGATTGCTCCGTTCACGAAACGGCTGACGTCGCGACCCAGAAGAAGATCTGGAAGATCTACGCGCAGTAACGCGGGGTCTGCTGTAAGGCGAAACCGGTCATGGCAGCCGCTCGACGCGGCCTGCCTGGCCGGTTTTGTGCCGTCGGACGACTTATTTTTTGTTCAAACTGAGGGTGAGATGTGCCGATGAATCACGAAGTTCTGGCTATTCGCCATGTCCACTTCGAAGATCTGGGCAGTCTCGAACTGGTGCTGGGCGAGCGCAGCCGGCCGGTGCGTTATCTCGATGTCGGATTTGCCCGCATCGAGGCGCCGGATCCTGTTGCGCCTTCGCTGATGGTCATTCTCGGCGGCCCGATCAGCGCCATTGACGATGCGCGCTATCCGACCATTACGCCGCTGTTGTCGATGATCGAAAAGCGTATCGCGGCAGGTTTGCCGACCCTCGGCATTTGCCTTGGCGCGCAACTGATTGCACGCGCACTCGGCGCGCGGGTATACCGCGCACCTCAGACCGAACTTGGCTGGACGCCGCTCACGCTGACGGAAGCCGGACGCGCGTCGCCGCTTCGGCATCTGGACGGCGCACTGACCTCCATGCTTCATTGGCACGGCGATACTTTCGACCTGCCCGCAGGCGCGACGCACCTTGCGTCCACAGTCGCCTGCGAAAACCAGGCGTTCAGCTGGGGCAAACATGTGCTCGGCCTGCAATGCCACCCGGAAATCCGGGCCGACCGTTTCGAGCCCTGGCTGATCGGCAATGCCGGGGAAATCGCCTCTGAAGGCATCGATGTGCGTGAACTCCGTGCCGATACCGCCCGGTTGGGTCCGCGCCTGGAAGAGGGCGCGCGCCTGATGTTCGGCGAGTGGCTCGATCAGGTCGAGAAGAAGGCATAAACCGTACGTAGTGCCAGGCGCAATAGCGGCCGGGCATCGGGTGCCGCGGCTGATGGATACGTACTGCTGTCCAGCAACGAATCGGGCACGGTGCTATCCTCATTCGCTCTTCCGCAATCCCAAAGGCGTAATCCATGAGCGCGCTTTTCTCTCCGCTCACGCTGCGTAGCGTGACACTTGCTAATCGCATTGTTGTGTCGCCAATGTGTCAATACTCCGCCGAGCGCGGCGAGGCGACCGCATGGCACATGATCCATCTGGGCAGCATGGCGTTATCGGGCGCAGGCATGCTGTGCGTCGAGGCCACGGCGGTCGAACCCGATGGCCGCATCACCCCGGGCGATCTCGGCCTCTGGGACGACGCGACCGAAGCCGCACTCGTGCCGGTGCTTGCAGCTATCCGCAAACACTCCTCGATCCCGGTCGCGATGCAACTCGCGCACGCCGGGCGCAAGGCCTCGAGCCACACGCCATGGGACGGCGGTCAGCTGATTCCGGTTGCCGAGGGCGGGTGGTTGCCCCACGCACCGTCTTCGCTGCCGCACAAAGCAGGCGAGGAACCGCCGCTCGCGCTCGATACGCCGGGTCTCAACCGCATTCGCGAGGCGTTTGCGGCATCGGCCCGACGCGCAGCGCGTCTTGGTATCGACGCGCTGGAAGTGCATGGCGCACACGGCTATCTGCTGCATCAGTTCCTGTCGCCGATCGCCAATCAACGACAGGACGAATATGGCGGTTCGCGTGAAAACCGCATGCGCTTTCCGCTGGAGATATTCGAAATCGTGCGTGCCGCGTTTCCGGCCGACAAGCCGGTCGGCGTGCGGGTTTCCGCAACCGACTGGGTCGAAGGCGGCTGGAGTCTCGATGACACGATCGCCTTCGCGCAGGAGTTGAAAAAGCGCGGTTGCGACTGGATCGACGTGTCGTCAGGAGGCGTCTCGCCGTTGCAGAAGATCCCGCTCGAACCGGGTTATCAGGTTCCGTTCGCGCGCGCGGTGAAGCAGGCTACGGGCCTCCCCACGATCGCAGTGGGTCTCATCACCGATCCGCTGCACGCCGAGCAACTGATCGAAGAAGGTGACGCAGACCTGATCGCATTGGCTCGCGGACTGCTCTACAACCCGCGCTGGCCGTGGCATGCCGCCGCCCAACTGGGCGCGACAGTCGAAGCGCCGCCGCAATACTGGCGCTCGCAACCGCGCGATCAGAAAGCGCTGTTTGGTGAGATTTCGTTCGGACAGCGTTAGATCTGTCGCCGGCACAACATGCTGATGCTTGTTTGACGGTTGAAGGAAGCCATAGCAAGCGTGTACGATGCCGGATGTGACGCAAGTGCGTTGCAAGATGACGCGGCGCCTGCATGGCGCCGCGTTTGCTATTCGCGTCGGAAAATCCGGCTGCTGGCGTGTCGCCGGTGCTGACGAAAGCCGGGATGTTCACCTCAAGTTCTTCACAAGGATTCATTCAATGAGTTCACGCAGGATCGCCGTGCGCCGTTCTGGAGTGCATGGCAAAGGCGTGTTTGCGGTCGAACCGATTGCGGCCGGCGAGCGCCTGATCGAATACAAGGGCGAGCGGATCTCGTGGAAAGAAGCTTTGCGACGTCATCCACACAATCCGAAAGAGCCGAACCATACGTTTTACTTCGCGCTGGATGGCGGGGGCGTCATCGACGGCAAGGTGGACGGCAATAGCGCGCGCTGGATCAACCACTCGTGCGCGCCGAACTGCGAAGCCGAAGAAATCGACGGGCACGTGTACGTTCACGCGCTGCGCGACATCGAGGCCGACGAAGAACTGTTCTACGACTACGGCCTCGTGATCGACGCACGTCAGACCAAGAAGCTGCAGAAGGAGTACGAGTGCCGGTGCGGCGCGCGAAAATGCCGTGGCACCATGCTGGCGCCGCCGGAAAAGAGCGACAAGAAGGGCAAGAAAAAGAAGAAGTAATGCCCGCGCACAGTCTTTGGATGGCCGGCCATGGCGCGGCCATCCAGGGCGAGAAAACTACTGCGAAATAACAGATCGATCGGCGCCTGGTGCGCCGATTTTTTTGGTGCGCCGGTTCTCGGTGTCGCGCACTGCTTCGGCGCGAATGAGCGGAATCCGCGCGATAAAGCGGGCCCCGCCTTCCGGTGCATCCTCGTAATGCACGCTGCCGTGATGCAGCACCATGATGTCGTGAACGATGGCGAGGCCAAGGCCCGCGCCGCTATCGACTCCATTTTCGCTCTGGCCGTCGCCGCGGAAAAACCGTTTGAAGAGATCAGCCTGCTGCACCAGCGGCACACCTGGCCCGTTATCTTCGACGACGATCTCAGCCATCCGCACATCGCCGACGGTGCTCTGCGAGACGGTGACCGTGATACGCCCGCCGTCGAAGCGCGAGGGCGGCACATACTTCAGCGCGTTGTCGAGCAGGTTGGCAATCACCTCATGCAGCAGCACCGGGTTGCCGCGCGCGATCAGCGGGCGATCGTTGGCGGGGTCGTCCAGACGCTGGAAACCGAGGTCGACGTGCACGGCGAGCGCACGCGGCACCCATTCGGCACCGGTGTCGAAGGCGAGCGCCGCCATGTCGACGTTGACGAAGCGCGCGGCCTGCTCGCCAGGCTCGGCGCGCGCCAGCGATAACAACTGGTTCGACAGACGCACCGCACGGTCCGCAGCGGCGCGCAGTTCACGCACGGCCGCCAACGTGTGTTGCGGATCGCGGGCGATGGCCGCCTGTTCCGCATGCAATTTGACGGCGGTAAGCGGCGTGCGCAGCTGATGTGCTGCGTCAGCGATGAACTTGCGCTGGGCGTCGAGTGCGGATTTCAGGCGGTCGAGCAGCGCGTTCAGTGCACCCGTCAGCGGACGGATTTCGACCGGCACGTAGGTTTCGTCAACCGGCTCGAGCGACGTGTGGGTCTGCCGGTTCAGCGAGTCGGCCAGATCGGTGAGTGGGTTGAGCTGCTGGTTCACCACCCGCCATACGATTACCCAGCCGGCGAGCAGCAGCAGCAGCAACGGCATCATGATGGCAACCAGGAATTCGGCGGCGATCTCGATGCGGTGCTCGACCGGCTGCCCCACCTCGATGACGATCGGGTTGCCCGTTGGCTGATCGACGCGTACCTGCGCAACCCGCATCGTGACGCCTTGATACTGCGTTTCGAACACGTAGGCGTAGTGCATGATGCGCACGCTTTTGCCCTGCAGCGGCAGTTTGGCATCGCCGGCGATTTCAGTGTCGCCGTCGCTGATCCGGTAGATCAGGTGCTCGATAGGATCGGAGAACATGGCCTGGGCGAGCGGCGGCACCGTCGCCTTCGCATTCGGGCCAGCAATCTGGATTTGTCTGGAGATGGCCGTGGCGAGGTCCGCCAGCGACCGGTCGACCACGTGCTGCGTGTACTGCCACGCGAGCCAGTAAGCGATCAGGCCGCTCATCAGAGCGAGCAGGGAGAGGGGAGCGGCAAGGCGGCGCAGCAGCGTGCGACGCAGGCTATTCGCGGCCGGGTGGGGCATGGTCGAACGCGATAAAAGAGGCCGAGCGGCACGTGAGCCGCTGAAAGCCGCTGGGCAACGGCGAACCGCGCATCCTCGCGATGGATGCGCCATGCCGGCCCAGCGCCGTCAGGTCATCGGGCCGCGATGGCGACCCTGGACCTTCATGGCCATTATGCGGCCTGACGGATTTCCTGCAACAGGTAGCCGAAGCCACGCACCGTGACGATTTCGACACGGCAGTTTTCGAGCTTTTTGCGCACACGGTGCACGTAGACTTCGATCGCGGTGTCGCCGAGATCGCCGCCGAAGTGCGTCAGGTGATCCTGCAACTGCGCTTTGCTGACCACGCGGCCATGACGCAGCAGCAGCATTTCGAGCACCGCGAATTCGCGTGGCGACAGTTCGAGCGGCTTGTCGTCGTTGAAGATGCGGCGATCGACGCCCGACAGGCGCACGCCGCCCAACGACACTTCCGGACGCGGCATGTCGCCGTGCGGACCGCTGCGGCGCATCACGGCACGGATGCGTGCTTCGAGCTCGGCCGGTTCAAACGGTTTCAGCATGTAGTCGTCGGCGCCGGAATTCAGGCCCTGGACGCGGTCGTTCAGTTCGTCGCGCGCGGTCAGCACGATCACCGGCGTATGCCGGTTGCTCTGGCGAAAACGCGAGAGCAACGTCATGCCGTCGATGCCAGGCAAGCCCAGATCGAGGATCACGAGCTCGTGACGGTTTTGCGTGAGGGCCTGTTCGGCGAAAATGCCGTCGTGGACCATGTCGACCGTGAAGCCGGCTTGTTCGAGACTGCTTTGGATGCCGCGTGCGATGGGGCGGTCATCTTCGATCAGAAGGAGTCGCATGGGTTTCGCTCAAGTACAATGGGTTTAGGCGTTCGGGCACGCGGTTCGCCGGGGCGCCTGCTGCACAGGGTGCCTGGCGGCGTCGCCGTACCTGCGCGTCCATCGAGCGATCACGAGAGTCATGTCCGATATAACGATCCACGAACTGGAAGCCGCGATCAACTTCTGGCGCGCCCGCTCACCTTCGAGCGGCGACGAACTCGTTCTGTGCAAGGAGGCAAGCGCGCTCTCCAAGCCGTATGCGCTGATGATTGTACAGCGTCGGAACGCGCTACCACCGGAAGGTTTGGATGAGACCGCGAGGGAAGCATGGAATTCTTACGTTCGCCTTAAGAATGGCCTGTAGAAGTGAAGGTTTGCGCGTCTGAATGCCTGCAAAGCGCTTTCATCGTACTGCAAACGCACTTTTATGCACGACATTCACCACCAGTTTTACTGTGCCCCTATGGCGATCTGATCGATAAAACGGGCCAGCAAAATGTCCCGTTCCGTTAGCCCATTCGCCTCATGCGTCGACAAGGTGATCTCCACCTTGTTATAGACGTTGAACCACTCCGGGTGGTGGTCCATTTCCTGGGCCTTGATTGCGACCCGCGTCATGAAACCGAACGCCTCGTTGAAATCGGCAAACTTGAGTTGTCGCTGGATCGCGTCGCGGCCGGCTACGGCTACCCAGCCGCGCAACTCGCCCAATTGCGTGGAACGCTCTTCGGAAGTGAGTTTGTGAATCATGAGGATACCTCCTGATCTGCAGTGGTGCACCTTAGCGCAACCGTCTTGGCGGCCGGTAGCGCGCCCGCATCGGAGCGGCGCGCATTGCGCGGACATTGGCCTATTTTTTCACGGATCAAGGCTCGGCGCAGGGCGATGCGTGTTTGAGCATGTGCGGAGGTGACGGCCGCGCAGGAGAGGTATGCTGGTCGGACTCGTTGCGACGGCTTCACGTGTCAGGCAGCTCAGACATTGCTATGCGCGGTGCGGTAAATGCTTATAGAGAGCGTGAACGAAGCATAGATTGAGTTATGTATGCAATAATCGTGCATTAAACGATATATTGATGCGGGGAATCATCATGCTTGAACTTGATCACTTCGATCTCGCGTTGCTCGAGGTCTTGCAGCGCTTTGGACGGGCGACGCATCAACAACTCGGCGAGCAGGTACCGCTGTCGCCGTCGCAGATTGGCCGGCGGTTGCAGCGTCTCGAGCAGCTGGGCGTGGTGGACGGCTATCGCGTGGTGCTGCGGCCCGAAAAGCTGGGCCTCGGCGTGACCGCGTTTACGAGTCTGAAGCTCAAGCATCACGGCGACTCGATCGTCGAACAGTTCCAGCAGCAGATTGATATGCTGCCCGAGGTGCTCGAGTGCCACGCGGTGGTCGGCGATGCGGATTATCTGCTGCGCATTGTTGCGCCCGATCTGAACGCGCTGTCGTCGTTTGTTATGAAGAAGCTGATGCGCGTGCCGGGGGTGGACAGTGTGCGCTCGAATATCGTGCTCACTACATTCAAGCGCAACGGGCCGTTGCCGTTGGGGCATCTGGCGCCGGGGGCCGCCGCCGGCCAGGCAGGCAGCGGGCGGTGACCCGCCGGGCGGTCCTGCTGGCCACCTGACGGACTATGCAACCTTGCGCGGCTCGCTATCCGGGCTGAGCAGATCCACATACGCGACGGCCACCAGATCCGACTCCGGCACCCCTAGCTTCGCAAACATCTCGTGCGCTTCAGCGTGCCCGTCTTCCTCCTCGTCGTCCTGCGCGAGGAGCACTTCCAGCTCGACAAAGTCACCCAGACCGTCCACCCGGTCGAGGTGAATCCGCGTACGTCCGATCGTGTAGACGTGGCGTTCCTTGGTGACGATGCCACGTGTGGTCAATGCCGTGGCGAGCAGCGAGTGCATGGCTTCCGGATTGGTCACGGGGCTGCGCGTGTAGTACGAAGCCTTGGGGCCGTCGCGGTCGTCGCGCTGATAGAAGATCAGTTCAGCGGGCGTGCCGTCGTCGAACTGCCGCAGCTTGAGGCGGCCACGCGGCACATCGTAGAAGAAGTCCTGCTGGCGGAAGATCAGCGGAGCCTCGGGCGACAGTTCCGCGGCGCGTTCGCTGAGTTGATCGAAGTGCTGGGCGCGGGCTTTGATTTCGATGTTGCGGGCCATGTCAGGCTCCTGAGGAAGGATGGATTTTCGGCGGCTTCGGGTGGGACAGGATGAAGCGTGCCGTGAAGGACAAACTCGAACGAACTCAAAACAAAAGCGCTGCGCGGACAACGTGCGCGAACCCTGAATCTAGCAAAAAGCGCGTGACCGTGGCGTTACGTTGGCGGTGATTTGGGTGATTCATGTGATTCGCCGCCGCAAGCCTTCTCGCTGTCATGAGCCGGACTCATATCGCCCATTGCTGCTCGATGAGCTTGAGGGCGGCGGCGATGGCCGGATCGTCCTTGCGGGTGGCTAGCGTGACGAAGCTCAACTGGGTCGGCACCGTTACACCCTCGACGATGGTGAGCGCGTGCGCATGGGCCTCGGCGATGGCGGTTGCGTCGCGCACGAGGGTCAGGCCAACGCCGGATTTGACCAGATCGAGCATCGACGGCTCCTGATCGACCTCAGCCACCTTAACAGGCTTGACGCCGGCCTCGGCAAAGCGGCGCGACAGAAGCCGGTGATGGGCGGACGCGGGCGGCGTCCAGATCCACGGCAGGGCGGCGAGCGCGCGCCAGTCGCGCGCGCCTTTAACGCGGTCTTTCCAGCCGGCGGGCGCGAGCACGCGGTACTGGAAGTGCGTCAGCGTGACGGCGTGGAAGATGGCGCTGTCACGCGTTTCGTCGTCCGATGGCTGGCCGATGTAGTAGCCGACATCGAGCTCGCCTGTACGGATCTGCTCGAGGACCCAGCCGGACATGCCATGGCGCAGCGCTGTTTCGATGTGTGGCCAGGTCTCGACGAGTTGTTTGAGGAAACCGCCGAGGCGGAGGAATTCCGGATCGAGGATGGTGCCAATGCGTAAGCGGCCGCGCACTTCGTGGCGTAATGAAGCGGCGGCGCGGTCTACGTCGCTGGCGGCGGTGAGGGCTCGTTCTGCGTGGGGGAGAAGCGCCTGGCCGTCGCGGGTTAATGATAGGCCGTGGGAGGTACGGGTAAACAATGTCAGGCCTAGCGTTTCCTGCAGGTGCTTGATCTGTAGGCTGACGGCTGGTTGGGTTAGGTGTAGTTGCACCGCTGCACGCGTGAGGTTGCCCTCGTGGGCGACAGTGACGAATGCTCGTAGCAGGGTTAGGTCCATCTGCTGATATTAGCGCGGCTTATACGGCAGTTGAGCATTACTCATTAGATTTTGGTCGGGGTGGGGCTTACGCTTTGGGTTTTGTTGTTGCCTGTGCGGCGCTGGTCCGTGTTCCTGCGGGGTTGGCCTTTCCTTGCTTTGTCAGTGGTCTATTAGCGTCGCCTCTGTGCGCTCACCCTCCGTGACAAAGGACTCATTCATCCCGCCCACGCGCAGCGTGGCGGATGGGTCCTCGAGGGTGGGGTGCGAGCGTCGACTTGCAAGGCAATGCGGAAAGTGTTTGGATACCTAAGTATGACGTTACACGATAAGCGAATGGACAAGGAATTGTGCAGCGACGGCGGGGTGCGAAACGAACACCCGCGCACACGTCCCCTGCTTTCCTCGGTAAACCCATCCGCAACGCACCTAGTGCGGAGTGGGGTGGATGAGTCCTTTGTCACGAGCTCGTGTGGTGCGAGCGCACGTTTCGTGCGCGGACCACTCCGTGTTCACACGAGTGGTGGACACCTACGAGCTAGCGGTTGGAAGCCCGCTTTCTTTGCTTACTTTCTTTGCGGCGGCAAAGAAAGTAAGTGCCGCCCCGCACAGGGGCGAAGCCAATAGACCACTAACAAAGCAAGGAAAGGCCAACGCCACAGTAACACCAACGAACCAAGGCGCCGCAGGCAAAAAACAAACCACGCCAAGCAGACAAAAAGCAGCAATCCGGAGACAAAGCAATGACCACAACCCAACAGAGCGCTGCCCGAACGCAGGAGGGCGAATACGACTACATAATAGTAGGCGCCGGCACAGCCGGCTGCGTGCTAGCAAACCGCCTGAGCGAAGACCCAGAAATATCAGTACTTCTACTGGAAGCCGGCGGCAAGGACGACTACCACTGGATCCACGTCCCGGTAGGGTACCTGTACTGCATCGGCAACCCCCGCACCGACTGGCTCTACAAAACACGAGAAGAACCCGGCCTGAACGGCCGCACCCTCTCATACCCACGCGGCAGAGTCCTGGGCGGTAGCTCCTCAATAAACGGCATGATCTATATGCGCGGCCAGCGCGAAGACTACGATGAATGGGCCCGCGTCACCAATGACCCCTCGTGGTCCTGGAACAACGTCCTCCCCATCTTCAGACGCAGCGAAGACTACTACGGCGGCGCCAACGAATCGCACGGCTCCGGCGGCCCGTGGCGCGTCGAAAAACAACGCCTCAAGTGGAAAATCCTCGAAACGTTCTCGCAAGCCGCGCAGCAAGCCGGTCTCCCTGCCACCGATGACTTCAATCGCGGTGACAACACCGGCGTCGGCTATTTCGACGTGAACCAGAAGCGCGGTGTTCGCTGGAACGCCTCGAAGGCCTTTCTGCGGCCCGCGCTGAAGCGCCCGAATCTCACCATCATTACGGGTGCGCTGACGCAACGCGTCGTCTTCGATGGGCGTCGCTGCACCGGCGTCGAATATCGCGGCGATAACACCAATTATTTCGCCAAGGCCCGTTGTGAAGTCATCCTCAGTTCTGGCGCCGTCAACTCGCCGCAATTGCTCGAGCTCTCCGGTATCGGTAATGGCGTACGTCTGCAAAACCTCGGCATCGACGTCGTCCATGACCTGCGCGGTGTAGGTGAGAATCTCCAGGATCATCTGCAATTGCGGATGGCCTACAAGGTCGATGGCGTGCGCACCCTCAACACCGCCTCCGCGCACTGGTGGGGCAAGCTCATGATTGGTCTGGAGTACGCGCTGTTTCAGAGCGGACCCATGGCAATGGCGCCGTCCCAACTCGGCGCCTTTGCGAAGTCGGACCCGGAAGACCGCTCGCTCACGCGGCCCGATCTCGAGTATCACGTGCAGCCGCTCTCGCTCGATCGCTTCGGTGAGCCCCTGCATCGCTTCAACGCGTTTACCGCCTCGGTGTGTCATTTGCGTCCCACCTCGCGCGGCAGTATTCATATCACCTCGCCCGAGGCCGATGCGCCGCCGCTGATCGCGCCCAATTACCTGTCCACGGATTACGACCGGCACGTTGCCGCCAATGCCGTGCGTCTCACGCGGCGTATCGCTGCGGCGCCCGCATTGGCCCCGTATCGGCCGCAGGAGATTCTTCCCGGCATTGAGTTTCAGACTGAAGAGGAACTGCAGCGGGCGGCCGGCAAGGTCGGTACGACGATCTTTCATCCGGTCGGCACCTGTCGCATGGGTAGCGCGGACGATCCCGCCGCCGTCGTCGACCAGCGTCTGCGCGTGATCGGAGTCGAGGGTTTGCGCGTAGTCGATGCCTCGGTGATGCCCACCATCACCTCGGGCAACACCAACTCTCCAACGCTGATGATCGCCGAGCGCGCGAGCGACATGATTCGCGAGGATCGTCGTGCACGCGCTGCGGCGCAGGCATTGCAGACAAATTCCACCGCTTCGATGTCCATTGCATGACAGGCAGGCCCGTTGCGCGCCGCGGGTCCCGCGGCGCGCAATTGCATACTAAGTGCAAATCCCGATGAATGCGGTGCATCATTGGCGCGACAATGACGCCATGCTGCGTCGCGCGCCATGGATTACCGTCCGCATTGGTGCACCACGCCAACGATCGGCACGGGGGTGTCGTCGCCATCAAAACGTCGCGCAGCCTTTGGCGCGGAAGATCGTAGTGCTTCGCCTTACTTCGCATGGAAGGGAACATGATTCTCGGCGATACGATTCTCGAAACGCGCGGGCTGACCAGGGAGTTCAAGGGCTTTGTCGCCGTCAACGGCGTCAACCTGCGCGTACGCCGTGGCTCGATTCATGCGCTGATAGGTCCGAACGGTGCCGGCAAAACCACCTGTTTTAATCTGCTGACCAAATTTCTCGTACCCACTGCCGGGCAGATCGTCTACAACGGCGTCGATATCACGCGCGAACGGCCCGCACAGATCGCCCGGCGCGGCATCATCCGCTCGTTTCAGATTTCCGCTGTGTTTCCGCATCTGACGGCATTGCAGAACGTGCGCATCGGTCTGCAGCGTGCCCTGGGCACGGCGTTTCATTTCTGGAAAAGCGAGCGTTCGCTGCATCAACTCGATGATCGCGCCATGGATCTGCTGACCCAGGTCGGTTTGACCGATTTCGCCGATGTGCTGACGGTCGAGTTGTCCTATGGACGCAAACGCGCCCTCGAAATCGCCACCACGCTCGCCATGGAGCCCGAACTGATGCTACTCGACGAACCCACGCAGGGCATGGGTCACGAAGACGTCGATCGCGTCACGGCGTTGATCAAGAAGGTGTCGAGCGGCCGCACCATTCTGATGGTCGAACACAACATGAATGTGATTGCCGGCATCTCCGATACGATCACCGTCCTGCAGCGCGGCGAGGTGCTCGCCGAAGGCACGTACGCTGAAGTATCCAGGAGTCCGCTGGTCATGCAGGCTTATATGGGCAGCGCCGACGCTGCGCTCGCCGGAGCGCACGCATGAGCACGATTGCCGAGCGCGAGAATGTCGAAGTCAGCGAGCTCGCCGTTGCGGAGCCCGCGCTGGAGATAGCGGGCTTGCAGGCCTGGTATGGTGAATCCCATATATTGCATGGCGTCGATCTGACGGTGAACCGCGGCGAAGTGGTGACGCTGCTGGGCCGCAACGGCGCCGGACGCACGACCACGCTGCGCGCGATCATGGGACTCACGGGCCGCCGTACCGGTTCGATACGCGTCGGCGGTCGTGAAACGATCGATATGCCGACCCATCGCATCGCGCACTGCGCCATTGGCTATTGCCCGGAGGAACGCGGCATCTTTTCGAGCCTCTCCTGTGAGGAGAACCTGCTGCTGCCTCCGATGGTCGGCGATGCCGCGCACGTGATGTCGCTCGACGAAATCTACGCGATGTTTCCGAACCTGCACGAACGCCGGATGAGCCAGGGCACGCGGCTCTCAGGCGGCGAGCAGCAGATGCTCGCTGTAGCCCGCATCCTGCGCACGGGCGCGAGCTTGCTGCTGCTCGACGAAATCTCCGAGGGTCTTGCACCGGTCATCGTGCAGGCGCTCGCGCGCATGATCGTGACGCTCAAGGCGCGCGGCTACACGATCGTGATGGTCGAACAGAATTTCCGTTTTGCTGCGCCTCTCGCCGACCGCTTCTATGTGATGGAGCATGGCGGCATCGTCGAGCACTTCGGGGCGGGTGAACTCGAAAGCAAGATGCCGGCGCTGCACGATCTGCTGGGCGTATAAACGATAAGCGCCCGATTGCCTCTGATAACCACAAGCAAGGAAACAAGGAGACACCAATGAAAATGAAAACCCTCGCGCGACTTTCAGCGTTCTGCTTTGCTGCTGCGGCCAGCGCCGCAGTGATGACGGGCGGCGCGCGAGCTGCCGACGACACGGTCAAGATCGGCTATATCACTGACATGTCCGGCCTCTACGCAGATATCGACGGCCCGGGCGGCCTCGAAGCGATCCGTATGGCGATCGCCGACTTCGGCGGCAAGGTCAACGGCAAGCCGATCGAGCTGGTCTATGCGGATCACCAGAACAAGGCGGATATCGCCGCATCGCGGGCACGCGAATGGTTCGACCGCGACGGCGTCCAGATGCTGATCGGTGGCACGAACTCGGCGACCGGCCTCTCGATGAACCAGGTGGCGGGCGAAAAGCACAAGGTCTATATCAACGTCGGCGCTGGCGCGGACACCATGACCAACGAGCAATGCACGCCGTACACGATTCACTACGCGTACGACACGACGGCGCTCGCGAAAGGCACGGGCGCGGCGGTGACGAAGCAGGGTGGCAAGACGTGGTTCTTCCTGACGGCTGACTACGCGTTCGGCAAGGCGCTGGAGACGGCGACTGCGGCCGTGGTGAAGGCAAACGGCGGCCAGGTGCTCGGCGACGTGCACCACCCGTTGTCGGCTTCGGATTTCTCGTCGTTCCTGCTGCAGGCGCAGGCATCGAAGGCGCAGGTGCTGGGCCTTGCCAACGCCGGTGGCGATACGGTCAACTCGATCAAGGCCGCGAAGGAGTTTGGCATCACGAAGACGATGAAGCTCGCGGCGCTGCTGATCTTTATCGACGATATCCATAGTCTCGGACTCGAGACGACTCAAGGTCTGGTGTTGACCGACTCCTGGTACTGGAACAAGAACGACACCACCCGCAAGTGGGCTGAGCGTTACTTTGACAAGACCAGGAAGATGCCGTCGAGCCTGCAGGCCGCCGATTACTCGGCCGTCACGAACTATCTGAAGGCGGTGCAGGCGGTCGGTTCGACGGATCCGGACAAGATCATGGCCCAGTTGAAGAAGACCAAGATCGACGACTTCTACGCCAAGGGCTACATCCGTGAAGACGGCAGCATGATTCACGACATGTATCTGATGCAAGTGAAGACGCCGGCTGAATCGAAAGAACCGTGGGACTACTACAAGATCACGGCAACCATTCCGGGCGATCAGGCGTTCACGACCAAGGCGGAAACGCGCTGCGCGTTGTGGAAATAAGCTTCGGCTGAAACCCCGTTTGCCGGTCCTTTGCATGGACGGCAGACGGGCCGGTTCACGATGCTGCGGACAGGCTGTGTACGAGCTACGTGTCGCCGGAAACACGCATAGCTCGATCTCACCTTGACGATAGGTTAAGGGCTAAGGGGTTCAATGGAAATCTTTGGCATTCCGCTCTCGGCGATGCTGAGCCAGTTGCTGCTCGGGCTTGTGAACGGCTCGTTCTACGCGATCCTGAGCCTGGGTCTTGCGATCATCTTCGGGCTGCTTAACGTGATCAACTTCGCGCACGGCGCGTTGTTCATGCTGGGCGCGATGCTGACGTGGATGGGGCTGTCGTATTTCAATCTGCCGTACTGGGTGATGCTGGTGCTCGCACCGCTGATCGTCGGCGCGTTCGGCATTCTGATCGAACGCTCGATGTTGCGCTGGCTGTACAAGCTCGACCATCTGTACGGCCTGTTGCTGACCTTTGGACTGACGCTGGTGGTGGAAGGCGTGTTCCGCTCCATCTATGGTTCTTCGGGCCAACCGTACGATGTGCCTGACGCGCTCTCGGGCGCGACCAATCTGGGCTTCATGTTCCTGCCGAATTATCGCGCCTGGGTGGTGCTCGCCTCGTTGGTGGTGTGCTTCGCCACGTGGTTCGTGATCGAAAAGACGCGCCTCGGTGCCTACCTGCGCGCCGGCACGGAGAACCCGAAACTGGTGGAGGCGTTCGGCGTCAATGTGCCGTTGATGATCACGCTCACCTACGGCTTCGGCGTGGCGCTCGCTGCGTTTGCCGGCGTGCTCGCCGCACCTGTGATCCAGGTCTCGCCGCTGATGGGGCAGCCCATGATCATCACCGTGTTCGCGGTGGTGGTGATCGGCGGGATGGGTTCGATCATGGGCTCGATTCTCACCGGTTTGCTGCTCGGCGTGATCGAAGGGTTCACGCGCGTGTTCTACCCGGAAGCCTCGGCGACGGTCGTCTTCGTCATCATGGCGCTCGTTCTGCTGGTGCGCCCGGCGGGTCTTTTCGGCAAGGAAAAGTGATGCAAAGAAAAGCGCTCTACGGGCTGCTGCTGCTCGCGTTGATTGCCGTGCCGTTCATCGGCGTCTATCCGTTGTTCGTGATGAAGGTGCTGTGCTTCGCGCTGTTCGCTGCGGCCTTTAACCTGCTGATCGGCTACACGGGCCTGTTGTCGTTCGGGCACGCCATGTTTCTGGGGATGGCCGGTTATACGACCGGCTACGCCATCCAGACCCTCGGTTATCCGCCGGAAGTGGGCGTGCTCGCTGGCACGGTGGCGGCGACACTGCTTGGGTTGGTCGTCGGGCTGTTTGCTATCCGCCGGCAGGGCATTTACTTCGCGATGGTGACGCTCGCACTCGCGCAGATGGTCTACTTCGTGTTTCTGCAGGCGCCGTTCACGCACGGCGAGGATGGCCTGCAGGGCGTGCCGCGCGGCAAGCTGTTTGGCTTGCTGAGCCTGTCGTCGGATATCACGCTTTACTATGTGATCCTGGTGGTAATGGTGCTGATGTTCCTGCTGATCGTACGCATCGTTCACTCGCCTTTCGGACAGGTGCTCGTAGCGATCAAGGAGAACGAGCCGCGGGCTGTCTCGCTCGGCTACGACACCGATCGCTTCAAGCTGCTGGCCTTCGTGTTGTCGGCGGGGATTGCGGGACTGGCGGGATCGTTGAAGGTACTGGTGCTCGGTTTCGAAACCTTGAGCGACGCGTACTGGACCATGTCGGGTCTGGTAATTCTGATGACGCTGGTCGGCGGCATGGGCACCTTGTTCGGGCCGCTGCTCGGTGCGGCGCTGATCGTCGCGCTCGAGGACCGGCTTGGCGATATCGGCGGTGCGCTCGCATCGGCGACTGGGGTGCAGTGGTTCAATTCGCTGGGCGAGTCGGCGACCATTGTGACGGGCGTGATCTTTATCGCCTGCGTGCTGGCGTTTCGGCGTGGCATCGTCGGTGAGATCGTGGCGCGGGTTCGCCCGCTGCGCGCGTAACAGACGTGCGATCGCGAGATGCTTCGGTGTCCGATGCAAATCGGTAAAAGAGGCAAAATCGCCTGCGCCGCGAGGGCTGCATCGCAATGTTTAAAATGTGCCCCAATACAGTGCTGCGATGCACCACTAGGGTAAATGCTAGTTGTCCGGATGGGGGCGGTTGTTTAATCTTCACGCAGTTCTGATGAACACCGAATTTGCAGGTGGAGAACGAGGAGACATGAGGCACTAAGTGCCCAGACGAAAGCGCTGTTGGATATTGATCCAACAGCGCTTTTTATTTGCGGTTTCGGAAATTCATTTACCCGTTTTGCGCATTTGTCCTACGCCTTGTCTGTGCGTTTTCTTGCGGCTTTTCTCATTCAGTTTTGCACATTTTCCGCTTGATCGAGTGGGCTGGTTCTGCCGCAGTTGGGTGTTTCGTCGCCGGGCTGATGCACGCGCAACGCTTGTCGCAAGCGGCTCGTGTCCTCTACACTCGTCATTCACCGCGCTTCGGGCTGGGATTCAGATTGGCCCATTCCATTCGAGCGAGTTGCACGGTTGGGCGCGGAGCAGGATGAATTCGGCATTGCGTGGAATGAATGCCGCGTTAAATGCTAGCCATTGAACCAACGAGAGGGCGCGAGCAGTTACGCGCCTTTTTTGTCGCTCGCGCATAATCGCAGATCGTCGTAGGCGGGACCGGCAGAGAAAATAACGGCAGGCACGTTGGACCGGTCACAGATTCAGGCATTCGGCTGATAAACCGGATAACAAATGGGCGCGTCAAGCGTTCGGAGATTCGCAATGAAAAAAACGAAGCAGTGGGTAGGCGCGGCCGTCGCGCTTGCGTTGGTATGCGGCGCGGGCACGGCCGTAGCGCAGGTGAAAATCGGCGTGACCTTGTCGACGACGGGTCCGGCCGCATCGCTCGGGATTCCTGAGAAGAACACCATCGCTTTACTGCCGCAGCAAATTGCCGGCAAGAGCGTGCAGTACATCGTGCTCGACGATGCGACCGACACCAGCAAGGCCGTGCAGAACACTCACAAGCTGATCGATGAAGATCACGTCGACGCAATTGTTGGTTCCACGGCGACGCCAAATTCGCTGGCGATGCTCGACGTCGTCTCGGCGGCCAAGACGCCGATGATCTCGCTGGCGGCTTCGGCGGAAATCATCGCGCCAATGGATGCAAAGCGCCAGTGGGCCTTCAAGACGCCGCAAAACGACAGCCTGATGGCTGACGCGCTTGCCGGCTATATGGAGAAGCACGGCGTGAAGACGGTGGGTTTCATCGGCTTCTCGGACGCGTATGGCGAGAGCTGGTACAACGTGTTTAGCACCGCCGCGGCCGCGCATCATCTGAAGGTCGTCGCCAATGAGCGCTACAACCGCACCGATGCATCCGTGACCGGCCAGGTGCTGAAGACGATGTCCGCCAATCCGGACGTCGTGCTGATCGCGGGCGCGGGCACGCCGTCGGCGCTACCGGCCAGGACGCTGAAAGAGCGTGGCTACAAGGGCACTATCTATCAGACCCACGGCGTTGCCAATAACGACTTCCTGCGCGTGTGCGGCAAGGATTGCGAAGGCGAACTGCTGCCAGCCGGTCCGATCCTGGTGGCCGATCAGTTGCCCGATTCGAACCCGGTGAAGCAGTCGTCCGAGGCATACAAAAATGCCTATGAAAAGGCCTACGGCGCGGGTTCGGTATCGACGTTCGGCGGCCATGCATGGGACGCCGGCCAGATGCTGCAGCGGGCGATTCCCGAAGCGCTGAAGAAGGGGCAGCCGGGCACTGAAGCGTTCCGTGTGGCGTTGCGCGATGCGCTGGCGAACATCAAGGAACTGCCGCTCGCGCACGGCATCATGAATACCACGGCGACCGATCACAACGGCCTCGACACGCGCGCGCGCGTGATCGTGGAGATTGTCGACGGCAAGTGGAAGCTGCAGAACGAGTGACGGGCTTCGCAGCATCCAGGTTTCGACGGCTCATGACGAGGAAGTATGGATCTATCTATCGCGGCGATCCTGGCGCAGGACGGCATCACCACCGGGGCGATTTACGCGCTGCTCGCGCTCGCTCTGGTGTTGGTGTTCTCCGTCACGCGGGTCATCTTTATCCCACAGGGTGAGTTCGTCTCGTACGGCGCGCTGACGCTCGCCGCAGTGCAGTCGCAGAAGTTTCCCGCTACCTGCTGGCTGCTGATAGCGATGGGCGCGGCGTGTTTCGTGGTCGAGACGGCGGGCCTGGTGGGGCATCCGGAGCGGCGCGCCCATGCGATGCGCACGCTGGCGATGCTTGTGGCGAAGTATCTGTTGTTCCCGGTCGCGGTGTACGCGGTGACGCACGAACTCTTCGCACAACCGCTGCCGATGCTCGCGCAGATTGCCCTGACGCTGCTGATCGTCATCCCGATGGGACCGTTCGTCTACCGGCTGGCTTTCGAGCCGATCGCCGAAGGCACGACACTGCTGTTGCTGATCGTTGCGGTCGCGGTGCATTTTGCGATGGTTGGGCTTGGGCTAGTGATGTTCGGCGCGGAGGGCTCGCGCACCAATGCTTTCTCGGATGCCACCTTCAACGTCGGCAGCCTGTCGGTCTCGGGACAGAGCTTGTGGGTGATCGGTGCGGCGCTGGTGTTGATCGCGGCGCTTTATCTGTACTTCGACCGCTCCATCTCAGGAAAGGCCCTGCGGGCGACTTCCGTCAATCGCGTCGGCGCCCGGCTGGTCGGCATCGGCACGACCCAGGCCGGCAAGCTCGCGTTCACGCTCGCAGCAGGGCTCGGCGCGCTGTGCGGCGCCCTCGTTGCACCCCTGACTACCATCTACTACGACTCGGGCTTCCTGATCGGTCTGAAGGGCTTCGTGGGGGCCATCATCGGCGGACTGGTCAGCTACCCGCTCGCGGCGGCGGGCGCCGTGCTGGTGGGCCTGCTGGAGTCGTATTCGTCGTTCTGGGCGAGTGCCTATAAAGAAGTCATCGTGTTCACGCTGATCATCCCGGTGCTGCTGTGGCGCAGTTTCGCCAGCCCGCACGCGGAAGAGGACGAGGAGTGACACGATGAAACGTATCATGCGCAGCGCGCTCTTCGGGCTGTTCCTCGTGGTGATCTTCGCGCTACCGGTGCTGCCGCAACCGGTACATCTGCCGGAGTACTGGGTGACGCTGCTCAACTACATCGGGCTGTATGCGATCGTGGCGATCGGTCTGGTGCTGCTAACAGGCGTTGGTGGAATGACGAGCTTCGGGCAGGCGGCGTTTGTCGGCGTAGGGGCGTATGCCACCGCATTCCTGACTACGCAGTACGGCGTGTCGCCGTGGCTCGCGCTGATCGTGGGCGTGGTGTTGACCGCGTTGATTGCGCTGATCCTCGGTGCGGTGACGATGCGGCTTTCAGGGCACTTCCTGCCGCTCGGTACGATTGCGTGGGGTTTAGCGCTGTTCTATCTGTTTGGCAATCTCGACATTCTCGGCAAATACGACGGCATCAACGGCATTCCGGCGCTCAACGTGCTCGGTATCAGCCTCGAGTCGGGGCGGCATATCTACTACCTGATCTGGCTGGTGGTGCTTGGCGCGGTCGTCTCCGTTCAGAACCTGCTTAATAGCCGCCCGGGACGGGCGATTCGGGCGCTGCGGGGCGGCGGGGCGATGGCCGAGGCGATGGGCGTCAATACCGCGTGGATGCGGGTGGTGATCTTTATTTATGCCGCCGTGCTGGCGTCCATCTCCGGTTTTCTCTACGCGCATCTGCAGCGTGCGGTGAATCCGACGCCATTCGGCCTGAACCACGGCATCGAGTTCCTTTTCATGGCGGTTGTGGGTGGCGTCTCGCATGTTTGGGGAGCGGTGCTCGGAGCGGCGATCCTGACGGTCCTGCAGGACTATTTGCAGTCGCTGCTGCCGAAGCTATTGGGCGAAAGCGGCAATTTCGAAGTGATCGTGTTTGGTGTGCTGATGGTGTTGCTGCTGCAGCACGCGCGGCAGGGCGTCTGGCCGCTGGTGGCGCGCCTGTTTCCGCGCGGACCACAGGCTCATGTGCCAGAGCAGGCGGAGCCATTGCCGCAGCGCAGCAAACCGGCGGCCGGCGAAACGCTCCTGAATGTGGATAAGGCGCGCAAAGAGTTCGGTGGACTAGTTGCGGTGAACGATGTCAGCTTCGAGGTTAAGGCGGGTGAAATCATCGGGTTGATCGGACCGAACGGTGCAGGCAAGTCGACCACCTTCAATCTGGTGACCGGCGCGCTGCGGGCGACTCGCGGTGAGATCACTTTCCGGGGCGAACGGATCGATGCTCTCCCCTCACGTCAGATCGTCAAACGCGGAATTGGCCGTACATTTCAGCACGTCAAGCTGTTGCCGGGTATGAGCGTGCTCGAGAACGTGGCGATCGGCGCACACCTGCGCGGTCACGCCGGCGTGTGGCGCAGCGTTGTCAGGCTGAATGGCGCGGAAGAAGGGCGGCTGATGGCGGAAGCGGCGCAGCAGATCCGTCGGGTGGGGCTGGAACAGCATATGTATGACGAGGCGGGTAGCCTGGCGCTGGGTCAGCAGCGAATTCTCGAAATTGCCCGCGCGCTGTGCTGCGATCCCACGCTGCTGCTACTCGATGAGCCGGCTGCAGGCCTGCGTTACCAAGAAAAGCAGCAACTCGCCGACCTGCTGCGCAAGCTCAAGGCAGAGGGGATGAGCGTGCTGCTGGTCGAGCATGACATGGATTTCGTCATGAATCTGACCGATCGGCTGATCGTGATGGAGTTCGGGACGCGGATAGCCGAAGGGCTGCCGGAAGATGTGCAAAAGGATCCGGCGGTGCTCGAAGCGTACCTGGGCGGGGTGGACTGATGAGAACGATGATGAATTCCGCTGTGCCGATTCTGGACGTGGAGGGCGTATCGGTCCGCTACGGTAAGGTCGAAGCGCTGCATGACATCGGCATCAAGGTGCGGCCGGGGCAGATCGTTTCAGTGATCGGTCCGAATGGCGCGGGTAAGTCGACGTTACTCAACGCGATCATGGGTGCGCTGCCGGTGAGCGGTCGCGCGAAGGGCGGGATCCTTTATCACAACGAGGATATCAGCGCGGTGCCGGTCGAAAAGCGGGTGGCGCGCGGCATGTGTCTCGTCCCGGAAAAGCGCGAGCTGTTTGCGACGATGAGCGTGGAAGACAACCTGGTGCTGGGCGCCTACCGGCGCAAGCGGGCGGGCGAACGCGGTTATCTGGATCAGCTTGAGCCCGTCTTTACTTTGTTTCCACGGTTGAAGGAGCGTCGCAAGCAGGCGGCCGGCACCTTGTCCGGTGGCGAGCGGCAGATGCTCGCGGTAGGGCGCGCGTTGATGGGCAAGCCGGGATTGCTGATGCTGGACGAACCTAGCCTCGGTCTCGCACCGCTGATCGTGAAGGAGATTTTTCACATCATCAGCGCGTTGCGTCAGACAGGTGTGGCGATATTGCTGGTCGAGCAGAACGCACGGGCGGCGCTCCAGATTTCCGACTACGGCTACGTGTTGGAGACCGGCGAACTGGCGATCGAGGGACCTGCTGCCGATCTGGCTCAGAATCCACGGGTGATCGAAACGTATCTTGGTTTGACGAAGAGAGTGGCCTAAAGCGTTTCCTATCAATGGTTTGAGCGGTATCGGGCGGTGTGTTTCACGTGAAACACACCGCTTTTTTTATACCTTGGCCATTCGGACGAAATTCGGGCCAAAAGCGAACCCGCTATAATTCGCCCATACATTTTCCTTAGAAGGTTCACGCGGTGTCCCGGCGTGAGATCCGCGATGCTTTATCCCACAGAATTTGACGTAATTGTCGTTGGCGGCGGTCATGCCGGCACCGAAGCCGCTTTGGCTTCGGCGCGCATGGGCAACAAGACGCTCCTGCTGACGCACAACATCGAAACGCTCGGACAGATGAGCTGCAATCCGTCGATTGGCGGCATTGGTAAGGGCCATCTCGTGAAGGAAGTCGACGCACTCGGCGGCGCGATGGCCGCAGCCACGGACGAGGGCGGCATCCAGTTCCGCATCCTGAATTCATCGAAGGGTCCTGCCGTGCGGGCTACGCGCGCCCAGGCCGACCGTCTGCTTTACAAGCAGGCCATCCGGCATCGGCTCGAGAACCAGCCGAATCTCTGGCTATTCCAGCAGGCAGTGGACGACCTGATGGTCGAAGGGGACCGGGTAGTCGGCGCAGTGACGCAGGTCGGAATTCGCTTCCGCTCGCGCGCTGTCGTGCTGACGGCTGGGACGTTCCTGGACGGCAAGATTCATGTGGGCTTGAACAACTACACCGGTGGCCGCGCGGGCGATCCGGCGGCGGTGTCGTTATCGGCGCGTCTTAAAGAGCTCAAGCTCCCGCAGGGCCGACTGAAGACGGGTACGCCGCCGCGTATCGATGGTCGCACGATCGATTTTTCGAAGCTCGAAGAGCAACCGGGCGATCTCGATCCGGTGCCGGTGTTCTCGTTCCTTGGCCGCGTTGAACAGCATCCGCGCCAGGTACCGTGTTGGGTGACGCATACCAACGAGCGCACGCATGACATCATCCGTGGCGGGCTCGACCGGTCGCCAATGTACACGGGCGTCATCGAAGGGGTGGGGCCGCGCTATTGCCCGTCGATCGAGGACAAGATTCATCGTTTCGCGTCGAAAGAATCGCACCAGATTTTCCTTGAACCGGAAGGTCTGACGACCAACGAGTTTTACCCGAACGGGATTTCCACCAGCCTGCCGTTTGACGTGCAACTGGACCTGGTACGTTCGATGGTTGGCCTTGAGCACGCGCACATCCTGCGTCCGGGTTACGCGATCGAGTACGATTATTTTGATCCGCGCGGGCTGAAGGCGTCGCTGGAGACGAAGGTTATCAACGGGCTGTTCTTCGCCGGTCAGATCAATGGAACGACCGGGTATGAAGAGGCTGCCGCGCAAGGTCTGCTGGCTGGTATCAACGCGGGGCTGCATGTGCAGGGCAGGGACGCGTGGTGCCCGCGCCGCGATCAGGCTTACCTCGGCGTGCTGGTCGACGATCTGGTAACGCGCGGTGTGTCGGAGCCGTACCGGATGTTCACGAGCCGCGCCGAATATCGTCTGAGCCTGCGCGAAGACAATGCGGATATGCGTCTGACGGAGGTTGGTCGTGAGTTGGGCGTCGTCGACGACGCTCGCTGGGACGCATTCAGCCGCAAACGCGAGGCTGTTTCACGTGAAACAGAGCGCCTGCGCACGACCTGGGTGAATCCCAAGACGCTGTCCGCGGACGAAGCCACTGCCTTGCTCGGCAAGCCGATCGATCACGAGTACAGCCTCGCCGATCTGCTGCGCCGTCCAGGTGTGACATACGACGGCGTGTGCGGCTTGCGCGAAGGTGCGTGCGCACCGGCCGAGATCCTTGCCGATGACGACGTCTTGCTGGCTCAGATCAAGGAGCAGATCGAGATCGGCATCAAATATCAGGGTTATATCGAGCGTCAGGCTGGGGAAATCGAGCGCAACGAGTCGCACGAAAACACGCGTCTGCCCGATGGGTTGGACTATGCCGAAGTGCGTGGCTTGTCATTTGAAGCGCGCCAGAAGTTGACACAGTTCCGTCCGGAGACGATCGGCCAGGCATCGCGCATCTCAGGTATCACGCCAGCGGCGATCTCGTTGCTGATGGTTCACCTGAAGCGCGGCCTCGGGCGTCGCTCGACCAAGCCAGCTGGAGCCGCCGATAGCGGCACCGACTCCACGCCGGTGACGCAATGACGGCACGGCAGAAGGGGTTCGGCGGCGCGGACAGCAGGGAAGCATTGGCCGCATTGCTTGACGAGGGCGTCAGGGAGCTGGGCCTTGACCTGAGCGACGCTCAGCTCGGCAAACTGCTCGACTACGTTGCCTTGCTTGCCAAGTGGAACGCCGTGTACAACCTCACGGCCATCCGCGATCCGCGGCAGATGCTGATCCAGCACATTCTGGACTCGCTTTCGATCGTGCCGCACCTTTCCGGGCTCGGCCCATCTTCTGCACTAGATGTCGGCTCCGGCGGCGGTCTGCCAGGTATCGTGCTGGCCATCGTCTTGCCTGACTGGACCGTCACGCTCAATGACATCGTCCATAAAAAGACCGCATTCCAGGCTCAGGCCAAAGCGGAGCTCGGGCTCGCCAACCTGTCGGTGGTGACCGGCCGTGTCGAAACGCTGAAGCCTGGCGTGGAAGTACCGGCAAAGTTTGATGTAATCGTCTCGCGCGCATTCGCAGAGCTCGCGGATTTCGTTACACTGGCCCGTCATCTGGTAGCGGAGCAGGGCGCGATCTGGGCCATGAAGGGTGTTCGACCCGACGGCGAGATCGAACGGCTGCCCGCGGGCTCCCACGCAAAGCAGATCATCCGGCTCAAGGTGCCGTCGCTCGATGCCGAGCGCCACCTCGTCGAGGTGAGACTGGATCCCGCTGGTTAGCCCCGCGAACCGGACATAAGCGCATTCCAATTTATCCAGGCAGCAAAAAGGGACACACCAACGATGGCAAAAATCTTCTGCGTTGCGAACCAGAAGGGTGGCGTCGGCAAGACGACGACAGCAGTCAATCTCGCCGCGAGCCTCGCATCGCAGGGACAGCGTGTTCTGCTCATCGATCTGGATCCGCAGGGCAACGCCACGATGGGTAGCGGTGTCGACAAGGCTGCCTGCACCAATACCATTTACGAGGTGCTGGTGGACGGAGTGTCGGTCGCAGATGCACGGGTGCGGCCTGAAGCGGTTTCGTACGATGTCGTGCCGGCTAACCGCGAACTGGCAGGTGCGGAAGTCGAACTGGTGAGTGTGCAAAATCGCGAGCGTCAATTAAAGGACGCGTTGGCGCCGGTGCAGGACGAGTACGACTTCGTGCTGATCGACTGTCCGCCGGCCTTGTCGTTGCTGACGCTTAACGGCCTTTGTGCGGCGCACGGCGTGGTGATCCCGATGCAGTGCGAGTACTTCGCGCTCGAAGGGCTCTCGGACCTCGTCAATACAATCAAGCAGGTTCACGCAAACCTGAATCGCGACCTGAAGGTGATCGGCCTGCTGCGCGTGATGTTCGATCCGCGCATCACGCTGCAACAACAGGTTTCCGACCAGTTGAAAGCGCATTTCGGCGACAAGGTATTTGACGTCGTCATTCCGCGCAACGTGCGTCTGGCCGAGGCGCCCAGCTACGGGTTGCCGGGTGTGGTGTTCGACCGGGCCTCGCGCGGTGCACAGGCGTACGTGCAATTCGGCGCGGAAATGATTGAACGGGTGCGCGCGATCTGACGCGTGACCATGCATCCCAAGCTGATCGAGGAAGCACGATGAACGCAGTAGCAAGAAAGAAGGGATTGGGTCGCGGGCTGGAAGCGCTGCTCGGCGGCAGTGCGGATATCACCGAGGCGGTGAAGATCGAGGGCGCGCCTAACGTGTTGCCGCTCGGCAAGCTGCAGGCCGGCAAGTATCAGCCGCGTACGCGCATGGACGAAGGCGCGCTGCAGGAGCTCGCGGCCAGCATCCGCGCGCAGGGCGTGATGCAACCGATCCTCGTGCGCCCGGTGTCGGCGGACAAATACGAAATCATCGCCGGCGAACGGCGCTTCCGCGCCGCACGGCTGGCTGGTCTGGACGAAGTGCCGGTGCTGGTGCGCGATGTACCCGATCAGGCCGCCGCCGCGATGGCGCTGATCGAGAATATCCAGCGTGAAGACCTGAATCCGCTGGAAGAAGCGCAGGGCATCCAGCGTCTGCTCGACGAATTCAACTTTACGCACGAGCAGGCGGCTGAGTCGGTGGGGCGCTCGCGCAGCGCGGTGTCGAATCTGCTGCGTCTGTTGAACCTGGCCGCGCCGGTGCAGACGATGCTGCTCGCCGGCGATCTCGATATGGGCCACGCCCGCGCGTTGCTGGCCGTGGACGCCGCTACGCAGATCACGCTGGCCAACCAGGTGGTCAACAAGCGCATGTCGGTGCGTGAGACCGAGAAACTGGTGACCACCACGACGAAAGCGGCGCCGGCGGTAAAGGCAAAGGCGAACAACGACGGTGGCCGCGATACGCGCCGCCTCGAAGAAGAGTTGTCGGATCTGCTGGCTTCGACGGTCAAGATCAAGCTCGGCCGCCGGGGACGCGGCCAGGTGCTGGTGGAGTTCGGTGACCTCGACGCACTCGAAGGTATTCTTGCCCGCCTGCGCGGCAACGCGACCGCGTGAGCGATCAATAGCTTTGACCTCGGCCGAACGCCCGACCAAAACCGCCAGTAGCAATCCGCTGCACAAGCTGATCGCCCTCGCGACGAAAGAGCCGGTTCTATCGGTTCTGATCGTCGCGTTGATCGCGCTGCAGTGTCTGCACCCGCGCCCGTGGCTTTCGCTGCCGGGGCTCGTCGACTGGCAGACCGTCCTGACGCTGGCGGGACTTCTGATCCTGACCAAGGCCATCGAATTATCAGGATTCCTGATTTGGATGGCGCACCGCGTGGTCCATTACATCCATTCGGAGCGCGGTCTGGCGTTTTTGCTGATCGGACTCGCGGCTGCGCTCTCGACGCTGTTGACCAATGACGTGGCTTTGTTTGTGGTTGTGCCGCTCACCTTGTCGCTGCATGAACTCACGCCGCTGCCGCTCAAACGCCTTGTGATTTTTATCGCGTTGTCGGTGAACGCAGGTTCTATCCTGACGCCGCTCGGCAATCCGCAGAACCTGTTTCTCTGGCAGACCAGTGGGGCCTCCTTCGGCGGCTTCGTTGCGGCCTTGGCTCCATTGTGTGCCGCGTTGATGGCGATGCTTTACGTGCTGGCGGCGTTCAGCTTTCGCGGGAACGCGTTGGATCTGTCGAAAGACGCCGGTGCCCATGACGTCGACCGGCGCTTGCTCGGGGTCGCGGCCGTGCTGTTCGTCGCATTCGTGTTGCTGGCCGACACGCATCATGCGGGCATCGGATTGACGGGCATCATGGCCGGCTTCCTGCTCTGGCGCCGCGAGATCGTCCTCAAGATCGACTGGCTGCTGCTGCTGATCTTCGTGTTCATGTTCATCGTGCTGCGTAGCGTCGCCGCGTTGCCATGGGTACACCAGTTCGTCGGCCAACTAGGTCTCGCGACGACGCTGCGCGCTTTTGCCGCAGGGGCGATTCTCTCGCAAGGCATCAGCAACGTTCCAGCAGCCATCATGCTCGCCGAGTTCACCAAGGACTGGCGTGCGCTCGCGTACGGCGTCAGCGTAGGCGGCTTCGGTTTCGCGATCGGCTCGCTGGCGAATCTGATTGCAGTGCGTCTGTCGAAACAGCGCGGTATGTGGCTGCCGTTTCATCTCTATGCCATACCCTTCTGGCTCGCTGCCGGAGCAGTAGGTGGCTGGCTTCTGTTGCATATTTGATACGGACGCCATGACGTCCACATGCTAGCCAACGCACCGCCAATCAGCGCAATTCAAGCCGCATTTTTCGTGGCCCCCCGACAGCCTTACAGTTGGAGTCGTCCTACCTCCGAAGCGCCATTTCCCGCATCATGGCGGGCCGTTTCACGCGCTTTATTGAAAGGCCTAAAGTCTTGAATTGCCTGCAACTATCGCTTACAATCGCCCGGATTTAATTGCACGACAACCCCGTAATCTTCACGTAAGCTGACGGGCGGCACGAGACTTCCGGAATACTGCGATGGCGCTTAAAACGTCGAATCAAGCGCCCCAAAATCGGCGCGACGAAGGCCGCGCAGAACGCACGTTTTCCGCCACGTCCGGCCAGCACGTTACGCATGACGACGCGTGGGATGCCGAGCAGCAAGATAACAATATCGTTCCGCTCACGCGGGCTGAAGCAGAGAAGCTGTTCGGTCCGAATGTGAGTCGTCCATCGCGCGTCACGCCGTTCAAGGTCGTGGCGGCGCAAATGGTTTTGTCCCTGGGTGCTACGCTGGTGTGGTGGCTGTTCTACAAGCCGCCGGGCGCTGCTGCGCTGTCCGCGTTCCTGGGGGGAGCGATCTGCTGGGTGCCGGGCGCGATGTTCGCGGCACGCCTTAGAACACTGAGCGGCGCCGAAACAGTCATGAGCTGGATGATCGGCGAAGCGCTCAAGATGGGGACAACGATCGCGATGTTTGTAGCCATCGCTTTCTGGTATCACGACGTACGCTGGGTGCCGCTGCTCGTGACTTACCTCATTGCATTGAAGACATACTGGATCGCGCTTGCCTGGCGGTGAGCGGTGAAGTAACGCAAAAAATACTGGCTGGCGCGCGGCGCCGGCAAAAAGGCGCGCGGGTATGACATGACCTGCGCCGGCGTGTTCCCGCAATAGAGTGTTGCGGCGGGAACAGCCCGAACTGATTTTCGACAATTTGGGTGGCATTAACGATATGGCAGCTAGCGAAGGAACGCGCGCGATGGATCCGTCCGAGTACATCGCGCACCACTTGCAGAACTTCTCCACCGCGCACCAGACGTCGATTTTCGATATTCACGTCTGGAATCTGGACACCCTGTTCTGGTCGATCGTTTGCGGTCTGGCCACGATCTTCATCCTGCATCTCGCTGCACGTAAAGCGACCGCCGGCGTGCCGGGTCGTTTCCAGTGCGCTATCGAGATGCTGGTCGAGATGGTCGAAGATCAGTCCAAGTCGATGATCCACGGCAGCCGCACCTTCATTGCGCCGCTCGCACTGTTCGTGTTCGTCTGGGTTGCCCTGATGAACTCGCTCGACTTCATCCCCGTCGACCTGCCGGGCCGCGTGATCGGCTGGCTCGGTCTCTCGCAAGTCATCCCGCACCACCGCATCGTGCCGACGGCCGACCTGAACGGCACCATCGGCATCGCGCTCGGCGTGTTCGTGCTGATGATTTACTACAACTTCAAGATCAAGGGCGCCGGCGGCTTCGTTCATGAACTGCTGTCCGCTCCGTTCGGCGCGCATCCGCTGCTGTGGATCCCGAACCTGGCACTGAACATCATCGAGTTCGTCGCAAAGACGGTTTCCCTCGGCATGCGGCTGTTCGGCAACATGTACGCGGGTGAACTGCTGTTCCTGCTGATTGCTCTCTTGGGCAGCATCTGGAGCTTCGGCGCGGACACGACGGTGCTTGGCTTCATCGGCCACGTGATCGCCGGCAGCGTGTGGGCAATCTTCCACATTCTGATCGTGCTGCTGCAGGCGTTCATTTTCATGATGCTGACGCTGGTGTACCTCGGCCAGGCACACGACACGCACTAACCTGCGCTGTCGAACAACGAATTGCCTTAGCTTTTTAGTTTTTTAAATCCTAGTTCCAACCAGTTCCAAAAAGACTTTTCACAAAGGAGTGATCATGCAAGCTTTCATCGCCAACATCCAGGGTCTGACCGCCATCGGTATCGGCATCATCATCGGCCTGGGTGCAATCGGCGCCTGTATCGGTATCGGCCTGATGGGCGGCAAGTACATTGAGGCATGCGCTCGTCAGCCGGAACTGATGAACCCGCTGCAAACCAAGATGTTCCTGCTGGCTGGTCTGATCGACGCGGCGTTCCTGATTGGCGTTGGTGTGGCAATGCTGTTTGCGTTCGCGAACCCGCTGCTGTCGAAGCTGGCAGGCTGAGGTTCCTCGGAAGTTTGCGCCTGAGCTATAACTGGTGAAGGCGCAGGGCGGAACGGGCACTTGGCGCTGATCGAATACAGAATCGATGAGCGCCTTGCCGTTTCACTTTCCGAACTAGCAACGTTTAAGGAAACACCGTGAATCTCAACGCAACCCTGTTTGCGCAAATGGTCGTGTTCCTGATCCTCGCGTGGTTCACGATGAAGTTCGTGTGGCCGCCGTTGATCAACGCCCTCGACGAGCGCGCGAAGAAGATCGCCGAAGGTCTGTCTGCTGCTGAGAAGGGCAAGGCAGAACTGGAAGCCGCGCACAAGCGCGTCGACCAGGAACTGGCGCAGGCACGCAACGACGGCCAGCAACGTATTGCTGACGCCGAAAAGCGCGCAGTGACGCTGGCTGACGAAATCAAGGCCCAGGCACAAGCTGAAGCCGCTCGTATCCTCGCGCAAGCGAAGGCGGACGCGGAGCAACAGGTCGTCAAGGCGCGCGAAGCGCTGCGCGGCGAAGTCGCTGCTCTCGCGGTCAAGGGCGCTGAACAGATCCTGAAGCGCGAAGTCGACCAGGCAGCGCATGCTGACCTGCTGAATCAACTGAAAGCCGAGCTCTGATCATGGCCGAACTTGCAACCATCGCCCGTCCGTATGCAGAAGCGTTGTTTGGCGTGGCCGAAGCTGGTGACGTCGCCGCCTGGTCCACGTTCGTGCAGGAGCTGGCACAGGTTGCGCATCTGCCCGAAGTGCTGTCGATCGCCACGAGCCCGAAAGTAAGCCGCGCCCAGGTCAGCGATCTGCTGCTGGCCGCGGTCAAGTCGCCGCTCAAGGACAACGCGCAAGCGAAGAATCTGGTGCAAATGCTGGTGGACAACCACCGTCTGCCGCTGCTGCCGGAAATCGCCACGCAGTTCGAAGAGTTGAAGAACGCGCGCGAAGGAGCGGCTGATGCGTTGATCGTCAGCGCATTCCCGCTCGAAGGCGCGCAGCTGGATGAACTCGTCGCCAGTCTCGAACGCAAGTTCAAGCGCAAGCTGAAGCCGGTGGTCGAGGTCGACTCGTCGCTGATCGGCGGTGTGCGCGTGACAGTCGGCGATGAAGTGCTCGATACCTCGGTCCGCGCGCGGCTTGCCAGCATGCAAACGGCTCTGACGGCCTGAAGCGCCTAAGGCGCTGAAGCGGCTGGCACGCAACAGAATTGACTATCAGGAGCGAATAATGCAACTCAATCCCTCTGAGATCAGCGAGCTGATCAAGAGCCGGATCCAGGGCCTTGAAGCGAGCGCAGACGTTCGCAACCAGGGCACCGTGATCTCCGTGACCGACGGTATCGTGCGTATTCACGGCCTGTCGGAAGTGATGCAGGGCGAAATGCTCGAATTCCCGGGCAACACCTACGGTCTCGCGCTGAACCTCGAGCGCGACTCGGTCGGCGCCGTGATTCTGGGTGAATACGAACACATTTCGGAAGGCGACATCGTCAAGACGACGGGCCGCATTCTCGAAGTGCCGGTGGGTCCGGAACTGCTCGGCCGCGTGGTCGATGCACTCGGCAACCCGATCGACGGCAAAGGCCCGATCAACGCGAAGAAGACCGACGCAATCGAAAAGATTGCCCCGGGCGTGATCTGGCGTAAGTCGGTGTCGGAGCCGGTCCAGACCGGCCTGAAGTCGATCGACGCCATGGTGCCGGTTGGCCGTGGCCAGCGCGAGCTGATCATTGGCGACCGCCAGTGCGGCAAGACGGCTGTGGCTGTCGACGCGATCATCAACCAGAAGGGCAAGAACCTCTTCTGTATCTACGTCGCGATCGGCCAGAAGGCTTCGTCGATCATGAACGTGGTCCGCAAGCTCGAAGAAACCGGCGCGCTGGAATACACCATCGTGGTCGCTGCTTCGGCTTCGGAATCGGCTGCGATGCAATACCTCGCACCGTACGCCGGCTGCTCGATGGGCGAATACTTCCGCGACCGCGGTCAGGACGCGCTGATCGTTTATGACGACTTGACCAAGCAAGCCTGGGCATACCGTCAGATCTCGCTGCTGCTGCGCCGTCCGCCGGGCCGCGAAGCTTACCCGGGTGACGTGTTCTATCTGCACTCGCGTCTGCTCGAACGTGCGGCTCGCGTCTCGGAAGAGTACGTCGAGAAGTTCACGAACGGTGAAGTGAAGGGCAAGAGCGGTTCGCTGACAGCACTGCCGGTCATTGAAACGCAGGCAGGCGACGTGACCGCCTTCGTTCCGACGAACGTGATCTCGATTACCGACGGCCAGATCTTCCTGGAAACCGACCTCTTCAACGCAGGTATCCGCCCGGCAATTAACGCCGGCGTGTCGGTGTCGCGTGTGGGCGGTGCGGCTCAGACGAAGGTTGTGAAGAAGCTGTCGGGCGGTATCCGTACCGACCTGGCGCAGTATCGTGAGCTGGCTGCGTTCGCGCAGTTCGCATCGGACCTCGACGAAGCCACCCGCAAGCAGCTGGAGCGCGGCCGCCGCGTGACGGAACTGCTCAAGCAGCCGCAGTACCAGCCGCTGCAGGTGTGGGAACTGGCAATCGCGCTGTTCGCTGCGAACAACGGTTACCTGGACGATCTGGAAGTCGCGCAAGTGCTGCCGTTCGAAAAGGGCCTGCGTGATTACCTGAAGTCGAAGCACGCTGACCTGATCAAGCGCATCGAAGACACCAAGGAACTCTCGAAGGACGACGAAGGCCTGCTGCATACGGCCGTCAAAGACTTCAAGAAGTCCGGCGCTTATTGATCCGCGAGTGACCCGCAAGGCATAAACGGACCTTGAAGCGGCGCGGGCCGCATGTGAATGCCCCCGCGCTGCTTCGATCGCTTTGCATGGGACCCGGGTAACGCTAAAGCGCTGACTCGGGCCGAAGCTTTGCATGGGACCCGAGTAACCGCTAAAGCGGTAACTCGGGCCGACAAAGGAGCAAGCAATGGCTGGAATGAAGGAAATTCGCGGCAAGATCAAGAGCGTGCAAAACACGCGCAAGATCACGAAAGCGATGGAGATGGTGGCCGCATCGAAGATGCGCCGCGCTCAGGAGCGCATGCGCGCTGCTCGCCCGTACGCCGACAAGGTCCGCGACATCGCTGCGCACATGAGCCGTTCGAACCCCGAGTATCGTCACCCGTTCATGGTGTCGAACGACGGCGCGAAGACGGCCGGCATGATCCTCGTCACGACCGACAAGGGTTTGTGTGGTGGTATGAACACGAACGTGCTGCGCGCCGCACTGCAGAAGTTCAAGGAACTGGAAGGCCAGGGCAAGACGATCGAAGCAACGGCGATCGGCGGCAAGGGCCTCGGTTTTCTGAACCGCCTGCGTGCGAAGGTCGCGTCGAACGTGGTGGCGCTGGGCGACACGCCGCACCTCGAGAAGCTGATCGGCGCGGTGAAAGTGCAGCTCGACATGTACTCGGAAGGCAAGATCTCGGCGGTGTACCTGGCGTACACGCGCTTCGTCAATACGATGAAGCAGGAAGCCGTGATCGAGCAACTGCTGCCGCTGTCGGCAGACCAGTTCGAGCGCAAGGAAGACGAGGGCACGACGCCGAACACGTCGTGGGACTACATCTACGAGCCGGACGCACAGGCGGTGGTGGACGAGTTGCTCGTGCGTTATGTGGAAGCGCTGGTCTATCAGGCCGTCGCGGAAAACATGGCGTCGGAGCAGTCGGCACGGATGGTCGCAATGAAGGCCGCTTCGGACAACGCGAAGACGGTCATCAACGAACTGCAGCTCGTGTACAACAAGAGCCGTCAGGCAGCGATCACGAAAGAACTGTCGGAAATCGTCGGCGGCGCTGCGGCGGTCTGACCATCACGGTCAGGCGCGCCTCAGGGCAAGCGCTACAAACTGCGCCTTTGCGCGAGTGAAGAATTGAGTATCTAAAGGAAAAGCGATGAGTACTACTGCTTTGGTAGAAGGCAAGATCGTACAGTGCATCGGCGCGGTGATCGACGTGGAATTTCCGCGTGACCACATGCCGAAGATTTACGACGCGCTCATTCTCGACGGTTCGGAACTGACTCTCGAAGTCCAGCAGCAGCTGGGCGACGGCGTCGTTCGTACCATCTGTCTGGGTGCATCCGACGGCCTGCGCCGCGGTACGACGGTGAAGAACACGGGCAAGCCGATCAGCGTGCCGGTCGGCAAGCCGACCCTCGGCCGGATCATGGACGTGCTGGGCCGTCCGATCGACGAAGCCGGTCCGATCAACTCGGACGTGACGCGCGGTATTCACCAGAAGGCTCCGGCGTTCGAAGAACTGTCGCCGTCCACGGAACTGCTCGAGACAGGCATCAAGGTTATCGACCTGATCTGCCCGTTCGCCAAGGGCGGTAAGGTGGGTCTGTTCGGTGGCGCCGGTGTGGGCAAGACCGTGAACATGATGGAACTGATCAACAACATCGCCAAGGAACACGGTGGTTACTCCGTGTTCGCCGGTGTTGGCGAGCGTACCCGCGAAGGGAACGACTTCTATCATGAAATGAAGGACTCGAACGTTCTCGACAAGGTCGCGCTGGTGTACGGCCAGATGAACGAGCCGCCGGGTAACCGTCTGCGCGTCGCGCTGACGGGTCTGACGATGGCTGAGCATTTCCGTGACGAAGGTCTGGACGTGCTGTTCTTCGTCGACAACATCTACCGTTTCACGCTGGCCGGTACCGAAGTGTCGGCACTGCTCGGCCGTATGCCGTCGGCAGTGGGCTATCAGCCGACGCTGGCTGAAGAAATGGGCAAGCTGCAAGAACGTATTACGTCGACCAAGACTGGCTCGATCACGTCGGTGCAGGCCGTGTACGTCCCTGCGGATGACTTGACCGACCCGTCGCCGGCTACGACCTTCGGCCACCTTGACGCAACCGTCGTGTTGTCGCGTGACATCGCTTCGCTGGGTATCTACCCGGCAGTCGACCCGCTCGATTCGACCTCGCGTCAGATCGACCCGAACGTGATCGGCGAAGAGCACTACTCGATCACGCGCGGCGTGCAGCAAACGCTGCAGCGCTACAAGGAACTGCGCGACATTATCGCGATTCTGGGCATGGACGAACTGGCGCCGGAAGACAAGCTCGCCGTGGCGCGCGCTCGTAAGATCCAGCGTTTCCTGTCGCAGCCGTTCCACGTCGCTGAAGTGTTCACGGGCTCGCCGGGCAAGTACGTGCCGCTGAAGGAAACGATCCGCGGCTTCAAGATGATCGTGGGCGGTGAGTGCGATCATTTGCCGGAGCAGGCGTTCTACATGGTCGGCACGATCGACGAAGCCTTCGAAAAGGCCAAGAAGATCCAGTAACGGTCGGGTGTAACGAAGCGGGCGCCGGTTTGCCCGCAAGTACTACCTTCAGGGTAGCTTTTGCGAAACCGGCGCCTCGTAATACGCTCAACCCGCCTTGCATGGGACGAGAGCGAGCGCCAAGGCGCTACCCTCGTCGAGCTTTGCATGGGACCGAAGTAAGCGCTAAGGCGCTAACTTTGGTCGGCACAGGAGTCGATATGGCAACCATTAAAGTAGACGTCGTCAGCGCGGAAGAGGAAATCTTCTCGGGCCAGGCGAAATTCGTGGCGCTGCCTGGCGAAGCGGGCGAACTCGGCATTCTGCCGGGCCACACGCCGCTTATCACGCGGATTCGTCCGGGGGCAGTGCGCATCGAAGCTGAAAACGGCGAAGAAGAGTTTGTGTTCGTCGCCGGCGGCATTCTTGAGATTCAACCGGGTGCAGTGACGGTTCTGGCCGACACCGCTATCCGCGGCAAGGATCTTGACGAAGCTAAGGCCGAAGACGCGCGCAAGCGTGCAGAAGAAGCGCTGCAAAACACGGGCTCGAACCTCGAATACGCGACCGCTCAGGCGGAGCTCGCGTATGCGACGGCACAGCTCGCTGCGATCCAGCGTCTGCGCAAGTTGCGTGGTCAGAATTGAGCGAGCCGCAAGCGCATTAAGGAAAAGCAGCCGAGAGGCTGCTTTTTTTTCGACTGCGATTGACGTTTACGGCAAGGGAAGCGAGCTCAGGCTCGTGACTCGACGAGCTTGCCTGCGGGTAACACTTGATGCCGCGCGGACATACCCCGGTGGCACAATCGGCAGCAACAATTCGCAGAAATCGCAGAAATCGCAGAAACACCGCCAGGCCGTCGGAAGATTTCCCGACCCTCTCGGGCCCGCGTGCAGCGGCAATCCTGATGGGGGTGCATAACAGAGCGAGCATCCGTTCACGGAGACAACGCCATGGCAACGCAAGCGTCAGGTCGAGCCGCACTCATCAAGCCAATGAACGGGCTCTCCTACGTCCGTGGTTCGACCGATATCCCGCTGAGCGACGCGACGGTCGGACGATTCCTGCGCGACACGGCGCGCCGCTTCGCCGGCCGACCTGCCGTGGTGTTCCGCGAGCAGGGCATCCGCTGGACGTGGGCGGTTTTCGCGCAAGAGGTCGACGTGCTCGCAGCCGGTTTGCTCGCACTGGGCATCGGCAAAGGCGACCGTGTCGGCATCTGGTCGCCGAACCGGGTCGAGTGGTTACTCACGCAATTCGCGACGGCGCGCATCGGGGCCGTGCTGGTCAATATCAATCCCGCATACCGGCTGGCCGAACTCGAGTACGCGCTAAACAAGGTCGGATGCAAGGCCATCATCGCCGCAGAACGTTTCAAGTCGTCGATGTATCTGCAGATGCTGCAGGAGATGGCGCCCGAACTTGCCACGCACGCTCCCGGCAATCTGCGTGCGGTGCGTTTGCCGGAGTTGCGTGTCGTGATCCGCATGTGCGACCAGGGCACGCCGGGCATGCTGAGTTTCTCCGACGTGATCGAGCAGGGCCGCGCCACGCTCGACTCCGTAAAACTGGATGCGATCGATGCCACCTTGTCCGCGGACGATCCAATCAACATCCAGTTCACCAGCGGCACGACCGGCAACCCGAAGGGAGCCACGCTCACGCACCGCAACGTCGTCAACAACGCGCGCTATATTGCAATGGCGATGGAGCTCTCGGAAGAGGACGGCCTTTGCATTCCCGTGCCGCTCTATCACTGCTTCGGCATGGTGCTGGCGGTGCTGGCCTGCGTGTCGGTCGGCGCGAACATGGTCTTTCCCGGTGAAGCCTTCGATCCGGCTGCGACACTCGCAGCCGTCGCCGAAGAAAGATGCACGGCGTTGCATGGCGTTCCCACCATGTTCATCGCAGAACTGGATCATCCGGAGTTCGCGCGTTTTGATCTTACGCGTCTGCGGACCGGCATCATGGCCGGCTCGCCATGCCCGATCGAGACCATGAAGAAGGTCGTGTCGAAGATGCATCTGGCCGAAATCACGATCGCCTACGGCATGACGGAAACCAGTCCGGTTTCTTTCCAGAGTTCGACGACTGATCCGCTGGACAAGCGGACTTCGACGGTGGGGCGTATCCAGCCGCATCTCGAAGTCAAGATCATCGACGCGCTGGGCAACGTCGTTCCGGTCGGCGAAACCGGCGAGCTATGTACAAAGGGATACTCGGTGATGCAGGGCTACTGGGGCGAGGAGGCGAAGACGCACGAAAGCATCGTCGACGGCTGGATGCACACCGGCGATCTGGCGACGCTCGACGCCGACGGTTACTGCAATATCGTCGGCCGCCTCAAGGACATGCTGATTCGCGGCGGCGAGAACATCTACCCACGCGAGATCGAAGAGTTTCTGTTCCGCCATCCGAAGATCCAGAGCGTTCAGGTGTTTGGCGTCCCGGACGCGAAGTACGGGGAAGAAGTGTGCGCGTGGATCGTGCTGCGCGCCGGAGAACAGGCGAGCGCCGAGGAAGTGCGGGAGTTTTGCCGTGGCCAGATAGCCCACTACAAGGTGCCGAAATACATCCGCTTCGTCGATGAGCTGCCGATGACGGTCACCGGCAAGATACAGAAATTCGTGATGCGCGAACGGATGATCGAGGAGTTGAAGATCCGGGAAGACAAGACCGCCTGAAACGACAACGGCGGCGCCACGCGTTGTCGTGGGGCCGCCGTGTTTGAGGGGGGAGGCGCAACCGTTCGCGAAACCTGACTAGCAGCAGCCCGGGCAGAGCTCACCAGAGCAGCGCGCAAACGTTTGGCTAAACAAAAAAAAAGCGGGCCTGGAGCCCGCTAAAAACCACACGCTACGGGGTTAGCGCGAGGAGACCATTGGAGGAACCGACTGGGTGGACGCTCTACGCGTCGACCACGGCCCCAGCAGGGATGCCCCTTTCCAGGGCTTCGGCGTGACGCCGACCGGCAAGTGCATCGTATCCGCTCACACCACGCACCCAGCCACATCCGTGTTGAAACCGTTGAAAAGCATTGTGGGCGAATAAGTCCGGTATGACGGTAACAAAGTGTTTCAGGTTGTAACGCCCGCCAGATAAGGCTTCGCGGGTCTTATTGCCATTGAAAGCTGTTTAAAACGTAATTTCTACCGATGCCTTTGACCATCATTACTCGGGTTCAATTGATGCTTCCGCGGCGCTCCGTGCAGCGCAACCGATTCAGACTTCACCGCATGAAACCACGGCCGGGGTTGCGCCACGCCCGCCGGATAGCGGCCAGATGGCCGATTCGGCGCCATTAACCTTGGCGCCCGCGTGATGAACGCACCTGTAACGCTGCGGCGCACGCTCAAATCCGGCCGGCTCGTTGCGCGGGTCGGACCGCGCAGCCGAGGGTGTCAATCGCGCAATTCCCTATCGACTTACGTGCAGATACGCGGTTACAGGATTGTGTCGATGCGCGCCGCTTATTGGACCGCGCTACTTCAACCACTTATCGGAGATTGCCTGGTATTCGCCGCTAGCTTGCGCCAGATGCAACCATTGGTCGACATATTGCTGGAACACCACGTCACCGCGCGGCAGCAACCAAGCCTTTTCTCCGTACTGGAACGGCTTGTCAGGGTGAACCGAGCACAGGCCAGGGTTGAGTTTCTGTTGCAGCAACGTTTCCGACGCGTCAGTCACCATCACATCCGCCTTGCCGGCGAGGATCTGTTTGAAGATCGTCACGTTGTCTGGATACACGGTAAGGTTCGCGTGCGGGAAAAACTGCCTCGCGAAGCGCTCGTTTGTACCACCGGGGTTGACGATGACGCGGGTCGTGGGCTGATCGATCTCGGCGACGGTCTGATATTTGTTCACGTCGTCGCAGCGCACGATCGGCGTCTTGCCGTCGACCATATACGGCCGGGTGAAAAACGCGCGCTTTTGCCGTTCGAGCGATGGCGAGACGCCACCGACAGCGATATCGCACTTCGCCACAAAGTCGTTCATCAGGTTGGACCACGACGTTTTGATGTACTCAGCCTTCACACCCAGCGATTTCGCGAGCGATTCGGTCATGTCGATGTCGATTCCTTCGAACTGCCCGTCGCCCTTGTAGAAGGAGTACGGCCGGTAGTCGCCGGTCGTGCAGGCGCGCAGCGTACCGCGCGCGAGAATCTCGTCGAGGCGCGAGGGTGCTGTGGACGTACTGTTGCCGCCAACCGTCGCGGCCGAGCCCGCCGCGCTCTGCGCGTTCGCCGTCCCGGTTGCACCAGCGAGCAACGCCAAAGCCAGAATCCATGCTGCCTTTCTCATCGGATCTCCTCGAATCCCGTCATTGCCACATAAGGCCGCTGATCATAGCCTGCCAGTCCGCCCTTGAACATTAGCCGGACGGCCGGTCGCGGGACAACGCCATAGCGGACCGTTATTGCCCCGATCAACGAAGATGCGGGATCGGCCGCGCTGCGTCCGGTAAAATGCCCCTTTGCCTTCAGTCGTACGCAACGTGGCCCATAACCTTCTCAACGACACCTTCCTGCGCGCGCTGCTGCGTCAGCCGACCGACTACACGCCGATCTGGCTGATGCGTCAGGCCGGCCGGTACCTGCCGGAATACAACGCGACGCGCGCTCGTGCAGGTAGTTTTCTTGGCCTCGCGAAGAGCCCGGCGTACGCGACTGAAGTGACGCTGCAGCCACTCGAGCGCTATCCGCTCGACGCGGCCATCCTGTTCTCCGACATTCTCACGGTGCCCGACGCCATGGGCCTGGGGCTGGAGTTCGTGGCCGGCGAAGGTCCCAGCTTTGCGCATCCTGTGCGCACTGAGGCCGACGTCGCGCGCCTCGCCGTGCCGGATATCGGCGCCACGCTGCGCTACGTGACCGACGCGGTGAGCGAGATCCGCAAGGCGCTGACGGATGCGCAAGGCCGTCAGCGCGTGCCGCTGATCGGCTTTTCCGGCAGCCCGTGGACGCTTGCCTGCTACATGGTCGAAGGCAGCGGCTCGGCCGACTTCCGCACAGTGAAATCCATGCTGTACGCCCGTCCAGATCTGATGCACCGGATTCTGGAGGTGAACGCCAGGTCCGTGGCCGCTTACCTGAACGCGCAGATCGAAGCCGGCGCGCAAGCGGTGATGATTTTCGACACCTGGGGCGGAGCATTGGCCGACGGCATCTACCAACGTTTCTCACTGCACTACATCGCGCAGGTCGTGAGCCAGCTCAAACGCGATCACGACGGCGAGAAAGTCCCGGTCATCACCTTCACGAAGGGCGGCGGCTTGTGGCTCGACGAGATTGCGGCCACCGGCGTCGACGCGGTTGGCCTCGACTGGACGGTGAATCTCGCCCGCGCCCGCGAGCGGGTCGGCGGTAGGGTGGCCCTGCAAGGCAATATCGATCCGTCGGTGCTGTTCGCGCCGCCCTCGGCGATTCGTATCGAAGCGCGCGCGGTACTCGACAGCTTCGGCAATCATCCCGGCCACGTCTTCAACCTTGGTCATGGCATTTCGCAGTTCACGCCGCCGGAAAACGTCGCCGAACTGGTCGATGAAGTCCATCGCCACAGCCGCGCGATTCGCGCTGCCGGAGCAGCGGGAGCCGCGCCAAACGCGTGACAGATTTGTTGCGGTGCGGCGACGTGGGCTCTCGGACTAAGGGAAAAATAGTGTCAACTGGGCCGTCAGGCGGCGCTTCCGCAGTTGTCAAGACTTGACTTATACACATTCATCACGCTGCGGCGCGGTAGAGGGTTTAGTCGCGGCAATCTGCTTGCAAGTTGCGTGCGCATCCGATCAGGGCCTTGACTGGCAAGGGTTTCGTCGGATCAGGGAGAAGTGTGCGGTACCCCACACAACGTAGCAACGGCGCGGTTTTCGGGCCTTCCAGAGCGAGTTCTCAACAAAGTTATCCACAGGACATCCGGGCCAACACCAATTGTTCAGTAGATTCCAAAACTTAGCGCCGGAAGTGATGTTTTACTTTAACTTCTCCCGGTTCACTGACTCGTCGTCGGGCATCGGTCCGATGACCGAAGTGCCTGCGCCGACCCAATTGCGATCCTGAATCCTACGTGAGCCCCGTTTTTGTCCGCGTCGCGCTCGATCATCCGTTGCCGACCTTGTTCGACTATCGCTGCGACGCCGCCGAGCCGCCGCTGCCGGGCACGCTCGTCAGCGTGCCGTTCGGCAGGCGCCAGGTGGTCGGGCTAGTCTGTGAAGTGACCACTCACAGCGATGTGCCGGCCGACAAACTGCGCGCCGTGGACAGCTTATGCGATGCCTGTCCGCCCTTGTCCGCCGAATGGCTGGCGCTTGCCGCCTTTGCCGCGGACTACTACCAGCGGGGCCTTGGCGAAGTCGCATTGCCGGCTTTGCCGCAGGCGTTGCGCGATCCGTCGCGCTGGGCGCGCCTGCTCGCGCCCCAGGAGCTGTACCGTTTGTTGCCGGCCGGCCGGGCAGCGCTGCCCGACGCGTTACCCGCGCGGGCGACTGCATTACGAAAACTGGCGCGGGCGCTTATCGACGCCGAGGCCGGTGCGCTACTTGTCGCCGACGCCCGCGCCGTCCATCCCAAAGCCGCCGCGACCCTCGAGGCGTGGCGTGCCGAAGGCTGGCTAGAGCGGGAAGTGACCGAAGCGGCTGCACTGGCTTTGCTCGCGCCGTCGCCGGGCAGCGCGGCGCAGCGGGCCGCACCGCCGCTGCCCACCCTGACCGATGAACAAGCCGCAGCCGTCGAAGCAATTCGCGACGCTAACGGCTTCGCACCGTTCCTGTTGCACGGCGTGACCGGCAGCGGCAAGACCGAGGTGTATCTGCGCGCGCTTGCCGCGATTCTGGCGGCGCGGCCCGACGCCCAGGCGCTCGTTCTCGTGCCCGAAATCAATCTCACGCCGCAATTCGAAGCCGCGTTCCGCGCGCGCTTTGCGGCGCTCGAAGGCACCTCGATCGTCACGTTGCACAGCGGCCTCGCCGAGGGTGAACGGGCGCGCAACTGGTTCGCGGCACATAGCGGCCGTGCCCGGATCGTGCTCGGTACGCGGCTCGCGGTGCTCGCCTCGCTGCCGAAGCTGGCGATCATCGTCGTCGACGAAGAGCATGACCCCGCCTACAAGCAGCAGGAAGGCTTGCGCTACTCGGCGCGCGATCTGGCCATCTGGCGTGCCAAGCAACTGGATTTGCCGGTGGTACTCGGCTCCGCGACGCCGTCGCTGGAAAGCTGGTGGCAGGCCGACCAGGGACGCTACACGCGACTCACGCTGTCGCGGCGGGCGGTCGCCGAGGCGGTGTTGCCCACCGTCAAGCTGATCGATCTCGAAGAAGAACGGCGACGTGGCCGGGCGTCAGTGGAAGGCCTGTCCGGGCCGCTGATCGCGGCGCTGAAGACTCGCCTTGAGCGAGGCGAACAGAGCCTCGTGTTTCTCAACCGCCGCGGCTACGCGCCACAACTGGCCTGCGACGCCTGCGGCTGGGTGGCGGGCTGTCCACGCTGTAGCGCCTACGTCGTGTTGCACAAGCCGGAGCGTGCGCTGCGTTGCCACCACTGCGGCTGGGAAGCACGCATTCCACGTTCGTGCCCTGACTGCGGCAACGTGGACATCGCGCCGCTCGGGCGCGGCACGCAGCGCGTCGAAGAGACCTTGGCGAGCGCCGTGCCCGGGGCGCGTGTGCTGCGCATCGACGCTGACAGCACGCGCCGCAAAGGCAGCGCGCAGGCGCTGTTCTCGGACGTGCACGCGGGCGAGGTCGACATCCTGGTGGGCACGCAAATGATCGCCAAGGGGCACGACTTTCAACGCGTTTCGCTGGTGGGCGTGCTTAACGCCGATACGGCGCTGTTCTCGCACGACTTCCGCGCCAGCGAGCGCCTATTCGCCCAGCTGATGCAGGTGAGCGGCCGCGCCGGTCGGGCAGGACTACCCGGCGAGGTGCTGGTGCAGACGCGCTATCCGCGGCACGCGCTGTATCACGCGCTGGGGAGGCACGACTACGTCGGCTTCGCCAACTCGACGCTGGCCGAACGCCGCGACGCCCATTTGCCGCCGTTTGTCTATCAGGCACTGTTGCGCGCCGAAGGCCGCACGCTCGAAGCGGCGCTCGCTTTCCTCCAGCAAGCCGCTGCGGCGCTGGCGGAAATGCCCTCCGCCGAACGGGTGACGGTCTACGACGCCGTGCCGCTGACCATCGTCAAGGTCATGCACGTGCACCGCGCGCAATTGCTGATCGAGAGCGCTTCGCGCGGCGCGCTACAGGCCACGCTGCGCGCCTGGCAGCCGGTCTTGCGCAGCTTGAAGGGCGTGTTGCGCTGGAATCTCGAGGTCGACCCGCTCGATATCTGAGGTCGCCGTCGTCGGGCCTACCGGACCCGGCTGACGTGCAAATCCCTTTCAGTCATATTCATAGAGCGAAAGGTCGTTTCATTTCCGAAAGCCGCTCAACTATATTTCGCCAGAATCGGCGCAGTTTTAACAACAATCCCAACTTCTCCCGCGCCGACGCACCTCAACTCTCGGGGCTTTGCGATGAGCGATACCAATCACAGCCTGCCGGCGGGCGCAGCAGCAGCACCGGCCAGATCCGATTCCAACCGTGACAACGACGTCAAACATGGCGGCGGCCTGTTCGCGACCGAAGACTGGTGGGCCGTGTGGATCGGCCTGCTGGTGATCGTCGTCGCGTGGGGGTTCTTTGCCTCGAGTAGCAGCATCAAATGGCTCGCGGTTGCGCCGGTCAAATGGACGGATCCGTCCCTGGCGGCTCAAGACCTGCTCAAACACCTGCCGAACTATGCCGCGCTGTTCGTCGTGTTCGCGGTGCTGTTCGGCGTCAGCCTCGCGGCTTTAAAGCAACGGCTCGCGCATTTTCTGCCGTCGTTCCTGATCCTGTTCGTCGCCTCGATACTGATTTTCACGCTCGGCGCATGGGCCAGCGCTTCCAGGTACAACCTCGAACCACCGCTGGTTGCGCTAGTGCTCGGTCTGGTGATCTCGAATGTGTTCGGGTTGCCCGAGTGGTTCTCGGCCGGGTTGCGCGTCGAGTTTTACATCAAGGTGGGTATCGTGCTGCTCGGCGCGACGCTGCCGTTGACGTTGCTGGTGTGGGCCGGTCCGGTTGCGGTCGGACAGGCCAGCATCGTTTCGCTGGTGACGTTCTTCGTGATCTTTTTCGTCGCCAGGGCTTTCGGGCTCGACCGCCGCTTTGCCGCGGTGCTGGGCGTGGGCGGCGCGGTCTGCGGCGTTTCGGCGGCCATCGCCATTGCGGGCGCTGTGCGCGCCAAACGCGAACAGGCTTCGGTGGCGATCACGCTGGTGATCCTGTGGGCCATCGTGATGATCTTCGTGTTGCCGTTCGCCTCGCGCTCGCTCGGGCTTTCGACGGCGGTCGGCGGCGCGTGGATCGGCACCTCTGAATTCGCGGACGCGGCCGGCATCGCCGCCGCCCAGGCTTATGGCGACCTGGCCAGGCAAGCTGGCGGCGCTATCGCCGGCGCGCCCGAAGCATCCGTGCAGGCGTTCACGCTGATGAAGGTGGTGGGGCGCGACATCTGGATCGGCATCTGGGCGTTCGTGCTGGCGTTCGTCGCCTCGACCCGTTGGGAGAGCCAGGAAAGTGGCGTCAAGTCGAAGGCAAACCCGGGCGAGATCTGGGCGCGCTTTCCGAAATTCGTGATTGGCTTTGTGATTGCGTCGGCGCTCGTGACGTGGATCGCGAGCCACTATTCGCTGGCGGACTACCGCAAGGTGGTGACTCCGGAGTTCGTTGCGCCGATTACCGCGCTGCGCACCTGGGCCTTCATCTTCTGCTTCCTGAGCATCGGGTTGACCACGCGGTTGCGCCTGCTGACCGCCACCGGCATCAAGCCGTTCCTCGCGTTCACGGCCGGCGTCGTCGTCAATGTCGCCATCGGCTACGCGCTGTCCGCGCACGTGTTCGCATCGTATTGGAATAGCTTGGGGCAGGGCTCATGACGAGTCCTGCGGAGAAGCGGACCGAGACTGCGGCGCGCGCACTGCGTGCGCGCCGGCCGAGTTGTGCTGGTTGCCGGTACCGCGCTGACGATCGACACACGCTTGAGCAGAGCATCCCGGGCCTCGTGGTATTCAGTTCGGGGTTTGGGGCGAGCGTAGCCACGAGCCGGCTCTGCCGTCTGCACGACCAGCTGGTCTCGCCGGACGACTCCTGCAGCCAGTTCGCGCCAAACGCGTAAGGGGAAGGCTTATTTCCCGATCGCGCGGCGCGCGCTGTCGATCACTGCAAGCTCATCCTCTGCTTCGCGCGTGTCGGAGTACGTCGCACCGCGGACGAACAGATATGCGCACGTTGCGCACATGCTCCAGATTGCTGCCAGTACCAGCCACTTTTCCATTTCGAACACCCCGTAACCCCGTTACGTGCGCTTGTGCGCATCATGTTCTGTATAACGGCCTGATTCTGCGTTTCGATAAGGGTCGCCAAAAAAGAATTTCATAGGGGAAAGTACCGATCCGGCTCCGGGATCGCTCGCGGGTGCGCCAACTGCCGCGAACCCCGGTCGCACAAGGTTTTGACAATGGTGCAACCATGCCATCCGCGTGGTTGCACCTTTTTATTGGGAGGCGTACGATTCGGCCAACTTTTTAGTCTTTGGCCGGCGCGGCTTGGCTGGCATACGAAGGAAACATGGCTAGCACCACCCTTGGCGTCAAGGTCGACGACCTCCTGCGTACCCGGCTGAAAGATGCCGCCACCCGTCTCGAACGCACTCCGCACTGGCTGATCAAGCAGGCGATCTTTGCGTACCTCGAACGGATCGAGCACGGTCAATTGCCCGCTGAGCTGTCCGGCGCGCACGGCTCGGCCGATCTGGCCGATGGCGCGAGCGTCGAATCCGAAGAGGATGGGGCGTCGCACCCGTTCCTGGATTTTGCGCAGAACGTGCAACCACAATCGGTGTTGCGTGCGGCGATTACAGCGGCCTACCGGCGTCCTGAGCCGGAATGCGTGCCGTTCCTGCTCGGTCAGGCGCGTCTGCCGGCAAACCTCGCCAATGACGTGCAGGCGATGGCGAGCAAGCTCGTCGAAACGCTGCGCGGCAAGAGCAAGGGCGGCGGCGTCGAAGGGCTGATTCACGAGTTTTCGCTGTCGAGCCAGGAAGGCGTGGCGCTGATGTGCCTCGCCGAAGCGTTGCTGCGGATTCCCGATCGCGCCACCCGCGACGCGCTGATTCGCGACAAGATCAGCAAGGGCGACTGGAAATCGCACGTCGGCCAGGCGCCGTCGCTGTTCGTCAACGCTGCCACCTGGGGGCTGATGATCACCGGCAAGCTGGTGACGACCAATAGCGAAACGGGCCTGTCGTCGGCGCTCACGCGGCTGATCGGCAAGGGCGGTGAGCCGCTGATCCGCAAGGGCGTCGATATGGCGATGCGCTTGATGGGCGAGCAGTTCGTCACCGGTGAGAACATCTCCGAGGCGCTCGCCAACAGCCGCAAATTCGAAGCGCGCGGTTTCCGCTACTCGTACGACATGCTCGGCGAAGCGGCCACTACCGAAGCCGATGCGCAGCGCTACTACG